>CAZTLS010000008.1:0-91231 GCA_964614405.1 uncultured Pleurocapsa sp.
CCAGACGTAGGCTGCACTCAGCGTCAGCGCCAGCAGCGGGAAGCCGAACTCGTCCCCGCCGCGCTCCGCCAGCGTCTGCCAGAAGGGAGGGGGAAAATCGACCGGGTTGTGACCCAGGATGAGGTTGCGGATGTACCACACGCCGCCGAGCGGCGCGCACGCCAGCGCAGTGATGACCGCCGCGCTGAAACGCGGTCGCACGGCAGCCCACGCCGCGCTGAAGGTTCGCCGCTGCGCCCATGCCAGCGCGAACGCGATCGCCACCATGAGCGCCACACCCAGGGCGAACGCGCCCGCCGTCGGCTTCGTCCACAGCGCCACCCCGAACGACAGCCCGGCGATGAGCGCATCACGCCGCCATCCTGCCCCTCTATCGCCCGCCCGCATCCATGCACGCAGGAAGAATGCGCTCGCCAGCGTGAAACTGAGCGTGAGCGGGATTTCCAGATCGCCCGCGCGCGACCATTCGCCGACGTGCGGATACAGCGCCCACAGCGCCGCCAGCACGATCCCCGTCCGCCGCCCGTCGATCAGCCGACCGAGCGCATACGCCGCCAGGATCGCCCCGATGTGCAGCAGCGGCACAACGGCGCGCGCCACATGATCGTTGATCGCGTCGGTCTGCCCCAGCGCATAGAGCAGCGGCATGAACTGCGGGTAGTAGTCGATGACATGCGGGATCGTCCCGGTCAGCGCGTACAGCCGCCCCTGATAGCCATACACCCACAGCGCATCGTAGGCGGTGAACGACCAGTAGGCGGTGACCAGCGCCGCCACGACCACCGCCAGCGCGATCAGGGCGATCAGCAGGCGCTCATCGGCGCTGTGGCGGACGCGGGCAGCCGGGAAAGCCCGATCGCGCCTGGCGCGCCACGCCAGCCCCGCACCGATCAGGCTGAGCGCCACCCCGCCCGCCATGATCGGCACAGGACGGATGAGCGCCTCACCGCTGTTCGCCGCCAGCGTGCCGAGCAGCAGCAGCCAGGCGGTGATCAGCGCATACCCGGTCGGGATGGCGGCGGCTGCCAGCAGCGCCGGGCTGCGCCGCTCAGCCCGCCCCAGCAGGGCGAACGACCAGGGCAAGCCGATCGCCAGAATGATGACGGCATACACGGGCAGCCCGCTCAGGGTGTCTGCGATCCAGTAAGGCACGGGCATCTCCATCCTTGTTCAGTGTTCCGCGCTTGATGTCGCTCACGGGCGCAGCGCCAGAATGCGCCCGCCGCCCATGCTGAGCATCACCCACCCCTCCGGCGTCACCGCCACCCCGATCGGGCGGCGTGGGTAGAAACCGCTGCCGCGATAGCTCATCTCGACCGGGGTGAACGCCGAGATCGGGCTGTCGTCCGGGCGGGCGGGCATGACATCTGCGATCGTCCAGGTCTCGGTATCGACCGCCACGACCTGATACCCACGCAGATCGACCCGCCCGTGCGACCCGTTCAGTACCACCAGCAGCCGACCCGTCAGCAGCGGGAGGGCATCGTCAGCATACGACGCCATCGAGACGGGTAGGCTCCCGGTCGGCAGTGCGAGGACAGGCATGGTCACGCCCTGACATGCGCCCGCTCCATCGAGCGCGATCCCTGCTCCCAGGCAGGCTGGGAAGCCAAAATCCGCGCCAGGCGTCAGGCGGTTGATCTCGTCCAGCAGCGGAGTCTCCATCCAACCGTCCGGCGCGCTGTCGCTGACGTACAGCCCACCGTCATGCACCGTCAGTGCATACGGGCTGCGTAACCCGATCGCCTCGATACGCTGATCTGCCCCATCGAGCGCCATGCTGACCACCCCGCCCCGCTCCAGACCGCGCGCATCGCTCAGCGCCGGGCAGGAGTCGCACAGCGCGCCCACGCCGACGAACAGCCGACCCTCCCACACCGCAATGCCCCCCGCCCAGAATTCGCCCGTCGGCAGGTCGTCCACCAGCGTGGTGACCGCGCCATCGTCATCAACGCGATACACCGCCCCACGTCCCGATACGTACAGCGCACCTGCATGCCAGGTGAGCGCATTGGGCAGCGCCAGCCCGCGCGCCACAATCGTCGGCGTATCCGGCAAACCGTCACCGTCGCTGTCGGTCAGGCGCACGATCTCCCCGGTGAACGGGCGCGCCGCATACAGCGCGCCGTCCGCCGCCGCGATCGCCCCATAGCCCAGCTCTCCGGCACTGGGATCCGCGATGACCTGCTCCAGGCACGCCAGCCCGATGCGAATCCAGGGTTCGCTCAACGCGGTGGCGCGATCGCCACATGAGGGCAGCCCCGCCAACCCGATCCGGGCGGCGAAAACGAACATCAGAGCTAAAAACCATGTCGTTTTTCTCATCTTGCGCTACACTATAGCGGTAAACTGATGCCCTGTGTAGAGAAACCTGAAGCGCTCCCATGACCCGTGACTTCGTTTCCACCGAGTGGCTGCACGCCCACCTGAACGATCCTGATGTTCGCATCGTCGATATTCGCGGGCGGGTGCTGCCGCCGTCTGAACCCAAACCGCACTACTACAGCCATCACGACGACTATCTGCGCGCGCACATCCCAGGCGCGGTGTTCGTCAACTGGAATTTCGACCTCACCGACCCGGCGGACAGCCGGCGTGGACGCCTCGCCCCGCCCGAATTGTATCAGCAGGTGATGCGGCGTCTGGGGATCAGCGCGGGCACGCATGTGGTCGCCTACGACGACGCCGGCGGGATGTTCGCCGCCCGGATGTGGTGGAGCCTGCATTACTACGGTCACAGCGCCGTCTCGGTGCTGGCGGGCGGCTGGAATGCCTGGACAGCCGAAGGCAGACCGACCGACGCCGACGCCCCGGCGTATCCCCCAGGCGACTTCACCGCCCAGCTCACGCCCGCCATCTTTCGCAGCGCTGATCAGGTCGCCGCGCATGACGGCATCCTGATCGACGTGCGGACGCCGAGCGAATTCGCCGGGACGAGTTCCCGTGCGGCGCGCGGCGGGCACATCCCAGGCGCAATCAACCTGCCCCGCTCGGCACTGCTCGACAGCGCCACCGGGGAGATGCTGCCACCGGAAGCGCTGCGCGTGAAATTTGCCGACGCCGGCATCCGGCTGGACATGCCTGATCAGGAGGTCGTCTTCTACTGCAACGGCGGCATCTCCGCCAGTTTCGGGCTGCTGGCGCTGCGGACGGCAGGTTTCAGCGGCGGCGCGGTCTACGATGGCTCGTGGAAAGAATGGGGAAATGACCCTGAACGCCCGATCGCGTAGCGCTCTGTCTGCCAGCGGGTCGGACAGCCTGTTTGCTGAGGTCTTCCCCGTGCGTCAGGAAGCGATCCCCCCGCTCATCCCTTACAGACTGGTGATGAGCGAAGGCGACTCCGCCGCGCGGCGCATCGGTGCGCGCACTGCTGACCTGCTGCGCCAGGTGTTCGGCGGCTTCTGGTCGTGGATCGGTGGTCACCTGCTCAACGATGCCCCCCTCTCCCCGGCTGACCTCGCCACATTCGTCGAGGACGCCCGCGCAGCCTATCCGCGCGTTTTCGCCGCGCTTCAGGCGATCGAACCGGATGGCGGCTGGCAGCCTACCCCGGCGCAGATCGCCGACTGGCTGGCGCGCGGTCCGATCGCCGCGCTTGAGCCGCGCATTCTGGATGCGCTGCGAAGCGCCATGTTCACCATCAAAAATGCCCGCATCGCGCGGGAGTACCGCATCCGCACCTGGACGATCGACGATGCGCCGGCGCTGTCCGTCTCGGTCATCTCACGCCTGCTGTACGAACCTGACCTGACCGCCTATCTCGCGGCGCAAAGCGACCCGACCGCCATCGTCGGCTTGTGGGCTGCCGACAAGCTGACCGGAATGCAGGGCGAGATCGTCAAACTGGTCGGGCAGCTTCGGGAGCAGCGCGCCCGCCTGCTCGACATGACGAGTAACCCCGCCATGCGCGACCTGATCGCCGCTGCGCCGGATGACGGCTGGGTGGTGCGCGTCGCTTCCGGGATACGCGATTACGACTACGCCGTCGATGCGCTCGATCTGGTCATCCGCCCTGACGACATCAGCCAGTTCGCCATCAACAGGACGCTGCTCGATCGCGCGCTGCACCTCAAACCCGCTGCCCATGCTCAGATGGTCAGGCTGGTATCGGATGTGCTGAAGAGCGCCGGGCTGATCGACCGCGCCTACAACAACCGACCGGATGGTGCGCCGCATCTCTTCCGCGCCTTCAGCCCTACCCTGCAGGTGCGATGGGGAGATGGGCGCGCCCGCGCGTTCTCAGCGACAAAGGCGGGGGCAGATTTCGCTGAACACAGCGCAGCACTGCCCAGCCCCGCTCTGGCGGCGCGCCCGCTGCGCGTCGCGCTCATCGACGCTGCGCCGGAAGGGGCGAAGGATTTTCTGGAGGCGCTGCGCCGCGCCACCGAACGCATGGCGGGCGTGCCGCTGGAAGTCGCCCGTGTGCGCGATATGCGCGTCATCTCGCAGACGAACATCGACAGCGCCGTCCGCCTGCTGGCAAAAGAGAATGCCGACGTGCTGATCATCGCCCTGCCCGACGATACCGACTCCGGTGATGATCTGCCCGATGACGATACCGTCAGCGAACGCTACGCGCGCCAGCAGACGATCGGGCGGGGACTACCCACACTGATCGTGCCGGAAAGCGTGATGCAGAACCCAGACGCCATGCCGCACATCGTCATGGGGTTGATCGCGCGTGCAGGGAGCGCACCCTACCTGGCGGCAGAACCGCTGCCCTTTGCCGACCATGTGATCGGGCTGAGCCTGTTCTATCAGGATAAACGCGATGGCGAACACGTCACCGGCATCGCCCGTATTTACACCAGCGAAGGCAGGCTGGTCGCTCACCGGGTGAACAGCGCCGCCGTCGGCAAAGGAGAAGGCGTGCCTGAGGCGCTGCTGGCGACGCTGCTGCCCCGGCAAATCCTGCGCGGCGGGCGGGCTGTGCTGCACATCGACGGCAGGCTGCCGCGCGATGCAGGTCTGGCGATCGGGCGCTGGGAAGATGCGCTGGATGCGACTTTTACCACTGTTGAGATCATCCGGGCGGGCGCGCCCAGGCTGTATGCGCTGCGCGGCGGGACGATCGCCCCGCCCGAACGGGGAAGCGCCTTCCGGCTGAACGCGCATGAGGCATTCGTCATCACTGCCGACTCGTCGGTGCAGCCGCTGCACATCCGCACCGAAGCACCGCTGAGCATCGAAGAGGCGATCGAATCAGTCATGCGCTTCGCCCTGCTGCATTATGGGGCAATACGCCCACCTCGCCTGCCCGTCACCCTGTATCAGATGGAGACCATCGCCGCCGGGATTGCGCGTGGCATTTTTCCGGCACAGATCGAAGGAAGTTTTCCGTATTGGCTGTGATCTACCGGGCTTTGTGTAGACGATTTAAGGATTTACCGTTAGAATCATCGCAAGTTTCGCCCAGCGTGCCGCACCGACTCAATTTGAGGAGTTGAACTCGTGTCAAAAATTATCTCAGTCCACTCGTTCCGCGGTGGCACGGGCAAGTCCAACACGACCGCCAACCTTGCGGCGATCTATGCCAGCCAGAAGATGCGAGTGGGCGTCATCGATACAGACATCAATTCGCCTGGGATTCATGTCCTCTTCGGGCTGCATGAAGATGACATGCGATATTCCCTTAACGACTACCTGTGGGGGAAATGCGAGATCGAGCGTGCCGCGCACGATGTGACGGATAACCTGAACAGCAAATCTCAGGGTGGGGCGGGCGCAGTGCCCCCCGGCGGCAAAGTCTTCCTCATCCCATCCAGCATCAAGGTGGGTGAAATCGCGCGCATCCTGCGTGAAGGCTATGACGTCGGTTTGCTCAATGACGGCTTTCAAAGCCTGGTCAAGGAACTCAAACTGGATGTGCTGCTCATCGATACGCATCCTGGGCTGAACGAGGAAACTCTGCTTTCCGTCGCCATCTCCGATGCGCTGGCGATCATCATGCGCCCCGACCAGCAGGACTTTCAGGGGACGGGCGTCACGGTCGAGGTCGCGCGCAAGCTGGATGTGCCGCTGATGCTGCTCATCGTCAACAAGACGCCCACCTCATTTGACTTTGAAGAAGTCCGCAAGCGCGTGGAAAGCACCTATAACTGCCCCGTCGGCGCGATCCTGCCGCATTCCGACGAGATGATGACGCTGGCGAGTGCCGGGGTGTTCGTGCTGCGCTTTCCCAATCACCCCATCTCCCAGAAATTGCAGGCAGTCGCCCGCACGCTCATCAGCGGATGAGACCGCGCATAGGAAACGCCCCTGTCACACGATGACAGGGGCGTTTTTTTATCTTCAGCGCGCAGCCGCCTCAAGCGCTTCGATCGCCATCAGCAGATGCCGCTGATCAGGCAGCAACGCCAGCGCTGCCCGGTAGAAACGCACTGCCCGTTCTGGTTCCACCCCGGCAACCGCCTCCGCAGCGCTGGTCAGCACATCCACCGCCTGCGGCAGCAGACCACTGCGCGCCATGTGATGCGCCAGATGAAGCGGCTTGTCCGGCACATCCGCCCCACGCCAGTATTCGGCTGCCAGACGATGCAGCTTCAGACGGGTGGCGCGAGTCAGGCTGGCATACACTGCCTGCTGCACCAGCCCGTGCCGGAAGCGGCAGGTTTCGCCATCATCCCAGATCAGCAGCCCCTTCATATCCAGCCCCTGTAGCGCGCTGAGCATCGCCCGCTGTTCGCCCAGCTCAGAGACAGAGGTCAGCCCATCCAGCGGGATGTGAAAGAGGTTATCCTCCACCAGCACAGTTGCGGCGCGCAGCACGCTCTGTTCACCGGGCAGCAGGTGATCGACCCGCGCCGCCACCAGATCACGCACATCATTCGGCACGGGCAGCGTGGGCAGTTCCGGCTTGAGTTCGACCACGCATCCGTAAGTCTGCACCGCATCCGCTGCGAGCAGCGCGCGGACCTGAGCCTCGATGAACAGCGGTCGTCCGCCGCTGTTCGCCCAGAGCATCGACTTCAGCCGAGACCCCAGCTCACTCGCATTCAGCAGCGCCGAAGCTGCCTGCTCCGTCTCTTCCTCGTTCAGGTCGCTCACATCGAATGGCATAGCAGGCACATCGACTACGCTGGCGGGGTCGGTTGTACCGATCAGGACCAGAGACATATCCTGATCGTGAAACAGCAGATCACGCACGATGGCGTGCGCGTCTGACCCCGCCTGATCGAGATCATCGATGACCAGCAGCACAGGCGTACGCACACAGTATGCGGTCATGAAGCGCACCACCAGCGGCGCAAGCTCGCGGCGCGGCATCGCCCCGGACGCCGTGCTGGTGCGGTCATACGAATATATGCCACCTTCCTCAAGGATGAGGTGCAGCAATGCCTCCAGGTCATTCTCAAGACCGATCGCCTGCAAACCGGCTGTGGCGATCGGGCGCACGGTATCGGCATCCCCGTCAGCCGGCAGGAAGAGCAGCGATGAGATGACATTCGCCCACAGCACGCTGCGCGATGCGCCGGGCTGCGGGCGCACCAGGGCGACGGTGTAGCCCATCGTCTGCGCCATCAGCGCCAGTTTGCGCGCCACCCGCGTTTTGCCTGTGCCGATCTCGCCAGAAAGCAGAAACGCACGGCGTGATCGGTTTTCGATGGCTTCCTCAAGCGCGCGGCTGATCGCCAGCAGCAGCAGCGACCGCCCGACAAAAGCGACCTCACCATCATCGATCGGCGTCAGGTCAGAAGCGCGCACGCCCATCACCTGATACGCCTGAATGAACCCACTTTTCCCTTTCAGGCGCAGCGGCTCGGTCGGCTCCAGCGTGTAACGCACCTGAACGCGCTCGTTCATGCGCTCATCGACCCAGGTTGTGCCAAACGCCGCCTTGCTCATCAGGCGCGCCGCCAGGTTGACCGCATCCCCCATCACAGTGTATTCACGGCGCGCACGCCACCCCACCTCACCCGCAAATACCTCACCGCGTGAAATGCCGATGCGCTGGCGAATGTCGAGCGTCGGGCGAAGCGCTTCAGGGACTTCATCGCGCGCGCGCACCAGCAGCAGGGCAAGCTGACGGTGCATCGCCAGAGCGGTATCCACCGCGCGCTGCGGATCGTCAGTGTGCGCGACGGGCGCGCCGAAGATGATCAGAATCTTGACGCCCAGTTCATACGGGTCGGAACGGATGAGCGCCCCGCCTCGCGCCGCGATGATCGGCTGGATCATGGTGAAGTAGCGTTCCACCAGGTGATAGACCTCATTGAGATGTTCACGCCCCCACTGCGCCAGCATCTCGGCAAAGCCCGTCACATGCACGAACATCGACACCGCATAGCGGTTATCCGCCGGGACGCGGTAGTCTCCGCTCAGCACCAGTTGATCCAGCACTGCTGGGGCGAGATATGCTGCTGCCGGGGTGAGCTTCTCCAGCGTCACGCGCAGATGTTCCTGAAGATTTTCCGGTTCACGGTCGAACAGCGCCGCAGTTTTGGCGCGCCGCCGGGTGACGAGCTGCATCTCGTAGTCATCGAGCGCATCTTCAAAGGTGTCCATCACCTGAACGAAAGCCGGGTTCTCTGTTGGCTGAAGGGTATATTCGCCCCCTTCAAGCCGCTGCGCCAGCGCCGCATCGATGATCACTTCGTTGCCCGTGCCCACCGCCTCAGCTGCCATCGCCAGCCCAGGCAGATCACCCTGGATCATCAGTTCGCACTGGGTCGTGTTGCCCACCAGCGCCTCGAACAGCGCACCCCGTGCCACCCCCACCGTCATCGACAGGCGGTGGTCCTTCTCCCGCCCGATCAGTTCCAGCAGGCGCGAATCGTGGATAGGCTGAAACGCCGCCATCATCGCCCGCTGCATCCGCAGTCCGGCGCGAATCGCCCGATGCGCGTCGGAAAGATCGTCGGCAGACCGCGCCGGAAAAAACGCCAGCAGCGCATCCCCGGCAAATTTGAGGACCTGGGCATCGCTTTTCGACAGAATGTCCAGCATCTCGGCAAAATAGCTGTTCATAACCATCGTCAGCGTTTCCGCCCCGCCCTGCCCGCGCCCCGCCAGCCATTCGCTCATCGCCGTGAATCCGGACACATCGGCGAAGATGAACGTCCCATCGCGCAGCGCGACATAACGCTCGGTCGTCAGGATGTCTCCCTCCGCCACATACAGCGGCAGGAACGCCGTCACCGCCCGATGCAGGCGGTTGAGATGCTGTACCGCCTCCGTCATCGCCTCCACTTCCGGCAGTTGGGCGAACAACGCCGCCGGAAGGAAGCGGCGCAAGCCCGCCTCAACTTCGGAATTAAGGGCATGGCGCACGCGCGCGCCCTGCCCCTCATCCATGATGGCGTCCCAGTAGCCGCTGCGCGCCGACTGCCTGGCGACCACACGCAGCACCGCCCGGTAACGCCGCTCAGAATCGCTGCCGACGCGCGTCTCGTCCACCACCACCCAACCCTGCTCGATCAGGCTGGTTATCCCTGCCTGCATCTCTTTTTCGCTCAGTTCCGTCTGCGCCAGCAGATCGCCATGCTTCATCCCCTCAGTCGCGCCGGAACGCAGCAGCGTCCGCAGAATCAGCCGCTGTTCGCGCGCCAGCGCGATCAGCCCGGTCGGGGAAATGCTGGCGATGTCCTGCGGCTGCCTGGCGCGCGCCTTGAACTGTCCCAGATAATCGTCCATCAGTGGTCAAGACCTCCGGGCAAAACCTCACCCATGCCAACAACATGCAGCCCAATTTTCGCACATCTTTAATCCTACCCCATTTCATCTGACGCATCATGGGGTGTATAATCGTGAAGTTCGGAACAAAGACATTTCCAGTTGCCATCAGAAGGAAGTCTCCTGCATGAAGCCCATCTTCAGCGCTTTGACCAGGCTGTCACTCCGTTTCCGCGCCATTACACTGGGGCTGGCACTGGCGGTTTCCATCGCCGGCGTTGTCGCCATCACACAGCTTAAGCAGGAACTCATCCCCTCTGTCTCATTCCCCCAGACGATCATCCTCGCTCAGGCATCTGGCATGACGGGCGAGCAGGTGCTGCGCGTGGTGACGGAGCGCCTGGAAACTGCCATCACCGCCGTCCCTGAAGTCGTCAATCTGGAATCGACCACAACGGGCGCGTTTGGCGCGGTGATCACTGCCCGCAACAATTTCGGCATCAATCAGGCGCGCCTGCGCGATGACATCCAGCGCGCTATCGATGGCGTCTGGTTGCCCCTGCGCCGCATCACCCCGCCCGCCGGCGAAGATGGGAGCGCTTTCAGTGCCCGCCTGCTGGCTGACCTGACGCCGGAGGTCATGCTCTGGCTGCAAGGACGCGACTCGACCTTCCTGTTCCAGCTTTCGCCCGATGTCTGGCGCGCGCTCTCTCCAGAGACGACCCGCGCCCTGCTCGTCTACCTGGCAAACCGCACCGACGAGAGCAGCGCCGGGCAGAGTGCGCTGGGCACGCTCGTCTCCAACGAAATCGTCCCGCTGCTGGAGACCATCCCTCAGGTGGCGCGCGTACAGGTCAGCGGTGGGCAGGTGCTGCCCGACGAAGCCACCTCGCAGCCCGCAGCCGCTGCTTCTGCGGACAGCGCCCGCAGCCTGCTGCTCGGTCTCACCCCGGATGTATGGGCGATCGCCTCTGGTAAAGTGGCTGAAGTGAACGGTGCATCGCTGAATACGGATGCGGTTGCGGCGCTGTCCGCACTGCCTCAGGTGAGCGTCCCCGCTGCTTCCGCACCTCCGGCACTGCCCGCAAGCTGGCAGATCGACCGCTTTCATGACGCTCGTGACCTGCGCGAAATGCGAACGCTCACCCGGTCTGTCGGCGCAGTCTTCAACCAGTTCGCCGAAAATGGCGTCATTGTGGGCGCACTGGGACAGACCGATGACCTCACGCCAGAAGTCATTCGGGAGATGCTGGCGATCGACCCGACGCTGGTCAATTACTTCGACGCCGACCATCTGGCAGCCATGTCGCCGGAAGTATTCGCAGCACTGCCTGCCGAATATCTCGCCGGGCTGGACGGCTTCACCCGTGATGCGCTGGCAGCACGGGGTCTCGCTGCGGCTCTGACCGGGCGCGCAGCCGAAGTCACCCCGATCGATCTGCCTCAGCCCTGGCGCATTCAGCCGCCGCAGCTCATCCTGTTCAGCTTCGACGACATTCCGCTGGCGACCTTCAGCATCGCTGCATCGGAAAGCTTCGTCCCGGCTGTGGGTGAACAAACCGTCACCGCCGCGCCGACCAACACCCCGGCAGTTTCCCAGACACCTGCCGAAACGACACCCGTGCGCGACCTCCCTGAAGGTCCCGCCCTGCCGCCGCTGATGGGGTTGATCGGCACATTCATCGGCATCGAGCTGAACACCGCTGATGACCTGATCGGCATTCAACTCCCTGAAAATCTGGCGGCGCAGTTCGGCAGCACCAGCCTGCGCGCAGCAGATCTGTTCAATTTCCTGCTGCTGCTCAGCACGCCCGGCGCGCTGCCTGAAGGTGCGCCAACCATCCCGATCCCAGGCGGCGCAGCAGGCATCATCCGCGCCCTTTCGCCTGAGGCATTCACCTTCATCGCCGAAAATGATCCCTCTTTCGCCCGCGCGCTCAGCGCCGATGTCTATGCCGCCCTGTCCGACCGGGTGCTGGCGCTGCCCGCTGCCCAGCCGCCTCTCGATGGCGTGTGGAATACGCTGGCGAATCAGCCTGAACTGAGCGCGACCCCGCTGCGTTCGGCGCGGGACCTGATCAGCCTGGGCGAAGGCAGTGCCGCGCAGACGCTCAACGCGATCAAAGCAGGCGTTCCGGCGCAGTTTGCCGGCTACGAAACCCGTCTGTTCGACAGCCTGACGCCTGCGCTGCTGCGCTTCTTCACCGTCAACGAACCGAACTTCTATGCCAATCTGTCGCCGGATGTGGTGCGCGACCTCTCCGCCGAGTCGCTCGCCGCGCTGCCGGAAAGCGTCATCGACTCACTGCCTGCTGATACCGCTGCTGAAGTGCGTGCCATCATCGCGGGCGAGCAGCCTTCGGCGGCACAGGCACTTGCCTCGCTGTATCAGCTCAATGTACCGCCCAGCGACCCCGATGCGCCCGCCCTTGACCCGGCATGGCAGTTCATCGGCGACTTCATCGGCGTCGAACTGAACAGCGCTGACGACTTCGAGCGCTTCTTCCCCAGCACCACCAATTTCCTCAACCAGTTCTTCGACAGCGCGCAGGGCGCATCGTTCGCGCCGAACCTGTTCGGGTCGCTGACCCCAGAACAGTTCGCCTACATGACGGCGCGTGAACCGGAACTGCTCACCGATCTGCGTATCGAAGCGCTGCAACTGCTGCCTGAAGCGGTGGTCACTACGCTGCCCGCTGACTTGCAGGAGCGCATCGCCAGCGGCGAACTGCCGTTCGTACCCACCAATACTGTCACCCGTCTCAACGGCAATTCCAGCCTCAACATCACGGTCTACAAGACGCGCGAAGCCAACAACGTCGAGGCATTCCACATCGTTGAGGAAGCGCTGCACGCCATCGAAGAAGAGCGCGGCGACATCAGCATCAACGTCAGCTTCGAGCAGGCGAGCTTCGTCGAGAAATCGATCGAAGGTGTGGCGCGCGAAGGCGGCTTGGGCGCGGTCTTCGCGGTCGTCGTCATCCTGGTCTTCCTCAGCAGCGGTGCATGGTCGCGCGGGGGACGCAGCATCGTCGGCGCGGTCATGGTGGCGCTCTTCCTGGGCGTGCTGGCGCTGCTGGTCTTCCAGCAGTCGGGCGCAACCGGGGGTGACCTCAACGCGGCGTTCGAGCAGGTCGATGTGGTGGTGCGCGTGCTGCTCATCGGCGGGGTCATCGTCGGGCTGCTGGTGCTGCTCTACCCCGGCAGACTCCCTTACCCGTCGTGGCGCAGCACGCTGGTGGCAGGCATCAGCATTCCCATCTCGGTGCTGATGGCGATGGCGCTGATGCGCTGGCTGCCCCCTGCGGCACACAGCGCGCTGCTCAATGCCGGCACGACCGACGGGCTGATCGGCTTCCTGCTGCGCCTGTTCCCTGAGAGCATCACGCTCAACATCATGACGCTTTCCGGTTTGACGGTGGCGATCGGGCGCGTGGTCGATGACTCGATCGTGGTGCTGGAAAATATCTTCCGCCAGGTACAGCAGGGCGGCGACAAGCGTGAGGCGATCATCACCGGCACGCGCGATGTGTCCGTCGCCATCTTCGCTGCAACGGTGATCACGGTGGTGGTGTTCCTGCCGCTCGGTCTCACGGGCGGGATCATCGGCGAATTCTTCCTGCCGTTCGGTCTGGCGGTCACCTACGCGCTGATGTCGTCGTTCCTGGTGTCGATCACCATCGTCCCGGTCGCTGCTTACCTGCTGCTCGATAACCGCGAGATCGGGCACGCGGAGGAAGGGCTGCCAGAGCGCATCTACCTGCCCATCCTGCGCTGGGCACTCGCCAGCCCGCGCAACGGGATCATCGTGCTGCTCATCGCTTTCGCCACGCCCGTGCTGAGCCTGGGGCTGTTCGCCGGGCGTCCGCTGGCATTCCTGCCCAGCTTCGGCGAACCACAGATCACCGTCAGCGTTTCGATGCCTTCAGGGACAAAAATCGCCGACACCAACGCGATCGTGCTGCGGTTTGAGGAAGCGGTGCGCAATGAATTCAGCACCGATGAGATCAAGTCGATCAGCACGATCGTGGGCGGTGGGGCAAGCCTGCAATCGCTCGTCTTCGGCGGCGGGGGTGTCAGCGAGTCGCAGGCACAGATCAACCTCGGCGTCGCCTCCCCTGCCATTCTGGACTCGCTGACCGGGCGCGTCCGCACTGTCGCAGAGAATATTTTCACCCCGGAAAACGTCACCGTCTCCGGCGCATCGCTGAGCGAGCAGGGCTTCGGCGGATTCTCGCTGGTGGCAACGGGCGCACAGGAAGACCTCACCGCTATCAATGACTCGATCATCGCTGCACTGAACACCGTACCCGGTCTGGCGAACGCCAGCAGCAGCCTGGCACAGGCAGGCGCGGCAGGCAGCGCCACCACGTACATCCGCATCGACGGACAGTCGGCGCTGCGCTTCACCGCCGAACTGGAGACGGACGATGCACTCGGCGCAACCAGCCGCGCCATCACCGCAGTGCAGGCGCTGCCTAACCTGCCTGCAAATGTCGTGATCGGTCAGGGTTTCGAGTCGCGCCAGCAGACGGAAGGTTTCACCAGCCTGTTCCAGGCGATGGGCGCGGCGATCATCATCGTCATCCTCGTGCTGATCCTGACCTTCGGGTCGATCGTCCACTGGCTGGACATCATCCTGAGCATCATCGTCGCCCCGGTTGGCGCGGCAATCCTGCTCACGCTGACCAACCGCACGCTGGGCATTTCGGCGCTGATCGGGATGCTGATGCTGATCGGCATCGTTGTCACCAATGCCGTCGTGCTGATCGACCGCGTGATCGCCAACCAGCGCGAACGCGGGATGAGTACGCGCGACGCGCTGTATGAGGCGGGCGGGCGGCGTCTGCGCCCGATCATCATGACCGCGCTGGCGACGATCTGCGCGCTCATCCCGCTGGCGGTCGGCTTGAGCGAAGGGGCGATCATCGCTTCCGAACTGGGCACGGTCGTGATCGGCGGTCTGATCAGCAGCACGCTGCTCACGCTGATCGTCGTACCCGTCGCCTACCGGATGCTCGATCCGCTGCACAAGCTGCTCTCGCGCGGGGCGCAGCGCACAGCGCGCGCCGCCGCCCAGACGGGCGACTGAGACACAAACAGCAGCGCCCTGGCTCATCTTCGCCGGGGCGCTGTGTATGACAGGACGGTATGCCGTCAGCGATCAGCCGACTTCGCTGCTCACCGCGTGCAGATTGACCAGTTCAAGGCGTTCACCCACGCGCGCGAACGCCTCCAGCGCGCGGTCGAGATGTTCCTTACGGTGCGTCGCCATGTAGCTGGTCCGCAGCAGACTGCTGGAGGGGGGCACGCCTGGCGGCAGCACCGGGTTGGTATACACGCCTTCTTCGATCAGCGCGTGCCAAGCCATGACGGTGCGGAAATCGTCGCCGATGATGATCGGGATGATCGGCGTATTGCTCTTGCCAATGTTGTAGCCCAGTTCGCGCAGCCCTTTACGCATGTATTCGGCATTCGCCCACATCGTTTCGACGTGCTGCGGCTCTGTCTCCATGATGTCCAGCGCTTTCAACGCTGCTGCCGCCTGAGGCGCGGGCAGCGCCGCCGAGAAGATCAGCGAACGGGCGTGGTGCTGGATGTAATGCACCACTTCGGCTGACCCAGCGATGAACCCCCCGATCGAGGCGAAACTCTTGCTGAACGTGCCCATGATCAGGTCAACGCTGTCCGTCAGCCCGAAATGCCACGCTGTGCCCCGTCCACCTCCTGTGACGCCGACGCCGTGCGCGTCGTCCACCATGATGCGCGCACCGTAGCGCTTGCAGATGTCCACGATGTCCGGCAGCGGGGCGATATCGCCACCCATACTGTACACCCCGTCCACGACCACCAGCTTGCCCGCATCTTCGGGCAGGCGGCGCAGCACATCTTCCAGGCTGCTCACATCGCTGTGGCGGAAGCGCTTCATCTCACCCCGGCACATCAGACAGCCATCCACGATGCTGGCGTGGTCGTCCTTGTCCACGATGACGTAATCACCCTTCTGCACCAGCGCCGTGATCGTGCCGACATTCGTCTGATAGCCGGTCGAGAAGACGAGCGCCGCTTCTTTGCCTACGAACGCTGCCAGCCGCTTGTCCAGCTCCAGATGCAGCTCCAGTGTGCCATTCAGGAAGCGCGAACCGGTCACACTCGTGCCATAGCGTTCCACAGCGTCCATCGCTGCCCGACGCACGCGCGCGTCGGTCGTCAACCCCAGATAATTGTTGGAGCCGATCATCACCACTTCTTTGCCCTGAAATGTTGCGACAGCCCCCTCCGTGTCACTCAGCGCCCGAAAATACGGGTAGATGCCGAGCGCCATCGCTTCTTTTGCCTGAGTGTAATTCTTAGCCTTGTCGAACAGGTCTGCCACGAGGAAATCCCTTCTTCTGCTTTCACCACCTCTGGGCGGCGAGTGCATGACACGAACGATGCGCGGCGGAATCGCCAGCGAGTGTATTTGAACTATTAGAATAACACCGCACTATCCAAAAGGATATTCACATGGCGTCTTTTGTTTTTCATCGCTTGCACAACCGGGGATTCTGCGCTAAAGTGGAGGGCATTCCACAGTCAGCACACGCCGGGTATCCCCTGGCAGAGTCAGGAAAAGGTCAGGCTTATGTTGCTCAAGCGTTTGGCAGTGTGGGGCATTTCGATGGTCCTCGGTTTCGCCGTCGCCGCCTTCATCGTCATGGTGCTGCTGCCCGCCGTCCCGGTTCAGAACGGCGTGCCGATCTCGATCCAGAAATACGGCTTTCAGTATTTCTTCTGGACGGGTTTCCCGATCGGGCTGATCTTCGTGGTGTGGATCGACGCGCTCGTCAACACCCGCATCCTCCCGGACTAAAACCCGCCTCTTCACCGATCGCGGTCGTGACAAACACAGGCGGCGCTCCTGCACTCTACAGGATGCGCCGCCTGTGCATTTGTGCAGCTTTTGACAGTTCCCTCGCATGAGCGCCCCATGAGCATTTGTGCCCTGTTTCACGATCCGATAGTTTTTTGCAGCCTGTTCACGCTACCATCAAAGACATGAGCGAACAACACACTTCCCGACTGCCCGGTTTTTACAGGCGTACCCTTGCCGAACGCGCTGCTCTGGTTGCACAGTGGGCGAACCTCACCCCGGAAGAAAGCGCTGTCCTGCTGGGGGTACGCGGTCTCACCGCCGCCACCGCCGACAACATGATCGAGAATGCCATCGGCATTTTCGCGCTGCCCCTCGGCGTGGCGACCAACTTTCTGATCGACGGCATCGACCGTCTCGTGCCGATGGTGGTTGAGGAACCGTCCGTACTCGCCGCTGTCAGCAACGCCGCCAGGCTCTTCCGCGAGGGCGGCGGCTTCACCACCCAGACTGACCCGCCGATCATGATCGGGCAGCTTCAGGTGCTGGATGTCGATGACCTGTACGTCGCTGCCGGGGCGATCAAGGCGAACAAAGGGCGTCTGCTGGCGCTTGCCGACGAAGTGGGTGGCAGCATCGTACGGCGGGGAGGCGGCGCGCGTGACCTCGAAGTACGGCTGATCAGCAGCAGCGCGGGCGACATGCTCATCGTGCATCTGCTGATGGACGTGCGCGATGCGATGGGCGCGAACGCCATCAATACCGCCGTCGAGCATCTCGCCCCGCACATCGAGTCTCTGACGGGTGGGCGCGTCCTGCTGCGTATCCTCAGCAACCTGAGCGATCGCCGCAAGGCGTCTGCTGAAGGCATGATCCCGGCTTCTGCCCTCGCCACGCCGACGCTGACGGGGGAACAGGTCGTGACGGCAGTGGTCGAAGCCGGAGCGTTCGCCGAAGCCGATCCGTATCGCGCGGCGACGCACAACAAAGGCATCATGAACGGCATCGACGCGGTGGCGATCGCTACCGGCAACGACTGGCGGGCGATCGAAGCGGGCGCACACACCTACGCCAGCCGTGACGGACGCTACACCAGCCTGACCCGCTTCTGGCGCGATGAGGAGGGTAATCTGCGTGCCCGCATCGAGCTTCCGCTGGCGGTTGGCACGGTCGGCGGTGCGACGCGCGTGCATCCCGCCGCCGGGGTCGCGCTCAAAATTCTCGGCACAGCTTCGGCATCGGAGCTTGCAGGGATCATGGCTGCTGTCGGGCTGGCACAGAATTTCGCCGCCGTCCGCGCCCTGGCGACTGAAGGCATCCAGCGCGGACACATGCGGATGCACGCCCGCCAGATCGCCCTTGCCGCTGGCGCTGCCCCGCACGAGATCGCTCAGGTCGTACAGCGCATGATCCGTGAAGAAGCTATCCGCGCCGAACGCGCGGCTGCCATACTTGCAGAAATGAGAGGATGAACACACCATGCACCCCATTCCTACGCCAGGCAACTTCCTGATGCGCCCCGACCGCGCCGTCGGCATCGTCGGCTATGGCGCGTATGTCCCGCGTTTCCGCCTGCCCGGAACCGAGATCGCCAAACTGTGGACGGGCTTTGCTGGCGGCAGCCCCGTCAAGGAGAAAGCCGTCGCCGGACCTGACGAAGATGTCGCCACGATGAGCGTTGAGGCGGCGCGCAATGCTGTCGCCCGCGCGGGCATCGACCCGGCGCTGCTGCGTGCCGTATGGGTGGGCAGCGAAAGCCACCCCTACGCCGTCAAGCCGACCAGCACCATCGTCGCCGAGAGCATCGGCACATCGCCCAGCATTCAGGCTGCCGACTGGGAGTTCGCGTGCAAGGCGGGCACAGAGGCAGTGCAGGCGAGTATCGGGCTGATCGGCAGCGGCATGGGCAGCTACACCCTGAGCATCGGCATGGACATCGCTCAGGCGCGCCCAGGCGACGCGCTCGAATACACTGCCGCATCCGGCGGCGCAGCGTTCCTGCTCGGCGCGGCGGATGAAGCCGTCGCGGTCTATCAGGGCAGCTACAGCTACGTCACCGATACGCCCGATTTCTGGCGGCGTGCCGACATCAGCTATCCGTCGCACGGCGAACGCTTCACGGGCGAACCCGCCTATTTCCACCACGTCACCAGCGCCGGGCGCGCTCTGATGGAGATGATGGGCACGACCGCAGCCGATTACACGCATGTCGTCTGCCACCAGCCGAACGTCAAGTTCCCGCAGCGCGCCGCCGCTCTGCTCGGCTTCAAAGATGAGCAGATGCGAACCGGGCTGCTGGCAGACGAGATCGGCAACGTCTATTCCGGCTCGTGCATGATCGGGCTGACCGCCATCCTCGATGAGGCGCAACCTGGCGATCGCATCCTGATGATCAGCTATGGCAGCGGCGCGGGGTCAGACGCCTTCGACCTGCGCGTGACCGAACGCATCGAGCAGGTGCGCGATCGCGCTCCGCGCACCCGTGACTATATCGCCCGCCGCACCGTGATCGACTATGCCACCTACACCCGCTATCGCGGGCTGCTGCGCCTGTGACCGAAATCGCATGGACAGGGATTGCTCCCCTGCCCCACCTGCAAGGATGAATGATGATGCGTGAAGTTGCCGTAACTGGAATTGGCAGTACCCCGGTCGGGGAACACTGGGATCGCGGTCTGCGCGACCTCGCCGCACAAGCCGCTCGTGCCGCGCTCGAAAACGCGGGCATGGACGGCGTGGATATGATTTACGTCGCCAACGCCAATGGTGCGTCGATCAGCACCCAGGCGCACATTGCCCCGCTGGTGGCGGATTACGCCGGGCTGCGTGGCGTCGAAGCGATCGGCATCGAAGCAGCCGACGCCAGCGGTGGTGCAGCGCTGCGCGCGGGCTATCTGGCGGTCGCCTCCGGCATGGTCGAGTCAGTGATGGTGCTGGGCGTGGAAAAGGCGACTGATATGGTCGGCGGGGCGCGGGTGCGCGCCCGCGCTGTCAGCCTCGACTCCGACGATGAAGCGCTGCACGGCGCGACATTGCCCGCCCTCGCCGCCCTGCTCATGCGCCGCTACATGCACGAGTATGGTCTGGAGCTGAGCGCCTTTGAAGGCTTCAGCATCAACGCCCATGCCAACGGCGCGAAATATGCCGGGGCGATGTATCGCAACCTGATCAAGCCTGGCGCGTTCAGCAAAGCGCCGATGGTCGCCGATCCGGTCAGCCTGTTCGACAGCGCCCCTGACGCCGATGGCGCAGCCGCCGTCATCCTCACCTCGCGCGATCGCGCCGCCGATCTCGTGCCGCAGCCCGTGCGGCTGGTCGGTAGCGCCGGGGCAAGCGACTCGCTGGCGCTGGCGGAGCGCGATGATCCGCTCTGGCTGGGCGCGGTCGCCCGTTCGACCGCCAGCGCCCTGTCCGCCGCTGGGATCACCCGCGATCAGGTCGATCTGTTCGAGCTGCACGACTCGTTCACGATCATGGCAGCGCTGGCTTTGGAAGCTGCCGGCTTCGCCGAACGGGGCATGGGCTGGAAACTGGCAGCCGACGGCGCGATCGGGCTGGCGGGCGCGCTGCCCATCGCCACTTTCGGCGGGCTGAAAAGCCGGGGCAATCCGATCGGTGCGACCGGGGTGTATCAGGCGGTCGAAGCCGTCACGCAGCTGCGCGGCGCAGCCGGGGCGAATCAGGTCGCTGATGCGCAGATTGCCCTGATCCAGAGCGTGGGCGGCATCGGCAGCAGCGTGTTCACCCACGTACTGGCATTGTGAATGACAGCGGGTGAGGTGGAGATAAGAGGGGTTTTGACAGCTTTTGCGACCTCTCTTTCCCCTCATCTGACAGTTTTTGACAGTTTTCATGGTCTAGAATAGGGTCAACTTGTGCGCTATTGCACAAACCCCTGTCAACAGCCATCCCGTCCGTTGGGGTGATCACAGATATACGAAGGAGTGAACCACCATGCAGATTTCACGGCACTGGCGACTGAAGGCGAAGCGGTATCGTCTGGAGGGTGTGCGCTTCAGCAATGGTGAAGTCCGCCTGAACGACCGCCCGGCGCTGCCCGTCACCGAGCCCGACAGCCTGCCCTTGCAGCCCACCGCTATCCGCGTGCCCGTCAAGGCGTAATGTCATGACCAGTGAGCGGCGTCCGGTTGTGACGGCAGGCGGTGAGCGCTTCGCCTTCACCGGAAGTGGGACGATCTACAGCCTGACGACCGTGCGCGAAGCGCCGGAAGGCTTTGAAGATCAGGCTCCATACATGCTGGCGCTGGTACGCCTTGACGAAGGCGCACTGGTCACCGCGCAGATCACCGATGTGGACGAGGCAGACCCGCCGCGCATCGGCGATCGTGTTGAGATGGTGACGCGCCGCCTGACCACCGAAGGCGAACGCGGCATGATCGTCTACGGGTACAAGTTCCGCAAACCGATCCTGTGACATGCCCGGCGAACGCGATTCGCTGGGCAGGCAGGGAGAAACCCTGGCTTGCGCGTTCCTGCACAGCCAGGGTTTTCGTATTCTGGCGCGCAACTGGCGTCATCGCTCAGGCGAGATCGACATCATCAGCGCCGCCCCCGGTGAGATGATCGTCTTCGTGGAGGTCAAAACCCGCCGCAGCCTGACCGCCAATCCGCTGGAGTCGATCACCCCGCGCAAGCGCGATCGACTGATCACGTCCGCCCATACCTACCTGAGTATCCATGATCTGGCGGATTGCCTCTGGCGTTTTGACGTGATCGCTATCACGATCGATCGCCAGAATCGCGCACAGATCGAGCATATCCAGGATGCCTTTGACTGGTGACCCCTCTTCCCTCCAACTGACCCCGATCGTCGTCATCCTCGGCGCGACCGCCGTCGGTAAGACCGATCTGGCGATCGCCCTTGCGCGCGCGCTGAACGGGGAGATCGTCGGCGCGGACAGCCGCCAGATTTACCGTTACATGGACATCGGCACCGCAAAACCGACGCCCGAACAGCGCGCTGCTGCCCCGCATCACCTGATCGACATTGCCGACCCCGACGAAGACATTTCGCTGGCGGCATATCAGGCGACGGCGCGCAGCGCGATCGCCGACATCGCTGCGCGTGGTCGGCTGCCACTTCTGGTTGGCGGCACAGGGCAGTACATCACTGCCCTGCTGGAGGGCTGGACGCCGCCCGAAGTCCCACCCGATCCCGAACAGCGTGCCGCGTTGGAGGCAGAAGCCGCCATGCACGGCGTGGCTGCGCTGTATGATCGGCTGCGTGCCCTCGATCCCACCGCCGCCGACCTGATCGATCCCGCCAATCTGCGCCGCATCATCCGCGCCCTGGAGGTCATCGACACGACCGGGCAGCCGTTCAGCGCCCAGCGAGGCAAATCTCCCCCACCCTGGCAGACGCGGGTGATCGGGTTGGATGCTGACCGCGCTGCGCTGCATCAGCGCGCCGATGCGCGGCTGGACGCGATGATCGCGGGCGGTTTCATCGATGAAGTGCGCGCTCTGCTCGAACGGGGCTATGACCGCCGCCTACCCGCGATGAGCGCGGTCGGCTACCGTGAGATCGCCGCGCATCTGCTGGATGGGCAGCCGCTGGCACAGGCGGTACATGACGCCAAAATCGCAACCCACCGCTTCATCCGCCGCCAGCTTTCCTGGTTTCGCGGGCACGATCATGGCATCCTGTGGCACAATAGGGATACGCTGGACGTGAACGCGCTGACAGAGGCGACTCGCGCATGGCGGGATGCAGGGCAGGATTGAGGAGTGACGACGGGTGTTTCGCAGGCTGGATAGTCGCAATTTCATGATCGGCATTCTACTGGTCGTAGCGCTGATGTTCTTCGCGCCGCGCTATCTGCCCAATCTCGTCGCTAACATCGCCCCGCAGATTTACGAGAGTGTGCCGTGCGCCAACCTGCGTACCGCATCGGATCGCGCCAACCATCAGTCGCTGCTCGGTCGCGCTACGCCGATCAGCCTGAGCGTCCGCACCAGCGGCGTGCCAACCGATCCCGCCGGGTCGATGTGGGTGACGATCGTGGTGACGAACAACAGCGTCGGTTCGGTGGCGTTCGTCTACAATCCGCAGCAGGTGATCGTCGGTGATAACAACACCAGCGGTCTGGGGCTGACATTCATCCCCTCCAACTCGCTCAGCACGGGGGTCACCCGGCTGGACACCAATCCGATCCCGGAACAGAATATCCGCATCCTCGCCCCGCGTCAGAGCTGCCTGCACACGGTCGAGTTCCCGGCGGGCAATGTGCTGATCGATCCATCGGTGCGAAGCGGCAACGCTCAGGTGATCGCCTTCTACCGCAATAACATCAATGGTACGATCACGACCTCTCCCATCCCGCAGGCGACGCCCGTATTCCGCGATCAGGGGCTGTGGACGGGCGTGGTGCAATCCGCCGCAGTTCGCATCCTCGCGCCCGCCCCATAAAACGGATTCTTGGTACAATAGTCAATATATGTGAATTGAAACAAGTGACCTGTATCCCTGTCAGTGACCATTTCAGGAGCTTTCCCTCATGTCCGATAACCCATCCGACCGCCCAGTCCTGATCGTACATCAGCCTGGCAAACTCGATGTGCATTGGACAATCGAAAAAGATGAAGTCTTTCTGGGGCGCGGCGATGACTGCGACCTGGTCATTCCCGAACGCGAGGTCTCGCGCCGCCATGTCCGCATCTACAAGGAAGGCGAAGCCTACTTCCTCGAAGACCTGGAAAGCCGCAACGGGACGTGGGTGAACGACGAACAGCTTCAGGGGACGCGCGCGCTGCGAAACGAAGACCGCATCCGCCTGGCAAAATCGATCCGCATCGACTTCATCGGCTCCAACATCACCGCCCCCGTGCCACAGGTGGACACATTCGCGCACACCGGCAGCCTGCGGATCGACACCGCCTCGCGCCGGGTATTCATCAACCAGAAAGAGCTTGATCCGCCGCTCAGCCCGCCGCAGTACCGGCTGCTCGAACTGCTCTACCAGAACGCCGGGCACATCTGCACCCGCGAACAGGTCATCGATACCGTGTGGCCCGATGCGTATGGAGAAGGAGTGAGCGAACAGGCGATCGACGCGCTCATCCGCCGCCTGCGCGATCGCCTGAGTGAGCTGGACAGCGAAACGGAATTCGTCGTCACGGTGCGTGGGCATGGCTTCCGCCTCGGCGGATGAAGCCATGCCCGCACAGCAGATTATCCAGTCTGATTATCGGGCGGCGTAAGCGATCGTCACGTCATTTTCGGTGAGCGTCACACTCTGCACCCGACCGCCGCGCTGAGTCCGCCAGTAAGTGCGCCACGACGCGCCGATGTGCGTGTTCACCTGCTCGATCAACTGCGGCGTGGCAGGCGTGCCGTTGCAGGTCGCGCTGCCCAGAGTCCACGTCAGCACCCCGTTGGTAATCCCAGGCGTCCACACGCTGGAACAGACATATGTCTGATTTGCCCCGCGCGTGCGGATAGTGTGCGTACTGGCGATCACGACCTGTCCAGGCTGCAAATTGACCGAAACATCACTCACCCCGCGCTGTACCGGGTTGGTCACACGATAACTCTGGTTGATCTGCGCTTCAGTGATCGTCACCGTGCGCGAGGCGGGCGTCGTCTGTGCTGATGCCCCGGCGATCGGCATGATCCCAACAACCGCGACCAGCACCCAAAGCAGCATACTGCGAAACAACCTACTGAACATGATGCATCCCTCCCTGAAAAAACAACCTGTTCACAGCATGTGCTGAAGATGTTTCATGATCATGCTGTGATGATGAACGATGTGTAAAATCTCACGGCGCGCCGATGACGACCGCTTCAGCCAGGCGCACCGTCTCGATCAGCGTACCCTGACTGTCGGCAGCGGGGACATACGGACTATCGGTGATCGGCACGGCAGGCTGCCGCCAGGCGAGAATGAGGTCGAGCGCCCTGCCGGGCGTTCCCCGTTCGATCACCAGCGCGGCGGGCAGCGCATACAGCAGCGCCGGATTGAGCTGGCTGACCGGGATCATACCAGGGTAAGTATCCACCTGCCCCAGCACCTCCCCGGTCGCGGAGTCAATGACCGCCGCCGCCAGAAAAAGATCGGCTTCAGCACGTCCACGCAGAAACAGGGTGAAGCGCATGACCTGTCCAGGCTGAACCAGCCGGGTATCCGTGCGGTAGCCGATCACCGACAAACCGCCCACCTCCACATCGATGCCGCGCACATCCTGTGGTGTGCCCTCAACGATGCGCGCCATCGGGTAACGCTGTGGCAGCAGGACGAGCGGCGTCATGATCGACACTGCCAGCAGAGGAAGAATGAGCGCGCGTGCCAGCCGTGTCCCCAGCAGCGTCGTCCAGCCCACCATGAGCAGCACAGCGTATGCGACGATGCCTGGATACAGGATGCGCCCCTGTGAAACGTTGATCCGGCTGGTCGCGGCGATCAGCACCAGCAGCACCAGTATGCCCGCCGCCAGCAGAAAGAACAGCTTGTCCAACGCAAAACGACGCCGCAGCAGCGCGATGGCGCAGCCTACTCCACCTGTCAGACCGATCAGCGGCAGATACAGGGTGTACAGCCAATCCGGTCCGCGCACGCTGAAGTAGCCCAGCAGCATCCAGAACGACTCCCACACACCCGCCAGTTCAGCAGGTGAAGGCAGCGTCGGCTCCCCGCGTGACCAGATGCTCAGCGTGGCATCAGCCGCCAGTGGATCGCCATACAGCGCGAGATTGCGCGCATACCACCATCCCGCGCACAGCAGCGCGATCGCCGCACTGCCGACCACAAAGCGCACCCCCTCGCGCAGGCGAAACCGTCTCCTGATTACCCCAACCGCCACCCACCCGTATAAGAGCGCGAACAGGCTCAGCCCATTCACTTTCGTCAGGGCGACTGCCCCCAGCAGCACCCCCGCTCCCAGCACCACAGAAACAGGCAGCCGTCCGGTATCGCCGATATACAGGCACAGGGCAATGCCGAGGCTGAACAACAGCGTGATCAGCACGTCATTGTTGATACTCGTGCCGACATGCAGAAAAGACGGGATCGATGTCACCAGCAGCATCGCACCCAGCGCGATCCGTCGATCGCCCGTCACACGGCGCGTACAGACGTAGATCGCCAGCAGCGTACCTGCCGAAAGCAGGGCGCTGTATCCGCGCAGCACCAGCACAGCCAGCGGATAATCGGGCATGTGCAGATGCACGAAATTGTTGACAGCTTCTACCTGCCCCTGCACCGCGAACGGATTCAGGCGCAGCGCATCCCCGGTCGGGCGCTCCAGCCCCGCCACCAGCAGCGCCCCGATCGCGTAATATAACGGCGGGTGATGCCGCTGAACTGACCCGCTGGCAAACATCGTCTGGCGATCTTCAAGGATGGGCAGCGCTCCATCCTCAAGCAGATTGACGATATACAGATAATGCGACGCCTCATCCGGCGCTTCAAATGGGGGTGTGACGGCGATGTACGCCGCCGCCAGAGCGGTGTACAGCATCAGCACACCCCATACAGGATGAAGGCGCAGCCAGCGTGGACGAACAGACGCGGCGGCGGCTTTATGCACCGCCGGCGCTCATCTCGACGTATTCATCCGTCACCAGATCAGCCGCCGTCACGCCCATCAGCGCCAGCATCGCCTGAATGCGATCGGCTTTGTCCTCCGCATCACGCCCAGACCACGTGCGGCTCTTGATCTCCACGAACACACCGTCAAGATGCGGCTTGGTCACCCGGTCGATATTGACGTAGAACAGCACACCCTGGTACAGCAGGTGATAACGCTGACGATCCTTGTGCAGTTCCACCTCATGCGACGGGCGGAAGTATTCACGGTAGAAACGCAGCGTATTAGTGGCATCGGCGATGAAGCGTGAATGCGACAGCACTGTCGCTCCGTGAAACTGGCGTTCCTTTTCCGGCGTGGTCAGCGTCAGGCGGGCGCGGCTGTTGCCAGGCTTTCCCAGCGCATCAGCACGCACATCTTCCCGGTAGCGCACCCGCCCCGCTTCCGGCGCGTCGAACAGAAAATAGGTATCATACTGATGGTAGTGATGCTTGCGAATGACCTCGACATCCTCGTGTGCCAGCAGCCGCCCGATCTGCGCTTCGGCATCCGCCCCCAACCGTGCTTTGACCTGCACCTCGAAGCTTTCCGCCTGGCGCAGCCCACCGATCGCCAGCAGCTTGCTCAATACGCTGGACTCACGTTCGCGCAGAAAGTCGTCGATACGCAGCGCCACTTCCCGCGCGGCGCGCATTACCTCAGGCAGATCGATGGTCAGCAGGGCGCGATCGCGCATCAGCACCCGCCCGTCGCACACGACATCCGTCACGTCGGTCGATTTGCCCGCGTACACGATGCGCGAATAGACGGCGTTGACATCGCGCGAGAACGGCGGCGTGTTGTGGAGCGTGTCCACCTCCATGACCAGCAGGTCGGCACGTTTTCCAGGCTCCAGGCTGCCCGTCACATCCTCCAGAAAGAGCGCCGCTGCACCCTGTCGTGTCGCCATGAGCAGCGCCTGACGCGCGGGCAGCGCCGTCGGATCGTTGGCATCCGTCTTGGCGAGGATCGCCGCCAGCCGCATTTCCTCGAACATGTCAAGATCGTTATTGCTCGCCGTACCATCCGTACCCACACCGACATTTAACCCATGCGCCAGCATCGCCGTCACCGGGGCGATGCCGCTGGCGAGTTTCAGGTTGCTCGTCGGGCAGTGAGCGACCCCGGCGTGCGCCTCAAGCAGCGTCTTCATTTCCGCCCGCGTGATGTGAACACAGTGAGCAGCCAGCACTTTCGCGCCGAACAACCCCACACCATGCACATGTTCGACGACGGTCTGCCCCGTCTCCGCCTGCATATTGTCCACTTCCAGCTTCGTCTCGGCGATGTGTGTCAGCAGCGGCACATCATATTCGCGCGCCAGCGCGGTGCAGCGGCGCAGCGATTCGTCCGGGTTGGTGTAAGGGGCGTGCGGAGCGACGGCAGGCGTGATCAGGGAATGCCCGCGCCACGCCTCGATGAACGCCCGGCAGCGCGCCAGCCCGTCCTCATAGCTGTCAGCGTCGGGCGTGGGAAACTTCAGGATCGACTGCCCCAGCACCGCGCGCATCCCGGCGCGCGCCGTCGCCGCTGCGATATGTTCCTCGAAGTAGTACATGTCGGCAAAGGTGGTCACGCCGCCGCGAATCATCTCGGCACACGCCAGCGTCGTGCCCAGTTCGCAGAATTCGGGCGTGACGAACGCCCGCTCCGTCGGCATCATGTAGCCGAGCAGCCAGACATCCAGCCGCAGATCGTCCGCCAGCCCGCGCAGCAGGGTCATCGGCGCGTGGGTATGGGCATTGATCAGCCCAGGCATGATGATCTTCCCGGTGCAGTCGATGACCGTCCCGGCATGGTATGCTGCCTCGATCGTTTCGCGCGCGCCAACCGCGACGATCTCCCGATCGCGGATCGCCACCGCGCCATCTTCAAAAACTGTGAATTGTTCGTCCATCGTGACGACCGTGCCGCCACGCAGCATCAGCGTAATCTGTTCCATGATCGTTATCTCCCGTTTGGCATGATTATACGGCGGGTGTACACTATCGATAGTTCCTTTCCGCGCCATGAGACGGTTCATGTTCAAACGCCTCCAACCGCATTACGCGATGATCCTCGAAGCCGGGCTGATCGGCTTGTTCTTCATTCAGGCGCTGCGCGCGCTCATCCCTGACCTGTACAGCCAGGTCGCGGGCGCGTCGATCGTCAGTGCGCTTCAGCTTGCCGGTGCGTCACTGCCCGATCCGCTGCCGATCGACCCCGCCATCGTCACCGCCAACATGATCGCGCTGGGCGGGCTGCTGGCGCTGCCCGTCGCGGCGATCTTCTTCGTGCCGCTGGGGATCATGCCGCTGATCGCCGCGCTGATGGTCATCACCGGGCGTCTGCTGATGTTCGATCTGGGTGTGCTGACGCCCACCAGTGCCGCTGCCCTCGCAGTATGCGGCGGGCTGATCTACCTGCTGACGACCGCGCGTCATCGCCTTCGGGTGCTGCCTTACATTTTCGTGCTGGGCTTCACTGCGGATATGGTCATCCGCGCTTTCGGCGATACGGTCGATCTCTCAATGCGCCCAGCCTGGCTCAATATTCAGATCATCCTCAGCGCGGCAGCGGCACTGCTGGCGCTGATCGGCGTGCTGGCGCGGTCACGCGGGGGTGTTCCCGCCCAGGATCGCGGGCTGATCCCGCTGACAGGCGCGGTCGGCATTGCCGGGTCGCTCTATCTGTGGCTGGCGTTGTTCGGCTTGCCCAACGCGGTCGCAGCGCGTGCCGGGGTCGATTATACCGTGTTCACCCCGGCAGTGGTCGCTGCGGCGCTGCTGCCGATCGTGCCGGCGGTGCGGGGCGCAGCGCGGGGATTCATCGCCGCTTTCGAGAGCGGCGCGCGCGGCTGGCTGTGGCTGCTGCTGCTGGCACTGCTGCTGACCATCGGGCTGCGCCTAGATGGGGTAATTGCGGGCGGCGCGCTGGTCGCAGCGGCATTCATCGCTTCACTGCTGTGGTGGTGGGTTGGGCGACCGAAAAGCGAGAAAGAGCGCTCGTTGGGCGGGTTGTGGCTGCTGTTCGGCGTCGGACTGTTCGCCCTGCTGCTGCTGGGCGACAATTTCACCTACGAATACGCCTTCGTGCGCGATTTTACCGGAGAGCTGGCGTTCCTCAACCCGTACATCCCGCCGCTGCTGCGCGGCTTTCGCGGTTTCGGCTTGGGCGTGCTGATCTTCGCCGCCCTGCTCGCTGCCCTGCCGATGATCCAGACGCGCTCACGCCTGCCCTGGGCAGCAGGCGCACCTGCGCTCGTCTCGTTCCTGCTGCTCATCGTGACGGGCGGCGTGATCGCCGCTGCCGCCTACGCCGTCAGCCCGCCCGTCATCCAGGGCGTGCGCGGCGTCGATGGCATCCGCGTCGCCACCTACAACCTGCACAGCGGCTATGACGAATTTTTTGTCGATCAGCGCGAGGCGCTGCTCACAACCATCTTCCAGAGCGGGGCGAATGTCGTGCTGCTTCAGGAAGTGGACGCCGGGCGGCTGACCAGCGGCGGCGTCGATCAGTCACTCTGGCTGGCGCGGCGGCTGGGCATGGATCGACGGTATTACGGCACGAACGAACAGCTGCACGGGCTGGCGGTGCTGTCGAATATCCCGATCGTGTTCGCTGACGGCATCCCGCTCGACAGCCTGGGCAGCCAGACGGGGGCGCAGCGCGTACAGGTTTCGCCAGACGCCGACACGGTGGTCAGCCTGTTCAACCTCTGGCTCAGCCCGCTGTTTGAACTGGCGGATGGGGGCGTGGCAGCCGGAGAACGGGATCAGCAGGAACAGTTGAACACCGTGTTCGGCACGCTCATCGGGCGGGCGTGCGACGCGCAGCTGGGGCGCGCTGTCGTCGGTGGCACATTCCACAACGTGCCGGACTCGCCACTCATCGCCACGCTGCGCACTGCCGGGTTCAGCGACCCGTTCGCCGGCTTGCCGCTGGAACGCGCCGCCACTTTCATCCGCACAGCGCAGCCGCGCGCCCGCTTCGACTATCTGTGGCTGTGCAACCTGCCTTCAGAAGGGGTCGGCGTGCTAACTGACTCGGCAGCCAGCGATCACCGCATCGCTTACGCCGGGGTACGCCTGCGCTAAGACCGTGATAGAGGGATTTGCCCCGCCTCTATCCGCTTCAGAGCATCGCGGGCGGCTGCCTGGCTCGCCGCCTGCTTGCTGCGCCCCACCCCCTCGCCCGCCAGCCATTCGCCGACGTAAACCTGTATCTGCCATTCGCGCGCGTGGTCGGGTCCCGATTGACCGACCACGACATAGCGCGGCGTGTACCCTGTCTCCGCCTGCATCCGCTCCTGCAACGCGCTGCGTGCATCGCGGTCAAGGGATGCAGCCTGCACCTCGTCAAGGCGCGCGGTCAGCAGCGGCAGCATGAATACCCGTGCCGCCTCCATGCCGGAGTCGAGATAGAGCGCACCGACCATCGCTTCGAGCGCAGCACACAGATTGGTATGGCGCGTTCGACCACCACCAGCGACCTCACCCCGCCCCATCCGAAGCACCTCCCCCACACCCAGCCGTCCCGCCAACGTACCCAACGCCTCAGTGTTGACCAGCGCTGCGCGCAGCCGGGTCATCTCCCCTTCACTGCGCGACTCGGCACGCTGATAGAGCATCTCCGCCACGATGAGGTCGATCACGGCATCCCCCAGAAATTCCAGCCGTTCGTTGTCGGCGCATTCGTCCTGCGTCTCATTGCAGTACGACGGATGGGTGAGCGCCTGCATCAGCAAGCCCGGATCGCGAAAAAGTGACTTCGCCTGGGTGAGGAAATCTGCGTCAGACATGAGCATCAGTCGGTAAAACGGCGAAAAATGAGCGAAACATTGTGCCCGCCAAAACCGAAGCTGTTGGACATGGCATAGGTGATCGGAACCTGCCGGGCGACATTCGGCACGTAATCCAGGTCGCATTCCGGGTCTGGCTCGTGCAGATTGATCGTCGGCGGGGCGATCTGATCGCGGATCGCCTGGACACAGAAGACCGCTTCCATCCCCGCCGTCGCACCCATCCCATGCCCGGTCATGCTTTTGGTGCTGCTCATCGGGATGCGATATGCCCGCTCTGCGAAGACCCGTTTAACCGCCTTCGTCTCCATCACATCGTTCAGCGCAGTCGCTGTGCCATGCGCGTTGATGTAATCGATCGCATCGGGATCGATCCCGGCGCTCTCCAGCGCCATGCGGATAGCGATGCTCGCCCCTGTCCCTTCCGGCTCTGGCGCGGTGATGTGGAAAGCATCCGACGATGCGCCATAGCCGACCAGTTCTGCGTGAATGGTCGCGCCGCGTGCCTGAGCATGTTCCAGCGCTTCCAGCATCAGCACACCCGCGCCTTCGGCAAACGCCAGCCCCGCCCGATCTTTGGAGAACGGGCGCACCGCCTGTTCGGGTGTGTCATTCATGCGCGAACAGGCGCCGATGCGATCGAAGGCGGCAATGCCGATCGGGATGATCGGCGCTTCACATCCCCCGGCGACGGCGGCATCCAGCTTGCCCAGGCGGATCATGTCCAGCGCGTGTCCGATGCAGTCTGCCCCGGTAGCGCACGCCGAGATCGGGGTGTATGACGGACCGTGCGCGCCGATGTCGATGCTCACGATGTCGCTGGCAGCGTTGACCAGCACCATCGGGATGCCGAATGGCGAAACAGCGCGCATGTCGCCCGTCTCGAACAGCTTGATCGCCTCATGCCAGTAGCTGCCAATCCCGCCGACCGCCGACCCGATGAACACCCCTGTGCGATGCCTGCGATCTTCCGGCACACTGTAGCCGGCATGTTCAACCGCCATCTTCGCCGCCGCCACGCCGAACTGCGCGTTCGGGTCACGCCGCCGTGCATCTTTGGGCGACATGTACACGCCCGCATCCCAGTCCTTGATCTCAGCGGCGATTTTGACCGCGGAAGGTGCAGCATCGAAGCGGGTGATCATCCCTACCCCGCTTTTGCCCGCTTTGATATTCTCCCAGGTCGCATCGGCGGTATGCCCCAGTGGGGAGATCACGCCGAACCCGGTCACCACTACTCTGCGATTAACCATCTTTCTTTAATCCTTACTGGCAGCGCCCGCGTTCACCCTCACGATCGGCGCGGGTTTACAGTATACTACATTACGTTTTTCCCGTGTTCTGGAGTTGTGCTGTGGGCATATTTCGTGACGGCTTGTCGAAAACGCGCCAGTCTTTCTTCGGGCGCATCGGGCAGATGCTCACCGGGGGCGATGCCATCGATGATGACACCTGGGATGATCTGGAGGCGCTGCTCATCCAGGCTGACCTCGGCGTGCCCACCACTCAGGCGATCCTGACCGAGACGCGCACCCGCGCCCGCAAAGAGAACATCCGCAAGACGGGCGACCTGAAGAAGCTGCTCAAGCAGGTGCTGCGTGACAGCCTGCGCCGCCCACCCGCGATGAACATCAGCGGGCGGGAACTGTCGATCATCCTGATCGTCGGCGTCAACGGCAGCGGCAAGACGACGACCATCGCCAAACTCGCCCACCGCCTGCGGAACGTCAACGGACGCAAGGTCATGCTGGCAGCCGGAGATACCTTCCGCGCCGCCGCCATCGACCAGCTTCAGACGTGGGGAAACCGCATCGATGTACCGGTCATCGCCAACAAGCCGGGCAGCGACCCCGCCGCTGTCGTCTATGACGCCACCAACGCCGCTAAAGCGCGCGGCATCGATGTGCTGATCGTCGATACCGCCGGGCGGCTGCACACCAACGCCAATCTGATGAGTGAGCTGGCGAAGATACGCGCCGTCTCGCAGAAGATCATCCCCGATGCGCCGCATGAAATCCTGCTGGTGCTGGATGGCACAACCGGTCAGAATGCGCTTCAGCAGGCGCAGAAGTTCCGCGAAATGGTGGACGTGACGGGCGTGGTCGTCACCAAGCTGGACAGCACCGCCAAAGGCGGTATGGTCTTCGCCATCAACCACGATCTCGGTCTGCCGATCCATTACGTCGGGCTGGGCGAGAAGATGGACGATCTCGTCCTGTTTCAACCGGAATATTTCGTCGAGAGCCTGTTCGATGAGCAGGAAGGGTAGAAGGTACACCCCGTCATGGATAATCTGATCGCGCTTCTCGAAGGCTATGCCTCCACCATCAGCGGCTTCATGACACGGCTGGAGATCGACGCCAAAGCCCGCCGTCTCGACCGCCTGCAAAATCAGGCGAGCGACCCCGATTTCTGGTCGAACGCCGAAGCTGCACAGAAGACGATGCAGGAGATCGCCAAACTGCGCGCCGAAGTCGAACGCTGGCAGACACTCTCCGCCCGCATCAACGACGCGCTCGAACTGGCACAGCTCGACGATGCTTCCCTGCTGGAAGAACTGCAATACGAGACTGATGACCTGACGGCGCTGGTCGAGAAGATGTCGTTTCAGGCGATGCTCTCCGGCGAATATGACAACGAGAACGCCATCCTCGCCATCCACGCCGGGGCGGGTGGCACAGAGGCGCAGGACTGGGCACAGATGCTTGAGCGGATGTACCTGCGCTGGGCAGAGCAGAACGGCTACAAGGTCGAGGTCATCCACCGGATGGACGGTGAAGAAGCCGGCATCAAGAGCATGAGCGTCTCGATCAAGGGTGAATACGCCTACGGCTACCTGCAAAGCGAAACGGGGGTGCATCGTCTGGTGCGCATCAGCCCGTATGACGCCTCCGCCAGGCGGCACACCTCTTTCGCCAAAGTCGAGCTGTGGCCCGACATTCAGGGCGAAATTGAGATCGATGTGCCCGAAAAAGATGTGAAGATCGAAACCTACCGTTCCAGCGGCGCAGGTGGGCAGAACGTGCAGAAGAACGAAACCGCCATCCGCCTGACTCACATCCCCAGCGGCTTGGTCGTCACCTGCCAGAACGAACGCAGCCTGACTCAGAACCGGGAACGCGCCATGCAAATCCTCAAGGCGCGCCTGTTCGAGATGGAACGCCAGCGCCGCGAACGCGAACTCTCCGCCCTGAAGGGTGAGAATGTCGATGCGGGCTGGGGCAACCAGATTCGTTCGTATGTGCTGCACCCGTATCAGATGGTCAAGGATCATCGCACCGGCTTCACTGTCGGCAACCCCGCTGCCGTGCTGGATGGCGACCTGAACGGATTCATGGAGTCTTTCCTCCGCTTCAAGGTGAACGGCGGAACAGGTGTTGCCGGAGATACCGACGACGCCCTCGACGCAGAGGAAGCGCATACCGCGTAAGGGCGATACGCGCCTCATCTCTCACCTACCCGAACCGCGCGCGACGATTGCCGGGGCAACCCTCGCATCGTCCGCGATGATGGAACACACAGGCGGTTTCACAGGCGGATTGCGATGGAACACATCTTCATCAGTTACAGCAAGCAGAATATCGATTTCGCCCGCTGGCTCCGCCGCCACCTGGAAGCACAGGGATTCCCCGCCTGGATGGACGAGACCGCTCTCGTGCCCAGCGAACGCTGGTGGCGGCGCATCGAGGAAAACATCCGCCTGTGCAAGGCGTTCATCGTCATCATGTCGCCCGATAGTCAGGTGTCCGACTGGGTTGAGCGCGAACTGCTCCTGGCAGAGCGCCTTCGCAAGCCGATCTTCCCTGTGCTGCTGGACGGCGAACCCTGGTCACGCCTCGCCAACATCCAGTATGTGCCGATGACCGACGGCGTGCGCTCTACTGTCCCGCCTGACCTGATCAATGCGCTGGCGCGGCACATCACCCCGCGTCCGGGTGAAATCCTGGTCATCCCCCCACCGCTCTCCGACATCCCGCGCACTGAGGACCTGCCCAGCCACATCGAACCGCCACCGCGCACCCGCTGGCGGCGGGCACTGATCGCGGCGGTGATCGGCTCGCTGCTGTTCATCGCACTGATGCTGATCGCTCCGCGTCTCTCTCCGCCCCCACCTACCCCAACGCCGACTCAGGGATCGACCGAACTGCCCAACCTGACCATCGGGCGACTGCGAACCTCACCAGGCAGCCCCGCCCCAGGGCAGGTATTCGTCCTGAGCATCACCCTGCAAAACACCGGCGCAGGGGCGTCTGGCGCGTTCAACTGGTCGTGGGACTCCAGCCTGAGCGATCCGGTCAGCCTGAACACCCTGGTCGGGCGGGTGACGGATGGTATCCCCCCGAACACCAGCCGCAATATCAGCTTTCCGGTCAGCTATGGCTGGTGGGGGACGTATAACACCCAGCTCGTGGTCGATGTGGACGCCGAAGTCGTCGAGACGGACGCGCGCGATAACCGCCGTCCATTCCAGTTGACCATAGCGGACGCCCCATTCGAGATCGATTTCGCCATCCTGCCGCCCGCCGAGATCGTCGAGCCGCCCTTCTCGCTGACGCCAGACAGCTTTGTCCCCTGGAACCTGCGCTTCACCTTCACGCCGCCAGACGGGATCACCTGCCCGGATGCACGCCTACGGATCATCGACCGCGAGGGCGATCTGGTGCTGGCGATCGATGACCGAGACCCCGCCTGCCGCACCGGGCGCATCACGACGGACATTCTGCGTGATGGCGTAGGCGCGGTGCAGGTCGAGCTGCTGCCAGCTGCCGATGATGCTGCCGTCTCGCTGACCACCTACAGCGCGCCCGACTCCGCCGACCCGCTCGACATCTTCCGCGCCAGCCCCACACAGACAGATATGCCGCTGCTGCTGGGCGATGGCGTGGTCAGCGGTGGGATCATCCGACGGTTCGAGATCGCGTTCACAGGGGAAGTTCACCTGACGCGCATCGTCATGCTGCGCGTCAGGTAGCGCACGCTCATCCCGCGAAGTGCAGAATCCCCAGTTCGCGCAGATCGAGGGCGATGAAGGCGATCAGCAGCACAAAGGCGACCGAGGCGATGCCCGTATACGCCAGCTTGCCCTTGTAATCGATCTTCCAGAAGCGGCGCACGCTGTAAATGATGGCGGCGATGGCGATCAGGTTGATCACGATGTCCACCTGTGCTGCGAACAACCCGGTGACGCCCAGCAGGGGCAGCACGAATGGGATGATGGCGTACATCAGGATGCAGCGCACGCCTGAGAAAAGCAGTGAAGCCGTCAGCGCGCGCTTTGCACCTCGCGCCGCAGCTTCATCCACATCCGGGGTCATTTCCGGCTGCATGACGCTCATGAGATTGGGTTTTTCCCGTCACTCTGTGAAATCAGGTACAAAGATCGTAACGCAGGCGTGCGGCATGTGTCAAGCGCATGAGGGCACAGCGATGTATTTTTCATGGCTGGCGCTCATCCACCTGATGAGGGTGGCATGAGCAGCGCCGTCACCGTCTCCCGTTCGCCCAGCGCCACCACCTGATCCCCGCGCTTGTCGCGCCGCCCCGACGGGACGACATTCAGGCGCAGCGGCACAGCGCGCGGCTTGCTGGTGATGACAAAAATCGGTTCTTTCAGCGTCGTCAGCACAGCGGCAGAGACCGTCTCGGCGGGCGCGGGCAGCTTCATCGTCACCACGCCGCTGCCCGCGCGCCCCTGCGTCGGGTATTCTTCGATCGGGGACGATTTCGCCACCCCGCCGCGAGTCATCGTCAGCAGGTGCGTATCCGGGCGGGCGATCAGCGCACTGACCACCCGGTCATCCTCACTGCCGAGTTTGATGCCGCGCATCCCGCCCGTGCCCAGCGTCGTGGCGCGCACGTCGGACTCGCGGAAGCGGATCGCCTGCCCCGCACGGGTGACCAGGATGATCTCATCTTCTCCGCTCGTCGTCAGCACCCAGCCGACGCGATCGGTGCTATCGATATCCATCGCCTTGAACGTATTCGCCATCATGCCTGGCAGGTCGGCGGCTGCCAGCCGTTTGACCTCACCCATCTCGGTGACAAAGCACAGCATCCCTTCTTCTGCTGAAGGGGGCAGGCTGATCACGCTGATCACCTGCTCGCCGTTCTTGAAGCTGGTCAGGTCATTGAAATGGCTGCCGCCGCCAAATGTCTCCGTCTGTGGAAGCTGATGGGCAGGCAGCGTGACCGCTGTGCCCGCGCTGGAGAACAGATACACGATCTGCGACGAGTCCGACGGGACGATGAAACGCGGCACATCATCCGCCTGGGTGATTGCCGGCAGCGCTTCACCAATCGTGCGCCCCAGCCTGCCCGTTGCTGAAAAGACCAGCCATGTCTTCTCCTGCGGCAGCATCAGCGACTCGACCGTCACCGTGCTGGTGGCGGTCGCATCGGTGATGATCGTGCGGCGCTGATCGCCATAGGCGTCCTTCAGGGTTCGCAGCTCTTCAGCGATCACCTGGCGCAGCTTGTGATCATCCGCCAGCAGCCCCTCCAGATAGGCGATCAGCTTCATCTTCTCATCGTATTCATCCTCGATCTTCTTACGCTCCAGCGCGGCGATCCGCCGAAGCTGCATATCGAGGATCGCCTGCGCCTGCACATCGGTGATCCCCAGCAGACGGGTCAGGTTCGTGCGGGCGGTGTCGGCGCTGCGCGATCGGCGAATGGTGTCGATCACGGCGTCAAGCTGATCCAGTGCCTTGAGCAGCCCCTCAAGGATGTGAGCGCGGGCGCGCGCCTGTGCCAGCTCATATTCGCTGCGCCGCCGCACGACGGTGATCCGATGGTCGAGATAGACCTTGAGCGCCTGCTTGAGCGACAAAAGACGCGGTTCGCCGTTGACCAGTGCCAGCATAATGATGCTGAAGGTTTCCTGAAGTGGGGTGAGCTTGAACAGCCGCTCCAGCACACCTGCTGCCTCGACGCCGCGCCCCAGCTCGATCGTCAGGCGCAAACCCTGCCGATCCGACTCGTCGCGCAGATCGGTGATCCCCTCCAGCCGCCCATCACGCACCAGCGAGGCGATACGCTCGACGAGCGCGGACTTGTTCGTCTGGTAAGGCAGTTCGCTGATGATGATGCGGCTTTTGCCACGTCCCATGTCCTCAAAATGGACTTTGGCGCGCATGGTCACCTTGCCGCGCCCGCTGGCATACGCACCGACCAGCGAGTCATCGCCGTCTTCTGCCCCATCCACATGGCGATAGACCAACCCCCCCGTCGGAAAATCGGGTCCCTTGATGAACTGCATCAGGTCTTCGACGGTGATGTCGTCCAGCATCTCCCAGCGCGACAGCATGTGATGCAGCGCATCGACCACTTCGCCAAGATTGTGTGGCGGGATATTGGTGGACATGCCGACAGCGATGCCGGACGCTCCATTGACCAGCAGGTTGGGGATGCTGGCAGGCAGCACCAATGGCTCCTGCAATGTGCCGTCGAAATTCTCGCCGAAATCGACCGTGTTCATGCCAATATCGACCAGCATCTCTTCGCCGATGTGCATCATGCGCGCTTCGGTATAGCGCATGGCGGCAGCACCGTCGCCATCGATGCTGCCGAAATTGCCCTGCCCATCGATGATCGGGTAGCGCATCGAAAAATCCTGTGCCAGACGCACCAGCGACTCGTACACCGCCGCATCGCCATGCGGGTGATATTTGCCCAGCACCTCACCCACGATACGCGCGCATTTCTTGTAGGGGGTATCGGCGCGCAGCCCCATGTCATACATGGCATACAGGATGCGCCGATGCACCGGTTTAAGCCCATCGCGCGCATCAGGCAAAGCACGGGCGACGATCACGCTCATTGCATAGTCGAGATACGCCTCGCGCATCTCCTGGCTGATATTGACGGGAATCACAGCCGTATCTGTCATGCGCTTGTCCTGAATCAACGGGGTAAAGGGATCACGGGAAAACAACGGGAGAGACGCGCGTCATTCTATGCGCGAATGGCGCGGCATGTCAACCGGATGAACTTATGTTCTATTGTAGCATAGCCCTGCAAGCCGGAAAAGGCAGGGAGTCGGACAGACGCCGGGTGAACATGCTTGACCGACGTGCGATCCTGCACTATCTTAAGGCGGACGACTCGAACAAAGGCTGCCGATGCTCCCCAAAACGACATTTCCCCGTGCCGTGCTGATGGTGTGTACGCTGCTGTGCATGATCGGCTGTTCGCCGCATTCACCACTTGCGCTGTACATCACGCCGACTCCGGCACTACTGTCGCCTGATGCCGCCGCCGATCGACTGGCGATCCAGCGCGTGCAGATGCTCAGCGCGGCGCGCGCTGCGGTTCAGGTGACGCCGCAGCCACCAGGTGGAGGTCGCCCGACAGTGACCTGGCGTGGACCGGTCATCGGTCCCGGATATGTGCTTCCGCCCACCCAGCCCCCCACATCCATCGTCCCTTCCACGCCCACCCCGACCGCTCTGCCAGGCACCCCCGCCCCCGATGTAACACCAACGGGCGAACCGCTCTTCCCGGACGTCATGCCCTACCTCGATCCGGCGCGCATCGGAATGCAGATCGACCTCAACCTGGAACAGCGCGACTGGGATGAAGTCATGTTCCGCATGAATGAGCATCTGCCGCTCGGCTGGGTGAAATTTCAACTGCCCTGGCGCGATGTTGCTCCCAACGGTCCGGGCGAACTGAGCGCCTACTGGCAGCGCACACGCCTGTATCTGGAAGACGCCCAACGGCGTGGCTTCCGCATCATGCTCAGCATCGCCAAAGCGCCGTCCTGGGCGCGCTCTGTGCAGACAGAGGATGGTCCGCCGGATGACCCGGCGCAGTACGCCGCCTTCATCACCCAAATCCTCAATGAAGTGGGCGGCAGCATCCATGCCATCGAGGTATGGAATGAACCTAATCTGCGCCGCGAGTGGCAGGGAAGGCTGCCCTTTGACGGGTCGGGCTACATGCGCCTGTTCGTGGCGGCGTACAGCGCCATACGCGCATGGTCGCCTGGGATGATCATCGTCTCGGCAGGGCTTGCGCCGACGGGGAACAGCCCCGGCAGCCGCGACGATCGCTCTTTCCTGCGCGAGATGTACGCCGCCGGGCTGGGCAACTATCGTGACATCGCTGTCGGGGTACATCCCTACAGTTGGGCAAACCCGCCGGAAGCGGTCTGCTGCTCGAACAGCGGCTGGGACGACGATCCGCATTTCTTCTACGCCGATAACGTGCGCGATTACCGTCAGATCATGGTGGAAAACGGGCACAGCGACGTGCAGATGTGGGTGACGGAATTCGGCTATGCCACCTGGCAGGGCTTCCCGGATGCGCCAGCGGGTTTCGGCAATGAATGGATCCTCCGTAACAGCCAGTGGGATCAGGGCAACTACACCATCCGAATGCTGACCAGCGCGCAAAGCCAGCCCTGGATGGGACCGGTCTTCCTGTGGAATTTCAACTTCGCCATCCTGCCTGGCCTGCTGGAGAACCGCGATGAGCGCGTCGCCTACAGCCTGGTCGTGCCGGGCAGAGAGGGCGAGGTCATCCCAGGCATCGACAACCGCACCGAACGCCCGCTCTACTGGATGCTGCACGACGCCATCAACCCGGACATCGACCTCGACCGCTACGACTGACCGGGTGAGCGTCATGCTCATCGGTGAATACGCTGCTGCATCTTCCTCTTTTCCGGTGTAAAACAAGGAGAGGGAAGATGCACCAGCATTTTTTTGCATACCTCAACTGACCACGCAGAGGGAGGAGATGGACATCTATTCTTTCGGGCAAACACCAGCCGAACCTCTTCCGCCGCTGAGCAGGACGGTTTTCCTGAGCAGCACCAGCAAAGACCTCGAAGCTGTGCGCGCCCGTCTGATCGATCGGCTGGCGAAGCAGGGTTTTACCGTGCTGCACATGGCGGAGTTCGGCGCGCACAATGCCGACGGGCTGGATGTCTCACTTCAACAGGTGCGGCGGTGTGACCTGTTCATCGGGCTGTATGCTTTCCGTTACGGCTACATCCCGGCTGACCCGATCCGCAACCCGGATGGGCTGTCGGTCACTGAGATGGAGTTTCACGAGGCGATCAGGCTGGGCGTACCGATCTACCTCTTCCGCGTCACCGAGACGTTCGCTGCACACGACCCGCTCATCTGGGCACAGCAGGATGTGTATGCTGCACCCCCTGACGATCGCGCGCTCACCCGGCACGGCGAAAAGTGGCGCGCCTTCCTCGACCGGGCGGGCGCAGAGTTCGCCTGGCGTGAACTGACCGACCCAACGGTCACTGCTGATCAGATCGTCCGCGATGTCGATCAGCAGCGCTGGTTCCTTCCGCCGCCGCCCGCGCCAGACAAACCGCTTGTCGGGCGTGATGTGCTGCGCGCCGATTTGCAGATGCGCGTCCGCCAGCATCCACGCACGCTGCTCGATGGCGCGGCGGGCATGGGCAAAACGCTGCTGGCACAGGTCACAGCAGGGGCGCTGCGTCGTCATTTTCGCGGTGGGGTGCTTTGGGCGTCGCTCAGCCCGGACGATCATGATCCGGATGGGGTGGCAGAGCGACTGATCACCGGCTGGCTGGAACACCATCTCGACGGACGCGCGCTCGATCGCGCCGGGCTGAAACCTGAAGCGCTGCGCGGTCAGTTCCGCGCCTGGGTCGCTGCATCGCCTGCGCCGATGCTCATGATCCTCGACAACATCTGGTCTGCCCCGGTCGTCGAAGAACTGCTGCGCTGGGTTCCCGACCGCGCCCATGTGCTGATCACCGCCCGCGCCGCCGATATCGCCGATCGGCTGGGCATCCCGCCAGAAGCGCGCCTGCACCTGTCCCAGTTCGATGCGGATGAGGCGATAGCGATGCTGCGTCAGCGACTCGGCGCGCTGCCCGCCGCGCGTGACCTGCGCGCCATCGCTGAAATGGTGCAGGGGCATCCGCTGGCGCTCGAACTGACCGCGACCGTCATCCGCCATCACCTGACCACCGATCGCGATTACGCCAGTAAGTACCCCGACCTGCTGCGTGCGCGCATCGCTGAAGGGACGGGGCTGGGCACACTGGCATCGGATGACCCACAGCCTGATGTCGAGCGGGCGCTGGCGCTCAGCCTCGACATGCTGGACAGCGATCTGCGGCGGCGCTTCATGGCGCTGGGCGCGCTGCCGGTCGAACTGTCTGCACCCGCCGACCTGATCGGCGCGCTGGTCGGCGATGCAGATGCGGATGTCGAACATGGACGCGAACGCCTGGATGCGCTGGTCGCCTTCAACCTGCTCACGCGATCCGGCGAGCGACTGGTCTCGCAGCACGCCATTCTGCGATCCTATGCACGCGCGCTGCTGCGAGAGGCAGGGCTGCTGCAACCGACCGAAGCGCGCTATGCCGAAGCGGTCATCGCCTTCGGTGAAACGACTTTCAGTCAGCCCCGGTCCGCGTGGCGCGACCACACGGGCTGGCTGCCACATATCGAACGGCTGGGCGATGCGCTGACCAATCGGCTGGAGGCGCTGCTGGCAGAGACGGGCATCGGCACGCTGGGGTCGCTGGCTGCGCCGGAGGTCACGCCCGAACAGGGGCGCGCACTGCGCGATCTGGCGGAAGCACACCCGGACTTTTTCGACGATCTGGATCGTCTGACGGAAGCGCTCGGCGCATATCTCGCGCCGCGATCGACGCCGGGTCAGCAGGGGATGCGCTGGCTGCAGGCAGGGCTGATCGTTCAGCGTGCCTCGCTCTTTCCTGATCTCAACAGCGTCCTCTTCCTCAATCGACTGGGAATGGGGTACGCCGCGCTGGGCGAAACGGAAACAGCAGAGGCATATCTGCGCGCCAGCCTCGCCATCGGCGAACGCGATCTGGACGACCTGCACTATGCGGCAGCAGCTCACGCGCATCTGATGCGCTTCTACACTGGGCTGGATGAGGTGGAACGCGCCCTGCATCATGCCGAAGCCGCGCGCGCCCTTTACGTCCGCATCGATGACGATCAGGCACATGACCTCATCGAGCTGATCGACAGCGATGTGCTGCTGCTGCTGCACAAATCGGGGCAGTACGATCGGGTGGAGGCGCTGCTACCCCGCCTTCAGGCAGGTCTGGCGCGCTCATCCAACCCGGTGCGCAGGCTGGATGCCATGATCATCGAGGCAGGAATGCTGGCATGGCGGGGAGACTATGCACGCGCGCTGGCGCGCATCGCTCAGGCAGAGGAGTGGGCAGAGAGGCACAACCTGAGCGAAGATGGGCTGTACAATCTGGAACTGCTCAAGGCGCAGTGCCTGTTCACGGCTGAACAGTTCGACGCCAGTATCGCCGCCTTCGACGCACTCATCGAGCGACTGGACTCACTCAATGCCCTGCCACGCCTTGCTGAGGCGCTGCTGGCGTACAGCCAGGCGCGCCACCAGATGGGGCAGCTCGACCAGGCGCAGGCGCTGGCACAGCGGGCGCTGGAAACAGCGCGCACTGTGGGCAATACGCTGGTCGAATTTCAGGCGCTCACGCAGCTCGCCGCACTTGCAGTGGACGGTAAACAATATGCCGAAGGGCAGCGCCTGCTCGACGAAGCGGAGGCGCTGCTGACCAGACTGCCCAGGCGCGGGCTGCATGTTCTGATCTACATCAATATCAGAAGCGCGACTCTGCGGCTGCTGGGCAGGGGGCGCGACGCCATCACGCTGCTGGAAGAAGCGCTGACCATGCTGCCAGCCGATCAGACCGGGCACGTCGTCGATACTCTTGAAGAGACGCTGGCACAGGCGTACATCGCGGAAAAGCGTTTTGACGACGCCGAACAGACCCTCAATGCGGCTGAGGCGAGAGCAGCCGGTCGTGACCAGCGCCTGCACAACCTGAAGCTGGTACGCGCCAACATGGAGTACCTGCGCAACCGCTATGATGCAGCCGAAGCGCTGATGCACGACCTGCTGCACGCCGACCCGCCCGCCAGCGCTCCGCTCCGAAGTGAGGCACTGCTGGGGCTGGCGTCGATTCGCATCGATCAGGGGCGTGATGATGAGGCATTTGCTCTGCTGGACGAGGGGGGACGCCTGCGCGCCGAACTGAACTTGCCCGACTCCAGCGCGTGGCAGCGCACGATCATCCTGGCGCAGCGCGCCTTTCAGCGCAAAGACTACGCCCGTGCTGAAGCGCTGATCACTGCCGCCCTGCCCGCGATCGAGGCAGGTGAACCACCGCCAGAGGTGCGCGCTGTCTATCGGATGCGGCTGGCGGTACTCATGGCTCAGCGACGCTGGACGGATGCCATAGCGGAAACCCGGCGCATCCTCGCCCATGCAGAAGCGCACCAGCTCACGGACGGGCAGTTCGAGAGAGAGAATCGACGGATCATCGGCACTCTCGTCCTCTGCCTTGCCTTCGAGCAGGGGATCGGGCGGGTGCTGATGCGATTCGCTGCACGGCTTGGGTGGGCACTGGTGCGGCTGCCCGGCGCGCTGCTGCGTCGGCTGTTCCGGCGGCTGCGCCCCACTGCACCCGATGATCGGCAAAAGAACGCGGGGGAATGAGCTGTGGTCATCCCCCCGCGTGTACAGCAGTGTGCTGCTCTCAGACTTCAGTCGCGCTCGTTGGTGCGCGTCACCACGTTGTCATCATCGTCATCGTCGAAGTCGTTGGTGTGATCCAGCGCGCCCTGCGCCTCCAGCGTCGTGACCGGGGCGACCAGTTCACGATCCTGGTAGGTGAAGAAGCCCGTGCCCGCCGGGATCAGCTTGCCGATGATCACGTTCTCTTTCAGCCCGTACAGCTTGTCCAGCTTGCCTTCGATGGCTGCACCAGCCAGCACGCGAATGGTGTGCTGGAAGCTGGACGCCGACAGGAAACTGTCGGTATTGAGCGCGGCTTTCGTCACACCCAGCAGCACCGGCACGCCTGACGCCGGCTCCCTGCCCTCATCGATCAGCTTCTGATTGGTGTCGATCAGCATCAGACGGTCGATCAGTTCGCCAGGCAGCAGCGTGCTGTCGCCGCTGCGCGTCACCTGCACCTTGCTCATCATCTTGCGGATGATGATCTCGAAGTGCTTGTCGGCGATGTTCACGCCCTGGTTGCGATACACCTTCTGCACCTCGGTCAGCAGGTAGAGCGCCGTCGCCTCTGCACCCTGAATGCGAAGGATGCGGTGCGGGTTCTTCGACCCCTCGGTCAACTGCTGCCCGGCATAGACCGTGCAGCCCTCGTACACATTTTCCGCCAGACGCGCGCTGGAGGGCAGTTCGTAGACCGCTTCCTGACGGCGCTCGTAACGAATGTAGATCGTGCGCTTCGGCACAGGCGAGTCAGCGACATCTTCGATGTCGATGAAGACGATGCCCGCCATGCGGCTGACGATCTTCTCACCGCTGTCCTCATTCTGAGCCAGGATCGTTCCGTTCTCGACCGGGTGATCATCCCTGACCAGGATGTCCCAGCCGACAGGGATCTCATGGCTCTCGTTCTGCACACTGCTGTCGATCACCGTCGCCAGGCGCACGCCGTCTTCACGCTTCGTCAGGCGCACCACGCCGCCGATGTCGCTGATCACCGCTTCGCCTTTCGGCTTGCGGCGCGCCTCAAAAATCTCTTCCACGCGCGGCAGACCGCTGGTGATGTCACCGGAAGCCTGCGCCGTACCGCCTGTGTGGAAGGTACGCAGCGTGAGCTGTGTGCCAGGCTCACCGATCGACTGCGCGGCGATGATGCCCACCGCCGTGCCGATCTCCACCATATCGCCGCGCCCCAGATCACGCCCATAGCATAGGGCGCAGCAGCCGTGAATGAGCGCGCACGCCATTGGGCTGCGGACGTACACCTCCTCCAGCTTGCTCGACTGGATCGCCTCGGCAACATCCTCATCGATCATGCCGTTGCGGGCGACGATCAGATGACCACTCTCCGGATCGTAGATGTCCTGTGCCGCACAGCGCCCGATGATGCGCTCGTACATCTTCTGCCCGGCGATGTCATCGCTGCGGCGAATCCAGATGCCGCCTTCCGTACCGCAGTCGGTGCGGTTGATGATCATATCCTGCGCCACATCGACCAGACGCCTGGTGAGATAGCCGGCGTCAGCGGTACGCAGCGCGGTGTCTGCCAGACCCTTGCGCGCGCCATGTGTGGAGATGAAGTATTCCAGCGCCGTCAGCCCTTCGCGGAAATGGCTGCGGATCGGCAGGTCGATGATGCGCCCGGACGGGTCTGCCATCAGCCCGCGCATCCCGGCGAGCTGGGTGATCGGACCGAAACCGCCTTTGGTCGAGCCAGACAGCGCCATGACCGCGATGGGACCATATGGGTTCATCGCACTGCGGATCATGTCCTGAAGCGTATCCTTCGTCCGGTTCCAGACATCGACCGTGCGCTGATAACGCTCTTCTTCAGTCATCAGACCGCGACGGAAATCGCGCTCCGCCTTTTCCACCACCGCCTCGGCTTCCGCCAGAATGCTGGCGCGCTCATCGGGGATGGTCAGGTCAGTCACCGCCATCGTCGTCCCTGAGACGGTCGCGTAGTAGAAGCCGCGATCCTTGATCGCATCCACGATGTCGGTGGTGCGCTGCGAACCGAACTTCTGGTACGCCTTCGCTACCAGGTCCTGAAGCTGCTTCTTGCCCAGCGTATCCTGCACGAAGCGCATCTCGTCAGGCAGGATGCGGTTGAAGAGCGCACGCCCGGCGGTGGTCGCTTCGGGGTGTTCCGGGGTGCGCGATGGGTCATCGTAGTAGTTGCCCAGCAGGATGGGCGTGTGCAGCCCGATCATGCCCAGATTGACCAGGTATTCCACCTCGTCGATGTCCACCACCATGCGCCGCTCGGTCAGGTTGGCGGGCACGAGCGCATCGGCACGCTTCTGCTTCTTCAGCAGCTTGCGCGTGTCGTAGGTATTGGCGATCATGCAGTCCACTTCGCCGCTCAGCACGGCTTCAATGGCGCGGTCAGTCGCCGTCTGAGTGACTTTGCGCTTGCCCTGGTCATCCACCTCAACCGTCTCGTCCAGCACGACCAGACCGGGAATGTCGTAGTTGAGCGACCAGAAATAGCCCGTCGTGCGCGCCGCCACACCCACCCGCACCTCAGGCTTGCCGAGAATGGCATCGAGATGGCGGAAATCTTCGGCGCGCTGTGGCGTCGTCCAGATTTCGACGGTTGGGTCCATCGTCAGATAGTAGATGCCCAGCACCATGTCCTTCGCCGGACCGACGATCGGCTGCCCGTCAGCGGGCTTGAGCAGGTTGCGCGTGCTGAGCATCAGCTCGCGCGCTTCCTGCACCGCCTTGTCGCTCAGCGGAACATGAACCGCCATCTGGTCGCCGTCGAAGTCAGCATTGAAGGCGGCGCACACCAGCGGGTGAATCTGGATCGCCTTACCCTCGACAAGCTGCGGCTCGAACGCCTGAATGCCCAGACGGTGCAGGGTTGGCGCACGGTTGAGCAGCACCGGGCGCTCTTTGATCACGTGTTCCAGCGCTTCCCACACTTCCGGCTTTTCGCGCTCGATCGACCGCTTCGCGCCCTTGACGTTGTTGGCAAGCCCCTGATTAACCAGGCGGCTGATCACGAACGGGCGATACAGCTCCAGCGCCATCGTCTTGGGCAGACCGCACTGATCCAGCTTGAGGCGCGGACCGATGACGATCACCGAACGACCGGAATAATCGACGCGCTTGCCCAGCAGGTTACGGCGGAAACGCCCCTTCTTACCCTTCAGCATATCGCTGAGTGACTTCAGTTCGCGCCGACCGCGCCGGCTGAGCGCCTTGCCCCGCTGGCTGTTATCGATCAGGCTGTCCACCGCTTCCTGAAGCATACGCTTCTCGTTACGCACGATCACATCGGGCGCGCCGAGTTCGAGCAGATGCTTGAGGCGGTTGTTGCGGTTGATCACCCGGCGGTAGAGGTCATTCAGGTCACTGGTGGCAAAACGTCCACCGTCCAGCTGCACCATCGGGCGCAGGTCGGGCGGGATGACGGGCAGAACCTCCAGGATCATCCATTCCGGGCGATTCTGGCTCTTGCGGAGGCTTTCGACCACCGCCAGGCGCTTGGTCGCCTTCTTCTTGCGCTGTTTCGAGCGCGTGGTGCGCACTTCCTTCCACAGTTCCACCGAAAGCTTGTCCAGGTCCAGCCCGCGCAGAATCTTATGGAATGCTTCCGCGCCCATGTCCGCCTGAAAGACATTGTGGTAGCGCTGCTTCAGTTCGCGGTAACGCGGCTCGGACAGGAATTGCAGCACTTCCAGATCGCTCAGCTCCTGGCGCGCGCGTTCTGCCTGTGCCCGGATGCCTGCCACACGATCATTGAGTTCAGAGTTATAGTGATCGAGCTGGGTGGTCGTCTCACCAGCCGCGCGCGTCACTTCCTCCTTCATCTCTTTCAACTGCTGCTGATACATCGCATCGATGTCCGTTTGCAGTTCAGTGATGCGATTCTGCACGATCGTCTGCACACGCGAAATGTGCGACGAATCGATCATTTCGCCTTTGGCAGCGACGACCGCGTTGGCAGCAGGGAAGCTGACGTCCGACGGAGCAACCTGACCATCCAGGTTTTCGATGCGCGTCTGCACGTGGCGCGCTTCCGCCATGAGTTCCTCGACCAGCCGCTCGAATTCCTGCTCGTAATGCGCCTTGAGCGCGCCGACCTGCTCTTCATAACGCACCGAGAGCTGATCGCGCTGATCGCGCAGATCGCTCATCTGATCCGCCAGGTCGCTGCCCAGCGTGGTTTCCTTGCTCTGCAATTCTCGTTCGATGCGCGCCAGCGCCTTCTGACGGGCGTCTTCATCGATATGGGTGATCACATACTGAGCAAAGTACAGCACGCGATCGAGGTTGCGCCGCCCGACATCGAGCAGCATCCCCAGATAGCTGGGCACGCGGCGCGTATACCAGACATGGGCGACGGGCGCGGCAAGGTTGATGTGCCCCATGCGCTCACGACGGACAGCGGCGCGCGTCACTTCAACACCGCATTTATCGCAGATCACGCCTTTGTAGCGCACATTCTTGTATTTGCCGCAGTAGCACTGCCAGTCTCGCGTTGGACCGAAGATCGCCTCACAGAACAGCCCGTCTTTTTCCGGGCGCAGCCGCCGATAGTTGATCGTCTCCGGCTTGGTCACTTCACCATGCGACCAGTTGCGAATCTGGTCTGGCGAAGCGAGGCTGACACGGAGTGCCCTGAATTCTCTCGCCTCCAAGGCGTTTCCTCCTCTGCGCTTACGCGCGGTCACACATCCGATAGTGCGGGTGGAACATCCGGGGTAATGAGACAATGAAAGAACCGCTGAAAAACCCTTTTCAGCGTTTGGGGGGAGTATTGTCCTCTGGCTGCATCTTTCGTACAGAGCATTATATGCCGCCGGATAGGTCTTGTCAAGCATCCGGGGCTGGGGATGAGGGAAACTGGGGTGATGGCACGCAGCGTTGTCTGCAATGCTGAATCCAACGCGAACCTGATGTACAACAGCATACTCCATTCATCGCACCGGGTCAAGTAGGGCGACGCAACGCATCATCCCACCTGAGTGCGCCCCCACCGTGATCACCCGGTCATGCGCCGCTACGACATGTAGCGGCGGCGTACCTCGGTCACGCTGCGGATCGTCTCCAGACGGGACAGCACGCGCGTCAACTGCGCCTTGCCATTGATCTCGATCGTCAGGTAGCAGGTGGCGATGTGCTGCCGCGTGGTCACATTGACGCTGGTCATGTTGATCTTCTCGTCCGAGATCACCTGAGTGATGTCCAGCAGTAAGCCTTTGCGGTCATATGCCACGATTTCGACCGAGACCGCAAAGCGTTCGCCCGACTCTGCCTGCCCCCACTCCACCGTGATCAGCCGTTCCGGTTCAGAGCGGATATTCACACAGTCAGCGCGATGCACCTTTACCCCAAGCCCGCGCGTGACGTAGCCGACGATGGCATCGCCAGGGACAGGCTTGCAGCAGTTTGCCACAGTGACCAGCATCCCACTCGCCCCCTGCACGCTGATGCTGGTGTTGCCGGTATTGGGGATCAGCGTCGGACGCTCCACCAGCGCTTTCAGTTCATCCTGCTGCTGCGGCTGCTCACGATCCAGCACATAGGACGTGATCTGTGCGGCAGTGATCCCACCCGCGCCGATCTCCGCCAGCAGATCATCCAGACGCTCGAAGTGGAAGTGCGCGACGATCTCTTCCAGCATGGCGGCGTCGAATACGCTGAGACGCTTCAGCGTGCGCTCCAGCACTTCCCGCCCCTGTGCAATGCTCTTGTCACGGTTCTGCTTGCGGAACCAGTGGCGGATTTTGGTCTGCGCCCGCGTCGTTTTGACGAAGCCCAGGTCGGGATTGAGCCAGTCCAGGCTCGGACCACCCCGGTTCTGCGTGATGATCTCCACCTGATCGCCGGTCTTAAGCGGATGGGTGAGCGGCACAAGCCTGCCGTTGACCTTCGCGCCCCGGCAGCGATGCCCGATCTCGGTATGCACATGATAGGCAAAGTCGATCGGCGTCGCCCCTGCCATCAGATCATGCACATCGCCTTTGGGGGTGAAGACGTAGATGCGATCCTGAAAGACTTCGGACTTGAGTTTTTCCACAAACTGGCGCGGATCGGTCGTGTCTTCGCTGAATTCGAGCATCCGGCGAATCTGGTTGATGCGCTCTTCAAATTCCACATCCCGCTGATTCGGCTTGCGCCCCTCTTTGTAACGCCAGTGCGCGGCGATACCGTATTCGGCATGTTCATGCATTTCCATCGTCCGCATCTGCACCTCCAGCGTCTTGCCGAACTGGTCACGCACGGCGGTATGCAGACTGCGGTAGAAATTCTCTTTGGGTGCGGCGATGTAGTCGTCAAATTCGCCAGGCACAGGATGCCACAGGTTATGGACGATGCCCAGCACCTGATAGCACTGCGGGATGGTATCGACAATCACGCGCACCGCCCGCACATCGTAAATATGCTCGAAGCCTACTTCCTTGCGTTCCATCTTGCGGTAGATGCTGTAGATATGTTTCGGGCGAGCGCTGATGTGCGCGCCATGAATGCCAGCCTTCTCCAGTTCGGCGCGCAGCATCCCGATGATCTGGAGCAGATACTCCTCCCTGTCAGCACGCCGCTCATCCAGACAGTGAGCGATCTCGCGGTATTTCGCCTCGTTCAGATAACGAAACGACAGGTCTTCCAGTTCCCATTTGAACTGCCAGATGCCCAGCCGATTCGCCAGCGGCGCATAGATATCCATCGTCTCCTGGGCGATGCGCCGCTGCTTTTCGGGCGGCATGTAGCCCAGCGTGCGCATGTTATGCAGCCGGTCTGCCAGCTTGACCAGCACCACGCGCACATCTTCATTCATCGCCAGCGCCATCTTGCGGATATTTTCGCTGTTGCGATCGGCATTCGCCTTGCTGCGCTTGTCACCGCTGGTGGGGGTCGGGGTTTCGGGCAGCTTGCGAAGTTTGCTCACGCCGTTGACGATCAGCGCCACTGCCTCGCCAAACTCAGCGCTGATCTCTTCAAGCGTGACCTGCGTATCTTCGACCGTATCATGCAGCAGCCCGGCAGCGATCGCTTCAGCATCGAGCTTCAGATCGGTCAGGATCATCGCCACCGCCAGGCAGTGGGTGAAATAGGGTTCGCCATTGACGCGCGTCTGGTCAGCGTGGGCGATCTCCGCTTTCTCGTAGGCGCGTTCGATCAGCGAACGTCCGTTGGGGGTCAGATCGGGGAGGGCGTTCAGCAGAGTTTGCAAGCCATCGCGCATTCGGGTCATGGTCATCGCGGCACACATCACATTCTTTTAATGATGATACTCTCATTCTATACCAGGTTTTGGATTCGGGCGCTGATGCAAACCGATTTCTTACGCTACAATGCTTCCTGTAGCCCGGAAAGCGTCAGAAGATCAATGGAAACCCTGCCTATGCCTGATCTGCTCAACCCGGATAATGCCCTGCACGCCATCCTCGCGCACATCGCCCGCCTGCCTGCCGAGTCGGTGGCGCTCGATGATGCCCTCGCCCGCGCCCTGGCAGAACCCCTCATCGCCGACGGAGACCTGCCTCCGTTCGACAACAGCAGCCTGGACGGGTTCGCCGTGCGCGCCAGCGATACAATCAACGCGCCGATCAGCCTGCCGCTGCTGCTCGACATCCCGGCAGGCGCACCTCCCGATCACGCCCTGCCCGCCGGGGCAGCCGCGCGCATCATGACGGGTGCGCCGATGCCACGCGGCGCAGATGCGGTTGTACCCGTCGAAGCGACCGACCAGCAGTTCCGCCCCGGCGATGATGCCGCGCTCCCTGCCCATGTCCATATCCGCACCGCAGTCCGCCCCGGCAATGGCGTGCGCCTGCGCGGGGAAGATGTACGTGACGGACACACCCTGCTCCAGGCGGGCACGCGGCTGCGCCCTCAGGACATCGGGATGCTGGCGGCGTTTGGTCATGCCCGCGTCCAGGTGATCCGCCGACCACGCGCCGTCATCCTCAGCACAGGGGATGAACTGGTTGAGCCGGGAGAACCGCTTGCACCGGGCAAAATCCGCGATGCCAACGGCGTGGCACTGGCGGCACTGGTCAGGCTGTATGGCGGCGAACCGATCCGCCTGCCGATCATCCGCGACACGATCGAGGATGCCCGTGCCCGGTTCAGCGAAGCGCTGGCGCTCCAGCCCGATCTGATCATCAGCTCAGCCGGGGTGTCGGTCGGCGCGTTTGATGTGGTGCGCACCGTGCTGGAAGAACTGGGGACGATGCACTTCTGGCGGATCAACCTGCGCCCAGGCAAACCACTGGCGTTCGGCAGGCTGGGCGCAGCAGATGTGCCATTCTTCGGTCTGCCCGGAAACCCCGTTTCAGCGCTGGTGACATTCGATGTCTTCGTGCGTCCGGCACTGCTCAGGATGACCGGGCTGCCTGATGCCGTTCCCACTGTGACGGCGATCACGGATGAGTCGTTCACCAGTGACGGGCGGCGCAGCTACCTGCGCGTCCACCTGTGGCGTAAGGACGGAGTATGGCGCGCCCGCCTGACCGGAACGCAGAGCAGCGGTGCGCTTTCGTCGATGCTCGAAGCGGACGGGCTGCTCATCGTCCCCGAAGGAATGCGCGATGTGCCTGCCGGCACGCCGCTGCCTGTCCGCGTGCTGCGCGAGTCCGTGCTTTACACCGGGGACAATCCGCCTGGCGTAGAGTAAAATAAGCGCTTAAGTCGGCTGTGATGAGGAACGAGTCAACAGCGTGACTGCACACGCATCGTCCACGCTGGCGGCGGCTTCAGGACAGCGCTTCACCCTGCGCCACCTGACCATCGCCATCGAGATCGTCAACCTGTTCGTCAACGGCTATCTCAGCTACACCAAAGCGACCAGCAGCACTGTCTCGTGCCTGGCAGATGGTCCCTGGAACTGTGACGCCGTGACCAACAGCATCTATTCGACCATTGCGGGCATCCCGGTCGCTTATCTGGGCTTCGGGCTGCACCTTGTGGTGCTGGCGCTGCTGCTGCTCGAACCGCGCGCGCGTGTGCTGCGCGAATACGGGTTGCTGGCGGTGTTCGGCATCTCGCTGTTCGGGTTCGCCTTCCACTGCTATCTGACTTTCGCCTCAGTGGTGTGGATTCAGTCGCTGTGCATCTGGTGTCTTTCGGCACATACGCTGACCGGGCTGTCACTGATCGTGACCACAATCCGGCTGGTGCGCACCTACATCACCCCCGCTCAGCCGACAGAGGCATAGCACCAGACAACGAAAACGGACGCCCAGTGGCGTCCGTTTTCATTCAGCGCTTGTGCGAACGCAGGGTGCGCTCGAAGATGTCTTCCATGTCGTCGTGGTCATGATGACGACGATTGTTGTCGCGGCGGCGGTTGCCCTTATCGGGACGGCGCGTGCCTGAACCCCGATCGTTCTCGTAAGGATCGATGACGGGCGGCGCGCCTGGCGTGCCCATCGCGCGGCGCAGCGCCATCTCCATCGCGGTCATGCTCGGCTCTGCCTGCTGCTCCGCCTCGACTTCGGCGACGGCACGGGCATTTTCCTTCTCTTCCAGCTTCTTGATGCTCAGATCGATCCGCTTCTTCTTGCGATTCAGCTTGATGATCTGGGCGGTCACTTCGTCATTGAGCTTGACCACATCCTCAGGGGCGTTGACATAACCCGCCGCCAGTTCGGAGACGTGGATCATGCCAGCGCGCTCCGCACCGAATTCGACGAACACGCCGAAATTCTCGATACGGATCACTTTGCCCTTCACGATGTCGCCTTCGTGCAGCGTATCCCACGACACCGCCGCCGGGCGCTCCAGAGAGAGCGCAATGCGACGCGCGTCACGGTCGATCTTCAGCACATAGACGGTGATCGTCTCGCCGACCTTGACCACATCCTCCACATTGCGCACATTGGGCTGCCCCAACTGCGAAATGTGCAGCAAACCATCCAGCCCGATGCCGATATCGACAAACGCGCCGTACAGCTCAATCCGCTTCACCCTGCCTTGCAGCGCCATAGCGACCGTGAGGTCGTCGATGGAGGCGGGGGTCGCCACCACCACAGGCGTGGGCGTGTCCTGCATGTCCTGCATTTCCTGAATTTCGTCGCTCATACCAACTGGTTCCTCTCAAAAAGATCGTGTTAGGGGCATTTACGGACTGGCAGGGGTTGGCGTGCGCGTGGGCACGGGCGTGATCTCGAACTCGCCTTCCTGATAGTAAGCGAACGTCTCATAGCCTTCCCACGCGTGCAGGGAAGCGCTTTGCAGCAGATCGCTCACATCTTCAGGGGTGATGTACAGCACGCCGATCACTTCGCTGCCAGGGCTGAGCGCGCCCTGCGCTGCCCCCGCAACAAAGGCGTAGATCACAGTTGCCTGATCCGGATAAACCAGATTGACCAGCGCTTCCTCATCGGAATACGGGCTGAGCGAAAGGTAAGCAGGTGCGCCCAGATTGGCGATCACCTCACCCACCGTCACGACAGGAGCCAGGCGCAGGAAAACCGTCGAGACAGTGCGCCCATCCAGCGTGATCACCTGACAGCAGGTCGAGCCGTCTCTGCGGCTGAATTCGATCACAGCGGCGTTGGGGTACTGTTCATCCTGCGGGTTGCGCTGATTGACATTGCTCAGGGTCGTGTCGTCTTCAAGGATGGTGAGCGCATCACTCCAGCGGGTCACACCGGGGATGATCCCGTTCCAGCACGGCGCAGCACATGGCTGGCTGGTGGACAGGCTGGTATCACGCAGCATGGCATCGTCGCGCAGAGGCGGCGGTGGCGAACACGCCGCCAGGAAGAGCATGACGACGAACACGCCTGGCAGCAGTTTACGCAGTGTCATAGAGAATTTTCTTCCATCGATTTGCAGGACGCTGATTTCGAGGATCGGGCTGGTCAGAGTGCATTTCCATGCTGCATGACCAGCCCGGTTGCTGTCTGGCGAGTTTCGTCAGCCCATCAGTTCAGGCGCGTCAGCGACAGGGAATACGTGCCAGTGGTTCCGCCGTATCGTCCGCCGAAGTGCGTCGCTATGATAATGTATCGTCCACTCGCTGGCAAGGCAAGATTGGCGATCAGCGAATTGATATTTTCGCCCGGCACAGCATCGTCGTTTTCGGCGACCAGATTGCCAAACGAGTCGACCAGATAGAGCAGCGGGTCGAGCGTGCCCGATGTGGCGTTCATATTGATCGTGATCACATCGCCTGCACTGCCCTCAAAGGCATACACATCGAATTTGTTCTCCTGCGTGATGATCCCGCTGCGCGGCTCGCCCGGCAGCAGAGTCACAGCAGACGCCACACGCGGCTGATAATCCAGGTCGCTCAGCCCCCGAATGATGCCGCCGTCGCTGGGCACGACCGTGCCATCGGCATTGATCGTGAAGCTGGTCAGGTAGCGCTCATTCGGGATCGGGCGGATATTGTCGGTGATGATCTGCTGTCCGTTGTAGGTAACGAAGAGCGATGCCGACACCGGGCGGGTATCGTTGCAGGCGTTCTGATACCACACCTCGACCTCATACGCACCAGGGCGCGGCGGGACCTGGGTGGGCCAATAGATGTACGAGAACGGGGTGCCTGCACTCACCCGACAGTTGACATTCCCCTGTGCCGCTAAGCGTCCGCCGCTGCGAATTTCGGGCACATCGTCAAAAACCGCGCTCCCGGCGGAGTCGCGCACCAGCAGTTGCAGGTCGGCATTCGTATTCCACAACAGCCGCACTTCCAGCGAACCGCGCGGCAGCGTCAGAAATTCAGCGGGCAGTTGCAGTTCCTGGCTGGTGATATTGATCGTGTATGGACCTTCCGTGCCGCCGATGCGCTTGGCATAGCGCGTCGCCACGATGTAATACGTGCCATCGCGCGGCAGCAGTGCCCCTTCGATCAGCGAGTTGGTGATGCCCGTTTCCAGATCGTCGTTCAACTGCACGATATTGCCCGCGCCATCCAGCAGGAACAGGAAGGTATCGAGGCTGCCGCCGTTCGCTTCCATGCTGATCGTCACCAGATCGTTGGTACGCCCTTCAAAGGCATACACCTGATACGGCGCGCGATTGCGAATCACCCCGCCCAGCGGAACGCCGAACTGGATCGGCACAGCAGCGGCGATGATATTCTGTGCGCTGTCGGGCAGATTGTCGGTCACCAGCCCCGTCAGCCCGGTCAGCGCGCTCGCCCCGTCTGGGGCGATCTCAAAGCTGGCGACGAACACATCGCCAGGGTTGACGCTCCCCTGCACAGGCGGCAGCGATGCGCCGTTGACGTCGATCGTGATCACGAACGATGCCGGGGCATTGTTGTTGCACGACTGCTGGAAATAGACAAGGATTTCGTAGCTGCCGGTCGGCACGCCGCCCGGCGACCAGCGCGCGGTCTCGGTCGGCGCATTCGCGGTCGTCACAGCGCACTGCTGATTGACATTCCCGCTCAGCGTCCCCCCGCTGGCGGTGGTCGGCGTCTGCCAGTAGAGCGACCCACCAACAGGATCGCGCACTTCGAGGTCGAGGTCGTCCGTCGTACTCCACGTCAGCGCGATGGTCATCCCGCTCTGGGTGAGGACCTGTCCCCCGACGCTGAACGTATTGGCAGCAGCGGGGACGGGCGTTTCCGGCAGTTCGATCACCGAAGTCGGCGCGGCGGTCGGCTGTGCTGTGGGTGCGTCGCCCGATGCGCCGATCGTCGCCGTCAGGGTAAAATCGACACGGCTGATCGAGGCGACCCCGGCTGCCTTGAACACCGTCAGATAGTATGTCCCATCCGCCAGCACCGAGACGGCAAGCGTGACCTGCCCATCCGTATCCGCATCCACCGTCTGCGCCACCAACGCGCCAGAGGCGGTCGTCAGGGTCATCGCCAACGGCACACCCAGCGTATTCTGTGCCGTCACTTCCACAGTTTGCCGCGCCAGCACAGACACGGTGTAAACCTGGACAATCGCGCTGCCATCCAGCGTCCCGGTGACGGGTTGCCCGGAAACCAGCACACGCCCTTCATCCTGAGCGCGCAGGGCGCTGAACGGGATCAGAGCGAGTAGAAAAACAAGCAGCCAGCGCTGCGCCCACGTGCGGTGCATCACGCATCCTCCTGAACAGTTGCGGCACGTCTGCCTTTCACAGCAGGCAGAACGTCCCTAGTGTAGACGAAACCCCGGTATGGCGCTATCGGCGCTTTCCCGATGCTGCCTGCGCATAACAGGCTTTTTACGTTTGCCGCCCCCTTTTCATCCCCCAACCGCCGTCGGCGGGGTGGGCGACAATTCGACGAAGGCGGTCGTCCCTTCCAGCACATTGACGGTGCGCGTCACCCGCACGCCGTCGATGACCGCGAGCACTTCATATCGCCCGGCGGGGACATCCCCCACCACAAAATTCTCTCCCCATGCCGGGTCACGGTTCATATCGACCGTCGTGCCAGGTAGGATATAGGTGGTGGTGGTGTCCGTCACCAGCCCGGTGGCAAAGCTGCGGACGGTGATGCTCGCATCCTGGATCAGCCGACCACGCGCATCCACCAGCCGACCGGCGATCACCCCCGTACCCACATATGGAGCCATCCACAGCATCGGGTTGTACGTATCCCCATAGCCAGGGATGGTCGTGCTGTTGGGCTGCGCCAGCCGCACCTCAAAATGCACATGCGGACCAGATACGCGCCCGGTGTTCCCCACCAGCCCGATCGGGTCACGCGCGGCGACCGGCTGACCAGACAGCACCAGCACCGCCGACAGATGCGCATACAGCGTATAGATGCGCCGTCCGTTGTAGCCGAAGTCGTGTTCGATCACCACCACATTGCCGTAGCTGGCGGTCTCCTGAAAGCCAGGTCCCGCCCACACCACCACCCCGCTGCCCGCCGCGCGCACCGTCTGCCCGATCGGGTTAGGCATGTCGATCCCCGAATGGATGCGATAGTTGTTATCCGGTCCGTCTGACCCATACGGATAATAGAACAGCCCGCGATTGGTGGCATTGGAGTCCACCGGGCGGTACAGGTAGAAGTGATCGCGCCCCAGCGCATCGCGCGAGAGCGGCGGGATGAGCGGCGGCGGCTGCCACTGCTGAGGCGCGCGCGTGACCGCGATCGCCGTCAGCGGCACAGGCGTGGCGAGAATAGCACTGGTCGGCGGGGGGAGCGTGGGCGTGGCAGCGGAAACACTCTGCACGCCGCCTGCGTCGCCCAGCTCGATCGGCGAACGCGGCACAGACGACGCCCCCTCCGCGCCCAGCGCCAGTGTCGGAATGACGAAGGGCTGCGTCGGCAGCGCAATAGTGGGGAGCGGCGTGCTGCCACTGCCGAAGCCCGCCTCAAGGATGCGCGCCCAGCCGCTGCCCGCGTCAGTCGGCTGCGCCTCAGTCGGCACGATCACACGCAATTCGGGGGTCGGGCGGGCGTTGAGCAGCAGCAAGCCGCCGAACACCCCCAACGCCAGCAGAATCACCAGCAAACCGGACAAACCACCACCACGACGTTCCATAGGCAGGGATATTCTCTACAGGATCAGCCGTCGCCAGAAGATGGCGCGGCAGTTACCGGGATGGGCGACGGGCGAATCTCCAGCGTGGGCGCGGGGATGGCGGTCGCAGCGGCGGGGCGGGTGGGCGTGGGGTTGAAACCGCCCAACTGCGCCTCGGTGTACAGTTCGCGCATGGCGGTCAGCCAGTCCAGCCCGTCGCGCTTCTCGAACAACCAGAAATTGATCGTCTCGGAATTGGCACGCCAGTCTCGCCCTGCCGGGGCGCGCATCCAGCCGTAATCCGCAGCCAGCTCCGTCAGATCGACGTAGTAACCGCGCGCCACCTCATCTTTGAGGCGTCCCCCCTGATCATACGCCTCGACGTCGCCCGAAGTGCGCGCGGCGAAATCCCAGGCGAATGAGCGCAGCGGTTCGCCCAACTGACCGGATTGCGCGTCCTGATTGACACGGACATACACCCGCCAGAACGTCTCGACGCCGATGTCTTCGCGCACCACCTCCAGCGGCGGCGGGAACCCGAAAATCCCGGCGCGTGCCAGCGAGAAGGCACGCCCGGACAGCAGCCAGTTGCCCCGGCGGGGCACGCCAGGCTGCGGCGGACGGTCGATCTGCCAGAAGGCGTCATCCAGCCGCCCCAGTACATCGATGCCCACCTGACGGTTGACAGCGGCGCGCAGCGCATTGAACGAGTCGTTTACCCGGTCGCTCAGCACTGCCTGCTCCACCTGCACACCTGGGATGGCGTTCAGGCGATAAGGCGGATCGCCTGCTGCCTGATCGAACGTCTCGACGAAGAGCGGTTCAGCCTGCGGCGCGGGCAAACCACCACTCTGAACCAGTGCTGCCGGAAGCGGCTGCGCCGTCCAGGTGATCCCGGTCGTGCGCGCGGGTGCGGGCAGCACCGCCGCCGTGCCCGCCGTCGTGAACGGGTTGACCACGATCTGTGCGCCCTCCAGCGACTCCACCACCCCGGCGATGCTCGTCCCATCAGGCGACCACGTGGGGTGCGACCCCAGATTGATCACCCGCGCCGTGCCAGGGGCATCCAGCGCGGTGACGAAGATCTTCTCCTGCCCGGCATCGAGTGCGCTGTAGGCGATCCACGCGCTGTCGGGACTCCACGCCGGGTGATTTTCGGCACGGTCGGCGGTGCGCGTCAGGTTGAAGACCGTCTGGTCGTCCAGCGAGTAGACGTAAATGTCGGCATTGCCTTCGCGCAGCGAAACGAAAGCGATACGCCGTCCGTCCGGCGACCAGGCAGGCGAGAAATCCGGCGCGTCGGAGTTGGCTCCGGGCACGGCGATCTGCTGGCGTTCCCCGTCGAGCTGCATGACATACAGGTTGAGCGAACCGCCCAGATAACTTTCATAGACCAGATACTGCCCGTCGCTGCTCCACGAGGGCGAACCCTGAAATGCCAGATCGTTGGTCAGACGCGACACCCCGCCCGATGCCACATCCAGCAGGTAGAGTTCCCAGTTCCCGTCCCGGCGCGAAGCGAAAGCCAGCCGTCCTCCGTCTGGTGACCAGGCTGGGTCGCGGTCGTCCGCCAGATCGTCGGTCAACCGGATCGAAGTGCGTCCACCAATCGGGATGGCGAAGAGATCGGTCTGCCCGTTTTCGCGCACGGTGTAGGCGATCGCGCCGCGCGCGCTCAACGCCGGAGGGAGAGGAGTGAACGTAGGCTGCGCCGTCGGCACGACCGGATTGGTGGCGGTGACGGCGAAAGCGCTGTCAAGGTCATCAGGCGGCAGGATACCCCCGGCAAGCGGGGTGACCGTCGCACTGCCCTGCCCGGTCGCCCACAGCACCACGCCGAGCAGCGCCGCCAGCAGCACCACCACCAGCCCGCTGAGCGTGCGATTCTGCTGACGCAGCGGGTCTTCGACGACCGTCGCCTCGACCTGAGCGCGGGCAGCACGCCGCGCCATCGCTGCTGATCCGCCGCGCGCGGCAGCGCGGGCAGAACGGCGCGCCCCTCCCGTCAATAACCCCAGTACAGCCAGCAGCAGCATCCCCAGCGGACGCAGTACGAACAGCACTGCCCGCAGCAGCAGCGTCAGCAGGCGGGCGACAACGCCCCACACAGCGCTGACCCCATCAAGGATCACCTCCATCAGGAGGGTAATGCTTTTCAGGAGCGCGAGGCTCAGTTTATCGACAAGCCGAAAGGTGCGTGTCAGCATAATCCCGGAACATTCAGCCGCTCATGCGAGCGATCAGGCGCACAGTCGAGACTGCATTGTACTGGCAAAAGCAGGTCACGGCAATCGCGCCGCACAATCGCAACTCGTGTTACAATCGCCAGAAACGTGCAGGCACATGACGCCCGATGTGCAGGAGAGAGGTTCAATGCCCCGACGAATAGCCCTGTTGTTTGCCCTGATGCTGTCGCTGGTGTGGGGTGCTGCCCCTGCTTTTGCCCAGGAACAGCGCCAGCATGTCATCCAGCCCGGCGAAACCCTGTACAGCATCGCCATGCGCTACAACGTGAGCATCGAAGCCATCGCCAGCGCCAACAATGTGGCGAACACCTGGCGCATCTACAGCGGACAAACGCTGATCATCCCACCGCGCGTCGCCCCTGCCCCGCTCACTGCCCCGCCTGATGTGGCAGCGGAAGCTGCTCCCGTTTTGCCGGAAACAGAAGCCGCGCCGGAAGAGGAAGCTGAACGGCTGACCCACATCGTGGCACACGGCGAAAGCCTGGGGCGCATCGCTCAGCGCTACAACATGAGCATCAGCGCGCTGGCATCGCTGAACAACATCACCAATCCGAACCTGATCTATCGCGGGCAGGAATTGGTGATCATCCCAGGCAGCGGCATCCCGGAAGCGCCGCTGAATGCAGTGGATGAACGCGGACGCTTCTACAGCAGCGTCACACATATCCTTCAGCCGGGCGAAACGCTGGCGTCGGTCAGCAGTCAGTATGGGATCGATGCTGCCCAGATCGTGCAGGCAAATCAGCTTGAAGCCGATGCGATCGTCGCTGTGGGCGAATCGCTCATCATCCCCGGCGCTGCTCCGCTGCCTGGGGTCGAATACAGCTTCGTCACCGCGCCCAACGCCCCCGAAGCGCGCATCGGCAGAGGGCGTGAGGTGATCGTCGATCTCAGCGATCAGCGCATCTATGCGTATCTGGATGGCATCCTCGTCCGCAGCGTGATCGTCTCGACCGGGCTGCCCGCCACACCCACCGTGCAGGGCAGCTTCACCGCGCAGCGCAAATACAGCGCACAAACCATGTCCGGTCCGGGCTATCACCTGCCCGGCGTCCCCTGGGTGGTCTATTTCTACGCGGGTTATGCCCTGCACGGCACATACTGGCACGACAATTTCGGTCAGCCGATGAGTCACGGCTGTGTCAACCTGCCGACGCCGGAAGCGGAATGGTTCTACAATTTCGTGCAGATCGGCACGCCGATCCACGTCCGTCCGTGAACTGCTGATCAGGGTGCAGGGGCATGGCAGGCAGCCATGCCCCTGCGCTCACCCACCCGTCAGCCCCAGTTCCGCCGCGCGTTCCTGCATGGCGCCCAGCACCAGGGGAACATGAAACCCGAACAGATCGACCCCCAGCAGCGCCGCGCCCTGCTCGATGTCTTCGCGGTTCACCCCACGCGCAAATGCCTTGTCCTTCCACTTCTTTCTGATCGACGCCACTTCCACATCGGCGATATTCTTCGACGGACGCACCAATGCCGCCGCCGTGATCAGCCCCGTCAGCTCATCGACGGCGAACAGCGCCTTGTCGCGCAGCGTCACCCGGTCATCCGCGCCCAGCGGACCGTGACTGAGGATCGTGCGGATGTCTTCCTCACTCACGCCGCGTTCGCGCAGAATGGGCGCACCGGCGATCGGATGGCGGTCGAGATCGGGGTGAACCTCCCAGTCGAAATCGTGCAGCAACCCAACCCGCCCCCAGTCGTCCGGGTCTTCCCCGTAATGCGTGGCGTAGGCGCGCATCGCACATTCGACAGCCAGCATGTGTTTCCTGAGGCTGTCGGAGGTGACGAATTCGCACACGATTCCCCAGGCGGTTTCCCGATCGATCGACATGATGATTACGCTCCGAATACATTGATGGTGATGAACAGCGGCGCGCCGATCAGCAGTTGACCGGATGTCCGCAGCTCGAACAAGCCGCTCAGCAGCCCATTGGTGCGCGGCGTCTGCCCCGTCAGCACCAGGGTGATCTCTTCCCCGCGCTCCACGCGATCGCGGATGACGATGCGCGCGCCGATGCCAAAATTCTCACCGCTGACGTAATTGAGCGCGGTCAGCCGATCCCAGGCGCACTCGCCCGTGTTCCGCAGCGTGATCGTGCGGGTGAACGCTGTGCCCGCCTGAATGAAGGTGGCGTCCGGCGGTTCCTGGCGCACGATGGCGTAGTTGAAATCGCACACGGCAGCGGTCGCCGTCTGGAACTCGGAGATCAGCGTTGCCGCGATCAGCGTTTGCGTCACGTCGATAGTCGGCGTGAAAGTCTGCGACGGCGTGAGGGTGATCGTCGGAGTCGGCGTGCTGGTTGGACGGCGGGTATTGGACGGTGTGAAACTCGGCGTCGGCGTAAAACTTGGCGTCGGCGTAAAACTTGGCGTCGGCGTAAAACTTGGCGTGTGGGACGGTGTAAGCGTCGGCGTTGGGGTGCGGGTCATCGTCGGCGGCACGGGAGTGCGGGTCGCTGTAGAGGTCTGCGTGTGCGTCGGCGTCGGCGAGACGGGCGTCGGCGACAGCGGCGTGCGTGTGAAGGTCAGTGTGTGGGTCGGCGTCGGCGGCACAGGCGTTTCGGTCAGCGTCGGCGGGATAACCAGAGGCGGCTCCGGCGTATCGGAGGGCGGAATTGCTGTATCGGTGGCACTGGGCGCAGGGGTGATCGACGGCGTATCCGACGGCACAGCCGTCTCAGTAGGGGTGGCGGTCAGCGTGGGGGTCGGCGTCGGCGAGACCAGACCGAGCAGAAGCGGGATGCCGCCCGGAACCTGAGTCGCAATGATGCCCACGCCGCCGATCAGCACGATCGCCAGCAGCAGCCAGGGGATGAGCCGTCCGCCGCTGCGTCGAGCGGGCGGGATAGCGCCAGGCAGCACAGTGGTCGTCGTACCGACCTGAGCATTTGCCGCCAGCAGTTCGCGGGTGGAGCGCCGGCTGCCGTCCGGCTGAGGAGAAGTGTTGAGGTCGAGGGTATCGTGTTCGTCGATGTGCTGCCCGGTCGGGTCAAGCGTGAGCGCCCGTTCGATGCGTTCCAGATCGGCGATCAGGGCGTTGGCGGTCTGATAGCGGGCATCGGGGTCTTTGGCGATCAGCCGCGTGATGACCGCCTCGATCGCTTCGGGGACATCCGGCACGAGAGTGCGGATGGAAGGGACGGGTTCATTCAGATGCTTGAGGATGACCGCAAGCGGAGTCTCCGCTTCGTATGGGAGCCTTCCGCTGATGAGCTGAAACAGGATGATGCCCAGCGAATAGAGGTCACTGCGCTCATCGCCCTGGTCTCCCAATCCCTGCTCAGGAGCCATGTACGCAGGCGTGCCGATCATGCCGCCGCTGGCGGTGAACTGCGCCCCGGTGACGATTTTGGCGATGCCGAAGTCTGTCAGCACGACGCGATTTTCGCGGTCGATCATCAGGTTGGCGGGTTTCACATCCCGATGGATCATGCCCTGAGCATGGGCATATGCCAGAGCGCTGGCAGCTTCACGCACGATCCGCAGGGCATCCGCCAGCGGCAGGCGCACATTGCGCTCACCCAGATCGGTCAGCACGTCTTTGAGCGTCGCGCCTTCGATCAGCTCCATCACCATGTAGTACTTCTCGTTGTCGGCGTCGTTCTCGAAGTCGTACACGCTGACGATGTGCGGGTGTTTCAGGCGCGCGATGTTGCGCGCTTCCTTTTCAAAACGACTCTTGAACTCCGGATCATCCGCCAGGAAGGAATGCAGCACCTTGATCGCCACAAACCGATCAAGGCTCTGGTGATAGGCACGGTACACTTCCGCCATGCCGCCACGCCCCAGCCGTTCGATGATTTCGTATTTGCCTAATTTTCGGGTCGCCACGAGTGATGAGCGCCTTGTTAGGAGACGGGCATCCGTTACAGCGCCGTAGTATACATGAAATTCAAGCACATCCCCAAAAAATCACGACTTTGTTTCTATCTTTTCATCTCATCAGACTTCTCATCGCATCAGAGGGCGATCGCCATCGACCGCCCTCGTGATGTGCGCCGGGGCGATCAGCCGCCCGCAGCGATCCCCTGAATGCCGCCTTCGGTCATCTTACGCGCGTCCAGCACCTTGCGCGCATCGTCTTCCTGCATCAGCCCCATCTCGACCACCACTTCCAGCAGGCTCTTGTTCTGCGCCAGCGACGCCTTCGCCACCTTCGCCCCGTTCTCGTAGCCGATGATCGGGTTGAGCGCCGTCACCAGGATCGGATTGCGCGCCAGCCAGCCTTCGGCGCGTTCGGCATTCGCCATCAGCCCGACGACCAGCCGATCGGTGAAGGCATTGACCGACCCGATCATCACCTGCATCATCTCGTTCAGGTTGTGTGCGATGATCGGCATCATCACGTTCAGCTCAAGCTGCCCTGCCTGCCCCGCCAGCGTCACCGTCAGGTCACAGCCCATGACGTGGAACATCGCCTGATTGAGCATCTCCGCCAGCACCGGGTTGACCTTGCCAGGCATGATCGACGAGCCGGGCTGCACGGGCGGGCAGGTCAGTTCCGCCAGACCGGTCGTCGGACCGCTGGAGAGCAGGCGGATGTCGCTGGCGATGCGCGACAAATCCTGCGCCACCACGCGCAGTGCCCCGCTGAAAAAGACCGCATCCCCCATCGACTGCATCGACTCGAACAGGTCATCGCTCTCATACAGCTTCAGCCCGGTCAGCGCGCTCAGTTTGGCGACCATCCGCCCATGATATTCCGGATGCGCGTTCAGCCCCGTGCCATTCGCCGTGCCACCGATCCCCAGACGGCGCAGCCCTTCCGCCGCCGCTTCGATCTTCTCGACGCCGCGATAGAGCGCCTTCGCCCACGCGCCCACTTCCTGCCCCAGGCGGATCGGCACGGCATCCTGAAGGTGCGTGCGCCCGCTTTTGACGATCCCATCCCATTCCGCCGCTTTCGCCGCGAACGCATCGGCACAGCGCCGCAGCGTGGCGGTCAGCTCGTCCAGCCGCCACAGCACGCCCAGACGGATCGCAGTCGGGATGGTGTCGTTGGTGCTTTGCGCCATGTTGACGTGATCGTTGGGGTTGACGGGCTTCTTCGGTTCGGCGATGTCCACGCCGAGAATCTGGTTGGCGCGGTTGGCGATCACTTCGTTGCAGTTCATGTTGTGCGATGTGCCCGCGCCCGCCTGAAACGGATCGACCACGAAATGCTCGCGGTGCTGCCCCGCCAGAATTTCGTCCGCCGCCTGGATGATCGCATCAGCGATGCGCGCATCCAGCAGCCCCAGGTCTTTGTGGACTTCCGCAGCCGCCCGTTTGATCATCACCATCGACCAGACGAACGCCGGGTACGGCTTCATGCCGCTGACCGGAAAATTATCGACGGCGCGCTGCGTCTGCGCACCATACAGCGCCCACGACGGTACACGCACCTCACCCAGCGAGTCTTTTTCAATGCGATAGTCACTCACGATCGGTCATCCTCTCCATGAAAATCGACTGTGTATCCAAAACGAAAAGCGCCACAGATTGTAGCGCTTTTCGGCACATTTGTGAAATTCAGCGCAACCCGTCTTATGCAGGATGCACAGCGCAGCGCGCCGATCGACCGCTCAGCGCGCGCTGTACCGCTTGCTCACTTCACCCCAGTGAACGACGTTCCAGAAGGCGTCGATGTAATCCGGGCGGCGGTTCTGATAGTGCAGGTAGTAGGCATGTTCCCACACATCCAGCCCCAGAATGGCAGTCCTGCCCTCCATCAGCGGGTTATCCTGATTGGGAGTGGATTCGATGCTCAGCCTGCCATCGGCATCGACGACCAGCCATGCCCAGCCGCTGCCGAAGCGCCCGGTGGCAGCAGCCTTGAACTTGTCCTTGAATTCCTGGAAGGAACCGAACGCGCTGGTGATGGCATCCGCCAGGTCACCGGACGGCTCGCCGCCGCCATTGGGACTCATGATCTCCCAGAACAGGGTGTGATTCCAGTGTCCACCGCCATTGTTCCGCACCGCCGTGCGAATGCCCTCCGGCAGGCTCGCCAGGCTGCCCAGCAGCTCCTCGATCGTCTTTTCCTGCAAATCCGGGTACGCTTCCAGCGCCTTGTTCAGGTTGGTCACATACGTATTGTGGTGTTTGGTACGATGAATATTCATCGTTTGCGCGTCGATGTGGGGTTCCAGCGCGTTTTCCGCGTAGCTCAGTTCCGGTAAGGTGAACGGCATGACTTACGCTCCTTGTGGAAAAAAGTGTTACAGACCGCATCTGTCATTGTAGCACGGGCACGCTTTGGGCAAAGCGATCATGGCGGGGTATCTCACCGAATGCTAAGATCACATCATCCTGATCCATCCTGCCAGCCCGGACATGCAAAGTGAGCCTGCCTGTGACGACCGCCTCTGCACAGCGTACCCCGATTTCCGTCTACATCTTTCTGGTGATCGGCGTGCTTGCCGCCTCCAGCGCCGCCATCCTGATCACCTATGCCCTGCGTGAAGGTGTACCGGCTTCGGTCATCGCCGCTGGCAGGCTGACACTGGCGGCGCTGGCGCTCACCCCATTTGCCCTGCTGGGCGGGCGCGGGAGGGCAGATACCCCACTCAGCTTCCGCGATGAGATCGCCAGGCTGACGCGCCGCGATCTGCTGCTGGCAGGGGCGGCGGGGGTCATGCTGGGGCTGCACTTCGCCACATGGATCGCCTCGCTCGCCGCCACCAGTGTGCTGATCAGCGTGGTGCTGGTCAGCACAGGTCCGTTGTGGGTGGCGCTGCTGGAGTTCGTGTTTCTGCGCGTCATCCCACGCGGGCTGGTGATCATCGGGCTGCTGCTGGCGATCGGCGGCGGACTGGTGATCGGGCTGTCCGGGGAGGCAGCGGATGGCGGGTTCGACAGCGGCGCGCTGCTGGCGCTGGCGGGCGCGGTCTCGGTCGCCATATATCTGGTCATCGGGCGCGGCGTGCGCGCCAAACTGAGCCTCGTGCCGTACATCTGGATGATCTACGGGGTCGCGGCGATCGTGCTGATCGCCCTGATGCTGCTGGGGGGCGACTCGCCATTTGGCTATCCGGTCATGGGCTACATCTGGATCGTGCTGCTGGCGATCTTTCCGCAGATGATCGGGCACACCAGTTTCAACAACGCCCTGCGCTACGTCAGCGCCACCTATGTGAGCATCGCCACCCAGCTTGAGCCGATCGGCAGCGCCATCGCAGCCGCCATCCTGTTCGCCCAGCTCCCCAGCGAGACGCAGATCATCGGCAGCGCGTGCATTCTGGTCGGCGTCCTGCTGGCGACCTGGGGGCAGCAGCGCTGATCAGCCTGCTGCCAGCGCCGTCTCCAGCGCACCTCGACCAGACCAGATTTCCAACTGCGGCGTCTCACCGCTCAGCATGACGGGGCGCAGCAGTTCGCCCAGCGTCCCATCCCGATACAGGTCCTGCAGGGTGTATTCGAGCAGCAGCTTGAAGTCGAGATCGTTGCGAGGCACAGCGAAGCCGAGGAAATCCCGCGTGTACCACAGCGGCTGTCCGGCAGCATTCGTCGTGAGCATGAGCTGATCGGGATATGCCTCAAGGCTGGGCATCATGCGGATGCTGTCGCCGAACACGACGTAGGCATTGTTGTCCACCAGCAGGGTGAAGCCGGCGTCCTGTTCGCGCAGGATGGTGAAGAAATTGCCCAGGATGGCACGCTCGCGCTCGGCGACGCGCTGCACGAGTTCGCGCGCGCCCGTGTCCGCCTGAAACACGCCGATGATGCGCCCGCGCAGATCACCGAATCCGCCTACCCGGTCGGCGCGGCGCGTCATCAGCCGGAAGCCGCGCACCAGATAGTGCGTGGTGAAATCGACCTGCCCGACGTATGCCCAGTCCGGGTCTGCGCCGACCACCAGATCAGCCGCGCCCGCCTCGATGAGCGCATACGGCGACCGACCCTCTTCCGGCACAGGCACGACATTGACGCCCCAGCGCGCGGCAATGGCATTGACCAGCGCCCGGTTGAGCGCATCCACACGACGATCGCTCTCCGGGGCATCAGCCGACAGAGAGCGCAGCCCTGCCACGCGCAGTGCGCGGTCCTGGCGCAGGCGAGGGAGCGTCAGCTGCGCCGGAATGGGCACGTCGGTCGGCGTGGTGGCAGCGCGCGGCGCATCGCTGCCCACATTGTCCCAGATGACGAACGCCGCTCCGGGGTATGCCTCACCATTGAAATGCTGCTGGTGAATCTCATTCAGTCTGCCATTCAGGTAGAGCCATTGCAGCGTGCGATCGACCAGCAGGCGCAGATAGAAATCCTGCCGTCGCATCCCGATGGCATACGGTTCGGGCTGTACAGGCACACCGACAAAACGATGCCTGCCTGGGACGAGCCGCGCCGTCAGCCGGACGCGATTTTCGACCACCGCATCCACGCGGCTCTCATCGAGCGCGCCCAGCGCCTCATCCAGCGTGTAGAAGCGCTGCACGTTGAACGTATAACCTGATGCGCGCGCCCGCCACGCTTCGACAGCCGCCTCCCCGCGCGTGCCGACGATCACCCCAACCTGCCGATCTGCCATGTGTTCCAGCACAGTCGCCCCATCGCCCTCGCGCACCAGCATCACCTGAGCCGACGGGTAGTAGGACTGGCTGAACTCGATGCGCGTGTCGAGTTCACGCTGATGCGGCTGCGCGCCGATCAGCAGGTCGATCACGCCCGCCTCGACCATTTCGATGTTCGTCTGGCGCGTCACCTGCACGAATTCGACCGTGACACCCCATACTTCAGCGATGGCGCGCGCCAGGTCTGCATCAAAGCCCGACGCCTCACCCTGGCTGTTGAACACGCCGAACGGCGCTTCGTTGTACAGGATTCCCACACGCACCACCCCATCACGGACGATCTGGGCAATGCGCGACTCGGTCGGGATGCCCGCGCTGATGCGATCATCGCGCATGGGCAGCGGGGTGGGCGGCACGAGCGTCGGAATCGGCGTCGCCTGTTCGGGCAGGTCGTCGAAACTGCTCCCTGCCAGCGCCACTGCCCCGCCCGCCAGGGCAAAGGTCAGCAGCAGACACAGCAGCAGAAAGCGCATCCGGTCATTCACGCGCACGGGTGTAGAGTTCATGATGTTCGATATACTCCAGCACAGCGGCAGGGACGAGGTAACGCACGCTCAGCCCGGCATTGAGCCGGCGCGAGACCTCGGTCGAAGAAATGCCCAGCCTGGGATAGGTGATGGTCACGGTGCGTTCAGCCAGGCGAGGCAGGACTTCGGCGTGCATGGTGGGTGACCATGCGCGCCCAGGACGATCCAGCACCACGATGCGGCACGCCTCGATCAGCTCCGCCGGGCGGTTCCACGCTGGCAGATCGTGAAACGAGTCGCTGCCCATCAGAAAGTAGATGTCGGTATCAGGCATCTCCTGATGCAGCAGATGGATCATGTCCACCGCGTAATGCGGTCCGGGTCGGTCGATGTCGATGCGCGAGATGGCGAAACGGGGATGATCGGCGATCGCCAGCTCCAGCATCGGCAGCCGCCAATCGATCGGTGTGCGAACCGCCCCACGCTTGTGCGGCGGATCAGCCGCCGGGACGAACAGCACCCGTTCCAGATCGAGCGCTTCCTGGGCGTATTCCGCCAGAACGAGATGCCCCAGATGGGGGGGATCAAATGTGCCGCCGAGAATGCCCACACGCCGCATCGCAGGTTAATCCGACCATTCGAGTTCGTGTTCGCCGATGAAAACCGTATCGCCTTCTTTGACGCCCGCCTCGCGCAGTGCGTTCGTCACGCCGATGGTATCCAGCATCCGCTGGAAGCGCAGGATCGCCTCTTCGTAATCCCAGTAGGTCATCGCCGCCGCCCGTTCGATGCGCTTGCCCAGCACACGGAACACCCCTTCGTCGATCTGTTCGATCTCGAATGCCAGCTCTTCCTCCGGCAGGTCGTAGATCGGCATGGCGGGCACGGTTTCCGGTTCAGGCGGCAGGGCATCGATGGCGGCGAAGATGCGCCGCACCAGCGCCTCGATGCCCTGATGCGCTGCACCACTGATCGCCAGCACCTCGATGCCCTGCTGTGCCAGCGCCGACTGGAAACGGGGGAAACGCGCCTGTGCCTCAGGCATATCCATCTTGTTGAAGGCGACGATCTGCGGGCGTTCGCCCAGCCGCTCGTCATACAGCGCCAGTTCCTGATTGATCTGATTGTAATCCGCCAGCGGATCGGCGGCTGTGCCATCGATCAGATGCACCAGCAGGCGCGTGCGCTGCACGTGACGCAGGAAGGCGTGCCCCAGCCCGACGCCCATGTGCGCCCCCTCAACCAGACCTGGGATGTCCGCCACCACCAGATCGCGGTGATCGAGCAGCACCACACCGAGGTTCGGCTCCAGCGTGGTGAAGGGATAATCGGCGATCTTCGGGCGGGCATTGCTGATCACCGACAGCAAGGTCGATTTTCCGGCGTTCGGCACACCGACGATGCCCACGTCCGCGATCAGGCGCAGCTCCAGCGTCAGCCACAACTCGATGCCAGGCTCGCCCTTTTCCGCCACGCGCGGAGCCTGATTGGATGAGGTGGCATAGCGGGCATTGCCCTTACCACCCCGTCCCCCTGGCGCGACGACCACCGAGTCGCCCGCGCGCAGCAGGTCGGCGATCACCGCGCCCGTCTCAGCATGGCGCACCACTGTGCCAGGCGGCACATCGACGATCAGGTTTTCCGCACTCGCCCCGGTGCGGTTAGACGTGCCCCCTTTTTCACCGTGATCGGCTTTGAAGTGGATTTTGCGGCTGAACGGGGCAAGCGTGTTCAGCGACCGGGTGGCGCGCAGGATCACATCCCCGCCACGCCCGCCATCTCCACCAGATGGACCGCCGTGCGGCACATATTTTTCGCGGCGAAAGGCGATCTGACCATCGCCGCCGTCGCCGCTGCGGACGTAGATTCGGACTGTATCGAGCATGGGTGGGCGTTTTTCGCAAACAGGCACATAAAAAATCAGCCCTTCGACTTTACCAGTGCGAAGGGCGATTGGCAATCGGCAATGCAGTGCGCCTACAGTTTGACGAAATACGAGGCGGCGGCTTTATCCAGCAGGTCTCTGGTCAGCGTCGGCGGCTTGTTGTAGTAAGTGGCGATGTCGATCAACTGATTGATGATGTCGCGCGGATGCACGCAGCGCAGGTTGCGGTTGCTCTCGACATACCACTTCTTGAGCAGATATTTCAGCGCCGCTTCATCGTAAGTGATGCCTTTGGCGCGGCACACCTTCTCAAAAATATCGCGGAACTGCTCAAAACTGGGGTCAGTGAACTCGATCTTGTGGCGGATGCGGCGCAGGAACGCCTCGTCCACCAGGTCGCGCGGGTCGATATTGGTCGAGAAGACGATAAGGACGAAGAACGGCATTTCGATCTTGCGCCCGGTGGACAGCGTGAGGAAGTCCACGCCCTTTTCCAGCGGGACGATCCAGCGGTTGAGCAGGTCACGGGGGCGCACCATCTGGCGACCGAAGTCGTCGATGAGGAACATGCCGCCGTTCGCCTTGACCTGAAACGGCGCTTCGTGGTATTTGTTGATCGGGTCATACACCAGGTCAAGCCCGTTGAGCGTCAGCTCGCCGCCGACCATGATCATCGGGCGTTTGATCTTCACCCAGCGCAGGTCCGGCGTGATACCCGTGCCCAGCTTGCCCTTGACGTTCTCGTCCAGCACCTCGTGGTTGACGTTATCGAACACACGCACGATCTGCCCGTCCACGTCGAAGGCATACGGAATCCACATGTCATCACCCAGCACCAGACGCCCAACCGTCTCGGCGACGGTCGTCTTGCCGTTGCCGGGCGGACCGTACATGAACACCGAACGCCCGGAATTGATCGCCGCGCCGATCCGCGACATCTGGTCTTCCGAAACAGTCAGGTTCTTCAGCACTTCGCGCATTTCCGGCTCATGCACGATCAGGCGTTCGCGGTTCTGCGCCTTCATCGCGGCGATGTACTGCTGAAGCGTGACCGGGGCAGCGCCCGCATACTGCGAGCGATCCAGCGCCTCACGCGCCTTGCTGATGCCCGCGCCCGTGATCACCCACTGGTAGCTGGCTTCCCCCACGCCACCCGTGCCTTTGATCTCGGCAAATTTTTCCTTCTTCAGAAAATCCATCACGCCGTCCAGCACGCCGACATACGGCAGCTTGACGATTTCTGCAATCTGATGCCCCGCCATGTACCCGCCGAAGTACAGCACCTTCAGCACCAGGTCTGCCACTGCCAGCAGATTCAAGCCGGTATCTGCCAGCGAGTTGAGCGGCGGCGGTGTCCACGACGGCATGGGCGAACCTGACGCGGAGGGGGCATATCCTGAAGGCTGGCTTCCTCCGCCGCCTGATCCACCGATGTTCTTGATGCCTCCCCCTTGCGGACTGATGCGGTTAATCGGTCGATCAGTCATTGCATACCCCTTCTGTCCAGTCGATGTTTTTCACGTAATCTCTGTGAGTATAGCACGATTGTAAAGATGCACCGAATGCCTTTCGTCCTATTCCCCCAGGTGCATCTTGACAAATGACTCTTGTCAACGTCGTCCATGCAGAGTAGATTGGAAAAGCATTGTCCATTTATGAAAATCATGGGTGAAAAACGATGCTCGAAACCATCCACTGGCATGGTGCAGGCAGTATCGCGCTCCTCAACGGGCTGCACATCTACATCAACCCGCGCCGAGTCGCCCGTCCCAGCCGCCCTGCCGATGCCATCCTGATCGGCAGCGCGCAGTATGACCACTGCTCTCCCGCTGACATCGACAAACTGCGCGGCGAACACACCCGCCTCATCGTCAGCGAGTCTGCCGCTGCGCTGCTGCCCGGCGCAGAAGTGCTTCGTCCCTGGCAAAGTACCACACTCGGCAGCGCCTGCATCAAAGGCGTCCCTGTCGATGCCCCTGGCGACCTCGGATTCATCGTCTCCAGCGCCCGCTATGACGTGTATTACACCGGGCGCACCACCGCGCTGCCTACCTGCACTGCCCTGCACCCCGACGTGATCATCCTGCCCATCGATGGCGACCATGCTCTCAATGACCTCTCCGCGCTGCACACCATGCGCCCCCGCTGGATCGTCCCGTATGGCTGGGATGCCAACGGAGTCAGCCGTGCCGGGCGCGCACGGGCACAGGCGTTCGCGGGGCATTTCGCGCCCGAACAGGTCGTCATCCTCGATCCCGTCCTCTGAAAACGAAAAAGCCCCTCCTGCTGAGAGGGGCTTGTGTCACACCCGGTACGGCTGATGCCTACGCCGCTGAAGTCAGTGAATCATCGCCCGGCTTGAAAGGCATCGACTCACCGCTGCTCGTGTAGAGGTGCGGCGGCTGATCGCCCCGGATGACGGCATCGTCGATGACCACCTTTGCCAGGTCGCTGCGCCCAGGAGCCTCGAACATCACGTCGATCAGGCGTTTCTCGATGATCGACCGCAGCCCACGTGCGCCCGTGCCGCGTTTCAACGCAATATCTGCCGCCGCACCCAGTGCCGACTCTTCAAACACCAGTTCCACCCCATCCAGCCCCAGAAGCTGCTGATACTGACGCACCAGCGCATTCTTCGGTTCGGTCAGGATGCGGATCAGCGCCGCCCGGTCCAGCGGCTCGACATTCACCAGCATCGGCAGCCGACCGACGAACTCAGGAATCAACCCATAGTGGATCAGGTCTTCCTGGCTGATCTGGCGCAGCAGCGCCGTCTTGTCGGTGGTGTTCATCGGCGCACCAGAACGCGCATCTTCATCGCCCGCACGCTGGAAGCCCAGCACGCCGCGCCCACCGACCCGCCTGCCGATGTGTTCCTCGACCCCGGCGAACGTCCCGCCGCAGATGAACAGGATATTGCGGGTATCGACCTGAAGGAATTCCTGATGCGGATGCTTGCGCCCGCCCTGCGGCGGCACATTGGCAAGCGTGCCTTCGATAATCTTCAGCAGCGCCTGCTGCACCCCTTCCCCGCTCACATCGCGGGTGATCGACGGGTTATCCGCTGTCTTGCGGGCAATCTTGTCGATCTCGTCGATGTAGACGATGCCCCGCTCAGCACGCGCGATGTCGCCATCCGCCGCCTGCACCAGACGCAGCAGGATGTTCTCCACATCCTCGCCGACGTACCCCGCCTCGGTCAGCGAAGTAGCGTCAGTGATGCAGAACGGCACATCGAGGATGCGCGCCAGCGTCTGCGCCATCAGCGTCTTGCCGCTGCCCGTCGGACCGACGATGACGATATTGCTCTTATCCAGTTCAACGCCGTTGGCGCTGCCGCCGCTGCGGATGCGTTTGTAGTGGTTGTACACCGCCACGCTCAGCACCCGTTTGGCGTATTCCTGACCGACGACATACTCATCCAGCCGCGCCATGATCTCGCGCGGGGACGGGAGCGACTCCGGCATGAACGCCGCCAGATCATCGTCCTGCCCATGCCCTTCAGATTCTTCTTCAAGCATCCGACGGCACAATTCGACACAGCTATCACAGATGAATACGCCATCCGGTCCCGAAATCAGGCGCTCGACCTCATCGTGCCCGCGCCTGCAAAACGAACACCGCTGGCTGAGAGATGAAAAACTCATTGCCTGCCATTTGCCCCGGTCGTGGCTGTCAGTACGGTCGGTTTGGTGCTGGTCAGCACGGCGTCGATCAGCCCGTACTCGACCGCCTGCTGCGCGCCCAGATACAGGTCGCGGTCGGTATCGCGCTCGATCACTTCGCGCTCGCGCCCGGTGTGGAACATCATGATCCCGTTCAGACGTTCCTTCAGGCGCATGATCTCGTTCGCCTGGATCACAATGTCGGACGCCTGACCCTGCGCCCCGCCGAGAGGCTGGTGCATGTGAACGGTGGCGTTCGGCAGCGCATAGCGCACCCCTTTCGTGCCCGCTGTCAGGATGACCGTACCAAAGCTGGCGGTGATACCCACCGCAGTGGTGCTGATCGGCGCGCTGATCTGCTGCATTGTGTCGTAGATCGCCAAGCCGGAGTAGATGACCCCGCCGGGCGAATTGACGAACATCTGAATCTGCTTGTCCGGGTCCTGGCTTTGCAGGAACAGGAGCTGCGCCACGATCAGATTGGCGATCTGGTCGTTGATCGGCGTGCCCAGAAGGATGATGCGTTCCTTCAGCAGCAGGGAGTAAATGTCGTAGGCGCGCTCGCCCCGGCTGCCCTGCTCGATCACCATCGGGATGACATTTTGCGGGAACATATGATTTGCTCTCCTCTTCAGATCAGTTGTCGTTCGTGACCGCGCTTGCGTTATCGGCTGCCTCATCGGGGGTATTCACCGGGGCAGGCTCGGAAAATGTCGGTTCAGGCAGCGGCGGGGCTTCGCCTTTGGCGATCAGCGCCAGGCGTTCATACAGCTTGTCCTGGATGATGCTATTCGCCACCGTCACGCGCATCGAGTCGTCGCTGGCGATCTGCTGCCTCACCAGGGGCTGAAGGTGTTCTTCAAACTGGGCGACGAAGCCTTCCAGCGCCTCATCGATCTCAGTAGGTTCGACGCGCAGCCCTTCCACCTCGATCAGCTCGCTCATCACCAGCGAACGCTCTGCCGCTTTCAATGCCGAAGGACGCCACTGCTGATACAAGGCTTCCGATGTGGTGTTGCTCACCTTCATATAATCGTCCAGCGTCATGCCGCTGTTACGCAGACGACGATCGAAATCTTCCAGCAGACGGTTGGCATGTTCAAACAGCAGATCTTCCGGGTATGCCAGCTCGGCTGTCTCGACCAGCTTATCGATGGCAGCGCGGGCAAATTCCGTATTATACTGGCGCTGTTTCTGCTGCGTGAGGTTTTCACGCACGCGGACACGCATCTCCAGCAGCGTGAGCGGCTGTTCTTCATCCTTCGTCACACGCGCCGCCAGATCATCGTTGAGCGCGGGCAGCGTCACCGTTTCGACACGGCTGACGCTGGCGACGAAATGCACCGTTCTGCCGGCGAGTTCGGCGTCGCGGTAATCTTCGGGGAACGACAGGTCGAATTGGCGCGTATCCCCCGCAGCCACGCCGACCAGCGCCGCGCTGAAGCCGGGCGCAACCTCTTTGTCGTTCTTTTCATTCAGGATGAACTGCATCTCATGGTTGTGCAGGTAGACTTCCTGCTCCTCGTCCATGAAGCTGTCGATGTCATGGCTGTGTTCATGATCATGATCGTGTTCGTCGTCATGATCGTCTTCTTCCACCTCATCTTCGATCTCGTCAACGGGTTCGTCGGCATCCTCTGCCTCGTCCTCCTCCCCGTCTTCATCATCGAGATCATCGGTGAAATAGCTGTGCAGCGCCATGACCACACGGTTGCCCGGTTCAGCGGGGCGCTGACTTTCCTCGACGAGGGCATATTCTTCCTGCATCTGACGGAGCGCCTCATCGACCTCAGCATCTTCGACAACAGGGGGCGTATAGCCCGTCACCAGCGCCCGATAATCGCCCAGTTTGACGGTCGGCTGCAGGGGAACCGTGTAGATGAGCGTCGGCGGCTGTGTCTCAAGCTTAATGTCAACCAGCGTTCCTGGCGCATAGGGAGCCAAACCGCTGTCCTTCAACGCCTGCCGATACACCTCCTGCGAGACCTGCTCAACGGCTTCTTCCGCCAGCGCAGCCTCACCGACATAATTGACCAGGATACGCAGCGGCACTTTGCCCTTGCGAAAGCCGGGGATGTTGACCTTGCTGGAAAGGCTGCGGGCAGCCTTCTGACGGGCGCTGGCAAACATCTCCTCATCAAGCTGGACGATGAGACGTGCTGTATGATCGGGCTGAAGTTCAGTCTGGATGTTCAACGGAGTTCCTTGCGGCAATAGCAGGTGATTATCCAGTGATTATATCACCCCCTCTCCATCAGTGAACAGCATAGACCGTTAGAAGCGTACAAGAATCAGCCCAGCATTTCGGTCAGGCGGCTTTGCAGATACTCAGCTTCGCTGCTGCTGCTGCACAGGGCGATCGCCCGCTCATAGGCTTCGGCAGCCGCTTCGCGCTCTCCCGCTCGCCGCAGCAAATCCGCACGCGCCGCGTGAAAAGGGAAGTAGTCATCCAGCACATCCTCAAAACACAGGATATGCCGCAGCCCCTCCCCCACCCCATCGGTCATGGCGATCGCCACTGCACGGTTGACCTCCACCACCGGTGACTCGGTGATGTGCGCCAGCAGACCATACAACGCGGCGATCTGCGCCCAGTCTGTGTCTGCATAGCTGCGCGCTTCATCGTGCAGCGCGGCGATGGCTGCCTGCACCTGATATGCCCCGACCGCGCCAAGTCGCAGCGTTTCCTCGATCAACTGCCTCCCTTCCGCAATCATCGCCTGATCCCACAACCGCCGATCCTGATCTTCCAGCAGCGCCAGACGGTGATCCGCGCTCAGCCGCCCCTCACGCCGCGCATGAGTGAGCAGCATGAGCGACAACAAACCCCGTGCTTCGGCACTGGCACTGCCCCCAGGGAGCAGCGCGACCAACGCCCGGCAGAGCCGGATCGCTTCTTCACACAATGCAGCTCGTGTGTGCTGATCGCCTCCGTGCGCGCTGTATCCCTCGTTGAAGATCAGATAGATCACTCTCAGTACGGCATCCAGCCGCTCCGCCAGGTTTTCCAGCGCGGGCACACGGTAGGGAATGCCTGCGCTCCGAATCTTGTCTTTGGCGCGGGCGATGCGCTGCGCCATCGTGGGCACGGGCATAATGAATGCCCGTGCAATCGCCTCAGTCGTCAGACCACCCAGTGTCCGCAAGGTCAACACGACCTGCGCCTCTGCTTTCAAAGCGGGATGGCAGCAGGTGAAGATCAGCTTGAGCCGCTCATCCGGAAAGGACATGGCATCGTCATTGTCATTCATGGCATCGTCATCGGGAACAGGGGCGGGGTGGTATTCATCCAGCAGCACCCTCTGCCGACCGCGCGCCCCGCCCTTGCGCGCCCGATCGATGGCGCGTCGCCTGGCGATCGCGGTCAGCCATGCCGCCGGGTTTTGAGGGACGCCCTCGCGCGCCCAGCGGGTAAGCGCCGCCAGGCACGCATCCTGCAAGGCATCCTCTGCCAGGTCGAAATCGCCCTCAAAGTAGCTGATGAGCGACGCCAGCACCCGCCCATGTTCCCGCTGGAAAACCGCTTCGATGGCACTGGCTGCATCGCTCATCACACTACCCCTTTTACCTGTTCATCCAATCAGCGCTGTTTAAAACACGACCAGCGGACGCACTTCCACCGTGCTGCCATCGATGGACTGAAGCTTGTGCCCCCAGGTGAGTGCCTCGTCCAGGTCAGCACATTCAAGGATGTAATAGCCAGCCAGCACCTCTTTAGTCTCGGCGAAGGGACCATCCGTCACCATCGCCTTCCCCTTCTCACCACGCAGGCTGGTCGCCGTCGTGATCGGCTGGAGCTGATCGGCATTGACCAGAGTCCCTTTTTCCCGCGTTTCGTTGCTGAACGCGATATAACCCTGAATCTCTTCCGGCGTCGATACGTGGTCTGCATTCCCGTAAATCAGAAACATGTACTTCATGGTGTGGTTCTCCTGTGTCATTGGCACAGCGCCCCATGCGCTGCTTATGCACATACGTCGATCGACTCTGCCAGCCAATGACATGCAAATCTGCATTGCTCATCATACACTTATTTTTCCCGATCATGATCACCGCCTGCCTTGTCTCATTCATGCCGGGAGTATGCTGTGATCACCTATGACGACTTCGTAAAAGTGGATATGCGCGTGGGAATCATCCGCGAGGTTCAGGACAACCCACGCGCGCGCAAGCCCGCCTACATCCTGCGGATCGATTTTGGCAGCGAGATCGGGGAAAAATGGTCATCAGCGCAGATCACGCATTACGCCAAAGAGTCGCTCATCGGTCAGGTGGTGATCGGCGTGGTCAACTTTCCGCCTAAACAGATCGCCGGGTTCACCTCTGAGGTGCTGGTGCTGGGCGTGCCCGATGCCGAAGGGCGGGTGATTCTGCTTCAGCCAGAGGGTGAAGCGCTCATTGGCGGACGGGTGTACTGAATGGAGGAAACAGATCGATCATGGAGATGGTGGGAGTCGAACCCACACGCCTTGCGGCACATGATCCTAAGTCATGCGCGTCTGCCAGTTCCGCCACACCTCCGGGGGATAACGGCATTATACGAGAGTCCGCATCACGGCGTCCAGTCATCATCCGGCAAAGGCGCGGGCGTCTCATCACGCTCGACCTGAGACAGCACCGCCTGGATCATCATGCGCGCAAACTCGAACAAGCCGCGCATCTGCTCCATCCGTTCGATGTAGACATGGGCTTTCGCCTGTTCCTCCGCCGTCAGCGTCGGCGTCTCAGCGCGCAGACGGCGGATGTTGGCGTCCATGACGCCGATCGCCCGCTCGACATCGCGCATCTCCCGCCCTTGCAGGATGTTGCTGATGATCTGCCAGAAATCCGCTTCCGCCTCATAATATTTGCGGCGCGGGCTGCTGCCTTTGACGAACACCTGACGCACCATGCCCAGCTTTTCCAGCGTGCGCAGGTTGATGCTGACGTTGGCTTTGGAGATCGCCAGCCGATCGACCAGATCGTCCAGTGAGAGCGGATGCGGACTCATCAGCAGCGCGCCAAAAATCTGTCCCATCACCTTGCCGAAGCCGAAATAGTTGGCGAGCTGCCCCAGACCGGACAGCATGTCGTCATGCACAGCCTCCAGCAGCGGGTTGGGCGGAGCAGGGGAGGAGCCATTGTCGGAGGACGCCATGCTGTATCCTGTATCCTGTGCATCAGAAACGGAAATATTACACCTGTGCTTATTTTAACGAAAGATGTCCCGAAAGAACAGTGAGCGCCAGCCCCTCACTCATAGCGCAGCGCATCGATCGGGTTGAGTGAGGCAGCGCGGTTGGCAGGATAAATGCCGAAGAACACGCCGATGCTCACCGAGATGAGTGTCGCCAGGGCAACGCTGGCGGGCTGGATGGCGACCTGCAAATCCGCTGAAAACGACGAGACCAACGCTGCCCCGCCATAGGCGATGCCCACGCCGATCGCTCCACCTGCCAGTGCGATCACCGTCGCCTCGATCAGGAATTGCAGCAGGATGTCGGATTTCTGCGCACCGACCGCTTTTCGCAGCCCGATCTCGCGTGTGCGCTCGGTCACCGTCACCAGCATGATGTTCATGATGCCGATCCCGCCCACCAGCAGCGAAATGCCGGCAATGATCGCCAGGAAGATCGTCAGCAGCCCGGTGATCTGGTTGAGCGACGAGAGTAAGTCATCCTGTGTGAAGATTTCAAACGTGTCCTCATCGCGGAAGGCGATCCCGCGCTCTTCGCGCAGGGTCTGCCGCACCTGCTGCGCCGTCAGCGTCACGCTGTCCGCATCGCGCGCCTGCACCAGGATGTTGGTCACAGGAAAATTACCGCTCAGATCGCGCTCGCCGCGCAGCCGCGAGAGCGCCGTTGTGATCGGCATGAACACCAGATCGTTCTCATCTCCGGCAAAGGGGTTGGCGCTGCCCGCCTCCGCCATGACACCGATCACCCGGAAGTTGACCCCGTTGATGCGGATCGTCTGCCCGATCGGATAGACATCGGGGAAGAGTCGATCGACCACCACCGTGCCGATGACCACCACCCGCGCTAACCCTTCCTCTTCAGTGCGATCGAAGAATCGACCAGCGATGACTTCCCGGCTGCGGATGACCGGGAAATCCGCCGTCACGCCGCGCACACGTGCCCGCCCCTCACGTCCATTGCCGAGCATCGGGAACGTCAGGTTGACCTGCGGCATGACGTACAGGGCATCCGGCACGCGCAGCGGATCACGCAGTGCTGCCGCTTCGCGGAGCGTCAGCCGCACCTGCTGCCCTCGGCTGTCTTCCGTGCCGAACACCAGCAGCAGGTTCGTCCCCAAACCGAGGAACTGCCCGCGCACATAAGTCTCGACTGCCTGCCCCAGCGAGACCAGCACGATGACCGCTGCCACGCCAATGGTGATGCCGAGCATCGTCAGGGCAGAACGCAGCTTGTTGGCGCTCACGCCACTGATCGCCACGCGCAGATTTTCATTGAAGCCTGCGATCATGCTGTTCCTCCCTCACTCGAAGCGCAGCGCGTCGATCGGGCGCATCCGCGCCGCGCGGCTGGCAGGGTACAATCCGAAGAAAATCCCGATCAGACTGCTCACCACCGTTGCCAACAGGATGGCGTCGGTCGTGATCGACAGCGACAGGTTGGGCACGAGCAGCCCACCGACGGTGATGATCACCCAGCCCAGCGCCACGCCGAGTGCCCCGCCCAGCAGCGACAGCACCAGGCTCTCGATCATGAATTGCAGCAGAATATCCCCGCCGCGCGCCCCGACCGCTTTCCGCAGCCCGATCTCGCGCGTGCGCTCGGTCACTGTCACCAGCATGATATTCATGATGCCGATCCCGCCCACCAGCAGCGAAATCCCGGCGATCAGGCTGAGGAAGAGCGTGAGGATGCCCGTGATCGCACCCAGCGAGGTGAGCAGGTCAGCCTGATTGATGATCGTGAAATCCTGTTCACCCTGAAACTGAATTTCGTGCGCGTCGATCAGGAACTGTTCGATCTCCAGCGTGGCGCTGCTCATCGCCGCCTCACTGACCGCCTGAATATGCAGCACATCGACCCGATAGCCGCCGTCGCGGGTGCGGGCATTGCCCATGCGCGTCTGCGCAGTGGTGATCGGCATGAAGGCGACATTGTTCTGATCGCCGATGAAGCCGATGCCCGCGCCCTGTTCCTGCAGCACGCCGATGATCGTGAACACCCGCTGGTTGACGCTCACCGTCCGCCCCACCGGATCGAACGCTTTGTCGCCGAACAGCTTCTCCACCAGCGTCGTGCCCAGCACCAGCACGCGCGCCGCCTGTTCATCATCCGCCTCGGTGATAAACGACCCGTCGCGCACTGTCCAGTTTCGCACGTCGATATAGTTGGGCGTCACCCCGCTCACCGCGATCTGCGCCGAAACGCTGCCATTGGTGATCAGCGCAGGCACAGCGGTTTCCATCGCTACCGCGCGGATGCTGGGTGCGATCGCCGGATTCGCCAGTGCCGCGCCCTCGCGCGTGGTCAGCGGTTGAATGCGGGTGCGCGTGCTGCTGGCTGGCTGCGACGAAAAAACGAACAGCACATTCGACCCAAGCGCCTGAAATTCCGAAGCGATGAACGTCTCCACACCGCGCCCCAGACTGACGAGACCGATCACCGCCCCCACGCCGATGATGATCCCCAGCGTGGTGAGGATAGCGCGCAGGCGGTTGCTCAGCAGGCTGGTGATGGCGATCCGCACCGTCTCCAGCACGTTCATCAGTTGTACTCTTCCTCTTTGCCACCGTAGTAGACCGCCTTCAGCACCGCTTCCATCTCGTCTTCCATCGAGGGACGCTCTGCTTCCCCGGCGACGAGGGGCTGCGGGATGGGCGAATCCGCCACCACGACCCCATCACGCAGCATGATCACCCGGTCAGTGTGGCGGGCGATCCAGGTATCGTGGGTGACGAACACGATCGTGATGCCCTGTTCGCGGTTGAGGCGCTGGAAGATTTGCAGCACTTCCGTGCCACTGCGCGAGTCCAGATTGCCCGTCGGTTCGTCAGCGAGGATCATCGCCGGCTCGTTGACCAGCGCACGGGCGATGGCGACGCGCTGCTGCTGCCCGCCGGAAAGTTCGCTGGGCAGGTGGTCGAGGCGCTGACCCAGCCCGACCGCCTCCAGCGCGGCTTTAGCGCGTTTGACGCGCGACCCCGCTCCGGCGTAGATCAGCGGCAGCTCCACCTGACGCAGCGCGGTCGTGCGTTTGAGCAGGTTGAAACTCTGAAAGACGAAACCGATCTTCTTGTTCCGCACGCGCGCCAGTTCAGCTTCGCTCAGGCGGCTGACATCCGTACCATCCAGCCGATATTCGCCCTCCGTCGGCTGATCGAGTGCGCCGAGGATGTTCATCAGCGTGCTTTTGCCCGACCCCGACGGTCCCATGATCGAGACGAACTCCCCTTCGTAGATGGTGAGATCGACCCCGCGCAGGGCATGAACTTCGATGTCGCCCATCTTGTACATCTTCGTGACACCGCGAATTTCGATCACCGGCTTGCGCGCGGGCGCTTCTGTGACCATCACATCCGCATGTTTGCCATTCGTCCGTCTGAACAGCCCCATCGTCATCCACCTCCTGCCATACCGCTCAACGGAACGGGTCGAATGTGCTGCGCGGTCGGATGACCAGCCGATCGCCCTCGCTGATGCCGCTCAGGACTTCGCTCTCGGTGGCATTCCGCACACCCAGGCGCACCCGCTGTTCTTCAAAGACATTCGGCGCGCGCTCCACCGTGACGAAAGCATCGCCCGTCGTCCGGTCGATCCGCACGAAACGATTGGGCACAACCAGCGCATCGTCCAGCGACCGCACCACGACCGTCGCAGTGGCGCTCATCCCGATGCGGATCGGCTCGTCCGTCGGATCGATCCGCACCCGCACAGCATACGTGACCAGCCCCGCAGCGCGCACCGGGATGACGGCGATCTCGCTCACCTGCCCGGTGATGCGCGCATCGGGCAGCGCGTCGAGGCGCAGCGTGGCAGGCTGCCCAACCTCCAGGCTGACGACATCCGTCTCATCGACCGCCAGATCGACGTACAGCGCCGAGTCGTCGATGACCAGCACAGCGAAATTCTGGCTGGGCGGCGGTTCGTCCAGCCGCAGATTGTTCTGCGCCACCACCCCGGCGATCGGTGTCGTCAGACTGGCGCGGGCGGCAGCAGCACGAGTCTGCGCCAGGGCATTTTCCGCCTGCATGACGCCCAGCATGGCGGCTTGACGGTCGAGGTCGCTCGCCCCGTTCTCCAGCCGATCGAGCGCGGCGCGCGCTGCCACCAACCCCGCATTCGCCTGAGCGATGCTGCCGCTGTCCGCACCGCGCCCCGCCGCAGCCGCAGCATTCGCATCGGCGATCTGCACGCCGAATTCCGCCTGTGTCAGCCCACTGGCGAACTGTGCCGGGTCGGGGCTGGTGCTGAAGGACGGGACAAGCCCGGACAAGCCTCGATTGAGCTGTTCAATGATCTCCGGGGGAATCTCCACCCCATCGGGGATGAACCCGGCGATCGATGGCGTGAACGACGGCGTATTGGCGGCGATGTCGCGCTGAAGCTGTGCCTGATACAGACGATTGCGGGCGATCTCGGCTTGCAGCGCTGCCACCTGTGCGGTATTCGGGTTGCCCGAACTGTAAGCGGCGTTCAGCGCCGCCTGCGCCGCATTGACCGCTGCTTCCGCCACCGCCCGATCGACCTCGCGCACCGGGGCATCCAGGGCGTCGAAGGTCACCCGCTGCACGGCGACCGCGATCTCCGTCTCGGCGATGGTGCTGTCCAGCGCCGATGTATCCAGCCTGGCGATCCGGTCACCCGCGCGCACCCGCGCCCCTTCCGGCGCGTCGATCTCCGCCACACGCCCGCTGCCCTCGAAGAACAGCGCCACCTGCTCCTGCGGGGTGATGCTGCCCGTCGCGCTCACCGTCACATCGAGTGCGCCGCGCTGCACCACCAGCGTATCCAGCACCGTCGCTGACTGGGCAGCGGCGGTCGATCCTTCAGCGGCGGGCTGATTGATGAACCACCATCCGCCGAACAGCAGAACGGCGAATGCCACAACCGCGAATACCAGCAGCCGCGCGATCCGCGCGATGATCTGCATCATAGTGTGATCACCCTCCCAGCCCGAAAATGGCGTCGCCGCCGAGATTGACCGCCACCACCTCGCCTGCGCGTAAGCCGGAGGTGATCTCGCTCACCCCATCACCCTGCAAGCCGAGGGTGACCGTGCGCTCGCTCAGCGTGCCATCCGGGTTCAGCACAGAGACGGTGGCGCCGCTCAAGCCGCGCCCCAGCCGGATGTATTCATTGGGCACAACCAGCACCCCTTCGCGCCGCTCGACCACGATCAGCGCTTCGGCGGTCATGCCCAGCCGCACGCGCGGATCGCTTTCCAGCACCGCCATCTCGACATCGTAGGTGACGATGCCGCCGTTGACGGTTGGCACGAGAGCGATGCGTTCCAGCCGTGCCGCCAGGTCCAGCCCGCGAATGGCGTCCACACGCACACGGGCTTCTGCACCAGGGCGCACCTGACGCACGTCGATCTCATCCACACCGATTTTGAGGCGCAGCGGTTCAACATCGACCAGCGTGACGATCGGCACGCCTGGCAGGGCGATTGCCCCGGCACTTGCACCGACCGCGCTGACCAGCCCGTCGAACGGCGCGGTGATGACAGTATGCGACAGCGCCTCACGCGCGCGATCGACGGCGATCTGCGCGCGGGCGATCGCCGCATCAGCATTGTCGATCTGAAGCTGAGTCGCCCCTGCCAGCAGGCGATCGCGTTCCGCCTCTGCCTGACGCACGCGCGCCCATGCCGCGCCCGCCTGCGCGGACGTGCCGCGACGGGCGTTGTCCAGCGACAGGCGCGCGATTTCGGCATTGAACGACGCCTCCCCGATCTGCGCCTCCAGCAGCGCGATCTGCTCCGGCGTGCCGTTGGCGGTGGCACGGCGGGCGCGCGCATCATCGACAGCACGCTGTGCCGCCTGATATTGCAGTTCCGCCGCGCGCACCGCATCAGCGCTGACGGCGTTCGCAATGCTGTTGTACGCGCCGATGGCGGCATTGATGTTCGCTTCAGCGATCGCCAGCTCGCTCTCGGTCGGACCCGTCAGCAGGCGTTCTTTCTGAAGCTGCGCCGCCGCCAAACCCAGTTCGGCTGCCTCCAGCGCCAGGCGCTGCGTCTCATCGGGCTGGCGCGCCAGCACATCCCCGACACGGACGCGATCGCCGACGCGCACGGCGACTTCGGCGATGCGCCCCGGATCGCGGAAGCTGATGCGCGCGCTGCGCTCTGGCTCGATCGCACCGATGGCGGAAACGATGACCTCGACTGCACCCACATCGACGGTATGGCGTGACAGCGCAGCGGCATTCGCCACCTGCTGCGCCGCCGCGCGCGTTTCAACTCGCTCAGCGCGGATGCGCGCGCCGAACAGCAGCGCAGGCGCACCCAGCATGATCAGCGCCAGAAGGATGACAGTTCGTCGGACTTTGACCACACGCACGACCTTTACTGAACATACAAACGAAAACAGCGATGCACCCCTTCTCCATTACGCAGTGCGGGTATGGAGCGGTGCGCGATCGCAGATTGTCATGAATTGTACAGAGCGAAAGTGAATATCTCTTGAGCGAATGGCGTGATTTGTCGTGCAGATCGATCAATGGCACACTAAGCGAGACAGTGTTATGGTATACGGCACGTGCCCGATGTAAAAAAACGGGCTGGGCACAGGTATTTTTTGATACAGGAGAGCTGCAAAGTCATGGTCAAGCGGATGTTTTGTGTTCTGGCGGTGCTGATCGCCCTGCTCGGCATCGCCTCGGTCACGGTAGCGCAGGATGCTGCCATTGAGAGCGTGTGCCTCGTCACCGACATCGGGCGCGTCAACGACGGCACGTTCAACCAGTTTGCCTACGAAGGGATGCTGGAAGCAGCAGACGAATTCGACCTCGAAAACACCTTTATCGAAACCGTCGCTCAGACGGACTACGCCACCAACCTCCAGACGTGCATCGACCAGGGTTTTGACGCTATCGTGACCGTCGGCTTCCTGCTGGCGGATGCGACGCTGGCGGCAGCGCAGGCGAACCCGGATATTTATTTCATCGGCGTGGATCAGTTCGTGTTCGAGGGTCCCAGCAACTACGTCGGCATCCAGTTCCGCGAGGATCAGTCGGCATTTCTGGTCGGCGCACTGGCTGCGCTGGTGACCGAGTCGAACATCATCGGCGGCGTGTTCGGCATCGATATCCCCCCGGTGGTGCGCTTCCGTCATGGCTATGAGCAGGGCATCCAGTACATGGCGACCCTGCTGGGCAAGGACGTGACCATCCTCGGCGTGTACATCGACAGCTTCACTGCCCCGGATCGCGGCGCAGCGGCGGCACAGCAGTTCATCGGCGAAGGCGTGGATGTGCTGTTCGGCGGCGGCGGACCAACCGGCTCCGGCGCGATCGTCGCGGGCGCGGCAGAAGGCGTGTATGTGATCGGCGTCGATCAGGACGAGTATTTCAGCACCTTCGGCGCGGGCGAAACCCCAGGCGCGGACAGGATCATCAGCAGCGGCATCAAGCGCGTGGACGTGGGCGTGCGTGACATGCTGGCGGCGCTGGCGACGGGTGACATGGAAGCGTTCGTCGGCGGTGGCAACTACATCCTCGACGTGGCGAACGGCGGCATGACCTACGCCGGTCCGAACGAATCCGACATCAACCCGGTCTTCTACGACATCCTGGCGCAGATTGAGGCGGCGCTGGCGGACGGGTCGCTGGTGACGGGCGTCAACCCGGACACGGCGGAGATCGAGCTGACCGTCGAGGAAATCATCGAACAGTCCACCTTTGAACCCGACCTTTCGGCGCTGATGGGATACTGATCTCCCTCAGTCGAATCTAATCCCTGCATTTGCTCACCCCATCAGCCTTCGTCTGAGTGCGGATGGGGTGAGCGCTGACAGACACTTATCCCTATCCACCCACAGTGATCAGCAGATCACCCGCCTCCCCATCCCACACGGACTGACCGCGCCAGTACGCGCCCGTCTCCCCGCCCACGCCGTCGCCGAACGCGAGCGTCGTCGTGCCTGGGCGCAGCGCGCGCATCGTCACCTCCGCCAGCGTGAACGTCCCGCGCGGCGCACGGCTGAACGCCCCCGCCGCAAGCCGCACCTGCCCGCTGGCGTTGTCGAACGCGCTGAGCAGTTCGACCGCCAGCGCTCCGCCCATCGTCACCGCCTCTACCTGCAGCGCGCTGGGGTCAAAGGTCAGCAGCGCTCCCGCCGCGTCGATGCGCTGTGCCCCCGCACGCACCGCCACCGTCACCGTGAACGACTCGCCGACGGCGGGCACGGCGGTCGAGGCGCTCAGGTCGATCGCCGTACTGCCGCCGCTCATCCCGGCAAGCCGCATCCCCATCGCCCCTGGTTCCGGCGCGCCTGCCGCCCCAAAGTTCGACGCCAGCAGCGAGAAGTCACTGATGCTGACCACCCCGTCCCGGTTGAAGTCGGCGCGCGCGTCGAAGCCCGCGCCCCCCTGCGCTATGCCGAATGCCGCCGCCAGGATGGAGAAGTCGGCGATGGTGACCGTGTTGCTGCCGTCCGCATCGCCCGCGCGCAGCGCAGCGAACCCTACCTCGGTCGCCTCCGTCACCACATCGACCTGCTCCGCCGCCGCCAGATGACCCTCCGCCTTCACCCACACCGTGTATCCCCGCCGCCAGGGGACACCCTCGATGCCGAACCGCCCATCCGCCTGGAGCGGCACAGCCTGATCGACGACCACGCCCTCTTCCCAGGCGATCCTGACGCGGGCGGGCAGTCCCGCCGGGCTGCTCACGCCCTGCACGCTGACCTGCCCGCTCACCTCCCCGGTCGGGCGGCGCACCCAGCCGACCGGCAGCACTTCACGATAGTCCGACACCGCCACCTGCTGCGTCGTCCCGGTCGCCACATCGTAGAACGCCAGCGCCGTGACCGGTTCGGTGCAGGTCGTGCCGCGCACGGTGTACGCCAGCGTCGTCCCATCCGGCGACCAGTCGAGGTCGCAGCCGTTGGGCAGCGTCGCCTGCACCGTCAGCGTGTTGTGGGTGTAGGTGGCGAGGTGGATGACCGGATTGACCGGGGCGAAGGCGTCGGTGGTGAAAGCACGGTAGGCGAGCTGTCCGCTGAGAGGGTTGCGCGCCCATTCGCGCGTCATCAGCCCCGACAGCACCGTCGTGGTCTGCGTGGAGGGGTGGTAGGCAATTGTCTCATTGACATCCACCCCGGTGCGGACATGCGTGACGCTGATGAGCAGCGTGTCGTCATCATGCCAGAAGGTTTCAATAGAAGGGGTCAGAACCCCGGCGGTGTTAGAGAATGGAATAGTGTAGGACGTAACCTGAGAGATTGTATTATCTGCAACTTTCCAGAGATAAACTTCTCCAGGTATGTGCGGAGCGCTTTTAGGACATGCGGATACGAAACTCAGAACTATTCCGTTCGGCGACCAGTTCATGCCACATATAGGACCGGCGAAAGGCATAGCCTCTGCCAAGCTTTTTTGGGTCATCATAAGATTGCTCTGTACGTCAAAAAGCACGATCCTGGTATCGCAAAGCTGATCAGTACATTCGATCCGTTGAAATACAATTTGATTTCCGTTTGCCTCAGGGCGCGACGCAACCTGGGGATTTAATTCAGAGTCTGGAAATATCTGACCAGTGACTTCGCTTAGCAAATTATGCTGTGCTATTGAAAATTCACCATTCGGCGTAACATAACTGACATATAATCTGCTGGAATTTGAACTCCAATCGACATAACGGGATGACGCAAGAGCAAGTGGGTAACTCATCGCTTCAAAGAAACCTGTAGAGATAGCTCTGCTGGTTTCGCCGTCAACAGAGAAGAGCTGAAATATCCCGTTTTGACTTCCAGGGAAAATCGTTCCGATCCATGCGCGATCCGGGCTAAGATAAACTTTAAAAACTGAAGATGGCGCGTAGTACCCTGTTGGAATGTTGAGTGAACGTTGAAAGAGGGCTACCTCAGTCAGGCTTTCGTCAAAATAGACGATGTTAAAACCTGCGACCTCATTTGAAATGATAACAGCGTATATCCAATCGCCGTTCGCATACAAATCACCATTTGTAGTAAAAAGCGCAAAAACCACATACATCAGTAGCCAAAAACGTAAACGCCCTACTGTGATTTTAAGCATTTTCATTTCGTTTTGCCTTCAGCTAGGGTTAGGCGTCCACTAAACGGCTGATTTTGACGTTGCGGCTGCGGTTCAAGCTGTCCAATATTCGTTGCCCATCTGTCGTATATACCCTGCGGAAAGGCAAGAAAGGGTATTACATCGAGTGGTCGCTGCACATAATACGGGTTCCCGGTACGGACTGTTCGCAGTTGAAATGCAATGTGAGTTTGTGCTGGAATATCACTTCTGACACCACATTGTGTCGCAGCAGTACTTGATCTGCAAAGATACCCAATAAGACTGCCAATGCTCAAAAGAGACCAATTGCGAGAAGTTATCGTGTATCCCAAAATATTTGTTGTACGTATATGTGTGAAAACGATCTGTCGAGAATTTACGTTTGTTATTCCGCTGCAACTGCTCAGTTGCGAGGATAACAAACCTCGATAAAATGGTTGTTTATGAGCAAAAA
>CAZTLS010000009.1:0-31383 GCA_964614405.1 uncultured Pleurocapsa sp.
CCCGTGTGCGCCCGGCACTGCGCGCGGCGGGCTGGATCGCGCTGGCGCTGCTGTTCGCCGCGCTGCTGCTCGGTCAGTCACGCATGGCGATCATCGGAGCGCTGGTCGGCGGCGCGGTGGTCATTTTCGCGGGGATGAGTCGCGGCTGGCGGCGGACGGCGGCGCTGGCGGGTCTGGTGGCGATCGCGCTGCTGGAAGGCGCAGTCGTGACCAACGCGCTGCTCTCGACCGAACAGGCGGCGCTGCTGGTGGAACGCGACGCGGGCAGCCAGCAGGGTCGGCTGTACATCTGGCGATCGGCGCTCGACATCGTGCGCGATCATCCGCTGACCGGGGTGGGCATCAACCAGTTCCGCGCCCGCCCGGTGCGCCAGCAGTACCCGGTCATCGGCTATGAGGTGCAGGTGCTGCCGCACGCGCACAACATCGTGCTGCAAACCGGGGCAGACCTGGGCGTGCCTGGCATGGCGGTCTACCTGCTGCTGTGCGGGGCGTTCGTCTGGCGCGTCTGGCGGGCGTGGCGTGGTGGTCAAACGCTGGCGGCGGTGGCGATCGGCGGGGCGTGGCTGGGGTGGATGGTGTTCAGCATGGCGGACGCCATCACCCTGTCCGACCGTCTGGCGTTTGTGTGGTGGCTGGTGATGGGCGCGGCGGCGGCACTGCCCGCACGCCCATCACACCCCACCGCGATCGCCGCCGATCAGCCGACGCCCAGATAGCGCCTGGTGATCTCCGGGTGCGCCACCAGTTCGGCGGTCGCCCCGGTATACTGGATTTTGCCGTCGTCGATCACGTACACGCGGTCGCTCAGGCTGAGGGCGAACGGCAGGTTCTGCTCGCTCAGCAGCAGGGTGACGCCCCCGCGCTTCAACTCCGCCACCAGCTCGCCGATCGCCGCCACGATCAGCGGCGCGAGTCCTTCAGACGGCTCGTCCAGCAGCACCAGATCGGGGTTGCCCATCAGCGTGCGGGCGATCGTGAGCATCTGCTGTTCGCCGCCGCTGAGCGTGCCGCCCGCCTGATCGCGCCGCTCCGCCAGCCTGGGGAAGATGTGATACACCCGGTCGATCGTCCACTCGACGCGCCCGTCCGCGCCCGGTTTACGCGCCACGTCGAGGTTCTCCCATACCGTCAGGTCGGGGAAGATGGCGCGCTCTTCCGGCACGAAACCGACGCCCATCCTGGCGATCTGGTGGGCGGGCTTGCCGTCGATGCGCGCGCCGCGAAACAGCACCTGTCCGCTGCGCGGGGGAGCCAAGCCGATGACGCTCTTGAAAGTGGTCGTCTTGCCCGCGCCGTTGCGCCCCACCAGACACACGCATTCGCCGCGATGTACCACCAGCGAGACGCCCCACAGGATGTGGCTCATGCCGTAGTAGGTATGGATGTCCTCGATCGCCAGCAGGGGGGTCTCGGTCATGAGTTCCTCTCATCCTGTGCCGCGCCCAGATAAATCCGCTGCACGTCCGGGTTGTCACGAATGGCTTCCGGCGTGCCATCCGCCACGATCGCGCCCTGATGCAGCACGTAGATGCGCTCGGCGATGCCGAACACCACCGCCATGTCATGCTCGGTGAAGAGCAGGCTGATGCCGGACTCGCGCGCCAGCGACTCGACCAGGGCGACGGTGCTGGTCGTCTCTTCCGGCGACATGCCCGCCGTCGGCTCGTCGAGCAGCAGCAGGCGAGGGGTGAGCGCCAGCGCCAAGCCGATCTCCAGCCGCTTCTGGTCGCCCAGCGCCAGCGCCCCGGCGCGGCGGTCGCGCGCGTCTGCCAGGCCGATGCGCGCCAGGATGTCCAGCGCGCGCTGATTTTCGACCGCATACGCCCGCGCCGGGCGGAACGGGTTGAGCGATGCCCGAACGTTGCTCAGCACCGCCGTCAGCACATTCTCGAACGCGGTCAGTTTGGGGAAGATGTTCGAGCGCTGAAACGACCGCCCGATGCCCATCCGCGCGATGACGTGCGGTGACATGCCGGCGATCGACTGCCCGTCGAAGGTGATCGTCCCGGAGTCGGGCGTCAGGTAGCCGCTGATCAGGTTGAACATGGTCGATTTGCCCGCCCCGTTCGCCCCGATGACCGCCACCCGTTCTCCTGGGCGCACGTACAGCGAAAGATGATGCGACGCCTTGACGCCGCCGAACGACTTGTTGACATCTTCCAGCGCCAGCACATTCATGAGTCGTTCTCCTCCGCCCTGCTCGTCCAGCGGTTGACCAGCCCGACCAAACCCGACGGCGCGAGCAGCACGAAGCCGATGGTCAGCACGCCCAGCACGGCGGGCCAATACAGGGTGATGGTGGTGATCTGCACTTCCAGGAAGCGCAGAATCGCCCCGCCGATGACCGGTCCCGCCAGCGAAAACATGCCCCCCATCAGGCTGCCGAGCAGCGGCTGGCTGGAAGTCGTCCAGAAGAACATCTCCACGCCGACGATGCGGTTGTGCCCCGCCAGCAGCATCCCGGCGATGCCCGCAAAGAAGCCCCCGATGACGAAGATGATGAGCTGATGCCGCCGCACATTGATGCCGATGAACTGCGCACGTTCGGCATTTTCGCGGATGGCGCGCAGCGTGAGCATGAACGGCGACCGCACGAAGATGCGCAGCACCGTGAAACAGATGGCGAAGATGGCGATCGTGAACAGCCCGAAGTTGAGTTCGCCGCGCAGCCAGTCCGGGATGGGGATGCCGAGCAAGCCGTTGTCGCCGCCCGTGAACTCGGCATTGTTGAATGCCAGCGTGTACAACACCTGCCCGAACGCCAGCGTGAGGATGGAGAAATACAGCCGCACGCGCCGCACCGCGAACCAGCCGATGATCAGCGCACCGAGCGCCGCCACCAGCGGCGCAGCGATCATCGCCAGCACCGGATCGACGCCATAGCGCACCGTCAGGATGCCGACCGTGTAGCCGCCCAGACCGTAAAATGCCGCGTGACCGAATGAGACCATGCCACCGTAGCCCATGATCAGGTTGAGGCTCAGGGCGAACAGCCCGGCGATGAGCATCTCCGTCAGCAGAGAACGATAAAAGTCGCTCAGCACCAGCGACAGCGCGATCAGCGCCGCCAGCGCCAGCCCGTACAGCACAGGACGTGGAATCCGATCGAAAATGGCGTTCATGCGCTCACCGTTCCGGTTTGCCCAGCAGACCATACGGGCGCACGATCAGCACCAGCGCCATGATCGCAAAAGGGAGAATCTGTGCGGCGGACGGCACGTATAACTGCCCGATCGACAGCACCACGCCGATCAGCAGCGCGCCCAGCAGCGCCCCACTGAAGCTGCCCAGCCCGCCGATGACCACCACCGCGAACGCCTGCACGATGATCTGCGAGTCCATGCCCAGCGACACCGCCGACCGCGCCGCGATCAGCACCCCGCCCACGCCCGCCAGCCAGCAGCCGAGCATGAACACCCCGGTGAACGTCCGCCCCACATCCACGCCCAGCGCGCTCAGCACATCCGGGTAGCTGACCGCCGCGCGCACCACCCGCCCGAAGCGGGTGCGCCGCAGCAGCAGGTACAGACCCAGCGCGATCAGCGGACCGATGCCCAGCAGCACCATGTTGTACACCGGGAAGCGGCGGCGCGGGAACAACTCGATGCTGCCCGCCAGCCCTTCCGGCAGGCGCAGGCGGTAAATTTCGCCGCCCCACACCGCACGCACCAGATCGCCGATGATCAGCGTCAGCCCGAAGGTAAGCAGCAGTTGCAGCAGCACTTCCTTGCGGTAGATGCGGCGGAACAGGCTGGTCTCGATGCCCGCGCCCAGCAGCGCCACGCCGAGGGGCGCGATCAGCAGCGCCCCTACGAAGCCGATCAGCGGAGTGGCAAGCACCCCGCCGATCGCCGTTGCGACGAATGCGCCCAGCATATACAGGCTGCCGTGCGCGAAGTTGATCACGCGCATGACGCCGAATATCAGGGACAGCCCCGACGCAATGATGAACAGCACCATGCCATACGACAGCCCGGCGAGCGCCTGGATGACGATGGCTTCTATCGGGTAGGTGGTCATCCTGCCCGCGTCGCCAGCACTTCTTCGCACGTCAGCGCGACCTCATCGAACGGGACGAACACCGGGTCGATCAGGATCGGGAACGGGTACTCGTCCACGAAGCCCGCGCGCCCCACCCATGCGCCGACGTTCGCCATGTGATCGCATTCGCGGATGGTCAGCGTGCCGCGCAGCGACTCAAACTCCAGCCCGTTGAACGCCGCCGCGACCGCTTCACCCTCAGTCGTGCCGGCGCGCTCGACAGCGGCTTTGAGCGCGTACACCGCGTCATACATCATGACTGCCCAGTCCGCCGGGTACTGCCCGCCCGCCAGACGGCGATACGCTGCCAGGAAGCGATCGACGCGCTCCCCTTCCAGCGCATAGAACGGCGCACGGGTATAGCCGTACACATTTTCGGGGATGTCTTCACCGATGGCGCGCATGTAGTCCAAATCCATCAGCCCGATGTATTCGGTCGTCTCGAACAGACCGAGCTGCTTCGCCTGATTGGTGAAGGTGACGAACTGGTCGCCCCACAGGTTGCCGAACACCGCTTCCGGCGCAGCGGCTTGCAGCGCCGTGATGTACGACGTCAGGTCACGCTCAGCCAGGGGGGGCCACTGCTCGCTGATGATGCGGGCGTTGGGCGTCAGTTCCAGCAGGCGCTGGGTGAACGAGGCATAGCCGTCACGCCCGAATGAGTAGTCGGGACCGATCGTGCCCCAGTCGGTGTAGCCCAGTTCGCTCATGAACTGCGCGGCAGCGCGCGTCTCGATGGTGGTGTGCGGCACAACCTGCACGACATACGGGTTCCAGCCCGTCGTCGAGAGGGCGATCGAGTTGGAGGTGTGCAGCGCCAGCGGAATCTGATATTCCTGTGCCACCGCCGCCAGCGCCAGCGCCACCGACGAACTGGTCGGACCGAGCAGCAGTTCGACGCCGTCTTCGAGGATCATCTGGCGGGCGATGGTCGTGCCCACGTCAGCGCGGAGCTGGGCATCGCGGATGATGAACTCGACGCGCCGACCGAGAATGCCACCCGCTGCGTTGATCTCGTTCACTGCGACCTGCAATCCGGCGAGCTGTGACTGGGCGAACAGATAGCCGACGCCCGTCTGGTCTGCCACGAAACCGATCTTCAGAGGAGGAGGGGCGTCCTGGGCAGTGACCCCGGCAGCCAGGCTGATGCACAGCACGAAAAAGAGGAACAAACGGGACAAACGCATCATTCGACAACTCCTAAGTAGAGAAAAGGTCTTCACTTACCCCAGAATTCATCATAACGGCAAACACACGCCTGTCACGCGATTTGTCCGTTTACATTGCACAGGTGCAGGCAAGACAAACGAAATGAAACCCTGTCGCAGATGAGAACGGTTTCATTCCATCAGAGTGTATGAGCGATGTGCTGACCTTACCCCCGCCCTGATCCTGCTGTGCAGATGCGGGTCGGCTACTCAGGCGGCAGGGCAGACAGGATCGCCGCTGCCAGTTCACGATGTCCGTTGGCGTCGGGGTGTTCGTCGGCGAAGCTGAGGCGGGTGGTGTAGCGCGGGATGCGAACCGCGCCGGGCGTGATCAGAGTGAGCGTGTCGTCGTACCCCGCGATCAGCACGACGCGCGGGTCGGCGGCGATCTGCGCCACCTCACGCAGATACATCTCCCGGTCTGCGCCTGCGTTGGTGAACGCCGGGTCACGGTTGGCTTGCAGCACCGTCGGCAGGAACAGCCAGTAGAGCGCCGTCCAGGGCAGGTCAGGCAGGCGACCACCGGGCGAGAAATCCGGCTCGAAGAGCGGGTCGGCATCGTTGTCGGTGATCAGGTAGACGACGCGGGCGTCGGCGGGCAGCGTCGTCAGGCTGCGGCGGATGTTGACGACGTTGAAGGCGGGCAGCCCGGCGTTGATGACCCGCATCGCAGGCAGGGCGCGGGCGATCAGGTTGACGAACGTCTGATCGTCGCTGACGCCCAAGCCGAAGGTCACGCTGTCGCCGATGAACGCCAGCGGCGCGGGCGTGGCATCCGGCGCGGAGTCCGGCACGAGGCGCGTCCCATCCGGGCGCATGGTGACGACCGAGCGCGAGAGCGTGTACACCCCAGGCGCGTAGGTATAGCCTGCCGGCGCGGGGATGAGGTGGTCGGTGAGGGTTTTGTAGTCGCGGATGTAGCGCAGCCCGACCGGATCGAACGAGAGCAGTCCTTCCAGCAGCAGCAGCGAGAGCAGCACGCCGAACAGGACGGCGATGACGACGCGGGCGATGCGCTGCCCCAGCGACGGGCGCGGCGGGGTGACGGGCGCGGCGATCGGCTCAGTCACGGGTCAGCCCTGCCACACATTCGACATGCCAGGTGCGCGGGAACATATCGACGGGCTGCACCTGATCGAGCCGCCAGCCCGCCGCGATCAGCCGTTTGCAGTCGCGCGCCAGCGTCGCGGGGTCGCATGAGACGTAGGCGATGCGACGCGGCGCACAGGCGATGAGCGCCTCCAGTGCGGCGGGGCGCATCCCGGCGCGCGGCGGGTCGAGGACGACGGCATCGGCGCGCAGCCCAGGCAGCAGGTCTTCGACGCGCCCGGCTTGCAGGGTGACATTGGGGCGGTCGGCGAGGTTGACGCGGGCGTCGGCGATCGACGCCGGGGCGCTCTCGATAGCGGTGACCGTGTGTGCCAGCGGCGCGATGAACGCCGAGAACAAGCCACCGCCGCTGTACAGGTCGAGGACGTGTTCGCTCCCGCTCAGTGTCAGATGCGCCAGCACCGCTTCGACCAGCGCTTCCGCCCCGGCGAGGTTGACCTGAAAGAACGCCCCGGCGCTGCACCGAAAGACGCGCCCCCGCACAGTGTGGGTGACGACGCGCATATCCGCATCGCCGGTGGCGTCGTCGTCGTCGCCCTTCCCGGTCATGACCGCCTGCTCGACTGTGCCGTCGTCGCCCGTGTGCAGGCGCAGGCGCATCCCAGGCGGGTGGAAACGGCGCAGCAGGCGCATCCGCCCGATGGCGGCGTCGAGAGCGGGCGCGGCGATCGGGCAGGTCTCGATCGGGATGACGCCGCCAGCCATGCCGACGAAGCCCAGTCCGCCGCCCGGCGCGCCATGCAGCGTGATGTGGGTGCGGTAGCCGTATGGGTCGGGGGACGGGATGACGGGCAGCACGGGCGGGTCAGCCACGCCGCCAAAGCGGACGAACTGCTCGACGACGACGGCGTGTTTGAAGCGCAGCTCAGCGGCGTAGTCGGCGTGCTGCCAGTGACAGCCGCCGCACGCGGTGTAATGCGGGCAGCGCGGCGATACGCGCTCCGGCGCAGGGGTGATGATCTCGATCGCGTCGGCGAAGGTCAGGTTTTTCCGGTCTTCGGTCACGCGCGCGATGACCGTCTCGCCTGGCAGGGCGAAACGCACGAACACGACCTTGCCCTCGTGCCGCGCCACACAGTAGCCGCCATGCGCGGGGCGTTCGGCGGTCAGGGTGAGGTGTACTTGCATAGCGCAGTGCTTCCCCGTGTATGTATGCAGTCATGATAGCGCATTTTCGCGCAGTGGTCACTGAAGGGAGTCGCCTGCACAAGGCTGCCTATTCAAACAACGCGATGAGCGCACGACGGAACGTCTGAAAACTGGCGCTGCGATTGTGCGCTGGCTGCATATGGCGGGAAATGTCCTGAGCGGCGCGGATTTTCTCCAGACCGCCTGGGTGATCATGGGCGAGGATGGACTCCAGGCGCTCTGCCGTGCCGCCTTTGATAGCATCCGGGTTGCGGAAGGCTGCCTGCTTTGCCAGGTTCGGGTCAACGCGCGGGTAAGCAGCGACCAGCGCTTCGACATCACCGAAGAACCACGACTCCAATTCCTCGACGGCGATGCGGTTGATGACGCGAAAGCCGCCGGGAGACACTGTGCGGGTTGTAAGATTTGCAGCCCGTGCCATCTGCTCCAGCTGCCCCTTCAGGACGAGACAATCTTCGCTGTCGCGATCAATTAGCACGATCACGCGCCAATCCTCACCCGGACGATGCGTATACGCTCTGAGGCGATTGGGCAGCTTTTTCAGCAGGTCATGCTTGCCCTGAAAGGTAAAAATGTCATAGTCGAAATCATACTCGTGCAGGATACGTGGCACGAGTTCGATCAGCGCAGCCTCGGCGGACTGTTCCTCGACGAAAAAATGCAGCAGCAACCTTCACCCCCTGTCAGGTTTGTTTCCGGCGCACTTTGGAGCCGCCCGCATTGGTCAGTGGGTCGCCCACGTCAAAATGCCCCTCCATCCACAGATCGCCCAGCAGCGCGCCGTTTTCAACGAATGCCGCGATATTCTCCATCTCCGAAGCACGGCGCGCCTGGGTATAGCCCGACTCATCGCGGAATAGCACCCACAGCTCTTTCGCCCTCAGTCCATTCACGAAGAAAGGCGAGTGTGTCGTGACCATGATCTGCGTTCTGGCGGAGGCAGCGCGGCACTCCTCCGCCAGTCCACGCAGCAGACGCGGATGCAGTTGGTTTTCCGGTTCCTCAATGCCGATCAGCCTGGGGGGATCGGGGTCGTACAACACTGTCAGGTACGCCAGCATTTTCAGTGTGCCGTCAGAGACAAATTTCGCCATGATCGGTCGCTCGAACGGCGCATCTTTGATTTGCAGCAGCAGACGACCATCGGGCATCACCTCCGTATGTACCGCCTCCAGCCGAGGGACGCGGCGTGAAAGCTGCTGGAGGATACTTTGCAGGCGTTCGGGATGGCGTTCACTGAGATACTGAACGACATTGGGCAGGTTGTCCCCCGTCTCTGAGAGGCGTTCCTGCGGACCCGACTCCACCGTGCCGCGCGCATTGTCCGCATTGAGGTACGACAGATACCATCCGGTGATGAACTGGCGCAGCGCGTTGACGCGCGGATTGCGGGCAAGCTGCCCCAGCGTGTTGACCGCCAGCACATCCGGTGAGGTGAGGCGTTCTTCGACACGTTCATCGCCCTCGTGAGGTTCATCCCCTGCCGTGACCGTGCCGTGTCCATTGGCGAAATCGAGGAAACGGTAAGGCGCACCATACGGCTGGCGTTTCCATTGCAACCGCTCCTGAGCGACAAAAGGCGACCCGTTCGGCTGTTCATCGATCACCAGCGTATAAGTGATGAGCGGTTCGTCAGGGGTTTCGCGGTATTTGATCTCGAACTGAAGCGGTCCGCTGCTGTTGCGACTGCGTAACTCGCTGGAGCGATTGCGCTTGTCCCAAGCCTTCCGCAGCCCCACTGTGAAGCATTCTGACAGGAAAGCGAATACGTCGAACAGCGTTGATTTGCCACTCCCGTTCGGTCCAAGAAAAACGGTGAGCGGCGTGATCTCCGTCAGCGTGAGATCGCGCAGTGCCCGGTAATTGCGGATGCGGATGCTCTCGATACGCGGGACGGCGATCGTCTCTGCCTTCGTCATTATTTTTCTTTCTGACTTAATCTGTGAACCTGTGCGGCGAACCCACTATCCATCCGTGTCAGCCTTGTGGCGAGCGATATTCCTGTTATGGCTGTCGTATTCACAGCGCCATCAGCCCATACGCCGCAGCCAGCACCTGCACGGGATGGATCGATCGCTTGCCCGTCGCATGAGTGATCTGCCAGCGGCAGGTTTCGCTGTCGCAGATGACCGGGCTACCGATCCCAGGCGCGCACGCCTGCTCGAAGAGCGGTTTGCCCACGTCCATGCCGATCTGGTACTTTTCGACCTTGAAACCGTATGTCCCGGCGATGCCGCAGCACGCCGCGTCCGCCAGGCGCACGCGCAAACCGGGGATCAGGTCGAACAGGTCGAGGGCGGGCTGCCCCATGTTGTGCGCCTTCTGCTGGCACGGCGCATGGTAGAGCAGCGTCGTCTCGCCCATGTGCATCGGCTGGAAATCGGTCCGCAGTTCGCCGCGCTGCGCCAGCAGCAGCAGGAACTCGCTGATGTCATACGTATCGGCGGAGACGACATCGCGCGCCGGGTGCTGCACGCGCAGAATCTCGCGGTAGTCCGACTTGAGGCTGAGCGTACACGATGTGGACGCGCCGACGATCGGCACGCCGCGTTCGGCATATGGGCGCAGCCAGTCGAGGTTGCGCTGAGCATGGGCGCGGGCGGCGTCGAACTCGCCGTTGCTCTGCATCGGCAGCCCACAGCAGTTCTGTTCCGGCAGGATGACCTCAAAGCCATTGTGCGCCAGCACCAGCACCGCAGCCTTGCTCGCCGCCGTGTCGAAATAGTTGCCCGCGCAGGCGTGGAAGTACGCCACCTGACCGCGCGGCGTCCCGCTGGGGCGCGGCGCATGACGCGCGAACCATTCGCGGAACGGTGTGAACTCGAACACCGGCAGCGGGGCGTCACGGTGGATGCCGATCACCTTCTCCGCCAGGATGCGCGCCGGGCGCACCTTCGCACCCCAGTTGAGCAGCGGTGCGAAGCGATGCCCCAGTTTGCCCATCAGTTCAGAGCGCCCCAGCACCCGGTTCCGCAGCGGGATGCGCCCGTCGTACAGCTTTTCGCGCGCGCGGACGTTCATCTCCATGATCTTCACCCCGTGCGGGCAGACCATCGTACAGATGCCGCAGCCCGAACAGTAATCGACGCTCACATCGGGCGAGGCGTCGCCGCGCGGTTCGGTCATGCGGAAGCGCTGCGCCTGCGGACCGACCGTCTTGGGACCGGGAAACAGCTCGGTCACCGGGGCGACCGGGCAGGCGGACGTGCAGATATTGCACTTGATGCACAGGTCAGCGGTGAACTCGACCGCGCTCTCGTATGCCTCCGCCACCGGAATAGCGTTCACGTCGATCAGCTTAGCCATGTCTGACTCCCTGGGCGATCAGCGCCAGCGCGCGGGCGGCAGCGTGCGCACCCGTCGCAATATCGACTCCTTCAGTGCTGCCTTCGACGACCGGGCTGCTGCCCATCAGCAGCCGTCCGGCGGCGAACAGGTTGACCGCCAGCGGTTCGCCCGCCTCGGTCAGCGGGCGCAGGTCGGCGTCGGTGCGAACGCCCGCCCGGTGGATCGGCTGGGCGCGCCCGCTGTAGGGCGGCTCGGTGAACCAGCCCTCCACATCCGGTGGCACGCCGTCGATCGCCAGCGCCGCCACCCGCTCCAGCAGGTTGCCGCGATAGTCGCTCTCGATGCCGCCGCCGAACAAGCCGCCCGTCGCCAGCACGATGGCGTCCGCCGGCACGAGTCGCGGACGCCCGCCCGCTGCGGTTTCGGCATACACGCCTGACGCGCGCTCGCCGTCATCGGCGAACGCCAGCCCCTCGACGGTCGTGCCGATGGTGAAACGCGCGCCCACCTCAAGCAGCGCGCCGCGCATCGCATGATACAGGCGCAAGCCTGGCACGCTGGGCGTGAGCGTGGGGATTTCGACGATCTCGGCGCGCAGCGTATCGCTCAGCCAGGCGCGCGTCTCCGGGTGGAAGCCCAGCACAGCAGGGAAAGCGATGACGTCGGCGTCGCCAGCTTCTCCCGCGACGGTCTCTGCGAAGTATTCCATGCCATCCGGGGTGTCGATCCAGCGGGCAGCATCGATCGTCCAGGTGTCGAAATTACCCGCGCGCACCGGGAAGGGAATCTCGACGGCACGCGCATCGATACCGTGTGCGCACAGCCCGTCGGCGCACAGCCGGGCGTAGAAATCGCGCCAGCCCGCCAGCCCGACGACCAGCACCCGCCTGCCGGTCAGCACGGGATAGCGTGCGCCGACCGTGAAAGCGACCGAGCGCAGCGCGCCGCTGGCGGTGATGGCGAGGATGGGTGCGCCAGGCTGTGCGCTGTTCTCCAGCGTCAGCACGCCGTCGATGGCGTCTAAGCCGAGCGCCAGCGATGCGCGCGCGTGGCGATACGGGTGATCGGGCAGTTCCGCCAGCGCTTCGACATCGCCCGTCTCGATCCAGCCCGGATGCAGGGTGAGCGCGCCCTGCCCCTGAGCCAGCACTTCGACGCGCGCCCCGGCTTTGGCGCACACGAGCGCCGCCGTCAGCCCCGCCAAGCCCGCGCCGACCACGACCACGCGCGGCGGCGGCGCACCGTTGAGCGTCAGGCGCGGCGGCTGCACGTTCGACCAGTCGGGCACGGTCTGCCTGCCGTCACCCGACCCGCTGATGCCGATCACCCGTCCGTAGAGGTGTTCCGCCAGCACCGCCTGACGCAGGTTGTGCCCCCACAGCAGCGGCTTCATGCCATAGAAACGGCGTTCGGCAAATTCACGCAGCAGGTGGATGCTCGTCTCCGGCGTCTCCTGAAGCAGGACGGTGTGTCGGATGCCGCACGCGCGATAGGCGCAGAACCCGCCCTGGCACGGGCCCATCCCCAGACGCAGGTCACGCCGCAGGTCGTGCAGGGTATGCGCGTCACCGCCTTCCAGCGCGGTGCGAATCTGGCTGTCGGTGACGATCTCACATTCGCACACCAGCGGGCTGGGGTTTTCGCCGTGTTCGAGCGCCTCCAGCCGATCGCGCAGATCGTGCAGGCGCGGGTCTCCAGGCATGTGACCGGCGTGCGCGGGCGGGAGGGGGGTAGTGGCGGTAGCGCACGGCGTGCTGAGGTTCAGCTGCGCGCTGATCAGGTCGCTCACCTTTTCCGCCATCAGGCGGTAGGTGGTCAGCTTGCCGCCGACGATGCTGATCAAGCCCGGCACGCCGTCGGTCTCGGCGTGATCCAGCACGGTGAAGGTGCGCTTCGCGCCGCGCCCATCGCCGCCTGGGTCGTAGAGCGGGCGCACCCCGCCCCACGCGCGCAGGATGCGGGCGCGGCTGATGCCAGGTGTCATCGCCTCCGCTTCGTCCAGCACGCGCTCCACCTCCCACCGTTCGACGCGCGTATCGCCTGGGTCGTCGGTGCGGACGCTGGTCGTGCCGATCACGCTGACCGTGCCGACCGGGACGAAGATGTCCCCATCGCCAGGCGCGCGCAGCTTGTTGATGACGGTGTTCACCCAGCGGATGTTGAACGCCAGCATCGCGCCCCGGCTCAGGCGCATTCCAAAGCGCACCCCGGCGATGCCCGCCACCTCTGCCGCCCAGGGTCCGGCGGCATTGACCACAACCGCCGCCTCGACGCTGACCGTCTCGCCCGTGCGAACGTTGTGCAGGCGCGCGCCCGTCACCCGGTCGCCATCGCGCAGAAACGCCTCGACCTTGTGATAGGTGAGGAAAGTCGCCCTGCCCGTCGCGCGTGCGCCGCTCTGCAAGCCGTGCAGCAGGTCCCACGAGTCGCATGAGCCGTCGGGCACTTCGTAGACCACCTCGATGCGCGGGTTGAGGGCGCGTTCGCGGCGCAGCGCCTCGCTCATCGGCACAGCGCGGGTGGGAATGCCCGCGTCGGCACAGCCTTTGAGGAAGCGCTCGACATAGCTCTCGTCATCGCCTGGGCACAGCACGAAATAGCCGCCCGTGTCCTCGATGGCTTCCGGGGCGACGCGGCGCAGGATGAGATTTTCGTCGATGCACTCTTTGGCGCTTTCGGGATCACGCACGGCATAGCGCCCGCCGCTGTGCAGCAGCCCGTGATAGCGCCCGCTCGTGCCCGTCGCCAGATCGCCCATTTCAGCGAGGATGACGCGCGCGCCGCGCAGCGCCATGTCCCAGGCGATGCCGCCGCCTGTCGCCCCGCCGCCGATGATCAGCACATCACAAGACAGCATGGATTTTTCGTCCGCCTTCTGCTCTGCGTTGTTGGTTGGTGTGTATTATAGCGCGACAGCGAAGCAACCGCCCCATTCAGTATGTCAGACGAAGACCTCACACAATCGCGCAGTGATATAAAGCTGCGGGATGTGTTCCTGTTCAAGGCGCAGGAGGTCACGCTGCACACGGGCATACAGCGCGGACTCATCTTCGGTCAGGTGGGGATTCTCCAGCAGCGGAGTGGGGGTATCAGGGACGAGATAGGCGGCGTGTGCATTGAATGTCGTCTCGTCCATCAGCAGTGAGCGAACATCGGGCAGCGCATGGCGCAGCATCGACAGGATGTGGAACCCATGCGCGTCGATGTCGCCCCAGTAGAAAATCGTCCTGCTCTTCAGCCAGATCAGCGCTTTGAGCAGTTCCGCCCGATACCCGCCGCCCCACAGCGCCAGGGTATCGATAAGGGGAGGCAATGTGAGGAAGGTCATGCGATTTTCGACGATCAGGCAGCGCGATGGCGCGCCGTCCCAGGCTGCCAGATGGGAAAGTGGGACGCTGAAATCGGTAAATGGGACGCCCTGTGCCGCCGGGTCAAGAAGGCGGGCACGGATGAGCGGCTCATCATAGCGCAGCCCATAACGCCGGGCAAAATGGCGCTCATCGGCGCTGAATGCCTCAGCCGGAAGAAGCGCATCGAGCATCGAGCGCAAAACGCCGCCGTGTTTTTCGATAAATTTGGTATGCACCGGAACAGGTAGTTCACGGATGTACAGATTGGAATGAGGATGCGTGATGAAATACTGACACACCCGCAGCAGGTCATCCCATTCGTCGGCGAACTGGATGAGCGCGAATGGGTGAGCGGCGATCCAGGGTTCGAGTTGGGGCAGCGCCGCGCGTGCAGCAGCCACGCCCCGTGCGAACTGATCAAAGGCGCGCACGCGGCGCGTGAGGGCGAGATAGGCTTTGGCGTCGGGGATGGTCACCCGTTTCGGTTGGGTCTGTTCTCCAAAATCGCGCGTGCGGCGCGTCACCCATTCGATGTGGTAATACCGTCCATCTCCTGCTTTCAATGCCTGCAAGGTGCGGCGATAGTTATCCCAATCGGTCATCACGATCTGACCGACCGGGAAATGCAGCGGAAAGAAAGGCTGATCGGTCAGCCAGGCGATGAGAAAAGCGCGAAATTTCTGCCCGGCTTTGTGTGCGATCTGATCCGGCGTGATCACGAGGCAACCTGCTGCTGGCGCAATTCCTGCACCTGCTCGACCGTCAATGTCCGCACTTTGGAGGCTGTGCCCTGATCATTGTTGAGCACCAGATGGCAACTGTTGATATACGGCTCTACGATCTGCATTTTATCTGCCGGCGTAACGACCAGCACCTGCAACCCCAACTGCATGAACAGATCCATGGCAAAGCGCGAATTCACCTCGTCGGACTTGCTGAACACTTCATCGATGACGATGAAACGAAACGTGTCATCCCCCGCACTGTGATCGGTGAGACGATACTGATAGGCGATCGCCGATGCCAGGATGGTATAGGCGAGCTTTGCCTTCTGTCCGCCCGATTTGCCGGATGAACTCTGATAATATTCGCGCAGGCTGTTATCGCTGATGAGCCGTTCTTCAGCCGAAAAATCCAGCCAGTTGCGGGCATCGGTCACCCACTGCGTCCAGCGTCTGTCCGTCTCGAAACGCGCCAGCATTTTCCTGATCACATCGAAAATGCGGGCATTTTCCGCCTGCTGATCATCCGCAGAAGCGTTGGGATAGGTGTTCGCCAGCATGTGCTGAAAATCGATAATCTCCCGGTTCTGGGTCGATTTCGTCACCAGTCGAAGATATGTACTGCTGGTATAGGCGATGCGCTGGAGCGCGCCGTTCAACTGCTCGATGCTTTTTCGGATGTCGGTTTCACGCTGGGTCAGGCGTGCCCGAAAGGTGGTGATGCTCTGGCGCACCTTGTTATCCAGCAGCGATTTGAAGCGGTCGGTATATTGGGGCAGATCATCAGTCTGAATGCGACGCAGCGTGTTCAGATACCAGTCGATCGCATCAATGCTGATATCGACATCATGCGTTTCGTCCGGGAAGGTGCGGCTGTAGTCGCGCATCACCTGCTCGATGCGCTGGCGAATGGCATTGATCGCCCCGGCGACCTGGCTGCGGCTGCCCTTGTATTTCTGATCCAGCGTGCGTTCGATGTCTTTGATACGCCTGAGCGCAGGCGCTTCACTCAGGTCGGACTCGATGCGATCGAAAAGCAGGCGCTCCGCCTCAATATCGATCCCCTGCAAACGGCGCTGGCAATCCTCAAACTGTGCTGTCAGATCATTCAGCCGCCCATCACAGCGCGACATGGCTTCACGCACGTCGTTCAGGCGCAGAGCCAGATCATCGATCTGGCTCTGAACAGCTTCGCGCTCCTGCTCGAGACGACGCACACTGTCCGACTGATTACGCAGTACCGACAACGATGCGCGCTGTGCCTCGATCTCGTGGGTGATTCTGTCCGTGTCGATGCGTGCAAAATCGTCAAACTCCAGCAGGCGGTTGATGGCATTTTCGAGATCGCGCAGCCGCTTTTCATCCTCAGCGAGGCGGTCAATCTCGCTGATGCGTCTGTTTCGCTGAGCAACCAACCGCGCGCCGTCTTCTTTCAGACTGGCGATCTTGTCGGCATTATCCCAGCCCAGCACGTAACCGGCACGACCGATCTTGCCAGGGCGGTCGTCTTTCTCGTAGCGGTTCTCACCGCGCTTGATCTGACCGGTGCGTGTGATGGCACGTTCCTCGTGATCGATCTGCGAGTCGCGTTCGCAGCACACGTAATCCGCCTGTTTGAGCAGTTTCTGCCGCAACCAGTTATGGTACGGCGTCTCAGGATGAATGTGCAGTTTGTAATAAACGCTGTCTTCACGCATATGATGATCGGAGACATAGCCTGGAACGTCTTCCACCCGATGGTAGATCAGCATTCCGCGCAGATTGGTCTCGTTAACGTACTGGCGCACCCGGCGGTAGACCGCCTCCGGCACGATCATCTGGCGGGCAAAACCGTTGAGCAGCTTCTCAATCGCCAGACGCCACTCTTCCTCTCTGTCATCGACGCGCAGCAGTTCGCCGATATAGGGCAGATCGCGTTCATCCAGCCCCAACTCGTGGCACATCTGCTGACGGATGAACAGTTCTTCTTTGGGGATTTGGCTTTTTCGCTCGCTCAGCAGGGTGATCTCTTCCCGAATGGCGGTGATCTGTTCGTCCAGCGCGAGGCGCTGCTGTTCCAGGCGGGTGCGCTCACTCTGGATAGCGTCGATGTCCGCTGCGAACTGGCTGCGCCTGCTGGCGGCATGTTCACGGTTGAGCATGAACGCCGCCAGTGTGCCATCGTAAGCTCTGTCGAGTTTACGCATCAATCCCAGATACGTCTGTTCATCGTGGCGACAAAGACGCAGACGCTCCTCGTTGAAACCGATCTCGCGTTCCAGTGCCGTGATCTGCTGCATCACTTCGTTGTTCTGAAGCGCAGCATACAAGATGCGTTCGCGTTCACGCAGATCGCTCATCCTGACGTCCATCTGCGCTTTTTCCTGCTCATGGCGGTGATACATCTGCTGCTGTTCCGCCTCTTCGTTCGTGATCAGACGCATTGCCAGATCATCCATGAAGTACGGCAGCATCTCGATCTGCCGTTCAAGCTGGCGCAGCCGCTGGAGCTGGCGCTGATAGCTGCTGGCATCGCTGACGAGAGGCTGAAGCATCTCCTGCTGGCGATCAGCACGCTGAATCAGCGCATAAGAGGCATTCAGTTCAGTGTAATTGCCATGCAGTGAAGCAATGGCGCTGTCCATATCATCCGGCTCAAGCATATGCCCGCGCACAAAATCGTTCAGATCGCCGATCTCTTTCATCGCCACGATTTCATTGAACAGGGTCATCGCCTGCTCTGTTCGCAGATTGAAAGCGCGCCGTACAGCAGCGCCGTAGTCGCGCGCGGTATCCATCACCGAGACATGCTCGCGGTCGCGCAGTGAGCGCTTCATCTGGCTGATACGCCCGCTGCTCGGAAAATCAGCGGCGATGGAGAGTGGAACATGCGCCACCACGTAAAACTTGTGCAGCTCTCCGCCGGTGATGTAAAACACCTGAGCCAGCGTGACGATCTGTTGACGCACAGTATTGTGAAACATCGCCAGCAGCACACTGCATGTGTCGCCAGAGCGCAGCTTGAGCGTGCGCTGCCTGCCTGTCTCATCCGTATCCAGGCTTTGGGCATATGCCCCTTCGACATAGCTGCGTTCGCTGCGTTCACGACGGTCGCCGGCTGCCTGGTTGTAACTGCGGCGGCTGCTCTTTTCCACCAGCAGGGTGGTCAATCCATCGACCAGTGTCGATTTGCCAGACCCATTCTTGCCCGTCAGCAGGGCAGAGCCGCCCTCCAGATCGATCGACCAGACGAACCGATCGAAGGTTCCCCAGTTAAAGACCTCATAACGGTACAACCGATACCCCCCTGAGTCCATACCCCTCACTCCGTCTTCATGACAGCGATATGATTGACAATCTGATCGCGCAGATGCGCGATGTCGGTCGAAGTGAACTTCGCCCGGATGATGCGCTCGATCACGTAATCATCCGGATGATCTGCGCTCACCCGTTTGATCAGCCCCATGTCGGCAAGGGCGTTGATCAGATTTTTCACCGTTTGTTCGAGCCTGCGCTGATCAAGCCGCGAACGCAGATATGGCTCGATCATGAAGTGCATCTCATCCCGGCTGAGAATGAGCTGATCAGCCTCCCCCGGTTGATTGAGGAATTCGTCGAGCCGTTCGCGCAGCAGCAGCAGCAGCAGCGTTTGCCCGGCGCTCAACGGTTGAGTGCGCGTCAGACGAGGCAGGCGAATGGGCGCGCCATTCGTGTCTGTCTCCGGCTGTTCGAGGAAGGCATAACCATCATTAGGATTGATGACCACGCGCAGCCCAATCCGCACGAAGTAATCCTGCACAGCGTGCTGATAACTCATCAGCAGCGACCATTCGCGTTCGTCACTGCTGGTCACCACTTCACGCAGCAGTTTCAGCACCACTGCTGCATAGGGTTCAATCCGCGCGCTGTCGATCATACCCTCTCCTCCTGAAAATGATATGTGGCAGGCGTAACAGCAGCCAGGCATCCCCATCCGGCTGGGCTGGGCGCACCCACACCGAATCGCGCTGATGCGGGTCGATATGGTGAATATCCTCATCCCGTTCAGCGATGTGAAGATAGACCAGCACTTCAGCCAATCCATGCTCCACCGGATGATTTGCCAACAGATCGGTTAACAGCACTTCCGGCTGCCTTTCAAGCGCCAGTTCGATCCGATTCTGAATGCGTCGTTCATCCACATAGAACTGATCGACCAATACGCGCAGCGCTTCCGCTTCATCCTCTTCAAACAAATCCGCATTGTGCATGGTAAAGGAAAAAGCGGCTTCTTCTCTGGCAGACCATAAACCGCGCGCCATGACCAGCCGGCTGAGAGGCAGCGTTTCGATGCGTGCGCCAGGCATGGCATCGATAGCATCAGCGTGGGCGCTGAACAGCGCGCGCACTTCAGAAGCCAGCGCGCGAATACGTTGGCTTTCTGCGGCATACCCTTCATCCAGCGCACGCCGAAGCTGTTCGGCAAGGCGATGACTGGTCTGATCGACTTTCAGCCCGGCATCGACCAGATAAAAAGGCATACGCCGCAGCAGGGCAGCGCGCGGTTCACGCCCCTCGATCTGCGTGGCATCGATCGCCTGATCGAGCAGATGATCGAGCGCCTCGCGCCGTTGCGGGTGCTGGATATATTCCCAGAAAGCGTAGAAACTGCGCCCCACATCAGACTGGCGCAGACGTTCGTCTGCATCCAGCAGCGCCCCAACGATCGTGCCCTTACGGGTATCGGGCTTGTTCTGCTCCTGCTGGATTAGACGGGCGATCTCGCGAAACCGTTCCTCAACCGCCGTAAAATCGCGCAGCAGCATTTCTGCCTGTTCGATCGCCAGATGCACGCGCTCTCGAAGCTGAACCTCACTTAAGCCCTCAACCTGCCCGGTCTTTTCGATGCGCGCGATCTCTGCTTCGATGCGCTGCTTCTCACGATGCAGATGCGCCATCCGCGTGGCAGGGTCTGTACTGCCCCGCAGGACGATCTCATTCAACAGAGTGAGGATTTGAGCAAAGCGCGACTCTGTACCCAGCAGTTCGCGCGGTTGCAATTCGGCTGCCCAGACAAGCGCCTGTTGTGCGCCGGTTGTCAGTTCAACCTGATATTCCGGGTTTGCCCCCTGTCTGAAAATTCGCAGCCATCCGCGCTCATCGCTCCACTGGCTGATGTATTCTTTGGCGGTTGAACGATAACGATCCGGGTAATAAACATTTAACCGTTCCAGATAGGTTGTCAGGCTTTCCATGAGCAGATGGAGTGGGCGCTGCTGGCGCGGCTCTTCCTTGAATTCCTGCCACAGGAAGCTCAGGATAAGCGCGGCATTGTCAGCACGCAGCAGCGCCACGCTGGGCGATTGCAGGGTCTCAAGCAGGGTTTCGTGATTCATCCATCGTCACTCATGAAAAAGCAGGGAAGTCTTTCCCGGCTGGCTGGGAAAGACCTGACATCAGCATACAACATCACTGATACAAAAGGCTGGGTGTATGATGAAAATCAGGCGCACACCGTGCTGGTGCGCGCCTGATCGCATTTAGCCCACGCCGACGAACGGCACAGCGCTGCGCGCGCCGTCGTTCCAGATCTGCTCTGCAAGGTCGCTGCGCGGCGGGTAATCGCCCGCGATGATCTCGACCATCGTGCCCGCCTCCGCCCAGCGGAAGAGCCACTCTGCGGGTTCATTTTCCGACATGACACAGCCGAACGTCGCCGGGTAGCCGACGTTGCCATCGCCCAGCAGCCGACCGTTGGGCAGCAGCACATTGCCGTGAAAGCCGTTGACCAGCCCAGGCACGACCTCGTAGATGCCCATGAACCAGTCCATCGTCCACTGCGCGCAGCCCATGCTGCTGCACAGTTCGTAGCTGCCGCCCGATGCCTTTTCCGCATGGTTGAGGATTTGGAAGACGCCTGGCGACGTCGGCGCGCGATCCATGCCCGACGAGATCGTCCAGCCTCGCACCATCTGCCCATTCTCGAAGGCGGCAAGCTGCTGGGTGCGGAGGTTGACGACGATGCGCTTGGTCGGCACGGGATCGACGGGCAGCATGATGTCCGGCGACGGCAGATTGACCAGCTCGCCCACGCGCAGGGGCACATTCCAGTCGCGGTTGGGGTTCGCCAGTTCAAGCTGGTAGAAGGGCACGCCATTGCGCCGCGCGATGCGATAGCCCGTGTCGCCAGAGCGCACCGTGTACTGCCGGGCGCGGTAGCGCACGCGCACCGTCATGGCGTCAGCATTGGTCTGGATGGCGCGCTGCATCCTGCCGATCGAGTCGATCAGTTCGATATAGCGCGCGTCGTCGGTCGCCGCCAGCGAGCGCGTCTGCGCCTCGACGAAATCGGCGTACACGTCCTGCCGCAGCGTCAGCCCGTCGGCATTGACCTCCAGCCATGAGGTGAGCGTGTCGCGGTCGGTCGTCCAGGCGAAATGATCGTCGGTGAACGGGTCATAGCCGCGAATGACGAACGGCTTGCTGACGAAGGCGCGCGCCTGCCCGATGTACGGTGACGGATCGCGCACATCCGGCGCAGCAGTGGTCATCACCAGCGGCAGCGTCTGCGTCTGGGCGACGCGCACCAGCCCGGCTTCCAGCGAAGCGAGGGTCGCGGCGATGTCGAGGAAGCGCCCGTCGCTGCCTGGCACGCCGATGAACTGTTCGCCAACCCAGCGGAAGCTGGCGTTGCGCGGCATGATCTTGGTCGCTTCGGTCAGGTCGAGCAGGGTGTTCTGCGCCGTCAGCACGCCGAACCGAAACACCGGGTCCACGCCATAGCCAAAGGGGAAGCCCGCCAGCCCGACCGCTTTGGCGGCGGCGACGGTGGCAGCGGCGTCCAGCGTCATGCCCAACTGCCCGGACGAGACGCGCCACGTGCGATCGCCATCCGTCAGGGTGATCGTCGTCTCGTTCCACTGGCGCGCCAGCGTTCGTTCAGCATCGACCGCCGACATGCCGCCGATGTCTGCCCCAAGCACCCACACGTTGGGGAAAACGCGATCGCCCACGACGAACGTGCCGACGTAGATGGCGAAGAGCAGCACAGGCAGCAGCGCCAGCCCGATGAGCAGCAGCGGATTGCGGCGCAGAAACCAGGCGGCATCACGCGCCAGCACCAGCGCTGTGCCTTGCAGCACCTCCAGCGAGAGGTCGCTCTTTTCACGCGGGGCACGGCTCATCACCGGGGGTTCGTGCGCGTCCGGCTCTGTGGGACGGCGCACCGCCATCTGCTTGCGCTCACGGGCGATCTGGCGTTCGCGCGCCTTGCGTTTGGTTCGTCGTTCCTGTCCGTAAATTTCCATCGTTCGTGTGCCTGGCTTTCGGGCATTCAGGTGTGCAGATACCAGTGATTATAGCCGGAATCGCCCAGCGCGCGCATCAGTGAGCCATGTACCCGCCTTGATTCGCCCACGCGCGCTGCACTATAATCGCCATCTACTTTATGGAGTGATGTGAGCGAACGACTGTGACCCTCAAGGATACCCTTCTCACCCGGTTGAAGACGCGCATGGCGACGGTTGGCATTGTCGGTCTGGGCTATGTCGGGCTGCCACTGGCGGTGGAATTCGCCGAGGTCGGCTACACTGTCATCGGCATCGATGTGACCCAGGCGAAAGTGGACGCCATCAATGCGGGCGAAAGCTACATCCCGGACGTGCCCACCGAGCGGCTGCGTCCGCTGGCGGAGAGCGGCAAACTGCGCGCATCCACCAGCTATGCAGCGCTGCGCCAGGCAGACGCGGTGAGCATCTGCGTGCCCACCCCGCTTCGCAAGACCAAAGACCCGGACATGTCGTTCGTGATTCAGGCGATCGAAGGCGTGGCGGAAATCTGTCACGATGGGATGCTGATCGTGCTGGAAAGCACCACTTACCCAGGCACGACGCAGGAACTGGTCGTCCCACGCCTGACCCAGGACGGGTTTGTGCCGGGCGAAACGGTGTTCGTCGCCTTTTCGCCGGAACGCATCGATCCGGGCAACAGGCATTACGGGGTGAAGAACACGCCGAAGGTGATCGGCGGGGTGACGGCGAACTGTTCCGAGACGGCGGCGGCGCTGTACAGCGGCGCGGTCGATCAGGTCGTGCCCGTCTCCAACCCGACAGCAGCGGAGATGGTCAAGCTGCTGGAGAACACCTTCCGCGCCGTCAACATCGGCTTGGTCAACGAGATGGCGCTGATGTGCGATCGGCTGGGCATCGACGTGTGGGAAGTCATCCGCGCGGCTGCCACCAAACCGTTCGGCTTCATGCCCTTCTACCCTGGTCCGGGTTTGGGCGGGCACTGCATCCCGGTCGATCCGCACTATCTGAGCTGGAAGCTGAAGGCGCTCAACTATACCGCCCGCTTCATCGAACTCGCCAGCGAGATCAACACCGGGATGCCGGAATTCGTGGTCGAAAAGGTGACAGAAGCGCTCAACGACGACTGCAAGTCGGTACGCGGCTCGAACATCGTGGTGCTGGGCGTGGCATACAAGCGCGACATCGACGACGTGCGCGAAAGCCCGGCGCTGGATGTGATCGGGCTGTTGCAGCAGCGCGGCGCACACGTCAGCTACATCGACCCGTTCGTGCCGTCGATCCGGCTGGAAGAGGGACACATCCTGCACAGCACACCCTACAGCGCCGACCACCTGCGCGCCGCTGACTGTGTGGTCATCGTCACCGATCACACCAGCACCAACTGGCAGGAAGTGGCAGAGTCGGGTAAGCTCATCGTCGATACGCGCAATGCGCTGGGCGCGATCAGCGGGACAGCGCGCGTCGTCACGCTGTAAGACAATCCGGCGGTTCACCCACCGCACCAACCATTCCGAAAGGGGATCAGCAGGCATGGACATTTCCGGCGGTTTATATACCCTCCCGTCCGAGGCGCTGGCAATCCTGCGCTTCTTCGCTCAGTCTGGCGTCGAGATCGCCCATGTCGAGGCGATCACCGAGGGCACAGGGCTGAGCGATCGCGGGTTCGGCAAGGGGCTGCGGCGGCTGGTGACGCGCAACTATCTCACCCTCAGCGATGAATACAACTATCGGCTGACGGAACAGGGGCGGCGCGCCGTCCGTGAACTGCTGCAGAATGATGATTTCAGCGACACAGGCGACAGCGCCGCCAGCGACATGGATGAAGCGCGCTTCGTGCGGCGGCGGCTGGTGCTGGTCGCGCCGTCGGCGCTGCCCGCAGAGCAGGCGACGCGCCTGGTCATCGGCTTTGACGACCCGGACGACGATGACCACCTCAGCGCGCCGTGCGGCGTGCTGCTGCGGCTGAATGTGCTGAACGGCGAACCCACCCGTAACCTGGAAGTGCCGCTCAATCTGGGCAACAGCTTCGCCCAGCACACGTTTGAAGTCACCGCCGGGGCGTTCACCCAGACGCGGGTGCGCGCCGAGGTCTTCCAGTTCAAGTCGGGCGATGAGGATTTCGAGTTCTGCGGCGGCATGTACCTCGACCTGCCCGTGCAGGGCGTCGCCGATGCCAAAGCACTCGTCCCGCGCGCCTATGGCGTCGATGTCATCCTGCGCGATCCTGGAACATGATCCCAGCGGGGGCGTGCGGGTTCGCGCCCCTGCTCTGCTCCACAATCACACAAACACCCTCTGCCCGATCGATCACCCCATTATTATGTATGATGGAGACTGCATCCCATGCCCGCAATCGGAGAGATCGCCCCGGATTTTGAGCTGAAGAATCAGGATGGGCAAACTGTCCGCCTGAGCGATTTTCGCGGCAGGCGCGTCATCCTGTTCGCCTACCCGAAAGCGGGTACGAGCGGCTGCACCACTCAGGCGTGCGGCTTCCGCGATCAGTTCCCCATCTTTCAGGCGAACAACGTCGTGGTGCTGGGCATCAGCCCCGACGCGCCGAAGCTGCAAGCCAAATGGAAAACCGCCGAGTCGCTGCCCTACGACCTGCTGAGCGATGAGGATCACAGCGTACTGGCTGCCTGGGGCGCGTGGGGCGAAAAGCAGATGTACGGCAGGACGTATGAGGGCGTCATCCGCTCGCACTGGATCATCGACGAAGAGGGGCGCATCCTCGACGCCCAGATCAACGTCAAACCCGCCGACAGCGTGACCAAAGCGCTGACCAAACTGGGCTGGTGACACCCCCCTGATGCGCGTCGCACACCTCATCGGGGCATTTTCCAAACTGTCCGAGACGTTCCTGTACGATCTGGTGGTGGAAAGCGCGCGCCAGGGCATCGATGCCCACGTGATCACCTCCGAGCGGGTCAATGCCGACTCGCGCCCGTTCGCGCCCGTCCACGAGTTCGACATCAACCGCGATCCGCACCTGCCTGCTGGCACGCGCAGCCGCATCCCGCGCGATCCCGAAGATTTGCCGCTGCTGCGCGCGCACTTCCTGCGTCTCGCCCGGCGTGTGCAGCCCGATGTGCTGCACGCGCATTTCGGCGAACTGGGCTGGCAGGCAGTCCCGGTCGCCGCTGCGCTGGGCGTGCCGCTCATCGTCTCATTTCACGGCTATGATGTCACCCGCCTGCCGCGCTCCCCGCTGTGGCGCAGCCGCTACCACGACCTGTTCGGCATGATGGCGGCTGCGGTCGTCGTCTCACAGGATATGCGCGATCGACTGGTGGCGCTCGGTGCGCCCGCCGACCGTGTGCAGCTCATCCACATCGGCAAATCGGTGAGCGCCTACCCGTTCCAGACGCGCCGTCCGCCGCTGCGCCGCTGGCTGTCGATCGGCAGGCTGGTGGAGAAAAAAGGCTTTGACGACAGCATTCGCGCGTTCGACCGGGCGCGCGTCGCTGGCGCGTCGCTGACGATCATCGGCGAGGGGGAAGAACGCCCCAGGCTGGAAGCGCTGGTGCGCGCCCTCGGCTGTGCCGACCGGGTGCATCTGACAGGCGGGCTGCCCCACGATCAGGTGATCGCCCACCTGCGCGCAGCAGACGCCTTCATCCTGTGCAGCCGAACCGCTCAGAATGGCGATACTGAGGGACTGCCCACCGTGCTGATCGAAGCACAGCTCATGGGGCTGCCGAGCATCGCCACCCGACACACCGGCATCCCCGAAGCCTTTCCCGCCGCCCATCACTGGATGCTCTCCGATGAGGGAGATGTGCCCGCCCTGAGCGCGGGCATCGCGCGGGTGAGCCGCCTCACGGCGGGCGAACTGCGCCAGATCACGCAGACCGCTCATGACTACGCCCGCCGGCACTTCGATGTGCGCGCCACCACCGCCAGGCACATCGCCCTGTACGACACGGTGAGGCGCGGCGCATGAATGCGCGATCGATTTTCTGGCGCGCCGGGCCGCTGGCGATCCTCGCGCTGGCGTTCGCCCTGCGGATGACGGGGCTGCTTCAGATCGAACACAACATCGACCGCGCCTACCCGGTGTGGCAGGCGCTCATGACGCTGGAACGCGGCGCGCTGCCCCTCACCGGGCAGCAGACCTCGGTGCTGTTCGCCAACCCTGCCCTGACGGGCTACCTGCTGCTGCCGTCGATCGCTGTCAGCGGTTCTGCCCTGGGCGCGGTGCTGTTCACCATCGCGCTCAACACACTCGGCGTGTGGTTCACGTGGCTGGCGGGCAGGGCAGTCGGTGGGGCACGCGTCGGACTGATCGCCATGCTCTTCGCGGCGGTCAACCCCTGGCTCATCGAATACAGCCGACACACCTGGGTGCAGGGGCTGCTGCCCTTCCTCGTCCCGTTCACCGCCTGGGCGCTCTGGACGGCGCTGGACGGCGCACGCCGCCGGGCACGTCGGCTGGCATTCGCCTGGGCAGGGCTGATCGTCGCCGCGCACACCTACCTGCTGGCGTTCGCGCTGGTCGCCCCGTTCGGAGTAGTGCTGCTGATGAACGCGCGCCGCATCCTCACCGATCGGCGGCTGGTGCGCGTGTGCGTCATCGGCGGGCTGGCGTTTGCGCTCAGCGGAGCGGTGTTCGGCGCGGCGCTGCTGTCACAGAGCGATGTCGGCGCGCAGCTGAGCGGGTTCAGCAGCGGCGGAGCGAGGTTGAGCGGGGAAGCGCTCGATCATGGGCTGCGGCTGGTATCGGGCTGGGATTATCCGCGCGCACGCGGCATCGACGCACCGACCGCCGACTCCGCCATCCGCGCGGCGCTGACCGACGCAGCGCACCTCCTGATCAGCGCCTGCATCGCGCTGGGCGCAGGGCTGGCGCTGCTGCGCGCAGCGCGCGGCGATCGACGTGGGCTGTACCCACTGATCGGGTTCGCCGTGCCGATCGTCCTGATGAGCTACGTGAGCCAGGTGGTGCATCCGTTTTACCTGCTGATCGGCATACCAGGCGGGGCGGTGCTGGCAGGCATCGGGCTGGATGCGCTGATCGGAGGTCGGCGCGCGGTCGCTGCCCTGGCGGGCGCGCTGGGGATCGCCTTCACCGGGCTGAGCGCGATCAACAGCGCGCGCCACATGCAGGAGACAGCGCATCTGCCGGGCGCGCACGGGCTGAGCGCGCTCTCGCTCGAATACGGGCTGCCGCTGGGCGACGCGCTGCGCGCCATGCACACCGGCGGCGAGACGGTGATCAGCCCCGTCTCCGGCTGGATTGCCACCAGCCTCGCAGGGCGCGCCTACAACATCCTCGATGAGGTGCGCCTGCCCGACGTGCTGATCGTGCCGCCTGGCGGTGCGCTGGTGGTGCGTTCCGGCGAGTCGATCGCGCCGCTGCCCATCCCGGCGACGGACTCGTGGCGGCTGGCGCTGCCCGATGGCGTGCATCTGGCGATCGATCGCCTCAGCGGGGACGCCGCGCCTGACGATGGGCTGGGGCTGCGCGGCGAAGACGGCATCGTGCCGATCGGCATCCGCGCCGTGACCGACGCCGACGGCGCGCGGCTGATCACCGCCTGGCGTGTGACCGGGGCTGCGCCCGCCGAGGCGTTGTTCGCACCGTTCGCCCACCTGTTCAACGCGCGCGGCGAACGGGTGGCGGTCATCGATGGCGGGGCGATCCCTGGCTGGGCGTGGCGCATCGGCGACCTGCATCTGCACACGCTGCACCTGAATGCCCTGTCAGCAGGGGCGTATCAGGTGCAGGTGGGCATGTATGACGGCGTGCGCGGGCGCAATGCCATCTTCATCACGCCGGACGGGACATACACCCCGACGATCGACGCCGGGGCGATCGTGATCCCGCAGAGCCACCCCAACCTCACCCCGTAAACCTGGCGGTTTCCTGCCCCTCTCCGATGGAGAGGGGCGGTTGAGCGCAGCGAAGCGGGGTGAGGTTGTCGGTGCAGGCGCACCCAAACCCCGATTTACCGACAATCAGGCGCGCAGAGGTGATGCGGTGCGTCGCCTTCACCCGGCGGCGGGAGGATCAGCGGGTGGCGGATTGAGGGCGGACTGTATGCGAATCTGGGCGCGCAGATCCTCCAACTGCCGCTCGACCTCTGCGCGTTCGTCGCGCAGGCGGTTGAGTTCGTCGCTGATCGCCTTCTGCACATTCTCCGGCAGCCCGCTGACGGCGCGCTGCATCGTCTGCATCTCTTCCTCGATGAAGCGCTGAATCGTCTCCGGCGTGCGGATGATCTGCCCCCACTGTGCCGACTCGTCACGCATGACAGAGAGCGTGCCCTCAGCATACGCCTTGAGCGCAGCGCGGTAGTAGTCATCGTCCATTTCCGGCAGAGGCGATTTGGCATCCGCCACTTCCAGATTATCGAGTGCCACTTCGTAAATCTTGACCAGCCGATCCCACTGGTACAGGTCTGCCAGCGTGCCGAACGCCGCGCCCGCTGCCGGGGCGAACACCGCCAGTACGAGCAGCACGCCGACGAGGGGCGGAACCCAGCCGCAGCCCGCCGCGTCTGCCGTGAGCGGTGAGGAACACGCCGGGTCGGTCACCAGGACCAGCAGCCCCGCCAGCGCCGCCGAGAACCCGGTCAGCCAGGCGAATAGGGCGCGAATACGGTTGACCTGTGTCGCTGCCGCCCGACAGCGCCTGACCGTGTTCTGATAGTACTTGCGCTGATCGTCCAGCGCGGCGCGGTTGAAGATTTCGTACATCACCGCCATGCGTTTGCGGTTGTTCAGCACAGAGAGTTGAGCGTTCTGCTGCGTCATCAGATCAGCCCGCTTTCGTTGGGATAGCTGCCCCGGTTGATGTCCGCTGCCCGCTCAGACAGCTTGAGCTTGCGTTCGATCGGGGAAAGCTTGTCATACGGCGCGAGGTTGAGCAGAAAACGGAAATATTCGCGGCGGAGCTGCTCAGCTTTGCGACGGGCGTCCAGCCAGCGCGGGAGCGGCGGCTCGCGCCCGCTGATCGTCGCCAGATAGACGGCGGTCAGCGCGACCAGCGTCTCGCCGAAGGCGAAGATCGCCAGCGCCACACGCGCATTGCCCGACAGCGCCAGCGCCTGCAGCGACCCGAACACGGCTGCCAGCGCTGCCAGAATGAGAAAGCCGATCTGGTAGAGCCGGTAATCGTTCTGCTGCTTCTTCGCTTCGTGGTCGCGGACGCGGAACAAGCGCAGCAGGTCGTGATTCATCAGCGCGATGTCGTCTCGAATCTGCTTCGCCGTCGCCTGATCTTCAGGATCGGCGCTGTCCTCCAGGGGCTTGAGGTAGCAGTCGATCACCTCTGGCTCGATCAGCGGGACAGCGACATCCGGCTCTTCGGGGATGAAGCGGCGGCGGGGCAGGAACTGAATCCATTCCACCACATTCGACTTGCGGTCAGCCTGTGTGGGTGGAGCCTGACTGTTCTCCAGCCCGGAGGGGGGAGGCGGGGTAGGCGTGATTGCAGACATAAACGGTCTCACCTTTCAGGATCACAGGGTGATATGTCTACTATAGCCCCGTTTATGTCCCTCGCAAGCAGCGCTGTTCGCCGCGCCCTTCGGATTTTGCCCCAGCCTGACCATCGCCCCGCCTTTTTTCATGAACAGTGTAAAAAATCTCCCCGCTTTATCGCCTTTTCAGGAGAAACAGGAAAAACCTTGCGGAGTCGTTTTCATATCGAAATTGTCACCGACGTGGATTGTGCGTTACCCTTGAACGATAACCTGATTGTGGCAAGGGCGATCGCGGATGAGACGGTTACCGATATGGGGTATGCTGGTGCTGGCTTTGCTGGGGCTTTCCGGGCTGCATACCGGACTCAGCATCCGCGCCCAGGTCAGCGCGGAAACCTGTTCGACCTTCATCCAGGAAGCGATCCGCGTGGTGGGCGAAAACTGCGGTCTGCTCGACCGCAACAGCGCCTGCTATGGCTATCAGTCGGTACGCGCCAGCTTCGTGCAGCCGCAGCCAGACTCCTTCTTCTCTACGCCCAACGCGCGCGCCCCGCTCAGCCTGATCAGCAGCATCGCCACCAGCCCGATGCAGCTCGCCCTCGACCAGTGGGGCATCTCCCTGCTCAGCTTGCAGGCAAACCTGCCCGATACCCTGCCTGGGCAAAGCGTCATCTTCATGCTGCTGGGCGATACCGAGGTCGAAAACGCCGTCGCGCCGGAGGATATCTGGCAGCCCGGCGGGGTAATCACCGTCACCAGTGCGGCGGGCGCGCCGCTACTCGCCCAGCCCAACCCGGACTCGCGCATGGTCGGCGCGGTTCCACCCGGCGTCCCGCTCATGGCGGACGCGCTCAGTGAAGATGCTGCCTATGTGCGCGTCGTCTACCGCGACACGTCCGGCTGGTTCCCGGTGGCGGCGCTGGCGGGCGGTGTTGACCTGACGCCGCTCAGCATCTTCCGGGCGACCACCCGCACGCCTGGGCAGGCGTTCTACCTTCGCACCAACATCAGCCAGACGGAATGTGTCGAAGCGCCCAACGCGCTGGTTGTGCAGGGTCCGCAGAATACGGTCATCGATTTCAACGTCAACGGCGCGGATGTCCGCATCAGTTCGACGGTCGTGCTGCGCGCCATCCCGGTCGATCCCAGGCTGGTGAACAGCGCCCAGAACCAGTTCGGCATCGACCAGAACCGCGTCGCCGCACTGCTGGAGCTGACCACCCTCGACGGGCAGGCGGTCATGGAGCCGGATACCCCTGACGAGCAGGTCGTACTGCCTGGCGAGCGCATCTACCGCTGCCTCGGCGTCGAAGAAAACATCGCTCTCGATCAAGTGCAGAATGACAACCCGGTGCTGACCGAATGCCCCTGGTTCAATCTGGAGACCGTGCCGGAAGAAGAACTTCAGCAGTTCGCCGCGCTGGAGGGGGTCGAACTCAATTACCCGATCACCCTGCCCGAAGTCGGCGATCCCACCCCCACCGCTACCCTCATTCCAGGCTTCCCGGCTCCCATCAGCACAGCGACCCACACTCAGACCGTTCTCCCATCGGTGACAGCGACGCCATTCAATCCGACGCCCACGCCGACTGATACCTTCACGCCGACCTTCACTTCGACCTTCACGCCGACTTTCACCTCGACCTTCACGCCGACTTTCACCTCGACGTTCACGCCCACGCCGACTTTCACCTCGACGTTCACGCCCACGCCGACTTTCACCTCGACGTTCACGCCCACGCCGACTTTCACCTCGACCTTCACGCCCACGCCGACTTTCACCTCGACGTTCACGCCCACGCCGACTTTCACCT
>CAZTLS010000009.1:31483-75965 GCA_964614405.1 uncultured Pleurocapsa sp.
CGACGTTCACGCCCACGCCGACTTTCACCTCGACGTTCACGCCCACGCCGACTTTCACCTCGACCTTCACGCCGACTTTCACCTCGACGTTCACGCCGACCTTCACCTCGACCTTCACGCCGACTTTCACCTCGACGTTCACGCCGACCTTCACGCCGACCTTCACGCCGACTTTCACCTCGACGTTCACGCCGACCTTCACGCCGACATCCGCCTGCCTGCCGATCATCCCGCCGTTCGTTACAACCGTTGAAGAGCTGATCTGCGCCATTCAGACCGCGAATGCCCTGCCCGGCGCAAACATGATCACGCTGGCGGCAGAGACCAACTTCATCTTCACCAGCCCCTACACGCCGGGCAATGCGCTGCCGACGATCACCGATGCGCTGACCATCGTGGCGACGAGTTCGGCGCTGGTGCGCGATGCGGATGCACCGGAGATGCGTTTCTTCAACGCCACCGCTCCGCTGGAGATCATCGGGCTGATCATGGACAATGGCTTGCTGACCGATGAGCCTGGTGGGGCGATCTTCACCATATCCGGGCTGCGGCTCGATAGCGTCAGCATGGACAACAACAGATCGATCAATCGCGGCGGCGGAGCGGTCTATTTTGACGCGCCCGATGGGGTTCTGAGCATCGCTGGAAGCAGCTTTAATGGCAATGTCGCCAGCATGGGCGGGGCGTTGAGCATCGTGAACGCTTTCTCCGCCTTCATTGAGCGGAGCTACTTCGGCACGAACAATGCCTCCAGCCGGGGTGGGGCGATCGATTTCACTATCCCGCTCACGATCAGCGACACCACGTTTGAGAGCAATACGGCTCAGGCAGAAGGCGGCGCATTGTGGGATTGTTCGGTCGGCGGTGGGACGACCTTCATCAGCAGCAGCACGCTCATCAGCAACGCCGCCGCCGCGAACAACGGCAGCGCCTATGCCGGATGCACAGGCGGGACGAACGTCTCGATCGTGAACAGCACCATTTCCTACAATACCAGCATCGCACTGCATATCCGCAATGGCAGCATGGATATTTCCTTCTCGACGCTGTATGGCAACTGGCGCACCCTCGACAACAGCGGCGGCGTCACGCGGCTGTACGCGCTGATCATCGACAGCCCTACCACCCCGCTGTGCGTGGGAAGCATCATCAACACCGGGCAGGTCTTCGCCACCGATACAAGCTGCGGCAATGCGGTTGCCGTGACCTCGGCTGATCTCCAGTTGAACAACCTGCTGAACTTCAACGGCGGCAGTACGCTCAACCACGCTGTCGGCACGGGCAGCATCGCCCTCAGCACGGCATCCTGCTATCCGCTTTCCGGCTCACTGCTGGATGTCGATCAGCGCGGCGCGTTCCGCCCCAACCCGGCAGAGTCGTTCTGCGATGCGGGCAGCTATGAGGAACAGACTTCCTACGGTCCGACACCGACGCCGACAGTTCCCCCCACTTTCACACCGACGGCGACCCCGCCAGTGTGCGGCTCAGTCATCCCCAACCCGGTGACGACGGCGTTCGAGCTGGGCTGCGCCATCACGCTGGCGAACAACGACAGCCTCTATCCGGGACCGGACATCATCACGATCGCCTCAGGCGCGGACATCGTGTTCAGCGGACCATATACCGGGGTGGGCAATACCGCCAACCCGCAGATCACCAGCCCGATCATCATCAACGGCAGCGGGGCGACGCTGCGCCGCGACACCAGCATCCCTGATCTGCGCGCCTTCCTGATCGGGGGCGGCAGCCTGACCCTGCGCGATCTGACCCTGCGCGACTGGCGCGCCAGCGGGGACGGTGGGGCGATCTTCAGTCTGGGTACGCTGGTACTGGAAAATGTGCTGCTGAACAACAACAGCAGCCTGCTGAACGGCGGGGCGATCTTCCACAACAGCCCCATGTCCCTGCAAATGACAGATACCACGCTGATGAACAATACCGCTGCCGCTGACGGCGGCGGCGTCTCGATGCGCGGCGGCAGCGGCGTCTTCACGAATGTGCTGATCAGCAGCAATCAGGCGACCACCGGCGGCGGGATCGGCATGTCGTCCAGCGTGTCACTCCAGATCAGGAACAGCCGCGTCGAAAGCAATATCGCCAGTGATGGATCAGCAGCAGGCAGAGGCGGCGGTCTGCACAGCACCAGCACCGGGGCGATCTTCATCGAGGACAGCACATTCGTCGGCAACTTTGCCCTGCAGGATGCCGGCGGCTTGTACAGCGAGTCGAGCAACCTGAACATCCAGCGTTCGACGTTCGATGACAACAGCGCGGGCGCAAACTATGGCAACCTCGTCCAGTGTACGGTGAGTACAGGCAATTTCACCCTCAGGAACAGCACCATCTCGAATGGCACGGACAGCGGCGGCGTCGGTGGGATGTCCATCTGCTCAACGGTATCCGGAACGACCGACAACGTTACGGTCAGCGGCAATTCGGGCATCGGCATCGAGGCTCGCGGCAGCATGATCTTCAGCTCGACCACTATCGCCTTCAACGGCAGAGGCATCTTCTCGACGGCGCTCAATTCCCTGAAAGACAGCGTGCTGGTGAGTAACGGGACGGTCAACTGTGCGGGCAGCCTGACTTACTCCGGGCGCAACTACTCGACCGACACCACATGCCCCGCCGGTCCGAATGTGATCAATGCCTCCGCTGCTGCGATCGCCCTCGGCGCGCTGACCAACAACGGCGGCTCGACCGATACACACTACCCGGCGGATACCAGCGTCATCCGCAACACCATTCTCCCCGCCAACTGCACCGACTCTGCCGGCTCTCCCCTCACTGAAGACCAGCGCGGCACGACGCGCCCTGCCGGAACGGGCTGCGAACCGGGCGCGGTTGAAAACGACACAGCAGGCGGCGGCGGCGGCGCGGAAGAGCCGGATGCGTTCCTGATCGAGGAACTGCTCGATGGGGAAGCGACCTACGCGCCGACCCTCGAACCCGGCGCGACCGCCACCGCCGTCATGCCGGAACTCATCCCGGTCATCGAGGATGATGAACCGCCCGCGCCCGATGACACACCGACGCCGGAACCGACCGCCACGCCCACCGAGACGCCGACGCCGGAACCGACCGTCACATTGACGCCATCAGCGTCGCCCACCCTGCCCGAAGCAGCCACGCCGTTCGCCAGCCCCCTGCCGCCTCTGCTCAACGGCAGCGCGCCGGGGCTGACTCCCACGCCCACCTCGACCCTTGCCCCCGCCGCGCGCGCGCTCGACTTCACGGCATGGGTGGTGCGGCGATAAGCGTCTGCAAAAACAGGTTTTGGCGTCCGTTCGCTCTAACCTCACCCCGAAAACCTGACGGTTTCCTGCCCCTCTCCAATGGAGAGGGGCGGTTGAGCGCAGCGAAACGGGGTGAGGTCAGACCGTTTGCAGACAGCCCCTGGTCGTCATGACGAAATTCGTAAATATTCACCTGTATGGAAAGCGAGTCAATCTTCAAAGCGTCAAAAAGATTACAATAGGTGTGTCAAACTCATTTCAAGGGATGGCATCATGCGTCTGCGCGTCATTATCGTCGGTATGGTCATGCTGGTGATGCTCAGCTTTGCGGGGCTGTCGGCGCGTGGGCAGGTCAGCGCGGAGACCTGCTCGACCTTCATTCAGGAAGCGATTCGCGTGGTGGGCGAGAACTGCGGCTTGCTCGATCGCAACAGCGCGTGCTACGGCTATCAGTCGGTGCGCGCCAGTTTCGTCCAGCCGCAGCCGGACGGCTTTTTCGCCTCTCCCAACGCCCGTTCGCCGCTCAACCTGATCAGCAGCATCGCCACCAGCCCGATGCAGCTCGCCCTCAACCAGTGGGGCATCTCGCTGCTGAGCGTGCAGGCGAACCTGCCGGAAACCCTGCCAGGACAGAGCGTGGTCTTCATGCTGCTGGGCGACAGCGAGATCGAGAACGCCGTCGCGCCGGAACAGGCGTGGCAGCCAGGCGCGATCCTCACCGTGACCAGCGCGGCGGGTGCGCCGCTGCTGCTTCAGCCCCGCCCAGACTCGCAGATGATGGGCGCGGTTCCCCCGAATGTCCCGCTCATGGCAGACGCGATCAGCGAATCCGGCGAGTATGTGCGCGTCGTCTACCGCGATGTACCGGGCTGGTTCCCGGTCGAATCGCTAGCGGCTGGCGCGGCGCTCGACACGCTGGCGGTCTTCCGCGCCGACAGCCGCACCCCAGCGCAGGCGTTCTACCTGCGAACCAGCGTCAGCGGCACAGAATGCGTCGAAGCGCCCAATGCGCTCGTGGTGCAGGGTCCGCAGAACACGCGCATCGACTTCAACGTCAACGGCGCGGACGTTCGCATCGGCTCGACGGTGGTGCTGCGCGCCATCCCCGCCAACGATCACCTCGTGGCGCGCGCCGAGTCGCAGTTCGGCATCGACCGCAGCCAGGTGAGCGGGCTGCTGGAGCTGACCACGATCGACGGCGAAGGCATCATGGAGCCGGATACCGAACGCGAACAGGTCGTGCTGCCCGGTCAGCGCATCTACCGCTGCCTGGGCGAACAGGACGATCTCGGCTTGGACGGCACGGTCAACGACCAGCCCGTGCTGGACGAATGCCCCTGGTTCAACCTCGAAAACGTCCCACCTGAAGAGCTGATGCGCTTCGGCGCGATCGACGGCGTGGAACTCAATTACGAGATCGCGCTGCCTTTCCCGGCGACGATCAGCGTCAGCGCCACGCCGACCTCGACCGCCAGCCAGGAGCCGATCGTCGAAACGCCGACCAATATCCCCACCGACATCCCGACCAACACGCCCACACCGCTCCCCACCAGTACCTTCACGCCCGTGCCGACGAACACATCCACGCCGATCCCGACCAGCACCTTCACGCCCGTGCCGACGAACACGCTCATCCCGACCAGCACCTTCACCCCCGTGCCGACGAACACGCTCATCCCGACCAGCACCTTCACCCCTGTGCCGTCGAATACGCCTTCGCCCGTCCCCACCAGCACCCCCGTGCCGACGGAGACTCCCGAACCGCCGACGCCCGATTTCAGCCTCGACCCCGTGCCGCAGCTCACGCTGACTTTCGAGAATCCCGTCCCCTCGCGCGGGGAGTCGCTGCTCAAGCCGTCGGCGCGCGCGCTCGACTTCACCGCCTGGATCAGCCGCCGCTGATCCGGGCGCGCACGACGCCGCTCACCCCAGACGAGCGGCGTCGATCGCGCCCAGCGGCGCGCCGGTCAGCAGGTGATCGACCGCGCGCTCTGCCACGCCCGCCCCGAACGACAGCCCGTGCCCGGTGAAGCCAACCGCGAAGCCGACGCGCGGCATACCGGGGATCGTCCCCGCCAGCGGCGCACCGTCGGCGCTGAAGCCCATGATGCCCGCCCAGCGGCGTTCGACGGGCGCGGTCACGTCCGGGAAGCGATCGCGCAGATAGCGGTCGAGTGCGCCCTGCACCTCCGCAGTGGTGCGGTCGTCGGTTGTGTTTCCCTCCAGCGCGCGGTAATCCCTGCGCCCGCCGCCGATCAGCAAACGGTTGTCGAAGGTCATGCGGTAGTACATGTAGCCGTAGTCGCTGTAGCCGCAGGTGTCCAGCACCGGGGTGGGCAGCGGCGCGGTGACGAGACACTGCGCCCGCGTGGGGATCACCTTGTCGGCGAAATACGGATGCACCGACGCGGAATAGGCGTTGGTGCAGATCATCACGTAACGCGCGTGCCAGATCGCGCGGCGGCTGCTCACCTGCACACAGTCCGGCGCGGTCTGGGCGATGTGATACACCTCATCATCGGTGACGATCTCCGCGCCGCTCGCTGCGATGATCGCCTGCACCAGCAGGTAGGGCTGCACCACGCCGTCGAAGGGCTGTTCGATCGCCGCGTGAAAACCGCGATCGAGCGGATCGCGGTCGTGAAAGAGGCATTCGATGCCGTCCGCCTGCATCGCGTCGGCGGCGGCGCGCAGGTCGGCGGCTTCGTCGGCGCTCTCAGCCAGCAGCATCGAGCCGATCGGCGCAAAGGGCACATCCCCTGCTTTGATGAAGGTGTGCCAGTGGGCATGAGTGCGCTGGCTGAGCGCCCACAGCTCGCGCGCGGCGGCGTGCCCATAGCGCGCGATCGCCTGGTGGTAGTAGGCGTCCAGCCCGGTGAGCATGAAGCCGGCATTGCGGCTGCTCGCCCCCAAGCCCGGCGACCGCATCTCGATCAGCGTGACGGTGCGCCCTGCCTGCCCCGCGAAGCAGGCGGCAGACGCCCCGGCAAGCCCGCCCCCGATCACCAGAAAATCGACCTCGCGCCTGGGCTGCGTCCCGTCCGCCTGCCACACCGAAACCGTCATCGCCTCATCCTCGCCTGTGATCCATCCTCGTCATGGAGGCGATTGTACCAGAATCAAACCGGGCGATGGGGATCCCCCCCCCCCACCGCCCGGCGAGTCGTCATGAGATGCAGCCGCCAGCCTCAGCCAGCGACGTTCGCCACCGGGATGTAGATGCGGCGCGCCTGACACGCAATCCACACGCCGACGAAGCCGCTGTCATCGATCGGTCCGGTATACCACGTGCCTGGCGGCAGGTTGAAGCCCGCGTAGGCATCCGAACGCGGCTCGAAGTACGCCAGTGCGCCAGCGGGCACAGGGCGCAGCGTGTAATTGGCGGGGCGCGGGTTGGGGCAGTTGAGCGCCGATGCACCGCCGGCGTTGATCTGGGTCACGCTTTGCGGGCAGGCTCCGTAGGGTCCGTAGCAGGAATAGACCACTTCCCCGGTGTCACACACGTAGGCGATGAACCACTCGATGCTGTTGGCTGCGCTGTAGGGCGGCGTCCCTACCCAGGCATACAGCCCGATCACCGTACCAGCGGGCTGAGAACTCGACCAGCCGCCCATGCCATAGCCGAAGAATGTCCCGCTGAACCCGACCAGGATAGAAGTGGTCTGATCGAACGTCATCAGCACTTCCCCGGCGGCATTGGTCACAATGCCACCCTCGCGCGTGACCGACGAATCGGTCATCATCGACAAATCCATGTTAGCCGTATTGCAGTTCGACCCCGCGCTGACTGCCACACCGGTTGCTTCTGAAGCGGCAAAGACAGGGAGTGCCAGCACGAACAAACTGACGACAGTGAGCAGAATGCTCAGGAACATCACGGACGATCGTTTCATGGTACAGCCTCTTTCTAAGTGAAATACGTGAAATGTAAGGCGTCGCCGCCTTCTAATTAGCAGTATATAAAAAAAACATTATAACGCAAACGAAATCAACCCTTAATAAACATGCAGGTACAAGGTAGTCACCCCCTGACCTGCAAGCTGATGCTATAATCCCCTTATCATCGTGTTATGTCATTTGTCATCATGAGGAGCGATCATGTCGCATTATCTGTGGGCACATATCGACGGACTGTTCGTCGATGCCCTGCACCACGCTGATCCGGTGCTGGACGCCGCGCTGGACGACTCGGCGGCGGCGGGGCTGCCGGCGATCAACGTCGCGCCCAACCAGGGCAAGCTGCTGCATCTGCTGGCGCTGGCGTGCGACGCGCGTCACATTCTGGAGGTGGGCACGCTGGGCGGCTACAGCACCATCTGGCTGGGGCGTGCGCTGCCGCCGGACGGAGCGCTCATCTCGCTGGAGATCGACCCGAAACACGCCCAGGTGGCGCGCGGCAACATCGCGCGGGCGGGGCTGGCAGAGCGGGTACAGGTGCGGATCGGCGCAGCGCTCGATTTGCTGCCCCGCCTGACCACCGAAGGGCTGCCGCCGTTCGATTTCGTGTTCATCGATGCTGACAAAGAGAACAATGCCGAGTATTTCGACTGGGCGCTGACCATGACCCGCCCCGGCAGCCTCATCGTCATCGACAACGTGGTGCGCGATGGCGCGATCATCGATGGGCACAGCGAAGACACGCGCGTGCAGGGCGTGCAGCGCCTCATCCGTCGGTTGTCCAGCGAGACGCGCATCACCGCCACCGCCCTGCAAACCGTCGGCAGCAAGGGGTACGACGGCTTCATCCTGGCGCGCGTCAACGGCTGAGCGCGCTCACATCCCGCGCAGTTTGGCGATCAGACGGGTGAGGATCGACTTATCCGTCTGTTTCATCGTCTGCTTCTGCGCCAGCCCGCGCAGCCTGGCGATCTCCCGGATGACCATCGCCCGGTGGACGGCTTCGCCATTGACGATGAACCACTGATTGCCTCGATACACGATCACTGGGTCGCAGGCATTGACCAGCTTGTAGGCGCTGCGAAACGTTTCAATGATTTCGCGCGGGGTAGCTCCCGGATCATCTGCATACACGGTGGTCAGTCTCTATACCCGATCGTGGACGACTTTTGTAACAGTTCTGGAATGTCTGATCGTCATTATAGATCGATTTCCTGCGATCGATCCTTGTGAATTTTACACTTTTTCGTTTTCTTTCACAGAAAGTTCGTAAACGAAGGCGGCGGCGAACAAGCCTGGCAGCAGGTCTTTGAGGACGGGCGTCCCCTGATAGGGGAATTCGCGCCGCACCGGAAAACCGATCTGCCGCGCCCACCAGTGAAAATCGGCGCGCGTCCAGAAGCGCAGGTGTTCGCCAGGCGTGACCACCCACTGGAGCGGGAACCTGCCCAGCAGCAGGCGCAGACGGTGCTGATGAAAACCGGTGTTGGGGATGGAGATGAGGAAGGCGCGCCGGGTGAAGGGGGCGAGATCGCGCAGCAGCGACTCCGGGTCGGGCAGGTGTTCGATGATCTCCGAGCAGATCACGTAATCGAACTGTGCCGCTTCGCCTTCGCCGAACAGGTCGCGCATATACACCGCGACGGGCTGGTTGACGTCCGCCAGCCGCACATCCAGACCGTTCGCCAGGCAGAACGCCACCGCTTTGGGCGACACATCCAAGCCGACGCCGACGATGCCGCGCGCCTCGATCAGCCATTTGAGCAGCGCGCCGTCGCCCACGCCGAGGTCAAGGACGCGGTCGCCTGGGTGCAGCACGCGGGCGAACGTCTCGGCGCGGCGCAGACGCCACTCCGACAGATGCCCCAGCCCGGTCTGCGCCTTGTTGTCCCAGTAGACATCGTAATCGACGACGCCGACGCGGGCGGTTTCCGGGTAGGCGAACAGGCGGCGCAGCCCGCGCCAGCGGTTCGCCAGCCACAGGTAGAGCGGGCGGATGGGCGATTCGCGCAGACGGGTCTTCAGATCGGGCATAGGCGGTTCTCACACAGGCTGCAAAAAAAAACGATGCGCCATTGTACCAGCACGGTGCATGTTCTACACTGATCGGCGTTTTGCACGTTCTTTGACCGATCGAAAAATCTGACACAGGATGCTATGACCACCACCACCACACCGAACACCGTCCTGATCACGGGCGGCGCGGGCTTTCTGGGGATCAACCTGGCGCGTCATCTGCTGGCGCGCGGCTGCAAGGTCGTGTCGCTGGACATCGCGCCATTCACCTACCCCGAACGCGACCAGATCACCGAGATCACGGGCGACATCCGCGACCGCGAAGCGGTCAACCGCGCCATGCAGGGCGTCGATATGGTCGTCCACACGGCGGCGGCGCTGCCCCTCTACAGCGAACAGGACATCTTCACCACCGATGTGGAAGGCACACGCACCCTGCTGGAAGTGGCACAGGCGCACGGCGTGACGCGCTTCGTCCACATCTCCTCGACCGCCGTCTACGGCGTGCCCGATCACCATCCGCTGTATGAGGAAGACCGGCTGATCGGCGTCGGACCGTATGGGCGCGCCAAAATTCAGGCGGAGGAAGAATGCCTGAAGTTCCGTCGGGCGGGCATGTGCGTGCCTATCCTGCGCCCCAAATCCTTCATCGGACCGGAACGGCTGGGCGTGTTCGCCCTGTTCTACGACTGGGCGAAGGACGGGCGCGGCTTCCCGATGATCGGCAGCGGTAAAAATCGCTATCAACTGCTGGATGTGGATGATCTGTGCGACGCCATCTGGCTGACGCTCACCCTGCCTGTCGAGCAGGTCAACGAGACGTTCAACATCGGCGCCAAAGAGTTCACCACCATGCGCGAGGATTATCAGGCAGTGCTGGACTACGCCGGGAAAGGGAAGAAGATCGTCCCCTTCCCCGCCGCACCGCTCATCTGGGCGCTGCGCGTGCTGGAGGCGCTCAAACTCTCGCCGCTCTACGCCTGGGTGTATGAGACAGCGAGCAAAGACTCGTTCGTGAGCATCGAAAAGGCGGAGCGGATGCTGGGCTATGCGCCGAAATACTCCAACAAGCAGGCGCTCATCCGCAATTACCAGTGGTACATCGACAATCTGCACACCTTCGAGGGGCAGAGCGGCGTCTCACACCGCGTCCCCTGGAGCCAGGGCGTGCTGAAACTGGCGAAGCTCTTCTTCTGAACCTCCCTGAAGCGCGACTCTGACGGGGGCGTGCAGCAGCATGTCCCCGTTCGTTTGCCTTCCCTTCAGCACACACAATCTGTGCGCGCCCTGCCCCCCACATATGCGCACCTTCTAGCACAGCGTTAACGGGATTCTATGATTCCACTGCTATCCTGATGGGCGTATTGTCCGAACGCCAGCGGCAGTCATCTGCCGCCCATCACAGAGCCACCGCGCCTCCGCCCAGGATGGGCGCGAAGCGAGGTGCATACCCACATGTTCAGAAGGAGCCGCCGTGTGACTCACCCAGACCCGCATATCCAGGAAACCGCCCCGCCCGCCGACGCCGCCGGGGATGACACCCCCACTGCGGAAGTCGCCATCGCCCCTGAGGTCGCTGCGCTTCAGGCAGAGGTGCAGAAATACCGCGAGGGGTGGCAGCGCGAGCGTGCTGAATTCGCCAACTATCAGAAACGGGCGGAGCGCGAACTCAAAGCCAGCCAAACCACTGCCACAGGCAATGCGTTCAAGGCGGTGCTGCCCGTGCTGGACGACTTCGAGCGCGCGATGGCGACCATGCCCGCCGAACTTCAGGACAACCCCTGGGCGAACGGCGTCGGCATGATCCTGCGGAAGTTCTACAAGGTGCTGGAAGAGGGCGGCGTCACGATCATCGACCCGACCGGGCAGCCGTTCGACCCAGGCAGACACGAGGCGATCGGCACAGACGACGCCCCGGATGTCGAATCCGGCACGGTGACAGCGACCATGCAGAAGGGCTATCTCGTCGGCGATCGCGTGCTGCGCCCGGCGCTGGTGCGCGTCGCCCGCTGAAACGCAACCTGGCATTCACAATCACGTACTGACGATTTGTAACGAACGACACACACAGACAGGAGAGCGACCACAATGGGACGCATTATCGGTATCGACCTGGGGACGACCAACTCGGTCGTGGCGGTCATGGAAGGCGGCAAGCCGAAGGTCATCCCGTCGTCGGAGGGCGGCAATCTCATCCCCTCCGTCGTGGCGACCAACCCGAAGACCAACGAGCGGCTGATCGGCAAAGTCGCCCGCAATCAGGCGGTCATCAACCCCGCCAACACCATCTTCTCGGTCAAGCGCTTCATGGGGCGCAAATTTGAAGACCCGGAAGTGCAGCGCGCGCTCAAGTTCGTCCCGTACCGCGTGACGGCTGCGCCGAACGGCGACGCGCGCGTCCACATGGGCGGGCGTGACTACAGCCCGCCGGAGATCAGCGCCATGATCCTCCAGAAGATCAAGGCGGATGCGGAGGCTTACCTCGGTGAGACGGTCGATCAGGCGGTCATCACCGTGCCCGCCTACTTCAACGACGCGCAGCGCAACGCCACCAAAGACGCCGGGCGCATCGCCGGGCTGGAGGTGCTGCGTATCATCAACGAACCGACCGCTTCCAGCCTCGCCTACGGGCTGGGCGAACGCAGGAACGGCATCATCGCCGTGTACGACCTCGGCGGCGGCACGTTCGACGTGTCGATCCTCGAAGTGGGCGATGGCGTGTTTGAAGTCCGCAGCACCAACGGCGACACCTACCTCGGCGGCGACGACTTCGACCAGGTGATCATCAACTGGATCGCCGATGAATTCAAGAAGGATCAGGGCATCGATCTGCGCGGCGACCCGCAGGCGCTCCAGCGCCTCAAGGAAGCGGCGGAGAAGGCGAAGATCGAACTCTCCAGCACGCTCAACGCCGAGATCAACCTGCCCTTCATCACCGCCGATGCGTCGGGTCCCAAGCACCTGAACATGAGCCTGACGCGCGCCCAGCTTGAGCGCATGACCGCCAGCCTGATCGAGCGCAGCATCGCCCCGTGCCGCCAGGCGCTCAAGGATGCGGGTCTGGACGTGAAGGACATCGATACCGTCATCCTCGTCGGCGGCATGACCCGTATGCCCGCCGTCGTCGAAGCGGTCAAGGCGTTCTTCGGCAAAGAGCCGAGCAAGGGCGTCAACCCGGATGAAGTCGTGGCGCTGGGCGCTGCCATTCAGGGCGGCGTGCTTCAGGGCGACGTCAAGGACATCCTGCTGCTCGACGTGACCCCGCTCACCCTGGGCGTGGAGACGCTGGGTGGCGTGGCGACCCCGATGATCGAGCGCAATACCACCATCCCGACCCGCAAGAGCCAGGTCTACTCGACCGCCGCCGACAGCCAGACGCAGGTGGAAATCCACGTCGTGCAGGGCGAACGCCCGATGGCGGCGGACAACAAGTCGCTGGGGCGCTTCATCCTCGACGGCATCCCGCCCGCCCCGCGCGGTATGCCGCAGATCGAAGTGACTTTCGACATCGACGCCAACGGCATCCTGAGCGTGAGCGCGAAGGACAAGGCGACCGGGCGCGAACAGAAGATCACCATCACCGCCAGCAGCGGGCTGAGCGAGAACGAGATTCAGCGCATGGTCAAGGAAGCCGAGTCGCACGCTGCCGAAGACGCCAAGCGCCGCGAAGCCGCTGAAGCCAATAATCTGGCGGAGAGCGCCATCTTCACGGCGGAAAAGTTCATCCGTGACTACGGCGACAAGCTGCCGGAAGATGCGAAGAAGCAGACCACCGAGCAGATCGACGCGGTGCGTGCTGCCCAGAACGGCGGCGACGTGGCGAAGATTCGCGCCGCGACCGAGGCGCTCAACCAGCACATCCAGACCCTCGGCGGGCGCATGTACGAGCAGGCAGGCGCAGCAGGCGTGCCCGGCAGCGACGGCGCAGCCGCCAATGGCGCGAATGGCGCAGCCGACCCGAAGAAACGCGGCGAAGACGTGGTGGACGCCGAGTTCACCGAGGCATAACCGCGTCATCCCGATCGATCGCCCTCGCCTCCGCATGGAGGTGGGGGTCTTTTTCATCGGCACGCAGAGAGCGAACCAGGGCAGGCTATGGCGCGAGACTACTACGAAATTCTGGGCGTGGGGCGCAGTGCAGACAAAGACGAGGTGAAGAAGGCATATCGGCGGATGGCGCGCGAGCTGCACCCCGATGTGAACAAAAGCCCCGACGCGGAAGAGCGCTTCAAAGAGATCGCCGAAGCATACGAAGTGCTGAGCGATGACGAGAAGCGCGCCCGCTATGACCGTCACGGTCATGCCGGCGTCAACCCTGGCATGGGCGGCGCGGGCGGACCGGGATTCGGCGGCTTTGAGGAAATCTTCGAGGAATTCTTCAATAATTTCGGCACAGCCACCCGCCAGTCACGCCGTCGCGGTCCGCGACCAGGACAGGATCGCCGTGTTGAAGCGACGATCACCTTCGAGGAAGCGGTCTTCGGCGTCACACGCACGGTCGAGTTCGAGCGGCTGGAGGTGTGCGAGACGTGCGGCGGCGTCGGCGCGGAGCCTGGCACGCAGCCCGTCAAGTGCGTGCAGTGCGCGGGCAGCGGCGAGGTGCGCCAGGTGCAGCAGACCTTCCTCGGTCCGATGGTGCAGGTGGCGACGTGCCCACGCTGCAACGGACGCGGTGAGACGATCCCCTCCCCCTGCACCACCTGCAAGGGCGCGGGGCGGATGCGGCGGCGCGTCAGCCTCGATGTGCAGATTCCGGCAGGCGTCTCTGAAGGGCTACAAATTCAGGTGCGCGGTGAAGGCGACATGGGCGAGCGCGGCGCACCGCAGGGCAACCTGTTCGTCGTGGTGCGCGTGCAGCAGCATGAGTTCTTCAAGCGGCATGAATACGACATCGTGCTGGACATCTCGCTGAACGTGGCGCAGGCGGCGCTGGGCGACAGGATCGTCATCCCGACGGTCGAGGGCGATGTTGAGCTGGTCATCCCCCCTGGCACGCAAAGCGGCAGGCAGTTCCGGCTGCGGGGCAAAGGCATCCCCCGGCTGCGAAGCGACGGCAGCAACTCCGGGCGCGGCGACCAGCTGGTCTACGTGAGCGTGGAAGTGCCGACCAAACTGACCGACGAGCAGCGCCTGCTGTTCGAAAAGCTGGCGCGCACGATGGGCAAGGAAGTCCAGCCGCAGCGCGGCAAGGGTTTCTTCGATCGCATGATGGATTTCCTGAGCGGCGAAAACAACAACGGTTCAGGCGGCTCGTAGGGGTGAGCCGGTGGGTCGCCCTCTGCTGATCACACCCCCCGCGCTTAATTGCCGGAATGTGTCTGCAAAACCGCTTCGGTGGCTGTTCGCACCAACCTCACCCCGGAAACCTCACGGTTTCCTGCCCCTCTCCGATGGAGAGGGGTGGTTGAGCGCAGCGAAACGGGGTGAGGTTCCCTGTGCAGATACGCCCCGAACCTCGACTTACTCGCTGCAGGGTCACCCTCTCTCCCCCCTCACGGCAGATCGCTGACCCGCACGCGGAAGGTGTTGCGCCACGACGCCCCAGGCGACAGCATGACCGTGAACACGTGCAGACACACTGTCCCCTGATACACCTGCTCATAGCCGCCATCACTCATCGACACGGGCGCGAGCGGGAAGCGCCACAGCGCGCCCATCTGCACCGACTCGGTGACGATCTCGATGTGGCGGATGTGCGTGCCCACTCGATAGTGGCTCACCCCCTGTGAGGCGCGCGCCTGCCCCAGACCGCTCACCTCTCCGCTGGGCAGGGCGATGAAGCAGGACTCGCTGTCTCCCCCTTCCAAGCCGTACACCGTCTCGACGCCGAAGCGCAGCGTCACCGGGCGATCCGTCTGGCTGGTGAGCGTGTACTCGACGGTGAAGGTGCGTTCGCCCGCCACCAGCGTGAAGCGCTTCTCCACCCGGATCGGCTGATGCACCCCGTCTACCCACACACGCCCATCGCGCGCCAGCGTCACAGTCACCCGCTCACCGCCGTTCGCCTGCACGTCAGCGCTGTACACGCCCAGCACGAAATCGCCCGCCTCGTCATAGGCGGCGCGGGCGAAGGCGTCCGGGGTGACGTTCGCGCCCAGGAAATGGTCGATGAACGATGCGCGCCGATGCCAGTCGGCGATGAGCTGCCCTTCCAGACCGAGTCGTTTGGCGCGCACCGTCTGGGTATGCACATTTTCCGGCGCGCCCCAGCGCCCGTCCGCCGGGGTGATGACATCGCCGCGCCCGGCGGCTTCGCGCAGGGCGTCGTGATAGCCCTCATGCCGACGGGAGAGGATGTTGAGCAGGTTGGCGCGGCTGGGCAGGTCGTCCCATTCGATGAGCGATCCGCCTGCTGCCGGGGCGAGGATGAGCGCGAACGGGCTGCCGCTGATGACCACTTCATCCCGGCTGTCGAGGTCGAAATCGACCTGTTCGACGCGCAGCTTGTCCCCGGCGATGAGCGCCTCCGCCTCCAGGATGTTGGCGTAGTTGGCGGCGCGGATGTGGAAGAGGTAGATGCCGCCGAACACGCCGTGCCAGTAGGCGCAGTTGCACTGGGCAGCCCACAGCCGTTTGAGCGCCTCACGCCGGATGCCGTTATCGGGAAGGGCGTGGACACGGCGGCTGGTGTAGGCGGCGCGTTTCTGCATCTGGTTGACTTCAGGGTATTTGACGAGGAAGCCGCGCCAGAAGCCGCCGCGCATGTTCCGCAGCAGGCGGCGCAGATAGTCCGCACGACCTGGGTCGCTGAACTGTTTGCTGTCGATCTCGCGCTCCATGTCGCGGCGCAGGCGGGTGATCTCGCTCATGCGCGGCGCGGGCAGCGCCCACTCGGTCATCTCCAGATAGCTGGCGGTGGGCAGGTAGGCGCGCCCGCGCGCCGGGAACTGGCGCAGATATTCCGACGGCGTGATCGTGTGCAGCCAGGCGCTGCTGCGCTCCAGCGCCTCGAAGAAGCGATCCATGTAACCGCTCGTCCAGCAGTGTTCCCATGTGCCCTGCCACATGCCAAACTTTTCGCCGTCGTCGCCCATCAGTGCCAGCGGCGGCGGCGCGGTCACATCCAGGCGGGCGCGCTCGTCCTGAGCGCGCAGCCAGCCGATCACCTCCTCGACCGGACGCCAGGGGAACAGGTAGCGCATATCCTTCGACGACGGAAACAGCGCCAGCGGTGCCCCCTGTTCCTCGGTCACGTAGTAGCCCAGCAGGTCGGCGTCATCGAACCCGGCGAAATTGAAATGGGTGTCATCGACGATGGCATAGCGCAGCCCGGCGGCGTGGATCGGGCGCGCCAGCGACGGCTCCCAGATGCGCTCCGCCAGCCACATCCCGACGGGGCGCGCGCCGAAATCCGCCTCGACCGCCTCGCTGAGCAGGGTCATCTGCCCGATCTTGTCCTCGTCGGAGAGCATGACCAGGATCGGCTCGTAATACCCCCCGCCCAGCAGTTCAAGCTGCCCGCGCGCCGCCAGCGCGCGCACGCGCGTCATGTACTGCGGCTGGTTGGCGATCAGCCAGTCGCGCAGCGGACCGGTGAAGTGCATCGCGGCGTGGACGGTGGGATGCCGTTCGAGAAGCTGCACCAGCGGCAGATACGCCTTCTCATATCCCTCGGCGAACACATTCTCGAAATTGCCGACGGGCTGATGATTGTGAAAAACCAGAGACAGGTACATGTGATCCATCCTTTGCCGTGCGCGCGGCTGAGGGAGAAAGCGGGAGGCGTCCCGATGCGTGAAGGGGCTTCAGAAGAGCGAAAGCTGGGTGAGCGGCGCGTCGTCCTCATCATCGCGCGCCGGCTCCGGGTCAGCGACGGGCGGCGGGGCGATGACGGGAGGCTGGGCAGCACGCAGCGCGCGCGCCTGTTCGACCAGCGCCGGGATGCGCGCGAAATCTGCCTGCATTTCCGGCACGAGCGCTGGGTTGCGAAGCACCGCCGCCGGGTGATAGAGCGGCAGATAGGCGCGGCGCTCGTCAAGGCGCGGCTGCCCGTGAATTTTGCTGATCGACGCCTTCGGGAAGTAGCGCCCCATGCTGAAACGACCGAGCGTGACGATCACCAGCGGGTCGAGCGCGGCTTCCTGACGGTCGAGATAGGGCGTGCAGGTGGCGATCTCGTCCGGCAGCGGATCGCGGTTTTCCGGCGGGCGGCATTTGACGACATTGGCGATGAACACATCGGCGCGCGTCAGCCCGATCCCCCTGAGCAGCGAGACGAGCAGATCGCCCGATCTGCCGACGAACGGCACGCCCTGTTTGTCCTCGTTGTAGCCAGGTCCCTCCCCGATGAACAGGATTTCGGCATTCGGCGACCCGGCTCCGGGCACAGCCCGCGTGCGCCCGGCGTGCAGGCGGCACAGTGTGCAGACGCGCACTTCGGCGGCGATCGCTTCCAAAGGGGAGAGGGCGGGGTCGGGCATGATCGGTGGGCTTCCTTCGACAGAATGCTGCGGACGAACTGTCGCCATTGTAACACGCCGCACCGCCAGCGCATGGGCGGGTTGGGGGATCAGGCAAAGCGCGTATTTGTCCATGTGCCCCTGCGTGCATATAATTGGCGCGGTACAGGCGGGGACAAAAGCAGGGGTACATGGCACAAGACCTGATCGGCAAGCGCGTGGGCGGGTGCGAGATCATTTCCGTCGTCGGGCGCGGCGGGATGGCAGTCGTTTATCGCGCGCATCAGATTTCGATGAATCGCCCGGTCGCCATCAAAATCCTGCCGCGCCAGTTCGTTCAGGACGAGACGTACATGCAGCGCTTCGAGCGCGAGGTGCGGATCGTCGCCCAGCTTGAACACCGCAACATCGTCCCGGTGCATGATTACGGCGAATACGAGGGACAGCCCTACATCGTCATGCGCTACATGGACGACGGCTCGATCGACGACCTGATCCGCCAGCAGCGCCGGCTGCCCCTGCCGCTGGTCGTCAACTACATCACCCAGATCGCCCCGGCACTCGATTATGCACACAGCAAGGGCGTGCTGCACCGCGATCTCAAGCCGTCGAACATCCTGCTCGATGACGACGGCGGCGCTTACCTGACTGACTTTGGCATCGCCCTGCTGATGAACGACGGGGGGCGCGGGCTGACGCTCCAGGGCGTGATCGGCACACCGTCCTATATGAGTCCCGAACAGGCGCAGGGCAAGCCGCTGGACTCGCGCAGCGACATCTACGCGCTCGGCATCACCCTGTTCGAGATGGCGACCGGGACGCGCCCGTTTGACGGCGACACCCCGTACAGCATCGCCGTCGCTCAGGTGACGCAGCCGCCGCCTCATCCGCGCGCCATCAACGCCGCCCTGCCCGCTGCCGTCGAAGCGGTCATCCTCAAAGCGATGAGCAAAAATCCCGATGATCGCTACCCGAACGCGCTCGCCCTTGCCGATGCGCTGGCGGCAGCGGCGGGACTGAACGCGCCCACCCCTGATCCGCTGCTCGACACCCTGCCCAACCCCGCCCTCGCCAACATCTCCACCACACAGGCGGCGTCGCTTCCGGCGCAGCCTGTGCAGCCTGCCCCAACAGGCGGTTCACCCACGCTGCCCCCCGCGCCCCCGCCCGTGTTCACGCCTGCCTCGGCATTCAGCCCGGCACGCCCGCGCGCTGCCATCCCGCCGGTGACGGGCGCGCTGTTCGGCGCGGGAATCGGCTGCCTGCTGCTGCTGCTGCTGGCGGGCGCGGCGTTCGTGCTGCTCAACCTGCCCGCCGCCGTCCCCCTCCCTGCGCCGACCGCCACGCCGACCGCCATCGCCGGCGCGCTGGCGACCAATACCCCGTCCGCCGCGCGGGGGGAACGCATCGTCTTCGCCGCCGAACGCGACGGGTCGTTCGACCTGTATCTGCTCGACCTCGACACGCTGGACGAGACGCGCCTGACCAATATCCCCGCCAACGTCATGTACCCCGCGCCGTCGCCGGATGGTCGGCTGATCGCCTTTCAGTCGGATCAGGACGGCGATTTCGACATTTACGTCATGAACGCCGATGGGTCGAACGTGCGGCGGGTGACCAGCAATGCCGTCAGCGACCGCCACCCCGCCTGGTCGCCGGATGGCGAATGGCTCGTCTTCACCTCCGATGTCGCTGGGGATGGCATCCACGCGCTCTACCGCGCCCGTCCCGATGGCAGCGAGACCACCAGCCTGCACCGCGATGAGCAGCACGCCCTTTTTCCCCGTTACAGCCCCGACGGACGCTATGTGCTGTTCACCAGCGGGCGGTCAGACGATGCGGCGACGTGGGTGCTGCGGCGGCTCGATACCCGCACCGGCGCGCTGATCACCCTGGGCGGGTCGGTGGGCAAACGCTGGAATGCCTCCTACACCAGCAGCGGTGAGATCATCGCGCTGGTGGAAGGCAACGGCTACAGCGCCATCGTGCGGATGAACGCGGACGGCAGAAATCAGCGCGCATTGTATGACGGCGCGGGCTATGAGAGCGGGGCGGAAGCGCACCGCGATATGGAACGGCTGGTGTTCGCCAGCGATGTGACCGGGCGCGATGAGGTGTATCTGCTGCGGCTGGATGGCACAGCGCCGCGCCAGATCACCCGCAGCGGCGGTCATGCCCCACGCTGGATGCCATGAGCGGACGCGCGCAGGGGGTGGCGGATGCGCTGCGCGCCGCCATCATCAACGGCGAATATTACCCAGGGGAACGGCTGGTCGAGCTGCGGCTGATGGGCGTGTATGCCGTCAGCCAGGCGACCGTGCGTGAAGCGCTACGCCTGCTGGAGCGGGAAGGGTGGGTGGTCAGCCAGCCGCGCCGGGGGGCGATGGTGCGGACGTTTACAGCGGCACAGGCGGAAGAGGTCTTTGCGCTGCTGGCGGCGATCGAGTCGCAGGCGCTGCGCTGGGTGTTCGCCGGGCTGAAGAAGGCAGCGCGCGACCAGCTTCACGCGCATGTCCGCGCAGCCAGGCGCGCTTCACAGGACAACAAGACGGGCTTGGGTTTGTCGATGCTGTTTGAGGTGCATCTGACGCTGGCGCGCATCGCCGCCGCCGAACATCCGCTGACCGGGGAACTGCTGGAACGGCTGCACAATCACGCCCGCCTGCTGGAGGCGATGCGCCGGATGCGCGTCCGCCTGCCGCCGCGCGAACTCGACCCGCTGATCGCCGGTCACGAGGCGCTGTGCGAACGCATCGACGCCCGCGATCTGGATGGCGCGGAGGTGCTGCTGCGCCGCCAGATCGTGCTGTACAGCGGCATGGTGCTGGATGTGCTGCGCGGCTGATCGTAGGGCAAGCGCGGATTGACGATATGCCCTGCGACTCCATAGATTCAGGGCACACCCGCCGCATGGCACGGTCATGGGGTGAACATCTGAACGTGTTGTTGTGCATGGAGCGTGACCATTGGTCTTTTCCACGAAGCCCTTTCGCTTCTTCCTCATCCTGCTCTGCCTGCTGACCGCCGCACAGATCGGGTCAGCGCAGAATCCCGAACCGACCGCCGACGCCACCTGGACTCCTGAGATCGCCGCATTCGACGGTGTACTGATGGCACGTGTACCCGCTGGCTGTTTCATCATGGGCAGTGACTCCGGCGCGCCCAACGAACAGCCCGCCCATGAAATCTGCTTCAGCGCCGATTTCTGGATCGATGTCTACGAAGTGACGCACGCCCAGTTCGCCGCGTTCGGCGGGGCAGCCGGACGTTCCGCCGCCTTTGCAGGCGTGGGCGATGACCTGCCGCGCGAACGGGTGACGTGGTTCGAGGCATATGACTTCTGCGCACTGCGCGGGGCGCGCCTGCCCACTGAGGCAGAGTGGGAATACGCCGCGCGCGGCATCGCGTCGCTGATCTACCCCTGGGGAGATGTGTTCACCGCCGGGACCGCTGTCGTCGCGCTGGGCGCGGGCGGGCATCCGCAGCCGATCGGCGGGCGCGAGCGCGGCGTCTCGTGGGTGGGCACGCACGACCAGGCGGGCAACGTGTTCGAATGGACGAACAGCCTGTTCATGCCCTATCCCTACAACCCGGATGACGGGCGCGAAGCCTTCGGTCAGGCGGGCATCTCCCGCGTGATCCGGGGCGGCGCGTGGAACTACAACGGCGACCTCGCCCGCGCTTCGGCGCGCGGCGTGCGCCCGCCCATCACCGAAACGCCGGACATCGGCTTCCGCTGCGCGCGCGATGCCTGACCCAGGCGTGACCGATTGAAGATGAGAGGATTTTCCCTGATGATCGTTCGTTTCACCCTGTTTCTGCTGCTGATCGCCTTCGCGCTGCCCGTCGCTGCTCAGGATGCGCCCCCCTTCGACCCGACGGTGTGCTATGCCCACCAGACGGGCGACCCGCTGCCCGCCGACTGTGCGGCGATGATCGCAGCGCATCCTAGCCCACCAGGGCTGACGCGCGCCCCGCAGGATCGCTTCACGCTCAGCACCTACAACTTCTGGCGCGTCTCGCGCGAGGGGACGCCGCGTTTCGATGCGCCGGGCGGCAACGTGATCGGGGCGATCCCGCCAGGCTTCAATACCGTGCGCGGCACAGACACCAGCGTTGAGGGATGGCTGCGGATCGCCGATGGAAGCTGGATTCAGCGTTCCGCCACCACCTACTCGCAGCCGTCCTATTTCACGGGTTTCGAGCTGGAAGAGGGCGCACTCGACCACCCGTTCGCCGTCATCCTCGACCTGAGCCGGATTTTCGTCTCGCTCTACCCAGGCGGTCCGCGCTCATCGAGCAACGGGCGCTTCATCAACCGCTATGAGGTGGTCAATGTCTTTTCGACCGCGCGCGATGAGAATGGCTGGCGCTGGTACATGATCGGTCCCAACCAGTGGGTGGAACAGCGCTTCGTCGCCAAATTCTTCCGCATCGAACGCCCGGAGGGCGTCGCGCCGGATGCCCGCTGGATCGCGGTCGATCTCTACGAGCAGACGCTCATCGCCTATGAGGGCGATACGCCCGTGTTCGCCACGCTCATCTCGACCGGGCTGCCCAATACCACCACGCGCGAAGGGCTGTTCTCGATCTGGGCGAGCCTGCCCGCCGACCGCATGAGCGGGGCAGCCGGCGCCCCCACCGCCTATTCGGTCGAAAGCGTGCCCTGGGTGATGTACTTCGACGGCGACATCAGCCTGCACGGAACCTACTGGCATGACCTGTTCGGCTATCGCCAGAGCCGGGGCTGCGTCAACCTGACGGTCAGCGATGCGCGCTGGCTGTACGGCTGGACACATGGCGGCAATATGAGCGCGATGGGCGCGGTCGATGTGCAGGTCTACGTCCACAGCAGCGGTGAATACGGCGTGACGGCATCCGGCATCTGACCGCCGCGCTGCACCGATCGAAACGCATCACAAACGATGAATCGCAAAGGAAATTCCGTGCATTTTCGCGGCGTTTCCTTTGCGATTTTTGCACCAGAAATGTTAAGCGAAAGGGTCAAACGTTGGTTAAAACAACGGTTGACTCATTTTGTATGCCCCACATACAATACACGATGTTCGCTGCAAATTTCACAAGGGGGCATGTCAAATGCTCAAGAAACAGTTCCTCAAGTCAAAACCGGAAGTGAAAGTGACCTTTTCGCTTCCAGCCGCTGTTCAGGCGGAGACCGTTTTCCTGGTGGGTGATTTCAACGGATGGGACGAAGCGACCACGCCGATGAAGAAGCAGAAGGACGGCAGCTTCTCCGTCACCCTCAATCTGGAAAAAGGGCAGCAGTTCCAGTTCCGTTATCTGGTGAACGGGACGGAATGGCACAACGACTGGGAGGCGGACAAATACGTCCCCAACCCGTACAGTGGAGACAACTCGGTCGTCAGCACGGTTGAGGAAAGCGCGTAAGCGCATCTGAGCCGCACTGCTGCTGCCATGCGCCGGGCGCATCCTGAGATCACAGGATGCGCCCGGCGTTATTTTTCCTGACTCCGATTTTGCTGTATGATGGAAATGCCGGTATCGCATGAGTCAAGGAAGAAGTGATGAAATCGATTATACGTGCAGCGCTGTTCGTCGGGATCAATGCGGCGCTGTTCGCGCTGGCGTTGGCGGGTTTTGGGGGGTTCGCCCCGGCACAGGCACAGCAGGAAACGCTCAGCGGCGTGCTGTCCGTGACGTATGGAGATCATCCGACCGACCCCGTCATCCTGATCACGCTGACGACGGCAGACGGACGGCGCATCTCGCTCGATGTGCCGCCGGAAGTGATGGGCGCGGCAGGCGGCATCACCGCGCTGATGGGCGTGCGCGCCGAGGTGACGGTGTTCAGCGGCGCGGACGGCATCGCGGCGGACGCACCGCGTACCGCCAGCGCCATCAGCATCCTGAGCGCGCCGCTCAACAGCCCGCTCAGCACCACCCCGCCCGGCGCTGACGCTCCGTCGCTGACGGGCAGTCACACCTGGCTGAATCTGCTGTGCCGCTACAGCGGGGATGCGAGCGAACCCTTCACCACCTCTCAGGTGCAGGGCTTCTTCGCCAACAGCTTCCCCTACGCCGATCACTACTGGCGCGACAACGCCCTCGGTCAGGTGACGATCACCGCCGTCACCTCACCCTGGCGGACGATCGCCCGCACGCGCGCGCAAATCCTCGCCCTGAGCAGCAATCCGAATGTCTATCTGACCGCGCTGTTCAATGACTGCACCGCCGCGCACACCAGTTTCTACACCTACAGCAGCTACACTGGCATCAACATGTTCTTCAACAATGAACTGGACGGGTCGTACTGGGGCGGGTCGTGTACATACGTCACCCTGCAAAGCGTGACCCAATGCTGGCGCAGCACTTGGCTGCCGTATTACGGCGGGGCGGACATCGGCATCTATCATCACGAGATGGGACACGCCTACGGACTGCCGCACTCCAACAACAGCGACAACGACTCCAACCCGTATGACGGCGCGTTCGACGTGATGAGCGGCGGGGCGTGCGTCACGGTGAGCGCGGTCAGCTGCGTGGCGACGAACACGATCGCCCCGCACAAACGCTCGCTGGGCTATTACACCAGCGGGCAGCAGTTCACCCTGAACACCAACGGCACGTTCAACATCACCCTCGATGCTGTGTCGGAACCGGTCGGCACGGGCAGGTACGGCATCGCGATCTTCCCCCTCTCCGGTGGGAATTACATCAGCATGGAGGCGCGGCGGCGCGATCTCAGTCAGTATGAAGCCGCTGCCCCGATGAACGGCGTGGTGCTGTTCGACTACAACACCACGCGCAATGAACCCGCCTGGCAGATCAACGCCATCAGCGACGGCATGTCGCGTTCCGGTCCTGGCGTGTTCGAGACGGGCGAACGCTACCGCGATTTCGTCAACAATTTCTCGATCACGGTCGGGGCGCAAAGCACCGCCGGCTACAACGTCACCCTCTTCCGGGGCAGCCTCGGCACATCGCCCGATTTGCAGGTGACCGTGCCGACGATCCAGAACAGTACGGGCAAGTCGGTCGCCACTGTGCGCGTGCGGAACGCAGGCGGCACGACCGCGCAGAATGCCTTCCTGCTGGTGCGCGGTTCCAGTTCGCTCAGCGTCAATACCGCGATGCTCCCGGAAGGGTGTACAGGCACGACGGAAGGGGCGGTGTGCGAGCTGGGCAGTCTGATCCCAGGCGTCAGCGTTGAGCGGCAGATCACGCTGCACCCGCTCAACAGCAGCGCGAGCTCAACCGACGCCGTCAGCATCGCCAACGAGCGAGAGACCAGCACGAGCAATAACACGGGCACGATCAGCGTCCCCGCCACCACTCCGCTGGCGGACCTGAACGTGTCGATCACCCAGAACGCCACGCAGGTCGGCACGGGTGAGCAGGTGCAGTACATCGCCATCCTGCGGAACATGGGCGGGGCGAACGCCGCCAGCATCACCTTCGACCTGACGGCAGAGAGCGGCTCCAGCTTTGTCAGCGGGTCGTGGGGATGGAATGTCTCGCCCGCGCCAAGCTGTGCCTTCCAGACGGCGACGCTCTTCCGCTGCACGATCAACACACTGAACGGTAACTCCACCGCCGGGCGCTTCGTCCGCGTGACGCTGAACACGACCAGAGCCAGCGCGGGCGCGCGCACGTTCACTGCCAGCGCCACGATGGTGCAGACCGACGCCACCCCCGCCGACAATACCGCCACCGCCTCGACGGTGTGGGGCAGCGCCGCCACGCTCAACGCCTCGATGACCTTCCCAGGTCGCCCCAGCCCGAACGCCAGGCTGGTCGCCACGATGCCGCTGCGCGTCACCCATCAGACGACCGGGGTGATGAATTTCCCGGCAACGGTGACCACCAGCACGAGCGCGGCATTCTCGCTGGCGGGGTTTGCGACGAGCAATACCTACAGCATCCGCATCAAGCCGCCCGGCGCGCTGGCGGAGTCGCGCGATGTGACCGTCTCGACCGCATCGCCGTCGGTCAGCTTCGGCACACTGCGCATGGGCGACGCCAACAACGACAACGTGGTCAATATCAACGACTTCTCGATCATGGCGTCCGGCTTCGGCAAGGCGTCAAGCGCCGATGACTTCGATGTGCGCGTCGATTTCAACAACGACGGTGCGATCGATCTCAACGACTTCACCCTGCTGGCGAACAGCTTCGGTCAGGCTGGCGCGCCGTAATTGCTGATTGCGCGTCCTGCCCGTTCCCACTGCTGCATCCGCAGGATGTGGGGAAACGGGCAGGGCGCACAGCGCGATGGGGTCATGCGCAACTGAACTCCCCTGAATATTGCCAGAGTGTGTCTGCAAACTTGTTTTCGGCGTCTGTTCGCCCCAACCTCACCCCGGAAACCTGGCGGTTTCCTGCCCCTCTCCGATGGGGAGGGGCGGTTGAGCGCAGCGAAACGGGGTGAGGTAGGATCATTTGCAGACAGACTCTAAATCCCCATCGCGCTGAAAAACTTTTCGCGCTCGTCCCCATCTTCAACGATCGACTGGGCGCTGAAGATGAGCGTCACGGTGTCAGTATTGATGCTCAAATCCTGCCACGCCTGTTCCGCAATATTCAGATCAGTCCAGACCAAATCCTCACCGCGCACTGTTTCAAGCTGCGCTGCGACTTCCAGCAGTTTCCACTCATGCAGCTTGCGGTGAAAAAATGCGCTTTTGGCGAGCTGATCGAGTGTCCACGCATCGATGTTCGCCTGGTTAGATCGCTTCGTCATCGCTATGCCTGACGCCGCCAGATATAGATGCACTTTCGCAGTTCTTGCCGCCCGTGTATACCCATCTGCTGGCTGCTGTTGCCTTTGCCGGTCGGCAGCACCCAAATCGCCTCGACATCGAATCCCGCCTGTTCTGCAAAATCTGACAGGATGAGATCGACCGGAATGGTTGCGCCGCCATAACGCACATTGTCGTTGACCATCACGAAAGGCGCGCCTGGCTTGAGCAGGCGGCTGCATTCAAAGATGACCAGTGCCAGTTCAAAGAAGTAATTCCGCACCATACGGGGTATGCCTGGATTGTTCAGTGCCTTCGCCGCACGCTGCCCTTCAAGATATGCAAGAATGCGCTGCAATTCGTGCTGGTTTTCGAATGCAGACACCACACGCTGATAGCGCTCAGACGTAAATGCCTGTTCAAGCCCCGGTTTTTCTTTGTTCTCCACCGTGCAGGATACCATCGCCTGGCGCAGCGCGCGGAGGTACGGTTCATCCACGCCGAGCATCGCCAGTTCAAGCGCATAGGTGCGCGTGTAATCGTAACGGTTTGCATAGGGCGGGGAGGTGATCAATCCATCGAACGAAGCGGTTTGCAGTGTGGGCAGCACATCGAGACACGAACCTTGCATCACCCGGATGTCACCACGCTGTTCAGTCACCGCAAACAACGGCATGATGCTGTGATGTGGCTCAAGATCAGCGCTGATCTCGTCGAGTTTCGCACTGATCGCCTCGTCGAACGTCAGGATGTGTCCTTTATTAAATGGTTTCGCACCCTGCCGCCGCGCCGAGCGAAAATCCCAGCGAAGATACTGTCCATCCTTGCGGGTATAGCTGATCTCCTCCAGCACACACATGGCAGCGAACCGCAGCAGTCGTGCAGCAGCAGGTTCTTCCACCTCGGTCGCTGTCATGAACCGTTCGAGCGCGTTCTGAGTCGCATCCGGGAAGGCTCCACCCGTGATACGCAAATGCGGGTACGTCCAACTCGCAGCCTGATCCTGCCAGGGCTGTTCAGTACGCCAGCGCCTGAGAATGTCGCGCAGCTCACTTTCGCGCCCGACGATCTGTTGTCGCACGGCGATGACTTCGCAGCCGACCGGCAGCAGCTCGATGCCCACGCTGTCCAGTTGGCACGCGCTGGCGGTAAACAGCGTCGTCCCTGTGCCAGCAAACGGATCGAGGATCATCCCGCGTTCGATGCCCAGCGTATTCACCAGATAGTGAACGAGGCTTTCTGAAAAACCTTCTTTGTATTTGAACCAGCGGTAGACAGGTTTGGATTTGTTCGCCTGAAAACTGACGAGCTGGCGGCTCAGACGTGGATTTATCCTGATTTTATCAGCGAATCGCGCCTGAAGCGCCGTATTTTCAGTTTGAATAACGCTTAAAGCATCCAACATCGCAGCTCAATTCGATCAGCCCGAAACGCCATTATCCCACAGCTTTACACAGCGTCCATCACCCATTTTGTGAGGTATGGCGGGCGGCAGCACCCGCCCACCCCACTATCACGGCTGCGCCTTTATCCCCCCCGTCCCATCACCAGCGCGTTCCGCAGCACGCGCGTGACGATCGCCGGGTGGAACAGCGACGTGGGCGGCGCGCTCATGTTGCCCACCTGAATGAAAGCGCGGATGACCGTCTCGTCGGTGCTGATCGAGCTTTTCAGCAGCAGGTCGATGTAGCGCTGGGCGAGGCGCGCTGCTGCGCCTGGGCGTTCGCCCGTCGTGCCCTCGAAGCGCAGGTCTTCCCCGGTCGCCAGCAGCCACGCCGACTCGACGATGGGCGTGACAGCCCGATAGTACGCGGCAGTGAACCCCGCATCCGCCGGGGCGGTGCGCGTCAGCAGCGCATCGAGCGCCTCGCTCTCCAGCCCGGCGACGGTCATCCCCTGCCCGTAAAGCGGGTTGAAGCCGCAGATCGAGTCGCCGATCGGCAGGATGCCCGCCGGGTGGCGCGCCAGACGGTCATAGCGACGCCAGCGGCTGCCATCGACGCGGTAGCCGTGTATGTCGCTGATCGGTTCGGCATCGGCGATCCATTCCGCCAGTTCCGGCGATGCCAGCGTGTGGGCGAAGGCGACGAAGCCGTCCGGGTCGGTCGGCGGGTAATCGCCGTTCATGCCCCCCAACGACACCTGCCACACGCCGCCTTCGATCTCGAAGATCGCCCCGCCACGCTTCAGCCCGGCATCCGGGCGCGCCACCATGAACAGCAGCGGCGGATAGGTGCGTTCGGTCGGCTTGCGGTACAGGCGGGTGGCATAGCCCATGTAGGACAGCACCGCCTGCTCATGCGGTGCGTCGAACCCCGCATCCTTCAGCCACTCAGGGAGTTTGGAACGCCGTCCGCTGGCGTCGATGACCAGATCGGCGGCGATCGTTTCGGGCGCGCCCCCGCCGCGCGGCGTGACGCGCACGCCGGTCACGCGCGTCCCGGTGGCGTCGAACACCAGCCCATCCACCTCGACGCGCGCCCGCGCCGTCACGCCTGGCAGCGCCAGCACACGACGACGCACCTCCCCCTCCAGCAGCGGACGCGAAAGCAGCTTGCTGCGGATGCCCATATCGAAATGCTTGACCCATCCGGCGGTGGACAGATAGCGCATATCCAGTCCCCAGCGAAAATCGACCGCGCCGCGCGCTGCCAGCGCCTCGCCAATGCCTGGGAAAAAGGTCTCCAGCGTGCGGTAGCCGCGCGCCAGCAGCGCATGAACATGCCGACCCTGCGGCACGCCCGCGCGCGCCCCGTCTTCATCCGTCAGCGCGTCGCGCTCCACGATCGTCACCTGCCGGAAATGCCCGCTCAGCGCGCGCGCTGCCAGCAGCCCGCTCATGCTCGCGCCGATCACCACTGCGTGGCTGTTCTCTGTCATGATGTGCCTTCTTCTCTGTAAGGGAGTTCGTTAGCTTATCCGCCTGATCATACACCCAATTTGCACATCGATGCGTTGCGAAACTTTTTGCAATGGTTATGCGTATACCCTTCATGTATGATCGTGAGATGTGCGTATATCCAGCGAGGAGAAGGTCAATGGCTGAGTCATCGGCTGTGCGTGTGGAGCAGATCGACAAGCGCTATGGCGATTTTCAGGCGGTGCGCGATCTGTCGTTCGAGGTGAACATGGGCGAAATCTTCGCTCTGCTCGGTCCGAACGGTGCGGGCAAAAGCACCAGCATCCGCATGATTCTGGACATCCTCAAGCCGGACAGTGGGCGCATCACCGTGTTCGGCGCGCCCCTCAACGACGCCAGCAAAGATCGCATCGGCTATCTGCCGGAAGAACGCGGCTTGTATCGCGGCGTGCCCGTGCTGGAGATGATGGTCTACCTCGGCACGCTCAAGGGGATGCGCACCCCGGACGCGCGCGCCCGCGCCCTGGCGCTGCTGGAACGGCTGGAGCTTGCCGAACATGCTAAAAAGAAGGTGAGCGAACTGAGTAAGGGGATGCAGCAGAAGGTACAGTTCGCCGTCACCGTGCTGCACGACCCCGACCTGATCATCATCGACGAGCCGTTCAGCGGGCTTGACCCGGTGAACACGATCGTGATCAAGGACCTGCTGCTCGATTTTCGCAAACGCGGCAAGACGGTCATCATGTCCACCCATCAGATGCACCAGGTGGAAGAACTGGCGGAGCGGCTGCTGATGATCGCGCGCGGCGAACGGGCGCTGTACGGCACGGTCGAGGCGGTGCGCGCGCAGTATGCCCTGCCCGCAGTGCGCGTCGAGGGCGTGGGCGACTGGGCGGCGCTGAGCGCGGTCGATCACATCGAAGAGCCGGAAAATGCACGCGGTGAAGTGGTGCTGTACCTCAAGCCTGGCGCATCGCCCGACGCGCTGCTGGCGGAAATGGCAGCGCGCCCCGATGTGCAGGTGCGCCGTTTCGCCCTCGCCGTGCCGAGCCTGAACGAGATTTTCGTGCAGGTGGTACGCGATCGCAAGGCGGTGGCATAATGCGTAATTTCTGGCTGGTAGCCCGGCACGAATTCCTCTCCAACGTCCGCAAGCGATCGTTCCTGTTCGCCGCCATTGGCGGTCCGCTGTTCACCCTCATCCTGATGGGCGTGGTCATCCTGGTCACCTTTCAGGCGGAGACGGACACCAGCCGCTTCGCACGCATCGGCGTGGTTAACCAGTCGGACTGGTTCTTCTCGACCGACGACCCGACGCTGACGATTGAAGACCCGCCGGAGATGTTCTTCGTCGCCTATCAGACGCCCGAAAGCGCGGCAGAGGCGCTGGCAAATGGGGTGATCGGCGCGTATTTCATCATCCCGCCCGATTACCTGAGCAGCGGTGCGGTGCGCCTGTTCACTTCCGGCGGGGCAGGAACGGCACTGACCGACCTGATCGATGACTACCTGCTGAAGAACATGGGGCGCGATCTCGATCCAGCGGCGCTTGAGCGGCTGATCGATCCCTCCACGCCGTCACTGCGCTTCCTCGATACCGGGCGCGTCGTACCGCTCGACGCCGTGATCGGGCTGGTGCTGTTCCCGATCATGTTCGTCGTCTTCTTCATGATCGCCATCCAAAGTACCAGCGGCTACCTGATGTCCAGCGTGGTGGAGGAGAAGGCGAACCGGATCATGGAAATTCTCATCACCACCGTCACGCCGATGCAGCTTCTGGGCGGCAAGATCATCGGCTTGGGGCTGCTCGGCTTGGTGCAGATCGGCATCTGGATCGTCATCGCCGGGGTGGGCACGCTGGTCGTCAGCAGCAGCGGGTCGCAGGTGCTGAGCGCCATCGTCATCGCGCCCGACCTGGTGATCATGGCGCTGGTCTATTTCGCGCTGGGCTACAGTTTCTTTGCCATCAGCATGGCGGTCATCGGCGTGGTGACGGGCACGGATCAGGAGAGCCGCCAGTACGCCGGGCTGTTCATTCTGCCGCTGGCTGCACCGTTCTTCGCCATGCTCGCTTTTCTCACCGATCCGAATGGCACACTGGCGACTGCGCTCTCGCTCGTGCCACTCACCGCGCCCACGTCGATGCTCATGCGGATGAGCTTTGCACCCGTGCCCGTCGTCCATCACGTCATCGCCGTCGGCGGGCTGCTCCTTTTCAACATCGTGCTGCTGTGGGCGGGCGGGCGCATCTTCCGGCTGGCGCTGCTCATGTACGGCAAGAAGCTGACTGTACGCCAGCTCGTCTCGCTGGTGCGTCGCCCGGCTTCGGCGGCACTGGTCACACGGGCAGGCGAAACCGCCTCGGAAGGAGCATGACGACATGACCCGTGATTTCTGGACGGTCTTTCGCTATGAACTGGTGCGGAATGGGCGGCGCACCGGCTACTGGTTCACCAGTTTCGCCCTGCCGCTGCTGCTCGTGCTGGGTGCGTTCGGCTATCAGCTGATCTTCGCCAGCAGCACGCCCAATACACAGGAGGCAGCGCAGCGCGCACAGGAGACGCTCGGCGGCGACTCGGCGCTGACGGCGGCGGGTCTGGTCGATCTGGCGGGATTGGATGTGGTCATCCCGGCGCGCTTTGCCGACCTGCTCACGGTGTATCCGACGCTGGAAGCGGCGGAAGCGGCACTCGCCTCCGGCGCGATCCAGACCTTCTACGTCATCCAGCCCGACTATCTGGAGACGGGCGCAGTGCAGGTGGTGCTGCCACGCATCAATATCGGGCAGATCAACCGCCGTCCGCTGACAGCAACGCTGGTCGAGACGCTGGCAGCGCGCGCGCCCGAAGGCGTTCAGCCCCGGCTGATCACCCCGGCGCGCTACACCATCACCAATACCCAGCTCACCAGCGTCGGCGCGGGCAGCGCCGAAGATACCGAGAACAGCGCCGTTCTGGTGGTGTATGTGTTCGCCATCGCGCTCATGCTCAGCCTGTTCCTGACCAATGGCTACCTGATGCAGACGGTCATCGAAGAGAAAGAGACGCGGCTGGTGGAAATCCTGATCGCCTCGATCAAGCCTGCCGATCTGCTTGGAGCGAAAATTCTGGCGATGTCGCTGCTCGGCTTGGCGCAGATGATCGTCTGGCTGCTCATCCTGTTTGCGACGGTGGCGATCGCCGGCGGCGAGGCATTCAGCCAGGCGGCGGGCATCATTGCGACGCTGGCGAACATCCGGCTGGACATCACGATCCTGCCACTGGTGCTGGTTTTCTTCCTGCTGGCATACCTGCTCTTCGCCGGGATGTACGCGATTGTTGCGGCGCTCTCCAACTCGATCCGCGAGGGTCCGCAGTACGCCGTCTTCTTCACCATTCCGGCGGTGTTCCCGCTTTACTTCATCACCGCCTTCACCAGCGACCCGAACGGCACACTGGCGACGATCACCAGCCTGATCCCGATCAGCGCGCCGCTGTCGATGGTCATGCGGCTGGTGCTGACCAGCGTGCCGCCGCTGGAGATCATCCTCAGCATCGTCCTGCTGGTCATCGCCGTGATCGGGGTGATGTGGCTGGCGGGGCGGGTGTTCCGCGTCGGCATCCTGCTGGCGGGCAAAGCGCCGCGCCTGAACGAACTGCCGCGTCTGCTGCGGGGGTAACGCGACACATCCCGATCAGAAGAACGATCTCCCTCAGCCTTATGGTTGAGGGAGGATGTTTTTACGGCGTCCAGCCAAACGGGATATTCTCGTCCGGGGGAATGAGCGATGCGCTGCCCGCTGCGGCTGACCGCTGGCGCAGCGCCTCCGCCTCACTGTCAGTGGGAAAGCCATAGCGCAGTTCACCGCGCGTGCTGCGCCGCCGCAGATCGGGCGCATAGGCGATCAGATCGCTGGTGCGCGGCTCAAGCGCGATACGCGCCACCCCGCGTACCAGCACATCCAGCGGCATCGGGGCAATGCGGTTCAGCCCGAACAGGCTGAAGGGCGGCACGCGCCCCAGCAGCGAAAGCAGCGCGAAGAACGGGTGACGCTGCGCCCCGCGTCGATAGACCAGCGGCGCTCGGATGACCGTGCCGCGCAGCCCCACCCGCCCGATATACAGTTCCGCCTCGCGCTTGGCGGCGATGTACTGCCCAGGCATCCAGGGCGCGCGCGCCGCGCTGAGCAGCACCATGTGCCCGACCCCGGTGCTGACGCACAGATTGGCGACGTTGCGCGCCGAGATGAAATTAAGCCACTGATACGTCAACCCTTCACGGGGGTTGGCGCGCATCCCGCCGACGGTGTGGATGGCGGTGGTACAGCCGCGCGCCCGCCCCTTCATGCTGGCGGGGTCCCACACATCGACCGGGAACCAGCGCACCCGGTTCGCCAGCGCGCCGAGGCGATCCTCCATGCCGGGGCGCACGAACACCACCACCTCCGCCCCTTCCGCCAGCAGTGCGCTGGCAATGGCATCGCCCAGCAGCGTGCCGCCCCCGGTCACCAGCACCCGCCCTTTACCCGCCATACTCACCTGACCTCTTGATATGCGCGCAGGATGTGCATTCCGCTTGTGCAAACCGCTCAAAACAGTGATAATAACGTATCATAAGGCGGTTCGTCATCAGGATAAAGAGCGATACTGCCCCTGCACGGCGTGCAGGTGTGTCACCCTGGGCTGGAAAATGCCTTTTTATCAGGCAATGGATGAAACGAATTAGTCGGGAATGGGCGTCATCACGAAGCTGGAAATTCAGAAGCGCAGCAAGCGCCGCGTCAATGTCTTCATCGACGAGGCGTATGCGTTCAGCCTGCCGATCGATGAGGCAGCGCGGTTGTCCAAAGGGCAGGTGCTGACGGACGACGCCATTGCAGCGCTCATGGATGACTCGGCAGTCGGGCTGGCGGTCGATCGGGCGCTGCGGCTGCTGTCGCTGCGCCCACGCAGCATCCGCGAAATCCGCGACAATCTGGCGCGCGGCGAAACAGCGCCGCCGGTCATCGATCGGGCGATCGAGCGGCTGGCGGCGCTGGGCTATGTGGATGATGCCGCCTTTGCCACCTTCTGGGTCAGCGATCGGATGCGTTTCAAACCCGCCAGCCCCAGGGCACTGCGTTACGAGCTGATGCAGAAAGGGGTCAGCCGGGAGGTCATCGACGCGGCGCTTGCCGATCTCGATGCAGATGATGCTGCTTATGCCGCTGCCAGTGTTCAGGCACGGCGGCTGCGCGGGTTGAGCCAGCGTGCCTTCACCGACAGGGTGACCGCTGTGCTGCTGCGCCGGGGCTTCACTTATGAGCAGGTGCGCCGCGCCATCCGCCGCATGATCGAGGAATTCGAGACCGACGACCCGGATTTTTTCACCCCTGATGATGCCGCCCTGGAACAGACCATGGACGACTGACGAGTCACTTATCAGGAAGGAGGAGGCGGATTGCCCTGCACACCGACTCTGGCAAGCCGCACAAGCATACATGGAGATCATCATTGCCCTGATCATCGGCGCTGCACTCGGCGCGGGGATCGGGATCGCCATTCTGATCAATCAGCAGAATACACGGGGCAAGAGCCGGATCGCGCTTGCCGAAACAGAAGCCCGCGCCATCATCGTGCGGGCGGGTGAGGAGGCGCAGCGCATCCGCGAGGACGCCCTGCGCGCCGTCAAAGAGGGCGAGGACAAGGCGCGCGCGCTTCTGGAAGAAGTCAATGAAACGGCGCTGCGCCGCCGCCGCGACCTCGACGCCGAAGATGAACGCCTGCTGCGCCGACGTGACGAACTGGACAAGCAGCGCGAACGCCTCGATCAGCGCGATCAGGCGTTGAACAAACGGCAGAGTAAACAGGATAAACAGGCGGCAGAACTGGCGAAACTGGAAGAGGAGCGCGCTGCTGAACTCAGCCGCATCGCCCAGATGACGATGGAAGAGGCGCGCGCCGAGATGCTGCGCCTGGCGGAGACGGAAGCCCGCAATGACATGGCGCGCATCATCCGTCAGGTGGAGGCGGAAGCGCACGAAGAAGCCGATCAGCGCGCCCGCGAGGTGATCTCGCTGGCGGTGCAGCGCCTCGCCAACGAACATGTCAGCGAAATCGCCGTCAGCGTGATCACCCTGCCCAGCGATGAGATGAAGGGGCGCATCATCGGGCGCGCCGGGCGCAACATCCGGGCGTTTGAACTGGCGACGGGCGTCGATGTGGTGGTGGACGACACGCCGGAGTCGGTGACGATCAGCAGTTTCGACCCCGTTCGGCGCGAAGTGGCGCGCCGTGCCCTGGGCAAGCTGGTGGTCGATGGGCGCATTCACCCCGCGCGCATCGAGAAACTGGTCGAAGATGCCCGCGCCGAAGTGGAACAGATCATCCGTCAGGAAGGCGAACGCGCCGCCTACGAGACGGGCATCCCAGGGTTGCACCCGGAAATTCTCAAGCTGCTGGGACGGCTGAAGTTCCGCACCAGCTATGGGCAGAACCAGCACGCCCACTCGATCGAGACGGCGCACATCGCCGGGATGATCGCCGCTGAACTCGGCGCGGACGTGCAGATCGCCAAGATGGGCGGGCTGCTGCACGACCTCGGCAAGGCGATCGACCACGAGGTCGAAGGCACGCACGCCCTGATCGGTGCGGAATTCTGCAAGCGCTACGGCGTGAACGCCAAAGTGGTCAACTGCGTGGCGGCGCACCACCATGAAGTGCCGCAGGAATGCGTCGAGGCATATATCGTCGAGGCAGCCGACGCCATCTCCGGCGCACGCCCAGGCGCACGCCGCGAGAGCATGGAGACGTACATCCGCCGCGTCAAGACGCTGGAAGAGATCGCCAACAGCTTTGAGGGCGTCGAACAGAGCTATGCCCTGCAAGCCGGGCGCGAAGTGCGGATCATCGTCCGCCCGGAGACGATCGACGAACTGGCGGCGATGCGCCTCTCGCGCGATGTCGCCAAGAAGATCGAAGAGACGATGCAGTACCCAGGGCAGATCAAAGTGCAGGTGATCCGCGAGACGCGCTACATCGAGGTGGCGAAGTAGGGGCACACCTGCCCGGTCGCTTTTACGGTCTTTCTGCGCAGCGAACCTCACCCCGTTTCGCCCCGCTCCACCACCCCTCTCCGATGGAGAGGGGCAGGAAACCGCCAGGTTTCCGGGGTGAGGTTCGGGCAGGCACGCGCTCAGAACGGGATGTCGTCCACATTGTCCGGCGACGGCGCGCTGTACGACCGACCGCCACCGCTGTAGCCGCCCATGTCTCCCCCTTCACTGTCAGCGCGCGTGCCCAGAAAGCGCACATCGCGCGCCGTCAGTTCCAGCGATGCCGCTGGCTGCCCCGCATTGTCGGTGTAGGCACGGGCGTCGATCGTGCCGATGACCATCACCTGTTTGCCTTTGGAAAGATACTGCTGACAGCGTTCTCCCAGTTCGCGCCATGCCGCCACGCGAAACCAGATGGTCTTTTCCTGACGTTCCGCTTCCCCCATGCCACCCGGCTGCTGCCCATCGCGCGCGCCACCCCCCGTGCGCGTGGTGACTGCAACTGTGAAATTGCACACCGGAATCCCGCCGTTGCCCACATAGCGTATTTCCGGGTCACGCCCCAGATTGCCGACGATGATCACCTGCTGAAACCCTGCCATGTCCGCGCTCCTTTTTCCGGCGGTTTGCCACACGGCGCAAATCGCGCATCTGCACCATAAAAGTTGAACATGTATTCTATCACGAATTCGCCATCGATGCCAGCGGCGACTCGATCCTCTTCACAGCGACCCTTTGAGGAACTGTTCGAGCAGGTCTTCATCGATGGCGCTCGGACGGGTGAGCAGCAGCCCGCCCAGATCACGCCCGATGCGCGCGATGACGCCTGGGTCGCTCCAGATGGCGGCGTCCACCTGCACCGCCGTCGCCCCTGCTTCGAGATAATCGCGCGCATCCGCCTCATCGTGGATGCCGCCAGCGGCGATCAGCGTGACGCCCGGCAGCTTGCGCGCCATCTGCCCGACCAGCCGCAGGGTGATCGGCTTGATCATCGGTCCGTACAGCCGCCCCGCCATCAGCCGACCGTTCGGGTCGCGCGCCGTCCCGCGCGGCGGGGCGAAGGTGACCAGCGCGTCCGCCCCGGCGTCGATCGCCGCGCGCCCGTGTTCGTACCCCGCGCCGTGATGCAGGCGCATCAGCAGCGGCTTGTCGGTGCGGCGGCGGGCAGCGTGGGTATACCATTCCACCTCCGCCGGACTGAGGTCATCGCCCAAGCCGATCTCCATCGCGGCGATCGACTCTTCACGATCGAGCATGGCGATGCACATCGCCATCTCGTCGGGCACATGCGCCACGACATGGGCGATGACCGGGATCGGCAGGCGCGCCCACAGCGCCCGGTAGAGCGTGAGCAGTTTGGAGGAACCTGGGTTGGGCAGCCCGGTATGCACCAGCGCCCCACTCGCCAGCGGGATGACGCGCGTGCCGATGGCGGGCGTCCAGGGGGTGTAGGTGATCGGGTTGGTGACGAACGCGCCGAACTGCTCAAAATCGACCAGCGTGCGGTAGTGATCGCCAAAGCCCATGATGCCAGCGGCGTTCATGACCGGGGTATCCAGCGACAGGCTGTATTTGCCGGGTTTGCTGATGCGGACGGGCAAGATGTTTTTCCCTTTTTCTCACACTTCCGGTCGGTTCTATGCCCCGAACGCCAGCTTCGTCATGTCCAGCGCGGGACCCTCGGTACACGCCAGCGCCATGCCCCCGCCCTGCTGACGCACCGCGCACGCCCCGCACGCGCCGACGCCGCACGGCAGCGGCGGGCTGTGTACGGCGAACAGGTAATTGGGCGCGATCTCGGCGCGCAGCTCACGAAAGAGCGTCCATACCGCGCGCAGATCGTCCGCCTCCCGCTCTGGCGCGGTGACGACCAGCACCTGATCCGCCCAGCCGACGGTGGTGACGCGGTTCTGCCAGTTCAGCCCATCGTCATCGCCGCGCACCACCTCGACCTCCAGGGGCAGGTGGGCGGTGTCATAACTGCGTGCCGTGCCCAGCAGCAGCAGCGTCACGCCGACGTGATTCGCCAGCAGCGGCAGCAGCGCGTACAGCAGCGGGGTGGGCGGCGTGTTGTACGCCAGCAGCAGGATGCTGCGGAGGGTTTTGCGAAAGCGGAACGGGCTGCCGATCGGAGCGATCAGGTCGATGATCGTGCCGGGCTGGTAGTGCGTCGCACCTGGGCGCTCGACCACCAGCAGGTCGCGCTCCAGCCCGACAGGATGCCACTGCTCGCGCAGATACGGGTCCCAGCCCGGTTCGGCGCGCACCAGCAGCGTTTGCCCCGGCTTGATGTTCAGCACCGACGGCTCGACCGCCAGCGAGAGGCGCTGATGGGTCTCATTGACGCGGCGCACGCGCTCGATGATCGCCTGAGTTTGGTTCACGAAAACATATCCCTGATCTGTTCCGCCTGCATCCGTTTCATCATAACAGATGTTACGATGAATGAACGATCCGCGCGACTCGGCGGCGCACTGCTGCGTACAGGGGTGTATATGTGCGATAAATCACAGTGAGCCGCATCATGAACATGATCGAACAGATTTTCACCGCGATCTTCGGCAAGGCGGGGGGCAGCTTCATCGACACGCTGGCGCGCGGCGCAGACAGCCTGTATGACTTCGTATACGTGCGCGTGTTCGGGCTGCCGTTCGTCGTGCTGGGCGCGCGGCAGACGGGCAAGACGACGCTCATCGAATGGCTGAGGCAGAATGTCGCCTCGATGGACGATTTCACCCCGCCGCCCACGCCGCCAGGCGGCGATGCCGTCGGCACGTTCAGCAGCTTCATCGGCGATGAGGCGCTGCGCCTCAAGCCAGTGCGCGACGTCGGCGGCGAACACGGCATGTGGGAGACGGACTGGGTAGACCTGCTGCGCGAAGCGCGCCCGCGCGGCATCATCTTCATGATCGACCATACCGACATCCTGCGCCAGAAAGACGCCCTCAACTTCCTGATGAACCTGATCGAGGAAGAACGCGACGCCTCCCGCAATCTGCGCGCCGTGCTGCTGCTGGTCAACAAGAGCGACCTGTGGCTGAAGACGACCTCGCTGGACAAGCTGATGGCGGGCTATGGCAATGAGGTGCGCCGGCTGAACAATCAGGCGGAACGGCTGGGCTACAAGGCGATGATCCACTCCAGCAGCGTGGCGACGGGCGTCGGCGTGCGCGATGCGATGACCGCCTTCTTCAACCTGATCCGCCCCAACCCGCGCGATCGCCGCTGAACCCGCCTCTGCTTGACAGATGGGCATGATGCGCCTATGATAGAAAATATGTTCTATCTACATCACCCTCTGGAGGCAAACTGATGAGCCGAATCATGCCCTGCATCTGGGTCGCTTCACAGGCGCGTGAAGCTGCGGCGCTGTACACGTCGATCTTTCCGCAGTCCCGCATCGACCATGTGCATCTGCTGACCGATACCCCAGGCGGGGAGACCGAGGTCGTCGATCTGCATCTGTGCGGGATGCCGTTTCAGGTGATGCACTCCGGGGCAGGCTTCCCGGTCAATCCGTCGATCTCGTTCGTGGTGACGTTCGCCACGCCGGAAGCAGTCGATGCAGCGGCGGCGCGGCTGCTCGAAGGTGGGCAGGCGCTCATGCCTGTCGATACCTACCCGTTCAACCGGCGTTTCGGCTGGGTGGCGGATCGCTGGGGCGTCACGTGGCAGATCATGGTGGGCAGCGCCGAAACCGGGACGGTCGGCACGATCGCGCCTTTCCTGCTCTTCACCGGGGCGGAAGGCAAAGCGGAAGAAGCAGTCACCTTCTACACCGACCTGCTGCCCGACTCCAGCGTCATCGATGTGGAGTATTTCAGCGAAGGCGACGCCCCGAACACGCCAGGGGCGGTCAAACGGGTCGATTTCGTGCTGGACAGGCAGTCGTTCTCGGCGATGGACGGCGGCATGATGCACAATTTCACCTTCAATGAGGCGATCTCGCTCTGCCTGTACTGCGACTCGCAGCAGGAGATCGACCAGTACTGGGCGGCGCTCAGTGCCGACCCCGCCGCCGAGCAGTGCGGCTGGCTGAAGGATCGCTGGGGCGTATCGTGGCAGATCGTCCCACGCCGCATGGACTCGATGCTGCGCGAAGGCACGCCGGAACAGGTCGCCCGTGTTGTGGCGGCATTCATGCCGATGAAGAAGCTGGACATCGCTGCGCTGGAAACGGCGTATGCCGGGGACGTTGTACAGCAGTAAGCGCGGTCGCCTTACCTCAAACCTCTGATCACAAAATACCTCACCCCAGACGCTGCGGAGCGACCTGGGGTGAGGTTCTCTTTTTGGCGCGATCACCCCGCATGATGCTATACTCTTTTCATGGAATCAACGACGCCCGACTCCCTGATACCGCTGCCCCCGCCGCTTGCCGGGGCGATCGCCCGTGCCAGGCGCGCCGGATGGAGCGAGGCGCTGCTGGCGCTGCTGGATGTGCTGGAGCCGCTGGGCGCATTGAGCGCGGGGCTGCTGACGATGGCGCAGCCCGCCGCGCGCCTGCTGGGAGACTCCGGCGGCGTCGGCGCGCTGGCGCGCCTGCTGGAAACGCCGGAAGGCATCGAAGCGCTGCGCCGCAGCCTGCTCGATGAGGATGATCAGGCAGCACCGAAGACCGACGAACGCAGAGAGGCGAACTGAACGACGTGGACGGCACAACCCAGGTTTTGACCACGCTCATCCTGCTCACCGCGCTGGTGGTGACGGTCATCATGACGCAGTTCATCCGCCGTCGGCGTGATGTCTATCCCGTGCGCGCCCTGCCTGCCTGGGACGCCGTGCCGATGCTGGTGGGCGGCGCAGTCGAGGCGGGTCGGCGTATCCAGTTGACAGCGGGTGCAGCGGGCATCGGCGGGGCGAGGACGGCGCTGGCGCTGGCGAGCGCCGAAGCGCTGGTGCAGATCGGTCGGCGCACCGCCGCCAGTGGCACGCCGCCGCTGATGACGGTGGGCGAAGGCACAGCGCTGCCGCTGATGATGGGCGCGCTGCGCCGGGCATGGCGTGAGAGCGATCGTCCGGTCATGCCGCCGATCACCGCCGTGCGCTGGGTCCCGGCGGCGTCTCTGGCGCTGGAAGCGGCGCTGGTGGCGGATATTGGCGATGAGCGCGTCTCCGGCGCGGTGTATGTGGGCGATTTCAGCGCAGCCATCGCCCTGCCGCTGGAAGCCGTCGCCCGGCGGCGCGGGACGAGCATCGCCGGCAGCACGACGCTGGAGGGCATGGCGGTCACCTGGGCGCTCGCCGATGCGCCGCTGGTGGGCGAGGAACTGTTCACCGCCGGGGCATACCTGGGCGATCGCGCCTCAGCGCGCGCCGAACTGGTGGCGCAGGATGTGCTGCGCTGGCTGGTCATCGGCGCGCTGATCATCGCCACGCTGTTCGCCCTGGCAGAACCGCTGGCGCGCGGGCTGGGCGGATGAACGCATGACGAACGAAGCGGAGGCAACCGCGTGAGGCGATTGTTCAATCTTCTGGGCACGACAACAGCGATCGCCATCGGGCTGATCATGCTGATCGGGCTGCTGGGCGGTGGTGGGCTGGGCGGGCTGACGGCGACGCTGCTGCAAATCGCGGTCGTCATCGCCGCCTGCACCCTGCTCATGGGCGTGGTCAACCTGGCGGGCGTGCATGGTGGGCGCGTGCTGCGGCGCGGGCGCGGCTGGGTCTACAGCCTGGTGCTGCTTGCCGCGCTCTTCGGCGTGCTGGCGCTGTGGATCGCCGGCAGCGACGCCGATACCCGCCTGCTGCTGGATACCGTGCAGGTCAGCATCGAGGCGGCGCTGGGCGGTCTGGTGCTGTTCGCACTGGTGTTCGGCGCGTTTCGGCTGATGCGCCGCCGCGTCACGCTGGGGGCGATGCTCTTCACGGCAGCACTCATCATCGCACTGGTGGCAGCGCTGCCCCTCACCACCGTTTCACCCGTCGTCGCCGTGCGCGACTGGCTGGTCGCCGTCCCGGTCAGCGCCGGGGTGCGCGGCTTGCTCATCGGCGTCGCTTTGGCGACGGTCATCGCCGGAATACGAGTCCTGATCGGTCAAGACCGCTCAATGCGTGAGTGAACCCGATGGCAAACGACCCCAACAAACAGCAGCCCAACGACGACGCGCCCGGCTCCGGCGATGACGAGTCCGCCCTGCCACCCTGGTTGCGCGGCGACGCCCCACCCGCTGTCGAGCCGCCCGCGCCGTCGTCCATCCCGCGCCTTGCCCCGCGCCAGCCCGCCCCAGGCGATGACGACCCCTCCGTCCCGCCCTGGCTGCGCGGCATGGAACCCCCTGAAGAGAAAAAAGTGATCATCGGCGGCAAAGAAGTCTCGATGGACTTCTTCGACGATGCCGAGTCGCTGGCGCAGGATTCCAATACCGACCTGACCTACGACGCCTGGCTCGCCGAACAGATCGAGAGCAGGCGCGAGAAAAGCGTCGAAGAAGAACTGCCCGATTTCTTCACCGAACTCAACGCCTCCCCGCCCACCCCGGACGCCGCGCCCGATCAGCCTTCCGCCTATCCGATACGTGATGTCACAGGCGGGACCAGCCAGCTGCCGGACTGGTTCCTCGGTCTGGACGAGATCGACGACTCCGACGCGCCCGACTGGGTGCGGCAGATCGGCGGCGACAGCTCGCCTCAGCTCGAACCGGAGCCGGAACCCGACCCCACCCCCGCCATCACCGACTTCTTTCAGGATATGGGGCTGCCCGTCGAGGAAGACAGCTTCTCCGACCTCAACCTGCCGGATGGGGCGTTCTTCAGCGAACTGGTGGGCAAACCTGCTGCCGACGATCACGATCTGCCTGTTTTCGGCGCGGCGGATGCCCCGGTCGCGGGCGGTGCGACGCGGCGGCTCGACGACGACGACCCCTTCGCCGATTTCGACCTCGGCGCGGCGGACGCCCCGGTCACAGGCGGCGCGACGCGGCGGCTCGACGACGACGACCCCCTCGCCGATTTCGACGCCCACGCCGATACACCGACCATGCCCAGCCCGCCCCAGGCGGTGGACATTCCGCAGATCGAACTCGATGCCTTCCTCGATGGGCTGGATGGGATGGAGACGATCACCTCACCCCCTCCGCCAGCCGCTTCCGCTTTCCCAGACATCGAAGACCCTGATCTCGATCTCTTCATGCCGCCCAGCCCGCCGCCCGCGCCCGAACCTGCCCAGGCGCAGGCGGAACCCGTCATCACCGAAGACGACCTGAACTGGCTGGACGAGCTGGAGGGGATCGTCAGCAGCGTGACGCGCGGCGATACCCCTGCTTCGCGTTCGGATGCGGAGATGCCCGCTTCATTCGACGACATGCCCGCCTTCGAGATCGAACCGCTGCCCGAACCAGGCTCGACCCCGATCGAATTCGACTGGGACGAGTCGCCCGTCACGCCGACGGACAAGCTGTATGTGCCGCCTGAACCCGAACCCGCATCGACGCAGGAACTCGACTGGCTGAACAGCATCGACGCCGACGACAGCGCCCATCAGTCGCCGACCACCCAGGTTCCCCCTGAAGAACTGGAACGCCTCGGCTTGCTGCGCGCCCTCGATCCGCAGCCGCCGCGCCCTGCCCAGCCCGAACCCGAACCTGCATCGAATGAGGACGATTTCGCCTCGCTCTATGCCGATCCGTTTGCCGACAATGACGACCCATTTGCCGCCGCCGGGCTGGAGGCGATCGATTTTGGCGATGAGTCACCGACGCGATCGCCTGATACGTCGGGCATTCACATCGATGCGGGCACGCTGGAACGGCTGAACGCGCTCAGCGGCTATGCCCCGGATGAGTCAGCGGTGTTCGATGCCGAACTGCGCTCCGGCTGGATGGACGATGCCCTGCTGGATGAGGCAGCGCTGATCGACTCTGCCATGCTGGACTCGTCGCTGGACATCGGCACGCCCACGCCGCCCCGTCAGGTCACGCCGGATTCGCTCGACATGCTGCGTGAACCGGAACCGCCCACCTCCATCCGCACGACTTTCGACCCGGAGATCGCCGAAGACGAACCGTCCGACACCATCGACTTCGGCTTGGTCGATCCCTCCACTCACCCCGCCGACTCCGGCTACACCCCGCTTTTCGGCGTCTACGGCGATGACGATGACCAGCCCGAAACCCTCGACCTGAGTATGTTCGATGAACCGGGCGATGCCCCCGCTCAGCCCGCCGCCGAGTCCACAGGCTTCACCGGGCTGCTGGGCGCGTTCGATGATGACGATGACCAGCCCGAAACCCTCGACCTGAGTATGTTCGACGAACCGGGCGATGCCCCCGCTCAGCCCGCCGCTGAGTCCGGCTACACCCCGCTGTTCGGCGGCTACGGCGATGACGACGACCAGCCCGAAA
>CAZTLS010000009.1:76065-77704 GCA_964614405.1 uncultured Pleurocapsa sp.
CTCGACCTGAGCCTGTTCGACGAACCGGGCGATGCGCCCGCTCAGCCCGCCGCCGACTCCGGCTACACCCCGCTGTTCGGCGGCTACGGCGATGACGATGACCAGCCCGAAACCCTCGACCTGAGCCTGTTCGACGAACCGGGCGATGCGCCCGCTCAGCCCGCCGCCGCCTTCAGCGATCCGCACGCCACGATGCCCGTGCGCGACGAACTGGCATTCGAGGATGACTGGCAGCCGTACATCCCCACCGCTGAACCTGGGCAGGTCGAAAGCGCTGCCACCGATGATTTCGTGGACTCGTTCAGTCTGGACGATCTCGCTCCGTCGCGCCCCAAACTGAGCGACGACCTGTTCGAGGTCGATCACATCTTGGCTGAACTCGACAGCCAGAGCGACCTGGCAGAGGAAGACACTCAGGAACAGCCGCCGCTCATCCTCGACGATGAGGCGTCGCCGCCCGATTTCAGCTTCATGGATGCCGACTCCGAGACGGACAACTCCGACCTGGACTCGCTCTTCGGCATGGTGTCTGGCGCGGCGGCTGACCCGCTGGCGGCGGACTGGGGCGATGCGCCAGCCGCAGCGACAGAAAGCCCGTTCGCCATGCCGACGCTCGACGACTCGTATGATGCGCCCATCCCCGGCTTCGGTGAGGGGCTGCAATGGGCGATGGACGATGAGCCTGGCACAGCAAGCGGGGATGCGCAGCAGATCGAGGATTTTCTTGCTGACCGCAGCCCGTTCACGCTCGACGACGCGCCGCCCTCGAAAGCGCCCCCTGCACCCGCCCCCAAACCTGCCGCGCCGCCCGTGTTTGAAGACCTCGACACCTATCTGGAGTCGATCGACATCGACCTGAGCGCGCCTGGGCAGGGGCAGATGACCGGGGCGCTCTTCAACGACCCCGGCAGGCTGGACATCGACGCCATGCTCGACCGGGAGGTCGTGCCAGGCGAACCGACGCGCAAAGGCGGCATCCCGCCGTTCGCCGTGCCAGACGGGTTCGGCTTGGAAGCGGCGGACATCTCTTTTCTTCAGGGGGCAGGTGCGTCGGTCGAGGATGTGTCCGCCGGGGCACTGGTGCGCCAGCAGCAGGATCGCCCGGTCGATGACCTGCCGCCCAGCCTGCGCCGCCTGCGCGAACGTTCGCGCCAGGCGGAAGAAGCCGCCGCTGCCGCCGAAGCGTCGATGGAGCGCGACTCGCTGAGCGAGATGCTGCCAGGCGTAGACATCGGTCTCGCCCCGGTCAAATTCACGGGCGGGGCGAATGTGGAACGGACGATCGCGCTGACGGCGGATCAGACGACGCGCGCCGCGCTGCTGGCATCGATCGCCGGGACCGCGCCGGAACGCCCGCGCATCAGCGCCATCGAGATGACCTACGACTCGCCGTTCATGGAAGACCTGGCGGACGACGAGGAGAACATCGTGCATCCCCCGGCAACAGCGGCTGTGCCCGCCGCTGCCCCGCGCCGCCGCGCGCGCCGCCGGGTTCGCATCCAGCCGGATCGTCTGCTGGTCGGGCTGCTGCTGGTGCTGGCGGTCATCGCGCCGTTCGTGCTGCGCGATGTGCGGGTGGGCGATCCGCCGCCGGCTTCGTTCGAGGCGACGCAACGGAAGGCGCCGGTGCGGCTGTGCA
>CAZTLS010000009.1:77714-86526 GCA_964614405.1 uncultured Pleurocapsa sp.
GGGTCGCCGGGCGCGCGCGCCTTCACCGCGCTCAACGGTCTGGGACGGGGCGATCTGGTGCTGGTTGGGTTGGAATACGCGCCCGCCTCGGCAGGTGAACTGGACGGCATGACCGACGCACTGCTGCGGCACATCGTGCTGCGCGGGGCGATCCCGGTGGTGGTGAGCGGGTCGCCGCTGGCGCTGCTGCGCGCGGAAAGCCGCTTTGAAGCGCTGAACGCCGATGCCGCGCTGCTGGCGCGCATCGAGTCGCGTCAGCCGCTCGAACGGGGGACGGAATATCACATCGGGCGGCTGCTGGCGGGCGGGCTGATCGGCGTGCGCGCGCTGAGCGCTGCGCCGGAACTGCTCACAGCGGACATCAACAGCACGACCGAGGGCTTGGGCATTCGCGGGCTGGATGATTTTGCGCTGGTGGTGCTGATCGCCGACAATGGCGAAGCCGCGCGCGACTACGCCGAACAGATCGCCCCATTCGCCCGCGCGCCGTTCGTCGCAGCGGTCTCGTACAGCGCCGCGCCGCTCGCCGGGGCATATCTGGGCGCGGATGTATTCGATGCGCTGCTGGCGGGCTATGCCGACGCGCTCACCTACAGCGCGCGCCTGGCGGATGTCACCCCCATCTCGCGGCGCATCCGCATCGTCCGCACGCCCGCACCGGTCACCGCGCCACCCACCAGCGCCCCGGATACGCCGCCCGAAGCGGCGATCGCCCCGGAAGCGACCGACGAATCCGGCGCGCCGATCGGGGCGGAAAGCACCCCGGAAGCGACCGCTTCGCCCACGCCCGCCAGCCTGACGGCGGTGGTCAATGCCGGGCAGCGCGTCAACATGCGCGCCGCGCCGAACAGCACCGCTCAGATCATCACCGGGGTCGATCCGGGGACGCGCCTGACGCTGCTCGGCAGCAGTGCCGATGGCGCGTGGGCAAATGTCGAGCTGGCGGATGGGCGGCAGGGCTGGATTTCTGCCTCGCTGCTGCGCATCGTGACGGGCGCGCCCAAAGTCCGCCCCGTGCGCGCCCCGCGCGAACAGGATGTCGATTTCCCACCGACCAACACTCGCCCACCGACGCGCGCCGTGACAGCGATGCCGACGCGCACCCCTATGCCACCGAGTGCCACGCCGACGCGCACTCCCGTGCCGCCCAGCGCCACATCGACCCCTGCGCTGGAGTCCACCGCCACGCCGACGCAGGCTGAGTCCGCCGGGGCTGAGCCGACCGATGTGGCGACCGCGACCCTCATCCCCAGCGATACGCCGACCGCCAGCAGCACCCCCGCGCCGACGCTGACGCCGACGACGGAAGCCACATCGACGCCCGCGCCGCCGCCCACGCGCGAGCCGCTGGTGTTCAGCGAAGGGTTGCAGGGCGAACGCTGGTATGGCATCAACCTGGGGATCATCATGTCGGTGCTGATCATCAGCGGCGGGGCGATCTTCAACATCATCCGGGCGCTGCTGCGGCGGCGCTGAGCAGACACGACGACGGGATATGGGTGTGGAGACCGTCTTCACACCCCCACACAACAGGGACAGGGACGCGCGTGATCGAACAGTTCGCCTTGTGGGGCGGTTTCATCCTCACCCTGATGATCTTCAGCTATGTGCTGGGCGACAACGTGCTGTATCGCCTGGCGATCTACGCTTTCATCGGTCTGGTGGGCGGCTTCGTCGCCATCACCGCCGTCGAGGGGGTGCTGCTCCCCTGGGTACGCGGTGTGCTGCTCAGCCCCGACCCGACAGCGCAGGCGGTGGGGATCATCCCGCTGGCGCTCGGCGGGCTGCTGCTGCTGCGGGCGGCGGGGCGCGCCGGGGTAGTCGCCAGCGTCCCGCTGGGCTACCTGATCGGCGTCGGTTCGGCGGTGGCGGTGGTCGGCGCGGTGAGCGGGACGCTGCTGCCGCTGACCGGGGCGACGGCGCGGGCAGCCGCCGACGGGCTGAATGACCCCGGCGCGCTGCTCAACGCGCTGCTGCTGGTCATCGGCGTGGTGTGTACGCTGGTCAGCTTCCAGTATGCCGCGCGGCGCATTCCGGGGACACAGGCGACGCGGCGCGGGCTGGTCGGTCGGGCGCTGGCGGGGGTGGGTCAGGGCGTGCTGGCGCTCACCTTCGGCGTGCTGTACGGCGGGGCGATCCTCAGCGGGCTGGTCATCTTCAGCGAGCGCATCGCTTATCTGCTGGCGCGGGTGGTGGGCGGATGATCATAAACGGGATGGATGAGAAAAGGGGCTGCGCTCTTGGCTGACAACGTGAACTCGATCCTTGCCGTCGATTTCGGCAATGTGCATACACGGGCGCTGCTCATCGATCTGGTCGAAGGGGCATATCAGGTGGTAGCGCGCGCCCAGACGCGCACCACCGCCGGTTTCCCGGATGACAGCGTGGCGGTCGGGCTGCGCCGCGTCGTCGATCTGCTCTCCACCGTGACCGGGCGGACGCTGCTCAACCGCGAAGGACGGGTGATCAGCCCGGAGAACGAGAATCGCATCGGCGTGGACGCTTTCATCAGCACCGCCAGCATCGGGCGACCGCTGCGGACGGTGCTGATCGGGCTGTACCCGGAGATGAGCCTTGCCAGCCTCGCCCGCGCCGCCGCCGGGACGTACATCACCGTCGTCGAGACGATCAGCATCGCTGACGGGCGCACGCCGCAGCAGCGCCTCAACGCCATCGCCCTGGCAAACCCCGATCTGATCGTGCTGGCGGGCGGCACAGAGGACGGCGCGGATCAGCCCATCCTCGACCTGGCACGGCTGACGCGGCTGGCGCTGCGCCTGATGCAGCGCACCCTGCCGCCGACAGTGCTGTACGCGGGCAATTCAGCGCTGCGCGAACAGGTCGGGACGATCTTTCAGGGCGCAGCCGCCATGCTCTACGCCGACAATGTGCGCCCTTCCACCGGGCGCGAGGCACTGGGCGATGCGCGCGAACAGCTGGCGCGGGCGTTCGACACCTTCACCGAGCAGCGCGGCGCGGGCTTCGATCAGGTGAGCTACCAGACGCGCATGGGCGTGCTGCCCACCGCGCAGAGCTACGAGGGCATCATCCGCTATCTGGGCGCGGTCGCAGGGCGGCGTGAGGTGGGGACGCTGGCGGTCGATGTGGGCAGCGCCGTGACCACGATCTCGGCGTCGGTGCGCGGCGTGGTCGCCAGCAGCATCCGCACCGACATCGGCGTCGGTCACAGCGCTGCCAGCACGCTCGACAGGGTGGGCATCGAGGCGGTGCGCGCGTGGCTGCCTTTCGAGGCGAGCGATGACGAGATCACCGCCTACGCCCTGAACAAGACGACGCGCCCAGGCACGATCCCGATGACGCAGCGGGCACTCTTCCTGGAACACGCACTGGTGCGGGCGGCGCTGCGCCATGCGCTGAATGGCGCACGCCCGGTGTGGACGCCCGATGATGCGCTGGACGATCTCAATGCGCCGCTGCCCGCCTTCGAGCGGGTGATCGGGGCGGGCGCGGCGATCACCGACACCGGGCGTCCGGGCATCGGCGCGCTGCTGCTGCTGGATGCGCTCCAGCCCGTCGGCGTGGTGCGCCTGCAAACCGACCCCGCCGCGCTCATCCCGGCGCTCGGCGCGCTGGCGAAGCTCAACCCAGGCGCGGTGGTGCAGGTCCTCGATGCGGGCGGCTTGGAAGAACTGGGGACGGCGATCTGCCTGTCCGGGCAGCCGCGCCAGGGTGCGCCCGCCGTCACCGTGACCATCCGGCGTGAGGACGGCGAACAATCGAGCCACACCATCGACGGTGGGACACTGGCGCTGCTGCCGCTGCCGATCGGAATGCGGGCACAGGTGCGCGTGCAGGCGCGCGGCGGGCAGATCAATGGCAGGCGCGCACTGCGCTTTGACGTGACGGGCGGCACAGCCGGGCTGATCGTCGATGCGCGCGGGCGTCCGCTGCCGCTGGAGCGGACGCTCAGGGCGCGCGCCGCCCAGATCGTCGCCTGGTATGCTCAGGTGACGGGCGATGAACCGATCGCCATCCCAGACTCGTGGCTGACGCGCGCGGCGGACTCCACGCCAGCGGTCGATGCTGCGCCATCGACCGCTGCCCCGCCTGCTGCGGGCATGGACGACGCCGATCTCGATGCGCTGTTCGGCGCGGAGGGCGAGGCACAGACCCCAGCCGACAAACGGCGCGGACGCGCTGCCAAACCCGCCAAAGCGGAGAAACCGGCGCGTGGGCGCGGCAGAGGCAGGCAGGAAGCCGAGCCAGAGGCGCAGCCGCAGCCGCAGCCCGCCCCGGCGGATGATCTGGACGATCTGCGCTCGCTGTACTGAGGGCAAAACAGGGGGCAGATCGCCCCCTGCTCAGCGTGTTCTGGCGCTGTATGGACGCGCGGGGTCAATCTAGGGTCTGTCTGCAAATGATCCGACCTCACCCCGTTTCGCTGCGCTCAACCGCCCCTCTCCGATGGAGAGGGGCAGGAAACCGTCAGGTTTCCGGGGTGAGGTTGGGGCAAACATACGCCAAAAACGAATTTGCAGACACACTCTAATCACTTATCAGGGCTTGATTGCTGGTAAATCGCGGTTCGGGTGCGCGTCCACAGACAACCTCATCCCGTTTCGCCGCGCTCAACCGCCCCTCTCCGACGGAGAGGGGCAGGAAACCGTCAGGTTTCCGGGGTGAGGTTGGCGCAGGCAGGGCGCTAGCCGCTCAACTGTGCCATCAGGCAGTCGAGCGCGCTGGTGTCGAAATCGCCCTGCGGCAGCCTGCCTTCGGAGATGTCCTGTGCGAATTTGGTATAGCCCTCCGCCACCAGATAGCGGATGATGCTGTTGATCAGCGAATACGACTGCGACAGCCGGATCGCCTGAATCAGCAGCGGCATCACATAGCGGATGCGCTGCGATTTCTGCACCCCCGACTGGATGGTGCAGTCACTGACGCGGACATAGCCGCGCAGCGAGATGTGGCGCGACAGCGCCACCAGCCGCGATCCGTCGTTGGGGTCGCTGAGGAAGGCGCGCTCGAACAGTTCGTATGCCTCGGCGTATTTGCCGAGGTCGTCGGTATAGTCGGCATACATGATGTAGGCGGTGTCGTCGTTCGGTTCGAGGCTGATCGCCTTGCGAAATTCTGCAAGCGCCGCCGCCTCCTGCCCGCTGCGCCCGTAAGCGCGCGCTTTGTTGCGCGAGATGAGCGAAGACGGACCGAGCAGCTCTTCCAGCGACTCCGACACGGAGATGATCCAGGCGTTCTGGTTGGCGCGCAGATAGAAGTTGTACAGCAGCCCGATCGCCTGAGGCGTGGCGTGCGGCTTGTTGGTGACGTGCAGCGTCGTGCCGTCTTCGCTGCGCACGACGCCCATGTAATCCTCGATCATCAGCCGACCGCGTTCCTGAAGGTTGAACGACGCCGCGTCGTCATAGGCGTCGATGAGCGCCAGCTTCAGGCTGTCGTCGTAAGGAAAGCGCTTCGAGGCGATCTCCAGCACGGTGCGCTGGTGGTGTTCCAAACCCATCTCCTTGCACATGCTGCGGATCTGCAGGAAGTCGGTCGGGCTGAGGTATTCGCTCTGCACCGCGTCCATGAGCGCAGTGATGAACGTCTCTTCACCGCGCTCTTTGGCGTCCGCCAGTTGCAGCAGCATGTTCTTGCCCGTCTTCTGGTAAATCCTGTTCGCCTGCTCCAGCATGGCACGGGCGTCCACATCCTCGCTGCCCAGCGTGAAGAAGGGATCGATCTCACGCAGCTTCGCCATCAGGCGTTCGTTCTGCGCTCTCAGGTCGTTCACCTGCTGAGTGAGCTTGGCGACTTCCTCGCCGCGAATGGCGGACGCCAGCACGGTCGGCAGTTCGCCGATCGTGTCATGCACGGCGTTGTCCGAGCGGGTATTGTTCTCCAGCCGCGCCCTGATCTGTTCGGCGATCGCGGTCACGGTGCGCCCGACGCTGGCGAAATTGCTGGTGTCGTACTGGATCATGCGGTAAGGCGTGAGGTCGAAGGGGATGCTGTGTTCGCTGTTGATGATCGTCACCGTGCCGGCTTTGAACAGCACGTGGCGCACCCCCAGTTCCCAGAAGACGTTGGCATTGCCCTCGCTCAGGTCGGCGATGACAATATCCGCCTCGTACAGGTCGCGCACGATGTCACCGACGATATTGCCTGGGTTGGCGGCGATGTCGCTGCGCTTGATCTCATCCTGCGGGATGCCCGCCTTGATCGCAGCAGCACGGATGATCGTGTCATACACCCCCAGGTAATGCTCGCGCTTCTTTTCGTCTTTGCCCCCGTAGGGCATGATCACAAAACATTTCGGCATGATGTGTTCCCCTCTTTTTAAGTGAGCATCTCACAGGTATAAGCGTAACGTGCTTTCTGTGCTTTATACAATGGGTTGGGATGCGCGGCGCGATCGTATAACGACACTATAACACAGTGCGCCAGACCAGCGCACGCCCTTGCACCCCGGTATACAATAGGCGGCATTGACCCATCGTCCGTTTGACGGGAGCGTCCCCGGATCATGAAATCGCTGCTTGAGCGGCTCACCCGCCCGGCAAATGCCCTGCCGATCACCCGCCTGCCCCCGTTCGACTCCGCGCTGCTGCGCGCGCGCATGGCGCTGCGGAATGGCGACGCAGCAGCGGCGCAGAGCGCAGCGGAAGAGGCGCGCGGGCACGCCCGCTTTCCCGAACAATTCGTCGATGCCGATTTCGAGCGGGCGCGCGCGGTCATCCGCCGTGCGCCGCATGACGAGTCGCGCGCGGTCATCGACGCCCTGGCGCAGCGCGCGCACATCGAACGCGAACGCGCTCAGGTCGATCTGCTGCTGGGCGAATGGTTCGCCGTGCATGGCGAACCCGCGACCGCGCGCGGCTATTACGAGGCGGCGGTGCGCCTAACGGCGCAGGCGCGCGCCGGGGCGATGCTCGATGTCGCGCTGCTGGCGCGCGGGCTGCTGGCAGAAGCGGTGCTGCTGGAAGGAGGGGCGCGCTATGCCATTCATCTGCTCACCGAGGCGATCGCGCTGCTGCCCAGCGCGCACGACAGCGCCGCCCATCCGGTCGATCCAGGCATGGACGGCTGGCTGCACGGGCTGCATGGACTGGCGCTCATCGCCTCCGGCGACCAGGCGGGCGGCAACATACGCCTCGAAGCCGCCGTCATGCTCTCCGGCACGGCGAACAGCCATGCCGATACCCGCCGCTGGCTGAACGCCCTGGGCGAAAGCGCGCTGGCGCGCGGGGCGCGTGACCGCGCGCTGCTGGCATACCGCCGGGCGATCGCCCTGCCCGTCACGCCGGGTTCCGACGTCGGGCGAGCCGCTGCGCTGCTCGGTCTCAGTCGCGTTCTACTCGCTGAAAACGTCCTGCCCGATGCCGACGGCAAGCCGGATGAAAATGCTGTGTCCACCGCGCGCGAGGCGCTCGATCGGGCGACCGCTTCTGGTGACGCGGCGCTCATCGCGGCGGCGCACGGTGCGCTCGGCGAAGCGCTGCACCTGTCCGGCGCGCAGCACGATGCTCTGCCCCATCTGCGCGCCGCGCTGACAGGCGGCGAAGCCCCACTCTCCACGCAGCGGGTGCTTGCCGGGGCGCTGTTCGCCGATGGCGCGCATGACGAAGCGCTCGCGCTCTACGCCAGCGCCACCACCGATGCCGATCGCGCCGCCCAGCACGATACACGGCGCGGAGGCGCGCTGTTGGAAGCAGGGCTACTGCGCCGCGACTGGGGCTGGGCAAAGCGGCGCATGGGCGACCTGCAAGGGGCGATTGCGCTGTGGATGGCGGCGCTGCCCCTGTTCGAGAATGCCGAAACACCCGCCGAAAGCGCCCGCCTGTACTGCGATCTGGCGGCGGCACGGCGCGAAACCGGGGCGTATGCGCGGGCAGTGCGCGATGTCGAGTCGGCGCTGATGGCGCTCAACGCCGTGCCCGCCGGGGACAGCGAGACGCGCGGCGTGGTGCTGGCGAATGCCGCTCAGGTCTACGCCGAGTCGTCGGATGTGGACTCGGCGGACGCCTTCTTCAAAGAGGCGATCGCGCTGGCAGAAAATGACCGCGATGCAGTGGCGCTGGCGATCCGCCAGGGCAACTACGGCTGGTTCCTGCTCATGATCGGGCGTCCGCGCCGCGCGCAGACCATGCTCGAAGGCGCGCTGCGCCTGAGTACACAGCATGGGCTGAACCCGGCACGGGCGCTGCACACCGACACGCTCGGTCTGGTGTATGATGCGGTCGGCGATCTGCCGCGCGCGCTCGAACTGCACGAAGCGGCGCTGCCCCTCACGGACGATCCCGCCTGGCGCGCGCACATCGCCGCCAGCACCGCACACACGCTGCTCAGCCTGGGACGCGCCGATGACGCCCTCTCGCGGCTGGATGCCTGTCCGCCGCCGGAAGGTGCGCTCGAACAGGCGATCACCTGGCAGACCGCGCGCGCCCGCGTTTTGCGGACGCTGGGGCGGCTGGATGAAGCGCGCCCGATCGTCGAAGCCGCCCTCGCCGGGGCACGCCGCATCGATCACCGCCGTCTGCTGGCGGATGCGCTGGCGGAACGCAGCCGACTCGACGCCGCATCCGGCGATCACCCCGCCGCCGCCACCGCCTGGGAAGAGGCGCGCAAACTCTACCTGCTGCGTCACATGCCCCAGGGCAGGCTCTCCCCGGACTGGCTGAGGAAGGCAGGGGAGGCATGACCCATTTCTGGTTCGTCTCCGCACCGCTCTACAGCCATCTCGACTGGGGCGGCTATCTGCCGACGGCGGCGGCGCTGCTGGCGCGCGGGCATGAGGTGACCTGGGTGAGCGGCGTCGAGGTCGGCGGCGCGGTGACGCGCGCGGGCGTGCCCT
>CAZTLS010000010.1:0-61301 GCA_964614405.1 uncultured Pleurocapsa sp.
GCTTGTGTACAACCTGCACCGTTAGGTTGTCCCTTTTATCTTCGCAACTGAGCACGCTGCAACCATTTTCAACCAACGGCATATCTAAATTAATTATGACAGTTGTTGAGTCAGATGGATCAACCAGAGCGCAAGCCGTTACAGGACTTAGCACGGGTATATCTGAAGTTGTATCACAATCAGATAAAGGGAATTCGCTATCAATGCACAGTTCAAGGTTGCCAGGCACAATATCTAAAGTTGCTCCATATTCATTCGGTCGCCTTCCTACATGCAATCCATAACTTCCCATCGTCGCGGGAGGTTGATTACCGCTGAAAATCGGTCCGCGTGGCACGTCGAAGCTGGGCTGCGCGGTGGAAAATGCCACGATCGGCAGATTGGGGTCAGGCGTCGGCAGCGGCAGTGCGGCAGCATCACAGCCCGCATATCCCTGCCCGTACAGGTCTACTTTTACTGTTCAGGGGTGAAAATCGCCATCACGACGGCGGTGAGGATGAGCCACAGGGCATGACGTGCAGACATGCTTTCCCTCGACGTGCTTTCCGATGCGCTCACTGTAACACATTTCCGGGGATGAAGGCAAGTAACTATCACGCTACAGGTTCGATCAGCCCAGGGTGATCGTTCGCCGGTCGGTTGACCTCACGCGACACCTCATAGGCGTGCAGCGTCCCGGCATACGGACGCATCAGCCGTGCAGGGTCCGGTGCGCTTTCCGGGTGCAGCCATTCGGCATAGTCTTCCCGGTTCAGGATGACGGGCATCCGGTGGTGAAATGCCGAGATGTAGGCGTTGGCGTCGGTTGTGATCAGCGTGTAGGTCTTCAGCCATTCCCCTGTCTGCGGGTCGCGCCATGTCTCCCATAAGCCCGCCAGCGCGAACAGCGGCGCGTCCGGCATATGGATATAGGTGGGGATGTTGCCGCCGGAGTCGCGCTCCTGCCATTCGTAGTAACCGGAGACAGGCACAAGACAGCGCCGCGAGCGGAACGCCGCGCGAAACGACGGCTTCTCCGCCACCGACTCGGCGCGTGCGTTGATCAGCGACGAGGCGATTTTGCGGTCTTTTGCCCATGACGGGATGAGTCCCCAGCGCATCAGCACCGCCTGATCCGGCGCTTCACTGCTGATGACCGGGTTGATCTGCGTCGGCGCAACGTTGTAGCGCGCCGGAAAATCCGGGACGCTGGTCAGGTCGAACGCCGACTGAAGCTGTTCCGGGTCAGCGGTGAGTACGTATCGTCCACACATGATCAGCGCCGCCGCTTGCTGCCCTGTTTAGCGGGGTCAGGGCGACCGAGTTCGATGATCTGGCGCATGAAAGCGAATGCCGCGACCACCAGTGTGATGATCTCGCCGGGCGCAACCGTGCGATTTTCCACTGCCGCCTCATCGTCACCGCTCGCCTGATTGAACAGATACGCGCCGATCAGACCGAACACCAGCCCACCCAGCGCGCCGATCAGCCAGACCTGCTGGCGCTGGCGTTCACGCGGGGTGGAATTTTGTGCAGGGGTGATACTCATGCTTTTTCCCTCCGACAATTCAGGATGATTTCGGTTCATCTGGCGTGTGGTGCGGGTTGAAAATACGATGCGCCAGTTTCTCAAGACGGGTGAACCCGGTATTGAAGCGGATCGACAGCCGTGCTGCCCGCCCCGTCAGGTCGAGCGCACGCTCCTCCACCCCGTCTGCTGCTGCCCCTACCCGCCGCAGCACGCCATCCAGCCCGGCATTGGCGCGCCCCATCAGCGCGATCAGCACCACCAGCAACAGGTAGATCGGCAGCAGACAGAAAATGCTCAGCGGGCACAGGATGATCAGCGTCAGGAACACATCCGCGATCGGCGCAGATTGCCCGCTCACCAGCGCGATCGCCACCAGCGCGATCAGCACCACCGTCCCTGCCACGAACGGCAGGATGATCCCCCAGGGGCGTCCGGCTTTGCGGCGAACGCGCGGCGTGGGAGGAGGAGATTGGGTCATCAGTCGGTTTTGTCTTTCACTGCATCCTGCCTCGCAGGGTTTCGTCCATATTCAGGGGCGGGCGAACATGGTATAAATTCTAGCGTATTTTTCACACGATGACGATGAGCCACTATGCCTGATTTTTCCAGTTGGTTGACCTTCTCTGAGGAAGTCCGTGATGCGCTTGCGACTGGCGACCGCCCCGTCGTCGCTCTGGAGTCCACGCTGATCACGCATGGGCTGCCCTTCCCCGATAACGTCGAGACGGCGCTGGCGATGGAAGCCGCTGTGCGCGAAAGCGGGGCGCTGCCCGCCACGATCGCCATCCTGAACGGGCGAATCACGGTCGGCATCACCCCCGACGACATCCACGCCCTCGCCGCCGCGCCGTTCGTCCGCAAGTGCAGCCGCCGTGACCTGGCGATCGCCATCGCGCGCCGTGAACACGGCGCGACCACTGTGGCGACGACCATGCTGCTGGCGCACCGAGCGGGCATCGCCGTATTCGCCACAGGCGGCATCGGCGGGGTGCATCGCGGACAGCCGTTCGATGTCTCCGCCGACCTGATCGAGCTGGGGCGCACCCCGGTGGCGGTCGTGTGTTCCGGCGCAAAATCGATCCTCGACCTGCCGCTGACGCTGGAGGTGCTGGAGACACAGGGCGTGCCCGTCATCGGCTACGGCACAGATACCCTGCCCGCCTTCTACTCCCGCTCCAGCGAGCTGCCTGTGACCGTCCGCATCGACAGCGCGGCTGAGGCAGCGCAGATCATCGCTGCTGCACACCGTCTCGCTCTGGGTCACGGCATTCTGTTCGCCGTCCCCGTGCCCGAAGCCGACGCCCTGCCCGAAGCCGACGCCGAACGCGCCATCGCCACCGCCACCGACGAGGCGCACGCCGCCGGGGTGACGGGCGCGAAGGTGACCCCCTATGTGCTGGCGCGCGTCGCCGAGATCACCGCCAGCGCATCCCGCCGCGCCAACATCGCCCTGCTGGTCAACAACGCCCGCACCGCGGGGCTGATCGCGGGCGCGCTGCTGACCCATGAACGGGATCATGCAGAGGACACGCCTTGAACGGCGCGCTGCGGCTCCGCATCGAGGGGCGTGCCCCGCTGAACGGTGATTACGCCCCAAATGGCAATCCCAACGCCGCGATCGCCCTGATGGTCGCCGCTCTGCTCAGCGATGGGCGCGTGATGCTGAACAACATCCCGGACACGAGCGCCACACGCACGCTGGCGGGCATCATCCGTGACCTCGGCGCGCCGATCGACTGGACAGGATCGCGCATCGCCATCGATGCAGCTCCCCTTGCCAGGCGCACCCTGCTGCCCGACGACACCGACCGATCGACCGGAGCGCTGCTGCTGCTTGCGCCGCTGCTGGTGCGGCGCGGTCATGCCAGACTGGAATTTGACTTTCCCCTCAACCGCATCCGCACGCACCTCGAAGCGCTGCGCGATCTGGGCATCGACGTGGTGACGGGCAGTGGCGCAGTCGATCTGCGCGCGGCGTCGTGGGAGACGCGCGATGTGCTGCTCAGCCAGGCGAGCGTGACGGCGACCGCGCTGGTGATGATGCTGGCGGCGCGGCTGGGGCGCGCCACCACCATTCGCGGGGCAGCGTGTGAGCCGCACCTTCAGGAACTCGCTCATCTGCTCATCCGGATGGGCGCGCGGGTGGACGGCATCGGCTCCAACTGCCTGATCGTGCATGGCGTACAGACGCTCAGCGGCGCTGAGGCGACCATCGGCGCGCATTACATCGAAGCCGCCAGCGTCGCAGCCATGACCGCCATGTGCGGCGGGCGTGTCCGGCTGACGGGCGTGCGCCGCGAGGAGATGCGGATGATCGCCCGTGTTTTCGGTCGATTCGGCGTCAGCCTCGACCTCGATGATCACGCCCTGTACGTGCCCCACCACGACGGGCTGACCGTCTCGACGCGCGATGAGGACGTGGACGGATCGGTCGAGACCGCGCCCTGGCCCGGCTTCCCCTCCGACCTGGCAGCGATCGCCACTCTGCTGGCGACTCAGGCACACGGCACGACGCTCATCCACGAGAAGATGTTCGCCAACCGCCTGCTGTTCGTGGACAAACTCAAGGCGATGGGCGCGCAGATCGTGCTGTGCGACCCGCACCGGGCGATCGTCGTCGGCAGATCCCCCCTCTACGGCACGTACATGGACACGCCGGACATTCGCGCCGGGCTGGGGATGCTGGGCGCGGCGCTGGCTGCTGACGGTACATCCACCATCGACAATGCCCGCATCCTGACCGAATCGTTCGACGGTGCGATCGACAAACTGCGCGCCCTGGGCGCGCGCATTACCATTGAGGGCGAGCGATGACCCGCGCGATGCAGCCGTTCGCCTTCGAGGGCAGCACTGCCTCTTTTCTGGACATCGCCCCAGACGCGCCAGCCGCCAGCCGATACCCGATCGTCATGCTGCACGGCTGGGGCGCGGACTCATCGCTCATGCTGCCCATCGCTGAGCGCATGAGCGACCTCGGTCATCGCTGCATCGTCCCTGATCTGCCCGGCTTCGGAGTCAGCGAACCGCCGTCCGCGCCCTGGGGTGTGGCAGATTATGCCCGCTGGACGCTGGCACTGATGGATCACCTGACGGTTGAGCGAGCACATCTGTTCGCGCACTCGTTCGGCGGACGCATCGCGCTCATCCTCGGCGCAGACCACGCCGACCGCTTCGACAAGCTGGCGCTCACCGCTGCGGCGGGCATCCCCTCGCCCGTCCCCTTCACGACGCGCCTACGCCTGAACGCCTACAAATTCACGCGCGAATCGCTCAATCGGATCGGTGCGCGCGCACTGGCGGGACGGCTGGCGACATGGTACGGATCGCGCTACGGGTCGAGCGATTATCAGGCGGTGCAGGGTGTCATGCGCGACACCTTCCTGAAAGTGGTCAATCAGGATTTGCGCCCGTTCGCCGCCCGCGTCAGCCGACCGACGCTGCTGCTGTGGGGTGAGCAGGACGCCGATACGCCGCTGTGGAAAGGGCGCGCGCTGGAGTCACTCATCCCCGACGCCGGGCTGATTATCTACCCCGGCGGCGATCACTACGCCTACATCCGCCACGCCGCCGAGGTGTGCCGGACGCTGCATCACTTTCTCACCCACTAACCTCCTCACGGACGGCGGACACATGCTGAATCTGCTCATCATCCTGGTCATCCTGCACATCGCAGCCTGGGTCACTGCGGTGGCTGCCCGCGTCTACCGTCAGGCGCGCTTCTATCAGATCGAGGAATACATGAGCTTGCGCTATCTGCGCTGGGCGATCGCCCGACGCGGGCGCTGGCTGCCGGAGCGCCCCGCGCTGGCAGCCCTCATCGGCGCGGTGCTGATGTTCACGCTGGGCGAAGCGCCTGGCAGCCCGCTGCCCTACATCATCGGCATGATCGCCGCCGGGGTCGCTGCCCTGCCGCCGCGCGCCATCGAGGTCAAGAAGGCGTTCCGCGCCACCTCACGCGCCCGCCGCCTGCTGGTGACGGCGATCGTCCTGGTCATCCTCGCCGGGCTGGTCATGCTGGCGATCGGCGGTGGCGTGTCCGACCGATTCCGTCCGCTGCTGCTGCACGGGATCGGCTTTGCGCTGTTCATCGCCGCGCCGCTCGTGCTGGTGATCGCCAACCTACTCATGACGCCGATCGAGGCGCTGCTGCGCCGCCGTTTCATCGCGCGGGCGCGGCGCGTACTGGACGACGCCCGACCGACCGTGATCGGCATCACGGGCAGCTATGGCAAGACCAGCACCAAAACCTATCTGGCGCATATCCTGAACGGGCGCTACCGCGCCTACCCGACGCCGAAGAGCTACAACACGCTGATGGGCGTGTGCATCGCCATCAACAACGACATCGCAGACGACCGGAGCATCGACTACTTCATCGCTGAGATGGGGGCATACGTCCCAGGTGAGATCGCCCGCATCGCCGCGCTGACGCAGCCGCGCATCAGCATCGTGGTCGAGGTCGGTCCGCAGCACCTCGAACGCTTCGGCACGCTGGAGAACATCGCCATCGCCAAATACGAGATCATCAAAGCGCTGCCGCCGGATGGGGTGGGCGTGTTCAACTGGGACAACCCGTACATCCGCGAGATGATCGCGCGCGGCTACCCGGCGCACCGCCTGACCGTCAGCCAGACGGTCGATCCGGCATCCGTGACCGACGGCGTACCGCGTTTCGTCGCCAGCGGGATCAGCGAGACGCTGGATGGGCTGCGCTTCACCGTCACCGACACGCACACGGGCGAGAGCGCGCTCTTCGTCACCCCGCTGCTGGGCGGGCACAACGTCACCAACATCCTGCTGGCGACCGCCACCTCCAGGCACGAAGGCATGAGCCTGAGCGAGATCGCCTTCCGCGTCCGCACGCTGCGCCCGGCGGAGAGCCGGCTGGTGCGTGAGGTGACGCCGAACGGCATCACGATCATCAATGACGCCTACAGCGCCAACCCGGTCGGCATCGTCCATGCGCTGCGCGTGCTGTCGCTGCACCAGACCGGGCGGCGGCTGCTGATCACGCCCGGCATGGTCGAGCTGGGCGCGCTGATGGAGCAGGAAAATCGGCGGCTGGGCGAGATCGCCGCCGCGCACGCCACCGATGTCATCCTGGTCGGCGAGGGACAGGTCGCGCCCATCCACGAGGGGCTGCGCGCGGCGGGCTTCCCAGACGACCGGGTGCAGGTCATGCCGACGCTCAAACAGGCGGTGACATGGTATCAGCGCAACCTGAAAGCGGGCGACAGCGTATTGTTTCTGAACGATCTGCCTGATACCTATTCGTCGTGAACGACGCCGGGAGTGCGCCCGCATGGAATTCGGTCAACTGGTGCTGACCGTCGCCACCATCGCCGTGATGGTGCTGACGCTCTTCCTGTCCTTCATCCCGTTCGTGCCCGGTCCGGCGCTGATGTGGGCGATCGCCACCATCTACGCTGTGCTGACCGGTTTCCAGCAGGTGACGCTGCCCGGCGTCATCCTCATCACGCTGCTCATGCTGGTCAGCGCCACCAGCGATTTCTGGCTGCCGCTGCTGGGCATGAAGACGCGCGGTGTATCGTGCAGCAGTGTGCTGGGGACGATCGGCGGCGGCATCCTGGGCACGATCTTCATCCCCATCCCGCTGATGGGGACGCTGCTCGGCGCGGTCAGCGGGGCGATCGTCATGGAGGTGATGCGCGTCGGCGATGTGCGGCGGGCGCTGCGCGCGGGCACGTTCGCCGCTGAGACGTTCGTCGGCAGTCTGATCACCGAGTTCGTGGTCAACCTGTCGATCATCGCCGTGTTCGTCATCAGTGTCGCATTCTGATGCGCACAAGCGCAGCCGCGCGCGTGGAAAATAAAAAAAGCCTGTAACAAAGTCACAGGCTTTTTCATTCATTTCATGATTGCGGGGGCAGGATTCGAACCTGCGACCTCCGGGTTATGAGCCCGACGAGCTGCCACTGCTCTACCCCGCGATATGTCCTTAAGATTAACATGTCACAACGAGCGTGTCAACGGTCAGTTTGGGATATGTGAGAAAAAGCGTTTTCTGTAACTGACCCCATATCAGGTTATTTTATGATACAGTGTGGGCAGCATCTGACGAGCGATGAGACACAACTCATGCACCTTTATTCAGAACGCATCACGATCGAACCAGACAAGCGCGGCGGCAAGCCGTGCATTCGTGGGTTGAGGATCACTGTATACGACATCCTGTCATACCTCGCTGCCGGAATGACCGTAGAAGAAGTATTAAGCGATTTTCCAGACCTGACCCGTGAGGACATCCTCGCTGCGCTTAGCTATGCAGCAGAGCGAGAGCGACTGACCCTGATCGTCCAGACATGAGACTTCTGCTCGACAATAACCTGTCTCACAAGCTGGTTGGCGCTCCTGAAGCGCTTTATCCAGGTATCACGCATCTCCGCGATCTGGAAATGCGCGGCTCTCCCGATGAAATTGTTTGGAATTATGCCCGTCAGAACAACTGCTGCCTTGTGACAAAAGATGCAGACTTCAACGAACTACTGTCAATGCATGGCTTTCCGCCAAAAGTGCTGTGGCTGCGCGTAGGGAATTGCACGACCAGTGCCATTATGGAGTTGTTCATTAATCATTATTCCCACATCACACACTTTTTGCAGGACGATCAGTTTGGGCTGCTTGAATTGTGGTGAGACACCCCCTTTTTTCCGCGTCACGCATCGTCGCTGTCGATCGCCGCCTGCGTCATCCCCGCCACCTCTTCGAGCGATGCGCCGCGCGCCGCCATCAGCCGACCATAGCGCTTCTGGAACTGCATCGCCGCGTAGGTGCTGAATTCGTCGATCTGCAAGCCGAACGGGACCGGGTCGTACAGCGCGAACATCTCCGCCACCACGTTCATCGCGGGCAGCAGCAGCGCGTTCATCTGCCCTTCCGCCACCTCCCACAGCGACGGGTGCGCCGCCACCAGCCGCGAGATCAGGTAGATGCCATAGGCGATATGGCGCGACTCGTCCTGTTTGAGCAGCGTGATCCCGCGCAGCGTGCCCGGCATCAGCCCATTGCGCTCCAGCATCGCCTTGTACGCATGGTAGCCCGTCTCCGCCAGCACCCCTTCAACAATCATGTTGTACGTCACCGAAGCGATCACCTGCGCTTCCGGCGACGGATCATCGGTCAGGCGGCTGAGCGCGACAGGCAGCGCCTCATACACGATCTGGCGATAGCTGGGCGTGTTGTACGCGCTCAGATCGCCTGGCGCGCCCGCCACCTCGGTCAGAAAGCGGTTGAAGAAGTCGGTGTGCTTCGCCTCTTCCCAAAGGAAGGTGGTCAGGAAAAGCTCTTCCTCGATGCGCCCCTCGCGGGCGATGGTCATGATCAGCGGCAGCAGGTCGAGGGTGACGGCTTCCTCGCCGCCCTGAAACATCGCCGTCAGTCGCAGCACCAGATCGCGCTCGCGCTCATCCAGCCGCGCCCAGTCCGCCTGATCCTGCGTCAGGTCGATCTCGCTGGGGTTCCATACGCCGTAGCGCTTCGCCTTCTCGAACAGGCGCATCGGTGGGGTATCGCGGCGCAGCCCGCGCGTCACGGTGGCGAGGGCGGTGTGCGTGGGGGTCATCATGGCAGTCGATCCTCTCATCGCAATCTCATCTGACCATCACTGTAACACAATTCCCGGCGTGCGTCGATCAAACAGATGTGCTATAATAATCATACATTCGTCCGCGCCCCGGCTGTAAGGACTCCCCCCATGCCCCGATTTGAACTCGTCTCCGACTTTCACCCCACCGGCGACCAGCCTCAGGCGATCGAGAAGCTGGTTGACGGCATCCTGCACGGCGAACGCCAGCAGACGCTGCTCGGCGCGACGGGCACGGGCAAGACGTTCACCATCGCCCACTGTGTGCAGCGCCTCCAGCGACCAACGCTGGTGCTGGCGCACAACAAGACGCTGGCGGCGCAGCTCTATGCCGAGTTCAAGGAGTTCTTCCCGCGCAACGCCGTCGAGTACTTCGTGAGCTACTACGACTACTACCAGCCAGAGTCGTATGTCCCTCGCCACGACCTGTTCATCGAAAAACAGACCGACATCAACGCGCAGATCGAACGCCTGCGGATCGCCGCCAAAGCCGCCCTGCTCTCGCGCCCCGATGTGCTGATCGTCGCCTCCGTCTCGTGCATCTACGGCACGGGCGACCCGGTCACATGGGGCAAATCGATCCTGGAGGTGCGGAAGGGCAGCGAAGTGCGCCGCGAGTCGATGCTGCGCCGTCTGGTGCAGCTTCAGTACACGCGCGGTGACATGGATTTAGCGCCCGGATCGTTCCGCGCACGCGGCGATGTGCTGGAGGTCTTCCCATCGTACAGCAACACCGCCTACCGCGTCACCCTGTTCGGCGACGAGATCGAGCGCATCGTCGAGTTCGACCCGATCACGGGCGAACTGCTGGTCAGCCATGAGGCGGTCGTCTTCTTCCCGTCCGCCCAGTTCATGGCGGATGACGACAAGCTGAAAGACGCCATCCACGACATCGAGCGCGAACTGGAGACGCAGATCGCCTTCTTCAAGGCGCAGGGCAAGCTGCTGGAGGCGCAGCGCATCGAACAGCGTGTGCGTTACGACATCGAGATGCTGCGCGAGATGGGCTTCACCCCAGGCATCGAGAACTACTCGCGCCATCTCGACCGGCGCGCGCCCGGCACGCCGCCCTGGACACTGCTCGACTACTTCCCGAAAGATTACCTGCTGGTGATCGATGAAAGCCACATGACCATCCCCCAGCTCAACGGGATGTACAATGGCGACCGCGCCCGCAAGGAGACGCTGGTCGAACACGGCTTCCGCCTGCCCAGCGCGATGGACAACCGCCCGCTCAAGTTCGACGAATTCGAGGCGCGCACGGGCTGCGTCGTCTTCACCACCGCCACGCCCGGACCGTATGAGCGCAGGGTCAGCACGCGCGTCGTCCAGCAGATCATCCGCCCGACCGGGATTGTCGATCCGCAGGTGATCGTCCGCCCGACCAAAGGACAGGTCGATGACATGCTCCAGGAGGTGGCGCGGCGCGTCAAAGTCGGTCAGCGCGCGCTGGTGACCACTTTCACCCAGCGCATGGCGGAGGAGATGGCGGGCTACATCAACGAGATGGGCATCCGCGCCCAGTACATCCATGCCGAGGTGGAGACGCTGGAGCGCATCGAAATCCTGCGTGATCTGCGCCTGGGTGTGTACGACGTGGTGGTCGGCATCAACCTGCTGCGCGAGGGCATCGACCTGCCGGAAGTGTCGCTGGTGGTCATCCTCGACGCCGACAAGGAGGGGTTCCTGCGCTCGGAACAGGCGCTCATCCAGACGATCGGGCGCGCCGCCCGCCACATCGAGGGCACGGTGATCATGTACGCCGACACGATGACCGACTCGATGACCCGCGCCATCCAGGAGACCGACCGCCGCCGCGCCCTTCAGGAGGCGTACAACGCCGAACACGGCATCACACCGCGCACGATCGTCAAGCAGGTGCGCGACCTGACCGACCGCGTGCGCGGCGCGATCGGCGAAGAGACGCTGGCGGCAGCAGCGAGCAGCGCCCCATCGCTGCACACCCTGCCGAAAGACGAGCTGCACAGGCTGATCAAAGGTCTGGAACAGGAGATGAAGGCGGCAGCGAAGGCGCTGGAGTTCGAGAAAGCCGCGCTGCTGCGCGACCAGATGGTCGAGCTGCGCCAGATTCTGGCGGAGAAATCGCCCGACGCGCTGATCCTGGAGTAGGGGCGACCCGGTGGGTCGCCTGCATTCTCTATGCGAACGAGGGCGATCCAGGGGATCGCCCCCACGTAAATTCTCTGTCGCGGAAACTGATCGTATTCAACGACTTTCTGGTTAAAGCAAACAAGGATTGTAACAGCCGCACTAGTGACGGGCAAATGATGCTGCACGCCCTTCTCCCCCTCTCCCCGCATCCGCAGGATACAGTGGGAGAGGGGGTCGGGGGGTGAGGGCGCTGCCCCGCGATGCAGTGGGAAAGGGGAGCGGGGGGTTGAGGGTGCTGCCCGTCACACCACGAACTGACCGTCCTTGTAGAACAGTTCACCATCCACGTGAATGGTGCTGTCCGTCCGCATGTCGCAGATCATGTCCCAGTGGATGGTACTGACGTTTTTGCTGCCCGTGTCCGGGTAACCGTGACCGAGCGCGATATGCACCGTGCCACCGATCTTCTCGTCGAACAGGATGCTGCCGGTGAACTGCTGAATGCCGAAATTCGTGCCGATGGCGAATTCACCCAGGTAGCGCGAGCGCGGGTCAGCATCGAGTTTGGAGAAGAGCAGCGCCTCGTTCTTCTCCGCCTTCGCCTCGACGACCTTCCCCTCTTTGAAGACCAGTTCGACGCCCTGCACCATCTGCCCCTGCAGGATGGACGGGTAGCTGGCGCGATACCAGCCGCTCACCGACTCCTCGACCGGACCCGTGAAGATTTCGCCGTCCGGCATATTGCGTTCGCCCGCCGCATTGATGAAGGTGCGCCCTTCGATCGACAGCTCCAGGTCGATATTGGGACCATGCAGCCGGACGTGCTTTTTGCCCTTCAGCCAGTCGATCTTCTTCTGCTGCATCTCGCCCAGCGCCCGCCACGCCGCGACCGGATCATCGCGGTCGGCAAAGGTCGCGCCGTACACGAAATCCTCGTACTCTTCGAGGCTCATCGACGCTTCCTGCGCGCTGCCCTCGGTGGGGAACATCGTCCCGACCCATTTCATCTCCCCGCGCGCGGCGCGGCTCATGCGCGTATCGAGCCAGACACGGCGCGCAGCGGCGATCTGCTGCATCCGTACCGGGTCGATGTGGGTGCTGGCGCGGGTGTTGGGCAGCGCGCCGATGCGGATGTACACATCCGCCTTGTCGTAGTAGAGCGTCTGCGCCGGGTCGAGCCACGCCACCTGCTCATCGTTCGCCAGCCGCGCGAACGAGCGCGTCATGTATTCGTCGGTCAGCATCAGCGACGGGTTGCCCCCGGCGCGCACCACCGCATCGAACACCTCGCGGATGAGCGGCAGCGCCGCCACATCGCCCAGCACGCCTACCCATTCCCCAGGCTTGACGGTGGTCGAATAGTTGACCAGCACATCTGCCAGCCGTCGAACACGCGGATCGGTCATGGTTGCAACCCCTGTGTGAATAAGAAAATCAGCACGAACGAAAACCTGCCGAATCTGGTTGAGGCGTGTGCGGTGAGGCCTCACCCAGCCAGCGCGCGCGCTGCCGCCAGCGCCGCATCGAAATTGACCTCGCTGCCGATCACCGGGACGTACTCGACATAGCGCACGACATCGTGCTGATCGACCACGATGACCGCCCGCTGGAGGATACGCAGGTCTTTGACCAGCAGCCCATACGCCTCGCCGAACGAGACATCCTTATGGTCGGAGAGCGTCTCGACGGCGGTGATCCCCTCCGCGCCGCACCAGCGCTGCTGGGCATACGGCAGGTCGGCGCTGATCGTCAGGATGACGATGCGGTCGTCGATATTCGCTGCCTCCTGGTTGAAGCGGCGCGTCTGCGCGGCGCACACGCGCGTATCCAGCGACGGCACGACGCTGAAAATCTTGATCTTCCCGGCGTAATCCGCCAGCGTTCTGGTCGCCCAGTTGTTGGCGGTCAGCCGAAAATCCGGGGCGGGCTGCCCCGGTTGCAGCATCTCGCCGATCACCTCGTATTCCTGCTTGCCGATGCTCATGCCAGCCCGTGCGTTCATCCCTGCATTCCTCATCACAAACCATTCCGTTACATCGCGCTTCAGCGTAACATCTTCAGGGCATGAATTGCGTTAAAAATCCCGGTATCGCCACGCCCCGTCCACCATCGTCCCCATGACCTGTGTCGCCAGCAGGTCGTCAGGCGCGGTGGCGTACAGATCGCGATCCAGCACCACCAGATCGGCATCGTATCCGACGGCGATCCGCCCCGCACGCCCGCCCAGACCAGCGGCGCGCGCCGGGTTGACGGTGTACGCCCGCACCGCTTCGTCGATAGTCACCTTCGCCGCCGGATACCAGCCCTCCGCCCCAGGCGCACCATCCGCTCCCCGGCGCGTCACCGCCGCGTGAATCCCGGCGATCGGGCTGAGGCTGTCAACAGGCGAGTCCGACCCGAACAGCACCAGCACGCCGCGATCGAGCTGCAGGCGCGGGTTGTAGGCATAGGCACAGCGCGCGCCCCAGTATTTGTCGGCGAACACCCTGTCCGACGTGGCATGGATGGGCTGGAAGGAAGCGATCACGTCCAGCTCCGCCAGCCGACCGACATCATCCGGGTGGATGAGCTGCACATGTTCGATGCGGTGACGGCGCTGATTGCGCGGCACGCCTGCCGACGCTTCCTCGGCGCGCACCTGCTGGAACACGTCGAGAATGTCGCGCACTGCCCGGTCGCCGATGGCATGGACGGTCGATGGGAACCCGGCAGCGCTGGCGCGGCGCACCGCATCGAGCGCGCGTTCCTTCTCCACCACCACGATGCCATAGTTGTCCGGTTCACCGTCATACGGGTCGATCATCAGCGCGGTGCGCGGACCGAGCGCCCCGTCGATGAAGAGCTTGAGCCAGCCGAAGCGGAACCACGCATCGCCGAAGCCATGCTGCATCCCCAGGTCGAGCAGCGAGTCGAGGTATTCCAGGTTGATCTGCTTGACGATGCGCAGCGTCAGCGTGCCCTCCAGCCGCATCCGCTGCAGGGCGATCATGCTGTCGCGCCAGTCGAAGTCGTGGATGCCGATCAGCCCCAGCCGATGTGCGACCTGCTGCGCGGCGCGCATCCTGTCGATCAGCCGTTCCGGGGTATCGCGCGGGACATGGCGGTTGATCAGCTCCATCGCCGTCCATTCCAGGAAGATGCCCGTCGGCTGCCCTGCTTCATCGCGCAGCAGCCCGCCGCCCGGCGGATCGACCGTATCGGCGTCCACCCCGCACAGGCGCATCGCGGCGCTGTTCGCCCACGAAGCGTGTCCGCTGCGCGCGCGCATCAACACCGGGTGATCCGGGCTGATCGGGTCGAGGTCGGCGGCGGTGGGGAAGCGCTGATCGCCCTCCCACGCCGCATGAGACCAGCCCGTGCCCAGCACCCACTCCCCGCGCGGCGTGGTGGCAACGCGCGCCGCGATGCGTGCCACTGCCTCATCGCGCGTTCGGACGGTGCTGAGATCGACCGAATAGAGCGCCTGTGCCGTGCCCGACCAATGCACGTGCGCGTCAGTGAAGCCAGGCAGTACATGCCGACCGCCCAGATCGTCGATCGCCGTGTCCCGTCCCGCTAAAGCGCGCATCGCCTCGCTCGTCCCGACCGCGATCACCCGCCCGCCGTCGATCGCCAGCGCCTCGGCGGTGGGCTGCGCGTCGTGCAGCGTGCGGATATGTCCATTGATCAGGATGCGTTCGATCTGTCCAGTCATCTATTTGCCCTCCAAACCGATGGTCAGCGCACGGGCGACCTCATCACGGGTAGGCGCGCCCAGCACACCGCGCCGCGTCACCGAGTCTGCTGCCAGATGCGCGGCGATGCGCGTGGCATAGCGCATGTCGAACGAGACGAGTGGCAGCGATGCCAGCAGTGCCGAAGCGAAGATGTCGCCCGCCCCGGTCGGGTCAGTGACGTTCACGCGCGGGCTGGTATAGCTGTCTTCCACCCCGTCGTGAAAATAGCTGCCCCCGCGTTCAGCGCGCGTGACGAACACATGCCGCGCCCGCTCCACCACCCAAGCCTGAGTCTCCGGGGCAGCGGCGATGTCTTCCTCACTGAACACGACGAGATCGACGGCGTGCAGCAGGTCGTCATGGGTGAACGGCTTGAAGCGCACCACCTGGTCTGCCTCCCACTGGCGCATCCAGCCCTGCAACGTCGCCAGCACCGTCGCCTCGCTGAAGACGGACGCGATCGACGACGACACTTCATCTGCGATCGGGGCGAGGTGCGCCATCTGCGCCGATCGCAGATCGGCGGGGATGTCCTCCGGGGTGAGTGTACGGGCACGGGCACGGATGTACTGCGTGCGCCCGTTCGCCCCGTAGATGTTTTCGTAGGTGGTCGTCTCTTCTGCGGGGATGACGCGCACGTCGGCGAACGGGCGCAGCGTCTCCAGCAACGGCTCATCAGGGACGGCGCTGGTGACAACCGCGACCTTCCAGCCGAACGCCGCTGCCGTGCGCGCCGCATACGAGACCGTCCCCCCGGCGATACGCCCGCTGGGGGTCAGGTCGGCGGTGAGATGCCCCACCAGCACGTAATCCGCAGTCATTCGGCATTTTCCGGCACGATGGTCACCTTGCGATTGCGCCCCTCGCCCACGCTGCGCGTGGAGACATCTGTCCGTTCGCGCAGCGCCATGTGGACGATGCGCCGCTCGTGCGGGGGCATCGGCTCCATGCTGACGACGCGGCGGTTCCGGGCGGCGTCATCCGCCAGGCGCAGCGCCAGCACGCGCAGGCTGGAGGCACGCTTCGCTTTGTAGTTGTCCACGTCAACGATGAACTCGGCACGGCGCTGAAGCTCGCGGCTGGCGATCAGCCGCGCCAGGTATTGCAGCGCCGCCAGCGTATCACCGCGCTTGCCCACCAGACGCCCACCGATGCGCGTCCCGCTCAGGTTCAGCACCCAGGGCGTCGGCTCATCGACCTCGCTTGCCGGGGCGCGGCGCACCTCGATCCGCACGCCGGGCAGCCCCATCTTCTCCAGCAGCGTCTCCAGCACGACCTTGCCGATCTGCGCCTCATCGTCCTGCTGATCATCCGGCACGAGTTCCGTCTCGACGAAGATGGGCATCTCATCGTCGCTGACGCCGTAATCCGCCACATCGCCAAAGCCGGCTTCCGCCAGTTTGCTGAAACCGGGTTCCTCACGCTGTTCCGATTTCCCCTTGCCGCGATCGCCCCGCCGGCGCTCACGCCGATCCCGCCCGCCGGATTTTTCACCGCGATCGCGCGGTTTCGGTTCGGGGCGCACCGGAGGAGTGGCAGTCAGGCTGTCCAGCGGTCGATCTTCCGAGCGGGGGATGTACAGCGGCACAACCTGAGCGTCGGCATTCTGCGCGCTTTGTGCCGAAAACGCCGCCATGTCCAGCGGAGGCTTGGGCATCGTCAGGCGTTTCAGCCGCACACGGGCGGGGCGGGCTTCGCCACCCATGTAGCTCTCACCCGGCTCGTCCAGCACCTCGACGATCACCTCATAGGGCGCAGCGCTCAGCGCTTCCAATCCCTTGCGTATCGCCGCCTCGACGCTCTCGCCTGTAACTTCGATCGAATTCTCCAAATTCATCATCTTTTCCTTCATGCAAAATGTGCAGACCCACCCTGACACATGGCGAGCCTGCACTGAAATGTTTTCACGCCATCCGTAGTCTAGCGCGCTTTTCTGCCCGTTTGCCGTGCGCGCGCATTCTTCGATCCGCCAGAACCGTTTTTCGGCTTCACCGCACCATTGGTTGGTTTGCCATTGACGGGTTTGGCAGATGCCGCCTTCAGAGCGGGCTTGGCTGAAGATGGGCTGACGACAGCAGGCGCAGCCGCCGGGCGCGGCGCACCGAACGAGAGCAGATTGCGGAAGTTCGCCTTGCCCATCAGCGCGTACTGCACGATGCCGATCACGTTCGAGGCGATGAAGTAGATCGACAAGCCGACCGAGAAGGACAGCGCGAAGAAGCCGTACATCAGCGGCATGATCGTGCCCATCGTCTGCTGGGTGGACGCCATCGGGTTGGGCTTGCCATCTTCAGACGGAGGCATCGGCGGCATCGACACCTTGAATTGCAGCCAGGTCGTCACCACCACCAGCAGCGGCAGGATATAAGCGAACACCGTCACCGCCGTGTTGGGCGGCAGCGAGAGGTTCATGCCCAGCCAGCGGTTCTCCAGCGGAATGGCATCCGCCAGACCTGGGATGAGCAGCCGCCCGGACAGGTCGATGAGCGACAGCGGGGTCGCCGCCAGCGCGTGCATGATCGTCTGGTACAAGCCGATCAGGATCGGGAACTGGATGAGCAGCGGCAGGCATCCCCCAAGCGGGTTGACCCCATACTCGCGGTACATCTTCATCTGTTCCTGCGCCAGCTTTTCGCGGTCGTCCTTGTATTTTTCCTGCAATTTCTTCAGCTCTGGCTGAAGTTCCTGCATGACCTTCGATGACTTCATCTGCTGCGCCGTCAGCGGGTAGGTGACGACGCGGATCAGCACGGTGAAGACGATGATCGCCAGCACCATATTCTGACCGAGGATGGTGTACAGCAGCGTCATGATCGTGACGAACGGGGTGAGGATGAAATCCATCGCCTTGTGTGTCCTGTTCTATGCGGTCTTTACGGGAATCGCCATTTGCGCTCGCCATCAGCCAGCGTGAAGGCGACCAGCAGCTCCTCGCGGGCGAGTGTACTCACCACCACGAACGGTTCATTGATGCCGACGATCTGATCCGGCTCGATGAGCAGCAGGTCTGCCAGCACCTCTCCCGCCATATCGCGCTTGAGGCGCTGCTCACCTGTCTCCCGCTCCAGCCAGTACACAGCGCGATCGCGCGAACCCACCACGATCGTATTACCCGACACCAGCGGCGTGGCGCGAATGCCGCGCGTCGCCACCTGGCGCGCCCAGATTTGCTCAAACGCGCTGCCTGTATCGCGCAGCGCGTATACCCACCCCGCCAGGTCTGCGATGTAGACCTCATCGCCGACGATGGCAGGCGCGCCCCACACCCATTCTGTAGTGGGGAAGCTGGCGATCACCTGACCGCTGAAGCTTACTTTGGTGACGCGCCGCCCGAAACTGCTCACGTACAGCGCGCCGTTGGCGACCACCGGAGTGGATGCCACCGCGCCGCCCAGGTTGAGCCGCCACAGCTCATCCCCCGTCACCGCGTTCAGCGCATACAGGTTGTGATCCATCGACGGCACGTACAGCACCCCCTCATGCAGCAGGGGCGAAGCCCACACGCCGCGCTCGGTGGGGTGAGTCCACACTGTCAGGAAGGACTCGGTCTCCAGCGCGACGAGGTTGGTCTCGGTCAGCGGAACGTACAGCAGCCCCGCGTCGCGGTTGAGGACAGGTGTGGCGACCACATGCCCAGGCAGCGTGTACCCTTCCGGGCGCAGGATGCGCCCTGCCGCCGGATCGACCTCGAACAGGCGATTCTCGTAAGAGGTCGCCAGCAGGATGTCATCTTCAAACGGGATCGGACGGGTGTAGAAGGTGAAACGACCACTTGAGGGCTGTGCGACCGTCCACACGCGCGGATTGCCCTGCTCATCCAGACGCACCTGACGATTGGCATCACGCAGCTGGGTGCGCGCGCCGTCCGCCGGGTTGACCTGGTGGAACTGGTCGTTGTACACGAACATGATCTGCGGCGGCGTCCCATACAGGCTGACATCCGCCCAACTCGCCTCCAACGGCAGCCCGGTGCAGCCCGCTGCTGCACCCACCATGAACAGCGCCGCCATCAGGATGACACCCATGCGGGCGAATTTCGCGCGGTTGAACAAAATCGAAGTCTCCTCGATGTGGATTGGTTCAGGGGACGGGGTCGTACCCGCCTGGATGAAATGGATGACAGCGCGCGATCCGCCGGATGCCCATCCATCCACCTTTTAACACCCCATACCGTTCGATCGCCTCATAGGTGTACATCGAACAGGTGGGTTCAAAACGACACGCAGATGGCAGAACGGGCGAAAGATAACGCTTGTAAACACGGATTAGAGCGAGTGCCAGGGCTTTCATGAAGCCGACTCCTGAAACAGATCTGCCCGGCGCAACAACTCCAGTGCCCCGGCGCGCAGCGTTTCAAACGGCTGATCCGCGCTGCCCGCACGGGCGATCAGGATGAGGTCGTAACCGGATTTGAGCTGGGGGTGAACCTGACGCATGATCTCGCGCAGACGACGGCGAACGCGATTACGATGCACGGCATTGCCCACCTGCCTGCCGGTGATGAAACCATACCGATTATGGGTGAACCCGTTTTCCGCCATGCTCAACGATAATCCGCTGTGCCGGATGGTCGTGCCCTGCTCGCGCAGGCGCTGATAATCTTCACGGCGGTGCAGCCGCCACCTGCGCGGCATCAAGACACACCTGCCTTTGCCAGAAAGCAAAAGGGGATCATGCCCATATCGGATGATCCCGCCCCTGCTCACCGTGGAGGCGCGCCTTAGCTCGCGTTCCAGTTGGTCTTCTTGACATGCACCGTCTTCACAGTCAGCACATGCCGCCCCTTAAGACGGCGGCGCTTGAGAACGGTGCGCCCGTTGGCACTCGCCATCCGCTCACGGAAGCCATGCACGCGCTTGCGGCGGCGAATCTTCGGTTGATAAGTACGTTTGGTAGACATCGGTCTGTTTCCCGTTGCTGGCGTTCGTCTGACAAATTCGAGATGCGCTAGTATACATGCCGCCTGGCACGAGGGTCAACCCGGCGTCGTGGTCAATCGTCATCATCGGCATCATCATCCCCGTCCGGCGGCGGTGGCAGCGAAGGGGGAGGCAGTGATAGCGGGGACAGCAGTGGGGGAAGACGCACACTGCTGGAGTCATCGGCATCGTCCGCATCGTCCTCATCGTCCGCATCACGCGAATCGCGCACATCATCGTCATTATCAGAAAGCGCAGGCAGCAGACGGCGATAGGCGTCCGAGTCCAGCCAGTCGTCGAGGTCTTCACCACTCCACAAGAGGCGCAGCAGTTCGGCACGTGTTTCTTCATCGATCGGATCAGCAATCCGAATACGCCGATCGAGCGCCAGCACCGGCAGATCATCCAGTTCGTCAAAGTCGTAGGGCACAGGTAAACCGGGCACACCGATCGGGCGAAGATCACGATCGAGGGGAACATTCAGCCGTGAACCTGCAACCGCCACCCCACGCCGCCCACGTGCCCGCACCACTGCCGCCCCTTCCAGCACGCTCAGGTTCAGCCCGCGCTCTGTGTCAGCAGTCAGGGCGATCGTCGAACCCATGCGAATCTCCACGCCGTTCAGGGTGAAGCTGGCTTTATAGTTGCCAGTGTCTACCGCGTCGGGCGTTTGCACCAGCAGCCCGGTCATCGGCGTTGCGCCACAGGTTATACCGCTGATCCCCGTCCTGAGACGGAAGGCACTGATCGGGGTCTGTGCCGCATCTTCCCTCTCGATCGGCTCAAATGTGGCATCCCCATAAATCAGAAAGGTGACGTTTTCACCGGGCAGCGTATCCGGCAGATTGACCTGCAGGCGTGCCAGTGCCATACCCCACTGCCCGATTGTCGCATCCAAACCCGCCAGCGTCACCGACTGAATGCGACTGATCGGCGTGACATCCCCTGGCGCGGCAAGTGCATCACCCGGTTCGGCGCGCAGCGCATCAAACCCGTAGCAGATTTCGTTGCGCCCCGTCGCCCCGCACAATGTCGAAGTCTGGGTGAGCGCCGCCTCGACCACCGGGGGGCACGTCTCGCTATGGCGCTGTGCCCCAACGCTCACCACCACGCCGAACAGGGCGATTACCGCGATCATCAGGCGGGCAAGCCTCTTCCCTGTGCTGTGTCGGTTCATCATGACAGCCCCTCTCCACAATACCTTTTCAGGCAGATACACCCTGTTCTATATCACAAACCCCGCCAGCACAAATGAAAGAAAAACAGTTCACCCGCGCAGCCCGCATCCACTTGCAATCCCCCCTCATTCGGTTATAATCTGGGCAAATGTCTACCATCATATCATCCCTATTTACGGGACTCTTCCCATACACAGGAGGGCGTGCGCCGCGATGTTAAGCACACAATGGGCGCGTAATTTTGCCGTCCGACCCGACGACATCGACAGCATACAAGGGCTGTTTCTTGAGCGTGAAACGCCGATCTCGATCGAGGAGATCGCCCGTTTCATCGTGCAATCGCGCATCGAAGAAGAACAGGCATCGCTGGCAGAGCAGTTCCGCAATGTCACCCCTTACCGCCCTGCCGACACCTTCGAGATTGGTCAGCGCCTCGTCTTCCCCAGGCTCGACTTTGCCCTCGCAACGGTGGTGCATTCGCGCGCGGGGATCAATCCTGAACTCCCCCCTTTTCAGGTGATCGGCGTGCAGTTTGAAGACGGCACACAGCGCGAATTCGCCGCAGCCCTGGCTGAACACGCACTGAACAGTGACACAGACGACAGCTCTCCCATCGATACCCCGGTGAGCGTTGATGACATTCTCAGCGCCGGGCTGCCCACGATCAGCAGGCAGATCGCTGAGGCGATGGCATCGCATACCGATTTTATCCGCCTCGGAAAGCTGTGGTTCATCCGCGCGCTGATGCAGCCGATCGATGAGGGACATCTGAACCTCGCTGAAGCCGTGCTGGACATCGCCGGGGGTGGACCGCTCACCGCCGACGCTATCCTCGACCAGATCGGCGGGGTCGGTTCCGGCTCACAGGCACTGCAGGCATTCTCGCTCAATGATGCGCTCAACCGCGACCCGCGCTTTGATGAGGTCGGTCCGCTGGACACGGTACTGTGGTATCTGCGTCGCTACGAGCCGGAAGAAGTGCAGCGCACGCCAGACATTCTGCAATATACCCCCATCCCATATGACGAAAGCAGCCTGACGGACGAACAGCAGACCCTCGAACTGGAGATCGATGACGAGTGGTCGATGCTGGAAGATCAGGAGATGAACCCGCTGGACAAGGTGCGGCTGATCCTGATCTACCCGCATCGGCGGGCAGGCACGCTCCCCCTCACGGCACGGATGCGCGGCATCTTCCCGACAGCGCGCCGCTCTTCACGCATCGCGCTGCGCCTGGTGGACGGTCAGGACGGCGAAGAATTCCCCGGCTGGGTGGTGCGCGAAGGACGGTATGTGTTCGGCTTGAGCCAAATCTATCGCAAGCATAAACTCCCCGTTGGCGCATTCGTCACCGTGCAGCGTGAAGCCGATACCGACCGCGTGATCGTCAACTTTCAGGCGCATCGCCCCCGCTCTGAGTACGTTCGGCTGATCGTCGATCGCAACGGGCAGTACGGGTTTGAAGACACCAAACGTTCCATCGGCGCAGAATACGACGATCTGGTCATCCTGGGGGCAGACGATCTGCAATTCGTCGATTCGCTCTTCCAAAGCCATCAGGGTGGCAGGAAAACGCTGACAGGTATCCTGCGCAACCTGCTGAGCGAGTTGAGCCGCAACTCGCCACAGGGCACAGTCCATGCCAAAACACTCTACAGCGCCCTGAACGTGCTGCGTCGCTGCCCGCCAGGTCCGATGCTGGCGACGCTGAACCATGAACCGGATTTCACCTACGTCGGCAATCATTACTGGCGGCTCGGCGGCTGACAGTCAGATTTTTCTAAGGATGGCACATCATGCAGGCAAAACCCAGCGGGTTGGTCAAACCGACCGTCGATACCCGCTATCACATCGATTACACCTGGTGGCAGCGTTCCGATGAAGACCTGCGGACATACCTGCTCAGCCATCTTCCTCAGGAACAGCGCGAACGGCTGGCGGGCATGAACGATGAGGTGCAGATCGATTTCATCGATCCGCTCACTGGCGAGGTCACTCAGGTGGACGAACTGCACTATGCCTTGCAGAAGGCAGCACAGGAACCAGGCTTCATCACCCCGCATACCTCACTGGTCGATGCCATCTTCCGCCTGCTCATCGCCAGCAATAACCGTCCGCTCTCCAGCAATGAGCTGAGCCAGAAGCTCAACCGCCCAGCCGGGGTGATCCTGAAAATGCTGAGCGGCAATCGCGTCTACAAAGGCATCCGCCCGACTGATACTCCCTGAAAGGATACACACCCCCATGAGCCGTGTGATCAATACCGACAGCACAGGCAAACAGCGCAATGCCTCGCTGCGTACCATCGCTGAACTGCTGCGCCGCATCAGCCAGAAGACCGAAGTCGATCAGGACGCCAAAGACATGATCGCGCATGTCGCCATCTGCCTGCGCGAAATCGACGCCGGCATCGACTCGTCAGCCGCCGCGTGGGAAAAGCGCGATTACTGGATGAAAGCAGACGAACTGCGGATGCGCTATGCCTGGGCGGGCGCGCTCTCGGCACAGATCGAACAGATCGTCGTCAATGAGGCATGGGATGACGTGCCTGGCATCATGGTCAAGCTGCTGCCGCACGTCGCTGACATCGACATTGCCAAGCTGACGCGCAAGGAATCCGTCTGGCAGGGCAGCCATGCCCGCCTGCTGCAAATGCTTCAGCACCCCTGAAGCCCCGCTCATCAGGGTGGTGCGCGTCAGTCGCCAAACGAGACGCCGAGATCGCGCGCCACCTGCACCATCTCGCTGTGCGGGTCTACCTGCTTGATCCGGATCGCCTCCCGCATCGGCACAGCCGTGATCTGTGTGCCGTGCAGTGCCACCATACTCCCCCATGCTTCATTCGCCACCAGATGCACCGCCGCCGCGCCAAAGCGCGTCGCCAGCCAGCGATCGTGCGGGGTCGGTGCGCCGCCGCGCTGCAAATGCCCCAGCCGCAGCACGCGCACATCGAACCCGGTCATTTCGGCAATCGCATTGCCCAGCGAGTAGGCGATCCCGCCCAGCCTGGCATCCATCAATCCATCCGCCTTGATGTAGTATTCCTGGCTGCCGCCCAGCGTCGCAGCCCCTTCCGCCACCACCACCAGCCCGAAATTGCGCTCCGGCGAACGCATTGCCTTCAGGTGCGCGCACACCGTTTCCAGCGTATACGGAATTTCCGGGATCAGGATCACATCTGCTCCGCCTGCAATACCCGTCTTGAGCGCGATCCAGCCGCTGTTGCGCCCCATCACCTCCATCACCATCACCCGATGATGGCTTTCGGCGGTCGTCTGCAATTTATCCAGCGCCTCGGTCGCCGTCAGGATGGCGGTATCGAAGCCGAACGTCACGTCGGTCTGTGCCAGATCGTTGTCGATCGTCTTGGGCACGCCGACGATGCGCGCGCCCAGTTCGATCAGCCGCTGCGCGATCGCCATCGTACCGTCTCCGCCAGCCACGATCAGGGCGTGCAGCCCCATGCTGTTCAGCCGCTCGACCGCCTCCTGCGCCACATCGCGCGTGGTGACTGTGCCATCAGGCAGCGTCACCTGCTGGGTGAACGGGTTGCCCCGGTTGACCGCGCCGAGGATCGTCCCGCCGCGCGCCAGGATCGGGCGCACCCGCGAAGGCGTCAGCTCGACCAGCGGCGTCTCCGGGTAAAGCAGCCCATCAAACCCCTGGCGGATGCCATAAACCTCCCAGCCATAGCGCTGATGCGCCGTCAGCACGACCGCGCGAATCACCGCATTCAGCCCAGGCGCGTCACCGCCGCCCGTCAGGATTCCCAGTTTTTTCGTCATCGTTTTCCGCACAAGAGTTCTGAACCAGCAGGGTATTCCACCCGATTATATGTTACAATCGCGCAGATTGACTGAAAGTGTCTGCACCAGAAGAGGATAACAAGCTGATGGCACGCCGCCAGAGTCGCAATTCGCGCAGCCGCCGCGCACCACGCGGGAAAAGTGAAAGTGAACGCCGTGTAGAACTGATGACCTGGGCACTGCTCGTGCTGGTCTTCGCCATCCTGCAAATCGTCCCTGACGGCACGGCTCCGTATTACTTCGTCCCGCTGGCAGGGGCGATCATCCTGCTGGGGTCGGGCTTGTATCAGTACAGCCGCCGCTGGCAGGTCAGCCCGCTCACCTGGCTGGGGGGCTTGGGCATGGCAGGGCTGACATGGTACGGCTTTCAGGTCAGCCCTGGGCGTGATTTCACTGGCGAGTCGCTGATCATCTTCGCTGCCGTCATCATTTTCGGCGTCATCACAGGCGAAACCTGAGCCGCCGGGGGCAATCTGCCCCCGAAATTTGACAGAATGCCCAAAATGGATTATTCATAACAATAGATATTGTGCAGTTTAAACGAGAAAAACCGCCCATGAATGAGACAGAACGCATTACCGTCGAAGATGTCCGCAAACTTGCCCTGCCACTGGGGACGCGCGTGGTGGCGGGTGAAGGTTTGCTGCTCAACCGCCTCGTTTCGTGGACGACGGTGATCTATGCCGAGGAGAGCCTGCCCGCCAAAGTCGGTCACGAGTCCGAGCTGATCCTGGTTTCCAGCGGCGAGAGCGGCGCACCAGCGCGCCTGCGCGACATGGACATCATCCGCTGGGCATCCGACCATAAGGCGGCGGGGGTGGTGGTCACCGAACAGCCCACCCCCACCGCGATCGCAGAAGCCAACGCCTATGGCATCCCCATCCTGATGCTGGCTCCGGGCAGCCGGGTGCGCGTGGTGGAGAAAGCGATCGTCAGCCTGCTGGTTGACCACAAAGGGCAGCTTGAGCGGCGCGGCACGCAAATCTACCGCCAGCTCACCCAGATTACCTCGCGCAATGAAGGCATCGCCGAACTGGTCAGTGAGATGGCACGCCTGACCAACAAGCCGATCGTGGTGCAGGACAAGCGCCTGCAGGTGCTGTATGCCAGCGTGCAGCCGCAGTTCGCCGCCTACTGGGACGAGGTAGAGGCGTTTCTTCGCAAGCCGGACAACCTGCCCGTCGATATGCAGGATCGCCTGCGCGTCAGCGAACTGGATCAGCCCGTCCTGATGCAATCGCTGCCCACAGCGGGAATCGCCCGCTATGTCGCACCGATCATCACGCGCGAGATCGGGCGCGGCTACCTGTCGATCATCGGGCACGACAGCGACCTGGACGAGATCGACCTGCTGGTTGCTGAACATGGAGCGGCAGCGTGCGCCATCGAAATGGCGAAAGCGAAAGCGATCAGCGACGCCGAAAAGCGCCTGCGTGGGACATTTCTCGATCGCCTTCTCTTCGGCGACGTCAGCCAGCAGGAAGCCATCCAGCAGGGCGAACGCCTCGAACACGATATGACGCGCACCCACCTGGCGATCGTGCTGAAATGGCAGGGCGACCGCACCGCCTCCATGCGCCGTCTGGAGACGATCGTCAATACCGCCGTGAGCAATGCCAAAGCGCACGCCCTCGTCTGGCAGCGCGAACGGGAGAATGAAGTCATCGTCTTCGTCGCGGTGGATGACAACGACCCGCTGACGCTGGCGATGAAACTGGCGAAAGCCTTCCCCAATGAGGTCAACCGCCAGTATCCCGGCTATCGCGTGGCGGTGGGGGTCGGTCAGCCCGTCGCGGATGTCGCCAACTGGCGGCGCTCGTATGGCGAAGCGGTGCAGGCGCGCGATCTGGCGATCCGCCTGCACACTGATACCCCACTCTACATCGGTGACCTGGGCGTCTATCAACTGCTCATCCGCCTGAACGACAAGGAAAAGCTGATGAGCTTCTGCGAGCAGACGCTCGGCGCGCTGCTGGATTATGACGAGCGACAGAATGCCGACCTGCTCAAAACACTGGAGGCGTTCTTTCAGTGTCATGGCAATCTCTCCAAAACCGCCGAAGTGCTGATCGTGCATCGCAATACCCTGCTCTACCGCATGAACCGCATCAATGAGATCGCGCGGGTTGATCTCGATCGCCCCGAAATTCGCCTCGCCTTTCACCTCGCCCTCACCATCCGCCGCCTGCTCAGCGCCAACTGATCAGACAGCACTTCGTCCAGGTTGTACAGGATGGGGCGCGTATTGGACAGTTTGCACAATCTCACAGGCAAAATATTCTGCCGTGTGTCCGATGATAGCGCGCCCCTGATCTTGTAATCTTTAAACCGCAAAATATCCCTGTTTTTCGTCAAACCTTGCCAATGCGTGTTCGTCGCGATTCTCAGAAAGAGGAGCGCAATGCCCGATTTTGAATACCTGTCCGACGTTCCTCTCCATTCCGAAGATCGGCGCGAGCGTGATGCCTGCGCGCTGATCGTCTCCGTCCGTAAGGGCGGGCAAGCCACACATGGCAATGTCAAGCGCACCATCGAAGCCCTCACCCGCATGAACCACCGCACCGGCTTCGTCGATGGCGAAGGCGACGGCGTGGGCATCATGACTGACATCCCGCGTGAACTGTGGGCGAAGACGCTCTCCGGCGCGAATCTGCGCACCTCGGTCGTCACGTCACCGCAGTTCTGGGTCGCCCACCTGATGATCCCCAACACGATGCGTGCCGAGCGCGACAGCATCGTGCGCCGCATCAGTGAGCGCATTCAGGCTGCCGGGCTGGATGTGCTGATCGAGCGCGATGGGCGCGTCGAGTCATACATCCTCGGTCGCAGCGCCAAGCTCAATGAGCCGCTGTTCGTGCAGTTCGCCGGGACGGGTGAAGGTATGGCTACCGATCAGCTTGAGCGCACGATCTACCGGCTGCAGAAGGCGATCGAGAAGGACTTCGGCGTCCATTTCCCATCCTTCTCATCGCGCAGCGTGGTCTACAAGGTGCAGGGCACGATCGAAATCCTGCGCCGCTACTACCCTGAACTGCGCGACCCCGACTATGCCTCGACGGTTACCCTCGGTCATGCGCGCTACAGCACCAATACCAACCCGGTTTTCGAGCGCGCTCAGCCCTTCAACGTGCTGGGGCACAATGGCGAGTTCAATACCATCTCGCGTTTCCGGCTTGAGGCGCAGATGCTCGGCATCAGCCTGCCCGAAAATGGCTCGGACTCGCAGGATGTGGACGCCGTAGTCGATGCGCTGTGCATGGAATACGGCTTCGACCTGATCGAGGCGATGGAGCATGTTTTCCCGCCTTTCGCCCACGATCTGATCCAGGATGCGCCGGAAATCCACGCCACCTACGAAGCGATGCGCCAGTCGTTCGGTCCGTTTGCTCAGGGTCCGGCAGCGGTCGTGGCGCGGGTGGGCGATCAGGTGGTGATGAGCGTGGACGCGCTCGGTCTGCGCCCGCTGTGGTTCGGTGAGACGGAGAAAGAGTATTTCGCCTCGTCCGAACGCGCCGTCTACCCGCTGGATAATATGACGGTCGATCCCAAACCACTCGCCCCAGGCGAAAAGATCGCCCTGATCATCCGCCCCGGTCAGCGCATCGAGGTGCTGCCTCACCCCGCCATCCAGCGCTATGTCGTGCGCCGCCGTCAGGAACGGCAGGATGCGGCATGGCTGGAACGCGAGATCAACGACTCGCTCGGCTGGGGTGTCGGCACATCCCCCATCCCCGCCGTCCGCGAGTATCTCGAAGGCGGCTCCAGCCTGGCAGCAGCCGCGCCCGCACCGGAACGCCTCGCCCTGCTCGATGCCCCTGCCCGTCCCTGGCAGATGAACGCCCCGGCGGTCAGCCCGGTGCTGATGGCGGCATTCGGCTGGGAACGCTATCACGTCTCGGTCGTCGAGACGATGGGCGAAAGCAAAAAAGAGCAGGTCGGGTCGCTGGGCTGGGACGGTCCGCTGGCGGCGATCAGCCAGACGCGCGTCAACCTGACCGACTATTTCAAGGAGACGGTCGCCGTCGTCACCAACCCGGCGATCGACCGCGAACGCGAACGCGCACAGTTCTCGACCCGTGTGGTGCTGGGCGCACGCCCCGAAATAGGGACGATCCCGGAAACAGGGAATGCCCCGCTGCCCCTCGACGTGCCCGTCCTGCTGGGTGGGCATCCGGTGCTGGGCGATGAAGATGCCCTGCGCGCGCTGGCGCGCAAATACGGGACGCGCACGCTGGACGAAGCCCTCGATTATTTCGATGGGGCAGCGGTCGTGCTGCCGATGAGCGCCGCCCACGACGAGACGATCCCGCAGGCGCTTCAGCGGCTCAGCGAGGCGGCGATCACCCTGGTGCGCGATGGCATCCGCACGCTGGTGCTGGACGACACCGAGTCCAGCGATGGCTCAACACTGTGGATCGACCCGATGCTGGCGACAGCCGCCATCGACCGGGCACTGCGCGAAGCCCCGGACATGCCCAATCTGCGTCGTCAGGCGGGGATCGTGGTGCGTTCGGGCGCGCTGCGTGACCTGCACGACCTGGTTCTGTGCCTGGGCATCGGCGCAAATGCCCTCGTGCCCTACGCGCTCTTCGCGGCCGCAGCGGGTCTGGCTCCCCGTGCGCCCAAAGACGGGCTGACACAGGACGAACTGAGCAAACGCCTCGACTCGACCATGACAGCGCTGATCTCCGGCATCCAGAAGATCACCTCAACGATCGGCTGCCATGAACTGCGCGGCTATGGGCAGAGCTTCAGTTCGATCGGCTTGAGTACGGATGTGGCGGCGCTGCTGGGCACGCCGAACTACTTCGGCAGCGCGGAGCGCGGGCTGACCTGGGACGACATCACTGCCGAAGCGCAGGCGCGCGCCCGCGAACTGCGCGGTGAGGACAAGAACCGCCTGGACAACCCCGATCGCCTCTACCCGAAGATGTGGAAGAAGATCGAGGATGTGGCAGCAGGCGAACTGACGCTGGCTGACTACGAGGCGGCGATGCTCAAACTGGAGGGCGAAATGCCTGTCGCGCCGCGCCACATCATCGGCTTCCGTGAACTTGAGGATGTGCCGCAGGTGCACCCGGCATCGGTCAATCTGGAGGTCGGCGGGCACTCGATGCCCATCCTGATCGGCGCGATGTCGTTCGGCTCGCAGGGCGAACTGGCGTACCGCGCCTATGCCGAAGCCGCAGCGCGTATGGAGATTCTGTGCGTCAACGGCGAAGGTGGCGAACTGCCCGAAGTGATGAGCAGATACAAGCCGTATCGCGGCAACCAGATCGCCTCGGCGCGTTTCGGCGTCAATATCGAGTTCCTCAATTCCTGCTCGGTGCTGGAGATCAAGATCGGGCAGGGCGCGAAGCCCGGTGAAGGCGGTCAGCTCCCCGGCTACAAGGTGACGCCCAGGGTCGCTGAAGCGCGGCACACCGCCGTCGGTGTCGATCTGATCTCGCCCAGCAACAACCATGACCTGTACTCGATCGAAGACCTGGCACAGCTCATCGACGAGCTGAAGATCGCCAATCCGCAGGCGAAGGTATCGGTCAAAATCCCGGTCGTGCCCGGCGTGGGCATCATCGCCGTCGGCGTCGCCAAAGCCGGGGCAGACATCATCAACATCACCGGCTATGAAGGCGGAACAGGCGCGGCACGCGCGCACTCGCTGCGCCATGTCGGGCTACCCGCCGAGATCGGCGTGTGGCTGGCGCATCAGGCGCTCATCGCCAGTGGACTGCGCCAGAACGTGGAAATCTGGTGCGACGGCGGCATGAAGAGCGGGCGCGACGTGATCAAGATGCTGTGCCTGGGCGCGAACCGCGTCGGCTTCGGCACGCTGGCGATGGTCGCCGTCGGCTGCACCATCTGTCGTAAGTGTCATGAAGGCACGTGTCACGTCGGCATCACCACCCATCTGACGACCGTTGAAGAGGCGCTGGCGGCAGGCGTCAAGCATTTCGAGCCACGCGATTACGATCTGGCGGTGCAGAGCATCTGCAATGTCTTCATGATGCTGCGCGAAGACATCCAGCGCTGGACGGCAAAGCTGGGCTTCACCCGCACGCAGGATTTAGTCGGGCGTGCCGACCTGCTGGAACAGATCGGCTTCTTCGAGCGCATCGACCTCTCTCCCCTGTTCCGCTACACGCCCATCCCCGCGCGCGAAGCGCTGCCCGCCGGCGTCGGTCGGCTGATCTCGCGCCCGCGCAATTTCCTGACGATGCAGATCACCAAACTGGTCGAGCGTTCCGCGCAGTTTGGAGATGAAGAGATGACCTATGACGACGAACAGGTCATGGCGATGGATCGCGCGCTGGGCACGCACACCATCGGCGCGATCGAGCGCGGCGAGATCGAGAACGCACCATTCGTGCATCTGCGCTTCAGCAACTCCGCCGTGCCGGGCAACGGTATGGGCGCATTCATCGATGACCGCATGGACATCCTGGTCGAAGGCGGCGCACAGGACGGCGCAGCCAAATGCGCCAGAGGCGGCACGGTCGCCATCCTCAAGGGGCTGAACCACGACGGCACACGCCTGGACGGGTCGGTCGGCAAGAGCTTCGCCTATGGCGCACAGGGCGGTCGCTTCTTCGTGCAGGGCAATGCCGACTCGCGCGCCTGCATCCGCCTGAGCGGGGCGGATGTGGTCTTCGGCGGTGAGGTACGCACGCCGCTGCGCGATGAACTGGGCGCACTCGGCGCGCGTGCCAACCTGAAGGGGTTCGCCTGCGAATACATGACCTCCGGGCGCGTCATCATCCTGGGCGACCCTGGTCCCTGGATGTGCGCGGGCATGTCCGGCGGCGTGGTCTATCAGCGCATCCAGCCGGAAATGGGGCTGACGCGCGATGCCATCCAGCGGCGCATCGCTGACGGATCGATGGTGAACATCTTCGACCTCGACGAAACAGGCGTGGAAGACATCCGTGAACTGCTCACCGCCTACATCCGCACGCTGTGCGATAACAATCAGCCGGAGGCAGCCCGCCGCGTCGAGGCACTGCGCGACAACCCGCGCGCGCACTTCGTGATGCTCGCGCCGCCATCGCGCTATCGTCCCCAGTAGTCTCCCTTCTTTTCCATCACGCTGCTCAATCCGCCCCTGACGCTCAGTCGAGGGCGGGTTGTTTTTGGGCATTTCGCCGTCTCGACAGCGCAGCCGCCGCCGTCTATACTCCACGCATCATGCACATCGGAATAGACGCACGCCTCACCCACTATCGACGCGGCGGGATCAGCACGTATATCACCCGGCTGATCGCCGCGCTGGAGTCGCTCGACAGGGCGAACCGCTATGCCGTGCTGCACAGCCGCAAAGCGCGCACTGCACCGGGCGAACGTGTTCGCCATGTGCCGATCTGGACGCCGCCGCACCACCGTCTGGAGCGGGTCGCCCTCTCCGTCGAACTGCTGCGTCTGCGCCTCGATGTGCTGCATACCACCGATTTCATCCCCCCGCTGCGGGGCGCACGCCACCACGTCATCACCATCCACGATCTGACCTTCCTGCACTACCCCGATTTTCTCACCGATGAGAGCCGCCGCTACTACAATGACCAGATCGCCTGGGCAGCGCACCACGCCGACCACATCCTGACGATCAGCGAGTCCAGCCGCACGGACATCATCGCTCTGCTGAACGCGCCGCCGGAAAAGGTCACCGTGCATCTGCCGGGAGTCGATCCCGCTTTCCGCCCGCTGCATCCCGATGCCATCGCCCAGGTGCGCCATGCACTGGCACTGCCTGATGCTTATTTCCTGTTCGTCGGCACGTTTGAACCGCGCAAGAACCTGATCGGGCTGGCGCGCGCCTACCGCACCCTGCTCGACCGCGCACCGGATGCACCGCCACTGGTGCTGGCGGGGTCACCCGGCTGGAATTTCGACACCACCCGCGCCGCCATCGACAAACTGCATCTGGGCGAAAAACTGCTCTGGCGCGAGTCGATCGCTCAGGACACCATGCCCGCGCTGTATAATGGGGCGCTGGCGCTCGTGCTGCCCTCGTTCTACGAAGGATTCGGCATTCCCCCGCTGGAAGCGATGGCGTGCGGCGTCGTACCCATCGTCAGCGATTGCTCATCCCTGCCGGAAGTGGTGGGCGATGTGGGCGTGCGCTTCCCACCTGATGACTCGACCGCGCTGACGCACGCCCTCGAACGCGCGTGGCGCGACCCGGCATGGCGCGCTGCACAATCCGCCGCTGCGCTCGTCCGCGCGCGCCAGTTCACATGGGAAGGGGCGGCACAGATCGCCCTGTCCGTGTATCATCGCTTTGCCCCTACCGGCTGACGTGTATCGTACTCATGAATGGCTGTCATGCGCGCACTGCTCATCACCCCCAGTTCCCCTTATCCGCCGCATCAGGGTGCGGCGTTACGCAATTACGGCATCCTGCACAGCCTCGCTCAGCAGGGAATACACCCCGATCTGCTCACCTTCTGCAGAGATGACTCCCCCCTGCCCGAACCGCTGACCACCTTATGCGATCGGGTGATAACCGTCCCTGCACCACACCGCTCGACATTGGCGCGACTGCGTACCCTGCTCACCAGCGACAAACCCGATCTGGCAGCACGGCTGGCGTCGCCGGCATTTGAAGCGGCACTCACCCGCCTGCTGACCGAAGGGGATTATGATCTGATCCAGTTTGAGGGTCTGGAAGTTGCAGCATACATGCCGCTGGCAAAGAAGCTCGCCCGCAAAGCAAGCCTGGTTTACGACGCCCACAACGCCGAATTCGCCCTCCAGCGCAATATCGCCCATGTCGAACGACGGGCGCTCCGCCGTCTGCCCATCGCCCTGTATTCGCAGATTCAGGCGGCGCGCATCGCCCATTTTGAGTGGATGATCTGCACCATGAGCCATGCAGTGATCACCGTCTCGCACGAAGACGCCGCGCTTCTGCACCATACGCTGAACGTATCCAAACCCATCTTCACCCTGCCAAACGGCATTTTCACCGACGACTACGCCGCGCCCACCACCTCCGCCCTCGACCTGATCGGGCAGCCGATCGTCTTCACAGGCAAAATGGACTATCGCCCGAATGTCGATGCCATGCAGTGGTTCAGCGAAGCGATCTTTCCCCGCGTCCTCGCTGCACACCCCGAAGCACACCTGTACATCGTCGGACAATCGGTTCACCGCGATCTGCTGGCGCTGGAGACTCCCACCTCACGCATCGCTTTCACCCGCTGGGTAGAGAGCGTGCAGCCCTTCCTGCACGGCGCGAGAGTGTTCATTGCGCCGCTGCGGATGGGCAGCGGCACACGCCTGAAAATCCTGGAGGCGATGGCGGCGGGCTGCGCCATCGTCGCTACCTCGACGGCGATCGCTGGACTGGAGGAAGGCGCACGGGCAGCGCTCATCGTCGCCGACGATGCCCCCGCCTTTGCTGAGGCGATCAACCACCTGCTGGCAAACCCGGACGAACGCGCACGCCTCGCCCGCGCCGCCAGCGCGTTCGTCCGCGCCCATTACGACTGGGCAGTCCTCGCTCCGCATCTGAAGCACATCTACGACGCAATCAGGCTGCAAGCACGATGACCCACGACCGCGACGCGCTGGCACGACGCAATCGTTATGTGGCGGAGGCATTTCACGCCCCGTCACTGCGCGAAGGGATGCGCGGGCATCTGCTGCGCAGCGCGGCACGCCTGCCCATCACCCAGCTCCCCGGCAATACCCAGCGCCTGCTGCTCATCCGTCCCGACCACCTGGGTGACCTGCTGCTCACCCTGCCTGCGCTGGAGTCGCTGCGCGTCGCCCATCCCAACCACGAGATTCACATGCTCGTCGGCGGATGGGCGGCGGACGTCCTTGCGCCGATCGCCGCTGTCGATGCCGTCCTCACTCTGCCCTTCCCCGGTTTCAGCCGCACAGAAGAACGCACCAGCCCGCTCGCGCCATATCTGCTGGCATACAAGGCGTCGCGGATGCTGCGGCGCATCGGCTACGATGCTGCCTACATCCTGCGCCACGATCACTGGTGGGGCGCACTGGTCGCATTCCTGGCGGGCATTCCACGCCGCATCGGATGGCGGGATAATGACACCACAGCTTTCCTCACTGAGGCACGCACCAACCGCCCTGTACATGCCGCTGTCGCCAACTGGCGGCTGGTTCAGCCGACGGGTGACGCGCGTTCGCCATCTTATGCCGCCACACCGCCCTACCCCGTCTCCGACGACGCACGTGCCCACCTCGATGCGCTGCTGGCGGGGCGGGGGGTCGAACCTGACGACCCGTGCATCGCGGTGCATGTCGGGTCAGGCGCAGCGATCAAGAACTGGCGCGTCGAGTCGTGGGCGCGCGTGGCGGATGCGCTGTGCGATGGTCTGAACGCTGTCGCCCTGCTGACCGGGAGCGCGGGCGAACGCCAGACCGCCGAACAGATCGCCAGCGCCATGAAAGGGCGCGCCCTCATCCTGGCGGGTGAAACCGACCTGCCCGCTCTGGCAGCGGCGCTGGCACGAGCGAAGATCGTCCTCGGCGCAGACAGCGGGCCGATGCACCTGGCAGCCGCCATCGGCACGCCCACTGTGACCCTGTTCGGCGCAGCAGACCCGGACGAATTTCGACCCTGGGGCAACCCGCAGCAGCACCGCATCGTCACTTCAGACATCGCCTGCCGCCCATGCCGTATCCTCGACTGGCGCGGCGATGATCCGTCTTTTCACCCGTGCGTGCGCGACATCACCCCTGCACAGGTGATCGACGCAGCATGGCGGGCGCTGAACGCCGCTAATCCGGGATGACGACCAACTCCAGACCAGGCTCAGGCGGCGGATACGCCACGTTCATCGACTCCAGCGTCTCGACGATCGTCTTCGTCACGATGTAGTCCCGATACCATTTGGCGTTCGCCGGGACGACATGCCAGGGCGCGTGCGGCGCATGACACCGCCCGATCGCAGCTTCATATGCCTGCATGTAGGAGTCCCACTGGGCGCGCACGGGCAGATCGCCCACCGAGAATTTCCAGTTTTTGGCGGGGTTATCCAGCCGCTCCTGAAGGCGCTTCTTCTGTTCAGCCCGGCTGATATACAGGAAGAATTTCAGGATGCGCGTGCCGTTATCCGCCAGCAGCCGCTCGAAGGCGTTGATGTGGGCATAACGCCCTTCCCAGATGTGCTGGGGAACCAGATTGTTCACACGTACGACCAGCACGTCTTCGTAATGGCTGCGGTTGAAGATGCCGATCATCCCGCGCGACGGGGTGCGCTGATGCACCCGCCACAGAAAGTCGTGCGCCAGCTCGATCGGCGTGGGCTGCTTGAATGACGTGACCTGCACCCCCAGCGGGTTGACCGAATCGAACACCCGCTTGATCGTGCTGTCTTTGCCTGCCGCATCCATCGCCTGAAGCACCACCAGCAGCGACTGGGTTCCCTGTGCGTAGAGCTTCTCCTGAAGTTCAGCCAGCCGCGCCTCAAGCGCCACCTCACGCTCGCGGGCTTCCGCTTTGGTGATGCCGCCTGTGTCGTCAGGCGAATAATCGGCAAGGCGGAACGGCTGGTCGAACGGTGGCACGAGCGGCTGTACAGTCATGGTTGGGGTGATCCTTTATCCTGATCCGGTTTGGCGCGCCCGGTCACGTCGGCAGCAGAACGCGGGGCGACGGTGCGCGGCTCTTCATGGCTGTAGGTGACCATGCCGAGGCGCGCCCCTTTGATCTTCTTCACATGACGGCGCAGCGTGACATCGACCAGCACCTTGCCTTCACTGCGGCTGGCGCTGTAATGTGCCGCCAGGGCTGCTGCCGCCTCGATGACCGACTCCGGGATGCGCCGCCCATCATGCTTGATGATCACGTGCGCGCCGGGCACACCGCGCGCGTGCAGCCAGAGGTCGAGCGGGCTGCCTTTGTCGAACGTCACCTGATCGTTCTGGCGGCTGTTGCGCCCCACCCAGATCACATAGCCGTCTTCAGTGACGACGCGCAGCGGCGCACTGCGACTGCCCGTTCGCATGAGCGGGCGCGCACTGTTCCAGTAGCCACCTGCCTGAAGCGCGTTCTGCACCTCTTCGATGTCCGGGTAGTTGGCTGCCAGTTCCAGATCGGTCGCCAGTTGATCGAGAAAGCTCAGCTCCCCTTCTGTCGCCGCGATCAGGCTCGGCACGTCATCCAGCGCACGCTTGGCGCGGTTATAGCGGTCAAAGTAACGCTGAGCGTTCTCCAGGGGCGTCAGTTTCGGATCGAGCGCGATCACCCGCTCCGGTGCGTCAAGGTCATACTGCGCGCGCAGTTCGGTCTGCCCTGGAGTGATGGCATACTGATAGGCGAGGATGAGTTCTCCGCTCTGGCGCAGGGCTTCGCGCTCGCTGTCGTCGGTCATCGATCGACGCAGCGAGATCAGTTTGCCTTCAACTTTGGCGCGTGCAGCGGCGATCGCGGCGCGCACCGGGGTTTTGGCAGCGTCGTATGCCTCTTCGCCTTCCGGCGCGTCGTAAAACGCGCGCAGCGCTGCGCTCACCGCCTCGACAGCGTGCCAGCCCACCTGATGGGTGATCGGGTAGACGCTGAACGCAACCGGCACGCCATCGCGTTCGACGATGCCTGGCTGCCAATCCCGATCGCGGAGCGGCGCGGTACATTCGCGCAGTGCGGTGTACACCGCGTCAGGGTCGGCGGCAGCGGCGAGCAGATCGATGCGCCCGGCAGCGCGATGGACGATCTCTTTCGCCAGCAGCGGGCTGATTCCGAGAAAACGCCCGCTCAACGCCTGATGCGCCTTACGTTTCGGGTCATCCCCTGGCGCAAGCGCATCGGCAACCTGCTCATGCGTGGCATAAAATGGGTCGAGTTTGCCTGTCTGGGGCGGCGGCGGCATGTAGGGATGAGCCGGCAGGCTGACGCGGACGCGGTTCTCATCTGCGCCCACACGCCGGATGCAGTCCATGATGATCCCGTCGCGCACCAGCAGCAGATTGGCACGGCGCTCCATCGGCTCGACGATCAGCGCGACTTCGCCCTCCGGTCCGTCGATGTCGAACTGGATCACCCGCTCCCAGCGCGGCTGGCTGACGTGCATGATGATGCCGCCCTCGACATGGCTGCGAATGAGCAAGCCCAACTGCGTCGGACGGGGCAGCCCGCGCCGCAGCCTGTCGTCCAGCACATAGAGAGACGGGCGCTGCGAGTCGGCACTCAGATACAGGTAACGGCGGCGGCGGGCGGCGTAAATCTCCAGACCGATGCTGGTCGGGTCGATGCTGACCGAGTCCTGCACGCGCCCGCCGACCAGCGTATCCATGCACTCATCGACGAATGCCGACAGGGTGAAAGCATCGAGGTACATCGCCGATCAATTCGCGGGCGGGGTAAGCAGGTAAACAAGAATGTCCGCCAGTTCCTGCTCGCTGAGCCGCGTCTCGTAGTCCTGAGGCATCGATGCAGGATAACCCTCGACCAGATGCACGGCAGGATGCACGATCGCCTCATAGATGTATTCGGCGGCGGTCAGCGGCGGGCGACGCTGCGGAGCCAGTTCGACGATGTTCGCCCAGCCAGGCGCGACGCGCTCGCCGCCCAGCAGGTGGCAGGCAGTGCAGGCATAGCGCTCCAGCAGCGCCGGGGCGCGGGTGGGGTCACCGATCGCCATCAGCCGATCGGTGACCTCGGTATAGCGGGTGACCGCAGCGGGCGTCGCCTGCTGCCCGGTCGCCGCCGGGTTGAACGTGATCAGTACGACGAAAAACGCCACCGCCGCCACCACAAGGATGACGATCGCCGCGATCACCGCCGGGGTGACAGCGCGGGGCGCAGGGGAGGATGATCCCATAACAGTTCACCTGTCCATTCGGTGCATTGCCCGGTCTCGCCCCAGCGCGACGAAGCGCGTCAGAGGATGATCTTGTCCAGCATCATCGCCAGAAAGATGAAGGCGAGGTAGGCGGTCGAAAACTTGTAGGTGGCGCGTGTCATCTGGGGCGATTTGTCTCGGCGCAGCACGATCGTCATCCACACCAGACGCCCACCCAGCAGCACCGCCGAAGCGAGATACAGCCAACTGAACGTCCCGAACCCCAGCAGGCTGACCAGCAGCAGCGCGATCGAATAGATGATCATCTGATCGCGCGTGACATCTTCCCCTTTGGCGACGGGCATCATCGGCACGTTGGCGCGGGTGTAATCCTTGTTCACCAGCAGCGCCAGCGCCCAGCTGTGCGGAGGCGTCCAGAAGAAGACGATGGCGAACAGGATAAGCGCGGGCAGATCGACCCGCCCGGTCACTGCCGCCCAGCCGACCAGCACGGGCATCGCCCCTGCCCCGCCACCGATGATGATGTTCAGGAAAGTGTTGCGCTTGAGCAGCATGGTGTAGATGACCACATAGTACAGCGCGCCGCCCAGCGCCAGCGCCGCAGCCAGCCAGTTAACGAAAAAGCCCAGCACGATCACGCTCAGCGTCACCAGCGCCAGCCCGAAAATCAGCGCGGACGTCGGTCGGATGCGCCCGGACGGGATGGGGCGGCGCGCCGTGCGCGCCATCAGCGCGTCCATATCCCGGTCGTAATACTGGTTGATCACGCTCGCCCCGGCAGAAGCCAAGCCACCACCCAGCAGCGTGAACAGCAGCAGATCAAGTGCCGGGATGCCATCCGCAGCCGCCACCATCGCCGTCACCGTCGTGAACAGCAGCAGCGTGACGATCCGCACTTTGGTCAGTTCAAGATATGCGCCGACCGTCTCGCGGAAGGTCAGCCTGGCTATCGGGTCAGTGCTTTGGGCTGTGGTTGCCATGCCGGTTGCTGAGAAACCTCTTGCTGATTGAGCGTATCGAATGTGCTGATCACCACCAGCAGCGCCCACGTCGCCGCTGCCATCCCCACGTGCGCCGCACCCCATTCCGGGGCAGCCACGCTGAACACGTACATCGCGCCGACGCCCGCCTGAGCCAGATACACCCCCGCCGCCAGCAGCGTGAGCAGGCGCAGACGCCCGTCACGCCCGCTGCGGAAAGCCATCACCACCAGCATCACCAGCGCCACACCCAACCCCAGCACGATGACACGGTGCATGAAGTGAATCGACGCCAGCGGTCCCTGGCTGAAAGGCAGCACTTCGCCGTTGCACAGGGGCCAATCTGTGCAGGCGAGGGTCGCACCCGCCCCGCGCACCAGCGCCCCGCTCAGGATAACGACCAGTGAAAGCGCTGTCGTGATATACGCCAGCAGAGAGAACGAGTCGCGCGCAGTGCGCTGCTTCGGCTGATACCATGCTGCGACCGCCGCCACCAGCAGCGCGCCGAGCAGCAGCATCGCCGTGCCCAGATGCAGCGTGACCGCCGTCGGCGGCAGATCGAGGACCACCACCAGTGCGCCAAGCGCACTTTGCAGGGCGAACAGCACCGCCGCGATGATCGTCGCCGTCAGCACCTGCTGATTCCGTTTGCGGTAAGCGCTGATCGCCAGCACCAGTGTACCAATGCCGAACAGCCCGATCAGCACAGCGAACAGGCGGTGCAGCCATTCGATCCACGCTGTCAGGTTGTCCATTGGCGGGATGAGCGTGCCATTGCACATGGGCCATTCATTACCGCAGCCCAAGCCAGAGTCCGTCACGCGGACGACTGCGCCGAAGATGATCAGTCCCAGAGTCATCAGCGCCGTCGTCAGCGCCATGATGAAGAAGGAACGCGAAGCCATGTTGAGATTTTTCCCGTTCTAAACTCATTCAGCGGGCATTGACAAACAGCATTTGAAGCTGAACCACACCTGTACCCCGGCAGACAGACGCCGGAGCGTGTCAGGTGACGAAACGCGACAGATACGGCACGACCGGGATGATCGAGATCACCACCAGTGCGCTGCGCATGATCGGCGGCGAATAATCCTGATTCGGGCTGAAGAGCGCCCAGGCGACCGTGCCGATGGTGAAGATCAGCAGCAGCGACCCCGCCATGAAGTGCAGTGCCGGACCCTGCCACAGCACCGAGGTGATGCTCGTGACGACCGATGCCACACCCTGAATCAGGAAGAGCAGCGCAGCAGTGCGAATGCCCGCCATCACCATGTCATCCTGACTGCGAAATACCACGATCGCCAGCACCAGCACGATCGGCAGCGAAGCGACCATGACGATGATCGCCCAGTGATGCAGCCATTCCAGAATCATGTACTGATCGCTCAGCGACGGAAAAAGCTGATCACCACAGGTGAACCAATCGGTACATACATAAAAGGTCACCGTGCGAACGCCGGAGAACAGATAGACCCCGACGGCGACCAGCATGAAAAACAGCGTTTGCAGAAACAGGATGTTGATGCGCTTGGACAGCATAACGCTCTTTTCTGGCTACCCTGCCGATGCTGTGGACTGCCGCTCTGTGTTGCGCGCCGCGTCCTGTGCTTCAGCGCGACTTTTCCGCACACCGCGATCGACAAACCACAGGATGATGGCGATCGTCACCGCGATCCCCACGAGGTTGAACACGATGAATCCCACCAGCAGGATGAACTGATTGGCTTTCCAGGGAACCATGACCGTCCGCGAAGCGTCGATGGCGTCCGTCTGCTGGAGGATGGGCAATACTGTCCCACTGCTGCTGCTGGAAAGCAGCGAAGTCAGCCCGCCGCCGATCACCAGCAGCAGCACCAGCGCGATGAGCATTCCCAGTCGTCTCATACAGCTCTCCTCTTTCCAACCACTTATCTTACGAAAGTGCTGTTGATTGTACCCTTTGGAACGATCTGCTGCAAGTTCACGCTACCCCAGCGGACAGAGCAGATTCGGGATCGTGAGCAGTGCCTGAGCGATGCGTGTGCCATGCCACGTCAGCAGCGACCCATCGACCAGCACGATTCGCCCATCGCGCGCAGCAGGCACATCCAGCGCAGCGAACAGCGTCACATGCTCAGCAGTGAACGGAAACGGCTCGCTGGGCAGCAGGATGACATCCGGCTGCGCCGCCGCTACTTCATCCATCGTCACACGGGGATAGCGGGTATCGCGCCCTGCGACGCGCGGATCATCCGACGGCAGCGGCTGTGCCTGACCGAGGTCTGCCGCCAGCGGAAACTGACGCTCGCGTTCGGCAAACACGTTCGTGCCCCCGCACACGCGCAGCAGGTCATGAGCAAATGTATCAGCGTTGAAGGTCATCAGCGGGTCAAACCAGATCGGGACGAAGACCCGGCACGGCTGAGGACGCTCCAGCAGCTCCAGCACATCGCACAGCCGCTCGATCTGGCGGATGCTCTCGCTGTGTGCCGGGGCTTCAAAAGCGTACATCAGCGTCCACAGCAGATTGAACGCCTCGCGCACCGTGCGCGGAAAGGTCGCCCACACCGGGACGCCCGCCGCTGTCAGCGCATCGGCATCCTCACGTCGATTTTCTTCCTGATTGACGATCACCAGATCGGGTTGCAGCGCAAGGATGGCAGGGATGTCCGGGTTCTTCGTGCCGCCCACCGTCGGGATGCGTTCCACCTGCCCCGCAGGATGCACACAGTAGACCGTGCGCCCCACCAGCCGCCCACCCAAACCCAGCACGAACAGCGTTTCGGTCATGCTGGGCACAAGCGAGACCACCCGGCGCGGCGGCGTGGTGAAAGGAAGTTCCTGTGTGTAGGTGTAGCTGTCCATCACCGCCCTCCGGGAGTCATATCACGCGCGATGCACCAGCTGATCGCGTTCCGGTCCCACGCTCACCGTGTTGATCGGCACGCCGACCGCCTCGCTGATTGTGTCGATATAGGCGCGTGCCGCAGCAGGCAGGTCTGCCCAGCGCCGCACATCGCCCAGCGGTTCCGTCCAGCCAGGCAGCGTCTCGTAAATCGGCTTTGCCCATTGCAGGCTCATGGTCGTGGATGGGCTGTTGTAGGTGACATCGCCATCGATGTCATATGCCAGGGCGATCTGAAGCCGCTCGAACCCGCTCAGCACATCCAGTTTGGTCAGCACCAGCTCGGTGAACCCGTTGATCATCGCCGCGTAGCGCAGCGTCACCAGGTCAAGCCAGCCGCAGCGCCGGGGGCGGCGCGTGGTCGTGCCAAACTCATCCCAGAAGTTCTCACCCGTCCCGCGCAGGCGCGACGCCAGTTCCTCATCCATCTCCGTCGGCATCGGACCCGACCCGACGCGTGTGCTGAACGCTTTCGCCACGCCGACCACCCGATCGATCGACCGTGCGCCGATACCCAGCCCGATGCACGCCCCGCCCACCGTCGGCGAAGAGCTGGTGACGAATGGGTAATCGCCGTGATCGATGTCGAGGAATGTCCCCTGAGCGCCTTCACACAGCACGCGCGCGCCATCGCGCAGCCGCGCGTTCAGGCTGAAGCTGGTATCGCGGATGAACGGACGCAGGAATGCCGCCGCATCCACGCTTTCGCGCACATGCTTATCGACCGGGATTTTCGGGAAGCCATCGCGCGAAAGCCGCTCATTGACCGATAACAGGCGATCTTCAAGCGTCTGGGCATACGTCTCCAGATCGAGCATGTCGCCTGCGCGGATGCCAGCGCGCCCGGTTTTGTCCATGTAGGCGGGACCGATCCCGCGCAGCGTCGTGCCGATTTTGTCCGCCCCGCGCTGTGCCTCAGACGCCGCATCCAGCGCAATGTGCGCCGGGGTGATCAGGTGCGCCCGTGCGCTGATGTGCAGATTTTCGGGCGTCACGGCGATCGCCGCGTCATGCAGCCCTTCGATCTCTTTCATCAGGTTGATCGGGTTGATCACCATACCATTGCCCAGCACACATTCCACGTGGGGATGCAGAATGCCAGACGGAATCAGGTGCAGCTTGTACACCTGCCCACGCACATACACGGTATGCCCGGCATTATCTCCACCCGCGTAGCGTGCGACCACATCAGACCCGGCAGCCAGCCAGTCCGCGACCCTGCCCTTGCCTTCATCCCCCCACTGTGCCCCGATCAGAACGGTTGCCGGCATCTCTCATCCCTTGTGCGAACGCCCCTGTCCAGGGCGTGTAAGCTCATCAGCCCGCCGCACATTCACGGCGTGGTATACCCTCCGCTCAGGCGCACACGCACCTGTCGATTTCCCCATAATTCTACCGCGCCATCGGCGGCAAATGCGATAGCACTGCCAGGCGCAACGCGAATGAGCAGGCTGTGCTGCACATCGATCAGCACTTCATCAGCGACTCGCGTATCTGCGCCCTCCACCAGCAGGATCGCCCCTTCCAGCCAGTCCAGCCCATCACGCCGTTCATCATCAGCGCTCCAGCCACCAAATGCCCCGATCGCTGCGCCTTCGATCAGGATCACCGCGCCATGATCATAGGCGATCTGCATCCCCTCCAGCGGCGCGCCGGAGAGGGCAGCACGGGCAGCGCGAGCGCTTTCCGCTCCGGTCACCAGCACCATGCCCGCCCCGGTCAGCTTATCGAGGATGACCGGGTCTTCATCGGCTGCCGGATCGACCAGATAGCAGGACGGCGCGCCCAAATCCTGAAGGTCGCTCAGCAGCAGTTCCCCGTCGCCGCTGACCGCGATCACCGCCAGCCCGCCGTCCGCCGCCGTCCGGCTGAATGCCGAAGCGCGCACCGCATCATCCGCTCCGCCGCTGAACACCAGCCAGCCATTACCGTCCAGCCAGCGAAAAACATTCGACTCCGGCATTTATCCCTCTGGCAGCACGTAACTGGCAACAGCGGTCGCCAGCAGATGCGCGCCCAGCGTCAGCGCACGCTCATCGAATGAGAAACGCGGGTGATGATGTCCGTAATATTCCGTCTGCGTTTCGTCACGCGCGCCGACGAAGAAGAACACCCCAGGAATGTCATCCATGAACAGGCTGACATCTTCTGACCCCATTGTGCGCTGCGTGCTGTCGATATGGCTCACATCCGGGAATCCATCGAGCAGCGCGCGCATTCGCCCCGCTGTTTCCGGGTGATTGACGACCGGGATGGTCAGATGCTCATAACGCAGCGCCGCCGTGCAGCCGAATGCTGCCGCGATCTGCACCGCGATCGTCTCCATGCGCGCAAATGCCAGATCGCGCGCCTCGCGGGAATAAGCACGCACTGTCCCGGCGATCTCCGCCGTTTGCGGGATGACGTTGTAGGTGTCGCCCGCGCTGATCTTCGTGACCGAAACGACCAGCGTATCGAGCGGGTCAACGCTGCGGCTGACGATCGTTTGCAGCGCCGTCACGATGTGTGCGGCGCACACCACCGGGTCAAGCCCCTCATGGGGAGAGGCGGCATGACTGCCTTTGCCCGTGATGTGCAGGCTGAACACCGATGCGCCCGCCATCACTGATCCGTCTGCAATGCCCAGCGTGCCATACGGCAGGCTGTTCCATACGTGCAGCCCGAATGACACATCCGGGCGCGGGTCGTCCAGCGCGCCATCCTCGATCATCGCCTGTGCCCCGCGTCCTACCTCTTCGGCGGGCTGGAAGACGAATTTCACCCGCCCAGCCAGCGAGTCGCGGTGCGCGCTCAGCATCTCCGCCACGCCCAGCGCGATGCTCGTGTGCCCGTCATGCCCGCAGGCGTGCATCCGTGCCGGATTGCGTGATGCGTACTCCAGCCCGGTATCTTCCTGAATGGGCAGCGCATCCATGTCGGCGCGCACCAGCACCGTCGGTCCGGGGTGCGCCCCTTCCAGCAGCGCCACCACCCCAGTCCTGCCTACGCCTGTCCGCACTTCCAACCCCAGCTCACCCAGAGTGCGCGCCACGATCCCGGCAGTCCGCACTTCCTCGAAAGCGATCTCCGGGTGCTGATGAAAATCGCGTCGTCTGGCGATCAGCGTCTCGCCCAACGCCTGTGCCTGAGCGTACAAATCACGGGTCATTGGTTATCCTTCCTCACCACCAGAAGTCTGCTCTGTGCCAGTGGGCTGCCCCCCCCCCTGCTGCCCGCCTTTGCCCTTGCCGCGCCGCCTACCAGAACGTTTACGCCGTTCCGAACGCGGTGGGCGTTCGGGCGCTCCCGCTTCTGCTTCTCCGCCGTCGTCAACGCTGGCATCACCAGCGGAGGCGTCCAGCACCGCTTCGGCGGGCTGCGCCGCTTTGCCGGGTTTCGCACCGCAGTCGCACGGACCGTCCCCATGCTTGTCGCACGGGGCTTTCGCCTTGCGCGCCAGCGCCTCCAGCTCCTCCAGCGGCACAAGCTCAGCGCGGGGCACGATCACCCGCGACTCCTCAAGCTGCACCAGCACGGCATCCTGAAGCGGCAGCACATCCAGCACTTTGCCCTCGCCGTGCGGCGTGCCGACGCGCTTATTCTTTTTCGGCAGTTTCTGCCGTGCCTCAACATACGCCTCGTATTCGTAGACCAGGCAGCAGCGCAGACGACCGCACATGCCCGTGATCTCGGACGGGTTGAGAGAGATGCCCTGCATCTTCGCCATCTTGATCGAGATCGGGCTGAAATCGGTCAGGAAAGTCGAACAGCAGCGCAGCTCACCGCACGCCCCGAACCCGCCCAGCAGCTTGGCGACGTCGCGCGGTCCGATCTGTCGAAATTCGACCTGGGCGGTGAACTGGCGGCGCACCTCATTCTGCAACCGGTTCAGGTTCACCTTGTCTTCGGTGGTGTAGAGGAAAGTGAGCATCGTGCCATCGTAGTTGTAGAGCGCGGCGACGAACTTCACATTGTCAAAACCACCCTGCTCATCAATTTTCTGGCGCAGGACGCGCATGGCATCATCCTGCTGCAATTCCCAGTGATGCTTCAGCACCAGATCGCGCGGTGTCGCCACCCGCATGATCGGCTTGTGCTGCTGATCGCCATCCTGGATGGCGTTGAAGCTGACTACCTCTCCCATCTGCCGCCCGCGCGCCGTCTCCACGATGACATAATCGCCCACTTGCAGCGACGGATATTCCGCATAATCGAAATGGTACACCTTGCCGACCCGGTGAAAACGCACACCGGCGACGGAAGGCGGAGAGTCGTTCACTTGTTCCGTCATGGTGTTCCCGTCATGGACTGAATGAATTACACTATTGCGATACAGCTTAATCTATCATAGGCGATCACGCCGGGCACGCAAAGTGTTGAAGCCATGAAAACGATTGTGATGAAGTTTGGCGGCAGTTCCATCGGCATCACCCCCGGCATGACCCAGCTCCTCAGCATCGTGCTGCATGAGGTGGAACGCTGGGATCAGGTCATCCTTGTCGTTTCAGCGCTGGACGGCGTGACCGATCGACTGATCGAAGCCGCCCAGTTCGCCCTGATGAGCAGCGGGCGCGGCTACCGCCGCATCGTCGCCACGCTCCGCACCCGCCATTTCGCCCTGATCCACGATCTGCCGCTCAAGCCGGATGATCGCGCCGCACTGGGCACGGAACTCGACCGCATCCTGTTCGACATGCACGACGCCTGTCAGCAGTTGGGCGATGCCGCCAGGCGCAAAGATGACATGAATGTGATCGACGGGATCATGGATCGCATCATCGGAACAGGTGAGCGTCTGGCGGCGCGCATCATCGCCGCACTGCTGCGCCAGGGCGGGGTGCGCGCTGTCGCCATCGATGCCACCGACGTGATCGTCACTGATGAAGAATACGGCAGTGCCAATCCGCTCATGGCGCTCACGCAGGCGCGCATCGACGCCCATTTCAAACCGCTGCTGGGGCGCGATATCCTGCCGGTGGTCACGGGCTTCATCGGCGCGACATCGAGTGGTGCGCCGACCACGCTGGGGCGCGGCGGCAGCGACTACACCGCCTCGGTCATCGCCGCCTGCACCGACGCCGCCGAAGTGCGGGTGTACAGCGATGTGGATGGCATGATGAGCGCTGACCCCAACGTCCTGACCGATGCGCGCGTCATCCCGCATCTGCATTACGACGAGGCGGGCGAGATGGCGTTCTTCGGCGCGCGGCTGCTGCACACGCGCATGATCACCCCGCTGCAACGGCGGCACATCCCGGTGCGCGTGCAGAATATCTTTCATCCGCAAAGCGCGGGCACGCTGATCGATAATGCACTTTCACCCAGCGGGGTCAAAGCCGTGACGGTCATCGACGGGCTGCTGCTGACCGCGCCGCGCAGCGGTGAGATCAATGCCGTCACCCGCTTCGTCGAAGGACAGTTCAGCCGCACTGTCGGCGGGCACATCGAGGCGACGCTGATCAGCCAGTCCGCCGCGCACACCGCCATCTGTTTCATCATCCCGACCTACACCGGTCCCGATGCGCTGCACATGCTGCAAAGCGCGCTCGCTCCGAAGCTGCCGTCTCTTGAACCGCACACCCCCTGGGCGATGCAGCCCGTCGGGGTGATCACGCTGGTGGGGCGCGGGGTGGGTGGGCAGTGGCGGCTGATCGCCAGGCTGATCAGCACGCTGGAAGAGATGCGCATCCTGTGCATCAGCCGCAACCCGTCTGACGACAGCGTGTCATTTGTGCTGCCGCCCGATCAGGTCGAACGGGCGCTGCCCCGCCTGCATGAGTGCATCATGACCGCTGCGGATTGATCAGAAGCGGCTGAGATAGTAATCCAGTTCCCAGGGCGTGATCTGCTGGTTATACGAGTCCAGTTCGCGCTGCTTGAGGGCGATGTAGCGATCGCCGATGAATTCGCCCAGCGCATCCATGATGACATCATCCTGCATCATGGCGTTGAGCGCTTCGTCGAGCGAGGTGGGCAGCGTGGGAAGCTGGCGCAGGCGCGAGCGATCCTGGCGCAGCAGCGCACCCTCGAACGCCTCAGGCAGCGGCATCCGCTGGCGAATGCCATCCAGCCCCGCCGCCAGCATGACCGCCGTCGCCAGATACGGGTTGGCGCTGGCGTCCGGGCAGCGCATCTCGATGCGGGTGTGCGCTTCCCTGCCCGGTCTGACATGCGGCACGCGCACCATCGCCTCACCCGCCCGGTTGACATGCGCCCAGGTGACGTATTTCGGCGCTTCAAAACTGGTCGCAAGGCGCTTATACGAATTGACCAGCGGAGCGAGGATGGCGGTCATGGCACGGGCGTGGGCAAGCTGCCCGGCGAGGAAATGCTGCGCCACTTCCGACAAGCCGTATTCGTGTCCCTGATCGGCGAACACGTTCCTGCCATCCGTGCAGTCATGCAGGCTGAGATGGGTGTGCATCCCCGACCCTGGCTGGCTCATCGTCGGGCGGGGCATGAAGGTGCAGTACACATCATTGCGCTGGGCGACCATCCTCAGCGCCACGCGGGTCGTCAGCAGATGATCAGCGCTCATGAGCGCATCGGCATAATCAAAATCGATCTCATGCTGCCCGGCGCCGATCTCATTGTGCGACGAATCCACACGGATGCCCATCGTCAGCAGCGTGGACACCATCTGACGGCGCAGACGATCCGCCACATCATCCGACTGGTCGAAGTAGCTCACATCATCCGTCGGGCGCAGCGGCAGCAGGCTGCCATCGGCATGACGGCGGAACAGGAAGAATTCCAGCTCCATGCCCGTCATAAGCTGGTAACCGAGCGCCTCCGCCTCCGAAAGCACGCGCCGCAGCACGTTGCGCGGATCGCCGATGAACGGATCGCCATTGACTGTATGCACTGAACAGATCAGGCGGGCGGTGCGCGCCGCGTCTTCACCCCAGGGGAAGGCAACGAACGTGTTCAGGTCGGGTTGCAGCACCATATCGCTTTCCGCCACGCGGGAAAACCCCTCCAGCGACGAGCCGTCGAAGTGCAGCCCGTTGTCGATCACCCCTTCCAGCCGCGATGCAGGGACAGTGACGTTTTTCACGATCCCGGCAATATCGGTGAACCACAGGGTGATGAAGGCTATCCCCTGTCGTGCTATCGCTTCCAGAACACTTTCCTTGTCCATCTTGCCATACACCCGCTGGTCATTCATCGAAAAAATCACTTTCCATCTTCAAGGGTAACGATCGGAGGCGGTCAGCGCATCGGCGCGCATGACGAAAAATGACAAGACCTGTTTGGAAGCAACCGCTAACCCGTCCAGCGGGCACGCAGCGCGTCCAGCGCAAGGATATACCCGTGCCAGCCGAATCCGCAAATCTGCCCAATCGACACCGGGGCGATCATGGAATGGCGGCGAAATTCCTCACGCGCGTGGACGTTGCTCAGATGCACCTCAACGACCGGCAGCGCCACCGCGCTGATCGCGTCGCGCAGCGCGATCGAGGTATGGGTATACGCACCGGGGTTGAAGATGACCCCATGTGCCCAGGCGCGCGCGTCATGCAGCGCATCGACCAGCGCGCCCTCATGGTTGGACTGCGCGGCGCGCACGCTGATGCCGTGCGCCGCGCCGTGCGCCGCTACCCGTTCGTTGACCGCTGCCAGGGTCATCGCGCCGTAAATTTCCGGTTCGCGCGTCCCCAGCAGGTTGAGATTCGGTCCGTGCAGCAGCAGGATGTGTCGTTCGTCGCTCATCTACCTCACCGCCTCTAGCGCGTCCAGCACCGCACCCTTGTCGATGTCATCGCGTACAACAGGTTGTTCCGGCGCACGCAGCAGCACGAAGCGCAGCCGCCCTGCCTGCTTCTTCTTGTCCGTGCCCATCGCAGCGTAAACCGCCTCCGGGTCGAGACCGCCCATCCACTCCGGCAAGCCCGCTGCCCGCACCGCGCCGCGCACCTGCTCGACCAGCCCGGCGCGCGCCAGCCCAACCGCCTCCGACAGGTGTGCCGCCGCCACCAACCCGATCGCCACCGCTTCGCCATGCGCGATGGCATAGCCGGAGACCGTCTCGATAGCATGACCGAACGTGTGCCCCAGGTTGAGGTGCGCCCGTTCACCCTGCTCATACGGGTCGCGCTGCACGACTGCGATCTTGACGCGCACCGCCCGCCCGATCAACGCAGCGTCATTTTCCGGCGTGGCGTCACGCGCGATCCACTCCAGCAGCCCGGCATCGGCGATCAAGCCATGCTTGATGATCTCCGCCATGCCGCACCGTCGTTCACGCGCGGGCAGCGTCGCCAGCAGCAGCGGATCGATCAGCACGGCGGCAGGCTGCTTGAACGCGCCGACCAGATTTTTGCCCTGTGGAAGATCGACACCGACCTTGCCACCCACGCTGGAATCGACCATCGCCAGCAGACTGGTCGGCATCTGCACCAGCCGCACCCCACGCAGGTAGGTCGCCGCTGCAAAGCCCGCCATGTCGCCGACCACCCCGCCGCCGAACGCCAGCACTGTCCCGCGTCGATCCAACCCCGCCGCGACCAATCCATCGTAGATGCGCGCCATCGTGTCGAGCGTTTTGTACGCCTCGCCATCCGGCACGGCGATCACCGCCGCGCCAGGCAGGGCGCGCGCCAGCAGATCGGCATAAAGCGCTGCCAGCGTCTCGTTGGTGACGATCGCCGCTGCACCATCCAGCCCGTATGCCGCCCGATCGAGCGGGTCGGACAAGCCCGGCGCGATGAAGATCGGATACGATCCGTCCGGGGCGTTTACGATGAGTCGTTCTGCCACAGCCCTACCACCTCCGCCGCGATCGCTTCCGGGGTCTTGTGATTGGTGTTCACGTGCAGCGGGATAGCCGCATACACCGCCCGGCGCTTGTCCAGCAGCGCCGCCCAGTCCGCCGCCAGCGGACGATCGCCCGCTTCCGCCAGCCGCGCGCCGATCACTTCCGGTGCGGCATCCAGACAGATGACCAGCCCGGTCGCCATCATGCGACGGCGATTTTCCGGGTCGATGAGCATCCCGCCGCCTGTCGCAATGACCATGCGCCGTTCGCTGGCGAGATCGAAACAGACCTGACGCTCCAGCGCCCGAAAACCTGCCTCACCATCGCGCTCGAAAATCTGCGGGATGCTCATCCCGGCACGGCGAATGATCTCCTCATCGGCATCGACGAACGGACGCCCGATCGCCCGCGCCACCAGCGCCCCGACGGTCGTCTTCCCGGTCGCCATGAAACCCGTCAGGACGATGTTGCGGTCGCGATCAGAGGTCATAACCGAACCGCCATTCCACGTTGTCCATCGTCAGGTCGTCCAGATGCGCCCGGCGCAGCGCCGCGAAACGCCCACGCATCTCATCCAGGCTGTCACCACCCAGCTTTTCGCACAGCGCATCTGCAATGACGAACGCCATCATTGCCTCCAGGATGGGGACAGCGCGCGGGGTGGCGCAGTGGTCGCTGCGTTCGTAGGTCGTCGCTTCGTCCTCCCCGGTCGCCAGATTGACCGAAGCGAGCGACTGCATGACGGTCGCGATCGGCTTCATCGCCACGCGGCACACCACCGGGTCGCCTGTCGTGATGCCGCCCTCCAGCCCGCCCGCACGGTTGGTCTCGCGGTAGAGCGACCCGTCTTCGCGCCGCCGGATGACATCATGCACCTGCGACCCGCGTTTGCCCGCATTCTCGAAGGCATTGGCGATCTCCGCGCCTTTCATGGCGTGGACGCTGACCATTGCACCGACGATGCGCGCATCAAGCCGCCGATCGTAATGCACGTGCGACCCCAACCCAGGCGGCACACTGAGTGCCACCACTTCGATGACCCCGCCGAGCGTGTCTTTGGCGACTTTGGCATCGCGGATGGCGGCGTGCATCCGCTCTGCCGACCCCGCATCCGGGCAGCGGACATCGCTCTCCTCCGCCGCTGTGAAGCGCGCCACATAGTCCATCTCCGGGTCGATGGCGGCGACCACATCCCCGATCTGCACGACGTAGCCGCCGATCGTGACGCCGAACTGCCCCAGCAGCTTCTTGCAGATCGCCCCGACAGCCACGCGCATGGTCGTCTCACGCGCGCTGGCGCGCTCCAGCGCCACGCGCAGATCGCGGTAGCCGTATTTGACCGCGCCCGTCAGGTCGGCATGACCTGGGCGCGGCGTGGTCATCGGCGCGATGTCTTTCTCCCGCCAGTTTTTGTAATCGCGGTTCTCAACCATCAGCGCGATCGGCGCGCCCGTCGTCAGCCCGTTCATCACACCGCTGGTGATGTGAACCGCATCGCGCTCGATATTCATCCGCCCGCCAGAACCATAACCCGTCTGGCGGCGCGCCAGATCGCCATCAATGTCCGCGCTCGTCAGCGGCAGCCCGGCGGGCAGCCCCTCGACGATCGCCGTCAGGGAGGGTCCGTGACTCTCCCCTGCTGTCAAAAATCGTATCATGCCCATTCCAGTTCATCGATGTAAAGCAGTCACTGCCTTTATTCTAACCGCGCAATGCCGCACGTGCAGCATTAAGCATCACTTCGATGGGCGCATCATGCCCTGTCCACAGCCGGAAACCGACCGCGCCCTGCCGCACCAGCATCCCCAGCCCGCCGATCGCCTGCCCACCCGCTGCTTCGATCTGCGCCATGAAACGGGTATGCGCCGGGCGATAGATCGTATCATAGCCGATCACGCCCGCCCGCAGCGGCTGGTCGTCCGCCAGCGGCGATTCGCCCTCGTTCGGCGTCATACCCACCGATGTGCAGTTGACGATCAGATCGGCGTTCGCCAGCGAGTCGGCATCGCCCAGCGCCAGGCTGTCGTTGATGCCGACGCCGTTGAGCGTGAGCGTGGCGATGAGCGCCAGCGCGTTTTCCTGCGTGCGGTTGACGACGCTCACCCACGCCCCGGCATTGACCAGACCATAGATCGCCGCCCGCGCCATGCCCCCTGCTCCAAGCACAACGACCCGCATCCCGCGCGGATCGACCCCGTGCGCCTTCAGATCATCCATGAAACCCGCCACATCCGAGTTGGTGGCGCTGTTGTCACGCAGGTCGATCGTGTTGACCGCGCCGACAGCGTGCGCGATGGCGTCCGGGCGCACGAACGGCATGACCGCCCGCTTGTGCGGCAGCGTGACGTTGATGCCGATCACGCCGTGATTCCGCAGTTCTTTGAGCGTGTGGCGCAGCACATCCGGCGGGGTGAGGATTTTCTCATAGCGCCACTCGTCCAAACCCAGAGCAGCGAACGCCGCGTTGTGCATGGCGGGGCTGAGCGAATGGTCGATCGGAAAGCCGATCACGCCGACGATGCGATCGCTCATGCCAGCGCCTCGACGCGCACCTGTCCGCCGATAGTAGTCATCGTGTCCGCAAAACCTGGGAACGAATCCGCCGCGCAGCGAGCGTCATGCACATGCGTCACACCGCGCGCCGCCAGTCCCGCCACGCTCAGGCTCATAGCGATACGGTGGTCGTCGTGCCCGTCTACCACCGCCCCGGTCAGGGCTTGCCTCCCGGTGATGCTGAAGCCGTCAGGCAGTTCGGTGATCTCCGCCCCCATTTTTCTCAGTTCGCCCGCCATGACCGCGATGCGATCGGTCTCCTTGACGCGCAGCTCCTGAGCATCGCGGACGGTCGTCGTGCCCTCTGCCAGCAGCGCGGCGATCATGAATACCGGGAACTCGTCGATCATCCGCACCACCACCTCGCCGCCGACTTCAACGCCCGTCAGGGCGCTGTGGCGCACGTGAATGCTGCCCACCGGGTCGCCCGCTGCTGTGCCCGTCTCTTCGATGATGATATCCGCGCCCATCGCCTTCAGCACATCAAAAATGCCCGTGCGCGTCGGGTTGAGGTTGATATTCGTAAGCGTGACGCTGCTGCCTGGCACGATCAGCGCTGCCACCGTCGGGAATGCCGCCGACGATGCATCGCCAGGCACGGTGAAGTCAAGCGGACGCAGCCCGTCCACACCGATCGGCGCGATGCGGACTGTATTGCCGTCGTCGCTGGTCACCAGATCAGCGCCCATCGCCATGAGCATCCGTTCAGTGTGGTCACGCGCCGGACCCGGCTGGGTGATGACCGTTTCGCCATCGGCAAACAGCCCCGCCAGCAGCAGCGCGCTCTTCACCTGCGCGCTGGCGACCGGCATGTCGTAGCGCACGCCTTTGATCTGCGCCGGGCGTACATACAGCGGCGCGTACCCGTTCGTGCCTTCGATGTCTGCGCCCATCGCGCGCAGCGGCTGGATGATGCGATTCATCGGACGGCGGCGAAGCTGTTCACTGCCATCGAGCGTGCTGGGGAACGGCTGACCGACCATGATCCCGGTCAGCAGGCGGATGCCCGTCCCTGCGTTGACCAGATCGAGCGGCGCGACAGGCTGAACGAGCGCCCCGCCGTGCAGCGTCAGTGTATGTGTATCATGCCGTTCGACGGGCACGCCCAGCGCCCGTACCGCGCGCAGCGACGCCTCGGTATCGCCCGCCGCCAGCCACCCCCGGACGTGCGTCGTCCCGCGCGCCAGCGCCCCGAACAACACCGCCCGATGCGAGATCGATTTGTCACCGGGCACGGTCGTCACGCCATTCAGCGCCGCGCCAGGTTCCACCACGAACTGATCAACTGCCACGTTTCGCCTCCAATTGGCGCTGTGCCCAGGCATTGCGCGCATCGCGCACCGGGCGCAGCATGTCCGTCAACTGTCCATTTTCCCCCGCGATCAGCGCCGCCTCCATCATGGCGAGCTGCATCCGAAACTGCGCCAGCAGCGTGGCGACGGCGCGGGTGTTCGTCCGCAGGATGTCGCCCATCATGCTCAGGTCGCTCGCAGCCAGCCGCGACATGTCACGGAAACCGCCCGCCGCCAGGCTCCACACCGCATCATCGCGCTCCCCCTCCCGGCTGACGGTCGCCACCAGCGCCGCGCTGAGCAGGTATGGCAGATGGCTGATCGCCGCCACCACCCGGTCATGGCGTGCCGCTTCCATCTCGATCGGGATCGCCCCCAGCGCCTCGACCAACGCCAGCGCGCGGTCACGCGCCGCTGGGGTGGTTCGGCGCGACGGGCACAGCACAAACGGGCGATCGCGGTAGAGCGCGCCGTCGCTGTGGGCGATGCCTGGGTTCTCCTTGCCCGTCATCGGATGCCCGCCGATCGCCTGAATGCCGACGGGCAGTTCGCGCATCGCCTCGCAGATGTCCGCCTTCGTGCTGCCGATGTCCACCACCAGCGTATTGGAACGCAGATACGCTCCAAGCCGACCCTCGATCATGGCAACGATGGCGCGCACAGGCGCAGCGAGCAGCACCACATCCGCCTCGCTCACCCCGGCGCGCAGATCATCCGTCGCCTGATCGACGATCCGGTGCGCCACTGCGTATTCGCGCGCTTCGGGGTTCATCTCCACCCCGGTGATCGTCTCCGCCCGTTCGCGCAGCGCCAGTGCCAGCGAGCCGCCCATCAGCCCCAGCCCGACCACCGCCAGATGTCGCGCAAAAAATGCGCTCACTTAGTTCCTCCCGTTCGCCTCTGTCAGATCAGGGCGCAGCACCACCGCGCCCTTCATGAACACATGCTGTATCTGGTCAGCGCTGCGATCCGTGTTCCAGTGGATCAGGATACGGATACAGCGCGGCACGCCGTTCGGCACGTCCATCTCCTGACAGCCGAGCAGCGCCACCTGGTTCCAGCCCAGGTCACGCGCCGCTTTCGCCGGGTAGGTGGCGTGCAGATCGGGCGTGGTGGTGAAAATGATGCTGGCGACGTCATCCTCATGCAGCCGGTTGGCATCGATGACGGCTTGCAGCAGTTCGCGCGTGGCGCTGAGGATCGCCTCTGGCGTGTCCTCGTCAGTGGTGGTCGCCCCGCGCACGCCCCGGAATTTCATGGCTTTTCTCCTGAGTCAGGTGATCATGATCTGCGCCCATTTAACCAGACAAACCGCCCGGCGTGTACACCCGTGATCAACCGTGACGAAACCGATCCGGATCGCTGTCCAGCACGAATCCGATTCGGGATTTCAGGAGAAACGCTGAATCAAATACAGCGGGTTACACGTTCGGCGCATCCAGCGCAGCGCGAATGTCCCGCGCCAGCGATTCGACCGCCTGCACGCCCTGTCCGCCTGCCCGCACCAGCGCGCTGCCCACGATGAAGCCATCCACCAGCGCACTCACCCGTTGCGCCTGTTCGGGCGTGCTGATGCCAAAGCCCATCACCAGCGGGGTATCGCCTGTGTGCGCCCGCACCCGTTCGATGAATGCACCGAGATCGCCGGAGAGCCGATCGCGCGCGCCCGTCACCCCGGTCAGCGAGACGACGTAGATGAAGCCGCGCGCCCGTTCCGCCACCAGCGCGATCCGTTCCTGGCTACTGGTCGGCGCGAGGAAGAAGATCAGCGCCATGTCCGCCTGCTCACACAGATCGATCAGGGCGATCGCCTCTTCCGGCGGCAGGTCGGGCACGATCAGCCCATCCGCGCCAGCGGCTTTGGCGTCCGCCACAAACTGCTCCAGACCATAGGCGATCAGCGGGTTGAGGTAGCCCATCATCAGCATCGGCTGGGCGACCCCCTCAGCGCGCAGCCCGCGCACCGCCTCCAGACAGGCGCGCACCGTGATGCCGTTCTCCAGCGCCTTCTGCGTCGCCGCCTGAATGACGGGTCCGTCCGCCAGTGGGTCGCTGAACGGGATGCCGATCTCGAAGCCATCCACTCCGGCAGCCGCCATCGCCCGGATCGCGGCGATCGACGAGTCGTAATCCGGGAACCCAACCGGAAAATACGGCAGGAACGCCGCCCGCCCCTGCGCCTTCGCCGCCTCGAACATGGCGCGCAGCGCGCCGATGCCGTGTTCGTGTGCGCTCATCATGCCCTCTTCTTCATCTGTCTTCATCGCGTGCAGGTCGAGTGCCGGGTATTCCGCGAAAAAACGGCGCAGCACCGGCGTCTTGCCAAAGCCCAGCTCCAGATCGCGCGCAGCTTCGGCGTCGTACAGCGCCATCGCCTGCCCTTCGTACAGCGTGATCGACCCGATCGGCTGGGTCAGTTCGCCGACGAACACATGCACCCTCACGTCCAGTTCGCCGGGTATGCTGCGAACCGGGCACGAGTAGGTGTGCCAGTAGCGCATCGGCATGGTGATGTCCAGCTCTTCGCGCACCTCGCGCACGATCGCCTGCGCGGGCGTCTCGCCCGGTTCGACCGCGCCGCCAAACAGTGTCCACGCGCCTGGATACGGGATGCCCGGCTTTTCATCACGCTGTTGCAGCAGCACCCGCCCGTCTGGAGTGACAGGCAGCACCGACACGACATGCCGCTCGGTCACGCTCATACCAGCGCCTCGATGACGGTGTTCAGGTCTTTGTCACCCCGCCCGGACAGGTTGATCAGGATGATCGCCTCGCGCGGGAGGGTAGGCGCACGGCGGATCGCCTCAGCGACAGCGTGCGCGCTCTCCAGCGCCGGGATGATCCCCTCCATGCGGCTGAGCGTTTGCAGCGCCGCCAGTGCCTCGTCATCGGTGGCGCTGGTGTAAAAGGCGCGCTCTTCCTGGCGCAGATGGGCGTGTTCCGGTCCGATCGAAGCGTAGTCCAGCCCCGCCGAAATGCTGTGTGTGTTCATGATCTGCCCGTCGGCATTCTGCATGACGTATGAGCGCGTGCCATGCAGCACCCCAGGTCGGCTGACCGCCAGATCGCCGAAACGTGCGGCGTGCTGCCCGCTCAGGATGCCGTACCCCCCCGCCTCGACGCCGATCAGCGCCACATCCGGGTCATCGCGGAAGGCATGGAACAAGCCGATGGCGTTGCTCCCCCCGCCCACACAGGCGATGCACATATCGGGCAGCCGCCCCACCTGTTCGAGCATCTGCGCCCGCGCCTCGATGCCGATCACGCTCTGAAAATCGCGCACCATCATCGGGTAGGGGTGCGGACCGAGCGCCGAACCGAGCAGGTAAAACGTGTTATTGACGTTCGTCACCCAGTCGCGGATCGCCTCGTTGATGGCGTCCTTGAGCGTCCTGCTGCCGCTCTCCACCGGGATGACCTCCGCGCCCAGCAGTCGCATCCGAAAGACGTTCGGCTGCTGGCGCGCCATATCAACGCTGCCCATGTACACCCGGCATTCCAATCCCAGCAGTGCCGAGACGGTCGCGCTGGCGACGCCGTGCTGCCCCGCCCCGGTCTCCGCCACGACACGCCGCCTGCCCATGCGCTGCGCCAGCAGCGCCTGTCCCAGCGCATTGTTGATCTTGTGCGCGCCCGTGTGCGCCAGGTCTTCACGTTTGAGGTAGATGCGCGCTCCGCCGAGGTGATCGCTGAGCCGTTCGGCGTAGGTGATCGGTGTCGGACGCCCGGTATACGTGTGCTGCAAATGCGCCAGCCGCGCGTGAAACGCCGGGTCACGCATGGCATCCCGATAGGCGATGACCAGTTCGTCCAGCGCGGGCATGAGCGTTTCGGGCACATAGCGCCCGCCAAATTCACCGAAGTAGCCGCGTGCGTCCGGGACGGGCGCGGTGTCGATCGGGATGTATAGTCCGTCCTGTGTGGTCGGCATGTGTTTGGTCGTCATTTGTGCATCGCTTTCATCAGAAACTCGCTTCATGCCCCGCGCGCCGCGTGGATGAAGGCGCGGATTTTTTCATGATCCTTGACGCCGGGCGTCCCCGACTCGACGCCGCTGGCGACATCGACCCCCCAGGGGGTGAGCGTCGTCACCCGCGCCGCCATGTTGTCCGGCGTCAGCCCGCCCGCCAGCATGACGCGCGGCGCAGCCGCCATGACCGCGCGCACCGCCTCATCCGCTGCGCTTTCGCCCGTCCCGCCATACAGCGAGTCGTGCGGTGCATCGATCAGCACCGACGGCAGACGTTCATCGACCGGGAAACCCGGTGCAAAATACGATACATCGGCGGCGGCTTCACGCGGGCTGCGCGGGCGGATCGCCTTGTACGCGATGCCGCGCATCTCGCGCAGCATCTCCACCGACTCATCGCCGCTCATCTGGGCGGCATTCAATCCCACCTGTTCCATCGTGCGCGAGATCACTCCGACGACGGCATTGACGAACACGCCCACAAATAACGGGCACGCCGCGCCATATTCGGCGCGCAGAGTCGCGCACAGCGTTCGCGCCGCTGCCGGGTCGATCGAACGCGGGCTTTTCGGATAGAAATTCAGCCCGATCATGTCTGCCCCTGCCTCGACGCAAACGCGCGCGTCGGCGATCGTGGTCACGCCGCAAATCTTGACGCGGATCATCGCCCCTCCCGGCTGATCTTCGGCTGGCTGCGGAATGCACGTACCTGCCCGCCGATGTCCTGCGCTTTCAGCAGTCCCTCGCCCACCAGCACCGCATCCGCGCCGTGCGCGCCCATCGCCGCCACATCCGGCGCGGCGCGCAGTGCGCTTTCCGCCACCAGCACGGATTCCGGCGGGATGAGCGCGGCGCAGCGCGCGGTGACGCCCATGTCTTCGTGAAATGTCCGCAGATCGCGGTTGTTGACCCCGATCACACGCGCGCCCGCCGCTAACGCACGTTCGCACTCCGCCTCGTTGTGCGCTTCGACCAGCGCCGTCATGCCCAGATCGGCGATCAGCGCCGCCAGATCGCGCAACTGCGCGTCGTCCAGCGCCATGACGATCAGCAGCGCAGCATCCGCCCCTGCCGCCCGTGCCTGCCACACCTGAAGCGGGTCGATGAGAAAGTCCTTACGCAGCACAGGCAGGCTGACCGCCGAACGCGCGGCGATCAGGTGATCGAGATGCCCCATGAAGAACGGCTCATCGGTGAGGATGGAGAGCGCGTCCGCGCCATGTTCCGCGTAGACCGACGCCAGCGCCACCGGGTCGAACGGATCGATCAGCACGCCTTTGCTCGGCGAAGCGTGCTTGATCTCGGCGATCAGCGTCACCCGCGCAGGCTGACGCAGTGCCCCGGCAAAATCGCGCGCAGGCGGGGCGGACTCGGCAGCGGCGCGCAGCGCGTTCGCCTGCGGGCGCAGCGCCTCAACCGCTTCCGCCTTTGCTGTCAGGATGCGATCGAGGATGGTATCCGTCCTGACGAAGCCGCTCACGCCGCCACCTCGCGCGTGAAGGCGATCAGCGACTCCAGTTTGCCCAGCGCCGCGCCGCTGTCGATGCTCTCCGCTGCCTGCTCCACCCCTTCCGCCAGCGACTCGGCGCGCCCCGCCGCCAGCAGTGCTGCCGCCGCATTGAGCAGCACCACATCGCGTTTGGCATCGCGCAGCGACCCGTCCAGCACGCCGCGCAGGATAGCGGCATTGGTCGGTGCATCATCGCCCAGCAGTTCATGGATGTACGCCCCGCGAAAGCCGAGTATGGTCGGGTCGAGGGTATAGGTCTCAACGCGCCCATCATGATAATGGCTGATCTGGTTCTCACCGGTCGTGGTCAGTTCATCCAGCCCACCGTAGCCGTTGACCACCAGCGCCGAAACCGTCCCCAGATCGCCCAGCACATGCGCCAGCATCGGTGTCAGGTCGGCGGCGAACACGCCCATCAACTGACGGCGCGCCCCGGCTGGGTTGGTCAGCGGACCGAGGATGTTGAAGATCGTCCGCACGGCGATCTGGCGGCGCGGCTGGATGGCGTGGCGCATCGCCGGATGCAGCTTCGCCGCGAACAGGAAGCCGATCCCCACCTGTTCCACGCACGCACCCACCTGTTCCGGCGTCAGGTCGAGGTTGACGCCCAGTTCCGCCAGCACATCGGCGCTGCCACACTTACTCGACGAGGCGCGATTGCCATGTTTGGCGACGCGCACCCCCGCCCCAGCCGCGACGAACGCCACTGTCGTGCTGATGTTGAATGTGCCGGATTTGTCGCCGCCCGTGCCGCAGGTGTCGAGC
>CAZTLS010000010.1:61386-75974 GCA_964614405.1 uncultured Pleurocapsa sp.
CATCCTGCGTCTCACCCTTCATCCGCAGCGCCATCAGGTACGCGCCGATCTGCGCCTCGGTCGCGCCGCCCGTCATGATCTGCCCCATCACCGCTTCGGCATCTTCCGCGCTGAGATGACCGAAACGGCTTAGCAGGTCGATCGCCTTCTGAATATCCATCGATCGATCCTCACGCCGTGACCGCGACGCCGACGCGCAGGAAATTCGCCAGCAGGCGCGCCCCATGCGAGGTCAGGATGCTTTCCGGGTGGAACTGCACGCCGTAGACCGGGTGAACGCGGTGGCGCATCGCCATATTTTCGCCTTCGGCAGTACGTGCCGTGACGATCAGGTCGGCGGGCAGGGTGGCATCCTCGACGATCAGGCTGTGATAGCGCGTCGCCTCGAACGGGGAGGGCACGCCCTCGAAAAAGGCATCGCCGTCGTGATGCACCATGCTCGTCTTGCCGTGCATGAGACGGTCAGCGCGTTTGACGACGCCGCCGTATGCCTGCCCGATCGACTGATGCCCCAGGCAGACGCCGAGCAGCGGGATGTGCGCCCCAAGCTGGCGGATGACCTCCAGCGAGACGCCCGCGTCGTCCGGGTCGCCAGGACCGGGCGAGATGACGATGTGCGACGGGTTGAGGGCGCGCACGCCCGCCACGTCGATCCGATCGTTGCGAACCACATGCAGGTCAGCACCCATCTCACCGAGGAGCTGCACCAGGTTGTATGTGAAGCTGTCGTAGTTGTCGATCACCAGGATCATCGTTTTTTCGCCTCAATCTCGCGCACCGAGCGCGCATCCAGTCCCTCAAGGTGCATCCGGTCGTTGACGGCGGCGATCGTCCACTGCTCATCGCGGCGGTGGATGGTCGTCACCGAGGTATTGTCGAGTTCAACGTAAAGCGGGTCATACGACGGCACGAGCGCCGCCAGCATGATCTTGATCGCGGTAGTGTGCGACAGGATGCCGACCACCTCGTGTCCATCGCGCGCCAGGATGTCGTTGAGCGCATCCATGACGCGGGCGCGCACATCCTCGCGCGACTCACCGCCCGGCACACGGTAGCCGTCCACATCCGCCAGCATCGCCGCGTATTCATCGGGATACCACGATTCCATCTCCTCCAGGGTCAGCCCCTGCCACGCGCCGATGTTGCGTTCGCGCAGGCGGGCGTCTGGGATGGGCGCAAAGCCGAGCGGCTGCGCCAGCATCTCGGCGGTTTGCAGCGCCCGGCGCAGATCGCTGGTGTAGAGCGCCGTCATGCCGATGTGCCGGACGTATTTCGCCAGTGCAGCCGTCTGCGCGCGCCCCTGTTCGTTCAGCGGCGAGGCAACCCACCCCTGCCAGCGCCCCATCGCGTTCCAGTCCGTCTCGCCTGGTCGAAAGAAGATGATGCGTCTCACGTTCATGTCCTCAGCCCCTTTGCTGGTGTGTGTGCTTTCATGCCAGTCCCTGCTCTGCACGCTGGATGGTGACCGCCAGTGCCCGCGCCTTGCTCAGCGTCTCGTGGTATTCGGTCGTCGGCACGCTGTCCGCCACCAAGCCCGCGCCAGACTGAATATACACCGTCCCACCCCGAATGAGGGCAGAACGAATCGTAATACAGGTGTCCATCGAACCATCGAAACTGAAATAGCCGACCGCGCCGCCATACGCCCCGCGCCGTGTGCCTTCCAGCTCTTCGATGATCTCCATCGCCCGCACCTTCGGCGCGCCGCTCAGCGTGCCCGCCGGAAACGTGGCGCGCAGCAGGTCGAATGCCGTCATGCCCGCGCGCAGCCGTCCGCTGACGTGGCTGACGATGTGCATGATGTGCGAGTATTTCTCGACGTGCATCATCTCGCTGACGCGCACTGTGCCATACTCGCATACCCGACCGAGGTCGTTGCGTCCCAGATCGACCAGCATGATGTGTTCGGCGCGCTCTTTCGGGTCTGCCAGCAGTTCCGCAGCCAGCGCCGCATCTTCCGCCTCATCGCGCCCGCGCGGGCGCGACCCGGCGATCGGGCGCGTGGTGGCGATGCCGTCCTCCAGGCGCACCATCATCTCCGGCGATGCGCCGACCAGCGCCAGATCATCGCTGAAGCGCAGATAGAACATGTAGGGGGAAGGATTGGTGGCGCGCAGCGCGCGGTAGAGCGTGAGCGGGCTGACGTTCAGTTTGCGGCTGAAGCGCTGTGAGATGACGATCTGAAAGGCATCGCCCGCTGCAATGTATTCCTTCGCCCGCTCCACCGCCGACTCGTAGTCCGCCTGAGTCATGGTGCTGTGCATGGTCGTGTCAACGGGTGGAGCGGGTGACTCGACAGGCATGACGAGGGGCTGACGCAGCGCCTCAGTGATGGCATCGATGCGACGCACGGCGTCGTCGAAGGCGGCGTGCGGGTCGCCCGTGTTGTGGGCGTTCGCCAGGATGATGAGCTGATGTTTGGCGTGGTCGAAGATGACCAGGGTATCCGCCAGCATGAACGCCACATCCGGGACGTTGAGTTCATCGACGGCGGTCTCAGGCAGGCGCTCGAAATAGCGCACACAGTCATACGCCACGAAGCCGACCGCCCCGCCGACGAAGCGCGGCAGCCCCTCGACATGCACCGGGCGCACCCGCCCGAACTCCGCCTCGACGACATGCAGGGGGTCTTCCCCTTCCGCCAGCGGGCGGGTTGTGGTCTCGCCATGCAGCGTGCGTGTCACCACGCCGTCGCGCACGGTGATCACACCCTTTGGATTGACGCCCAGAAATGAGTAGCGCCCGACCTGCTCTCCCCCTTCGACGCTCTCCAGCAGGAACGAGACCGCGCCCGCACCCGCCAGCTTGACATAGACCGAAACGGGCGTCTCCAGGTCTGCCAGCAGCCGCCGATAGACCGGGACGAGATCGCCCTGCTCGAACAGGTGCATCACCGCGTCGCGCTCCGGCTGAACTGTCGTCCCCGCCGCCATCATCACTGTCACCATCGTGTTCGTACTCCCTGAGTCATACACATGCCGCGCAGGAGAAACAGGTTGCCCAAATGAAAAACCCCATCTCGTTCAAGGACGAGTGGGGTTCCCGTGGTGCCACCTTGTTTGCGCGGATCGCGATCGACCCGGACGCCGCTTTGAGGTACGGGCGCACACTGCTCATCAGAGCGCCGATACCCTCGCCATGATAACGGTGGCGAACCCGGCATCAGCTACTGGGGCACGACGCGTCCGTTCACCAATGCGACTCACTGATCCATTCGGTTCGCCTGTGCGCGCTTCCCTCTCAGCCAGTGGGGAAACTCTCTGTGGCGTCGTGTGCGAACGTACTCGTTCAGGTCATCGTCGTTGTAGATATGCAATTGTGAAATGAGCGTAACGTGAATCGCCGCGCGTGTCAAGGGGGGCAAACGTGAGAGGGGAGTCACAGTCTTAAACGGGTATTCGCCCGATTTCATCTCTTCCACGCAGCCCCGCCCCAATCCCCCCATCAATCAGGGGGACACGGCGATCCGCAGACAGCATATCATGATATAATACAGGCAAACCGATTGTATCCATCCACGACTGTAGCGGAGAGAGCCAATATGGAAAACAGGAATGTCTCGTTTGTCAATGTCATGCGGAACAGGGACTTCAACCCGGACGTGACCTATGCTCAGGTGCGCCCGCTGGTCAAGTGGACGTACCTGTGGATGATGGTCGGGCTGATCGTCACCACTGCTACCGCCTTCTTCACCGTCAATTCGCCCGCGCTGCTCGAACTGCTGATGTCACCGGCGCTGTTCGTCGCCATCATCCTGCAATTCGTGGTGGTCATCGCGCTCAGCGCCGCCATGCAGCGCCTTTCGCCTGGGGTTGCGGCGGGCATGTTCATCGCCTATGCCGCGCTGACGGGCTTCACCCTGTCCGGCGTGCTGCTCGTCTATACCGCCTCGTCGATCGTCACAGCGTTCGTCGCCACCGTCGCCCTGTTCGGGGCGCTGGCGTTCTTCGCCTTCACCACCGAGCTTGACCTCAGCCGCATCGGCAACATCCTCATGGTGGCGCTCATCGGTCTGGTTGTCGCCATGCTCATCAACCTGTTCCTCGGCAGCAGCCTGCTCGAATACGTCATCAGCCTGGCGGGTGTCCTCATCTTCAGCGGGCTGACGGCGTACAGCAACCAGAAGCTCAAACGACTGGCAGCCATGCCCGAATTGCAGGAGAACGGGGCACTCATGGCGCGCATGAGCATCTTCATGGCGCTGGAGCTGTACCTCGATTTCATCAACCTGTTCCTGTTCATCCTGCGTCTGCTGGGCGGCAGCCGCAGCAACTAGGGTGTATCTGCCCTTGCCCCTCTCCAATGGAGAAAGACAGGAAACCTGACGGTTTCCTGGGTGAGGTTAGAGCGAAAACAAACGCGGCAGTGTTCGGTTGAACACCGCCGCGTTTTCATTTCTCAAAAAATACCCGCCATGCCGTGTGCGCGGGGTTTTGAACCTGCTTTCGCAGGTGGGGTCTGCATCGACGGTTCGGTCTTAGCCGCGCGAGCCTGTCACCTTGACGCCGAAGGGTCAAACCCCGTTGTGAGACTGTTGGCTCAAAACGTGTTCGCACATCACGTACACAGCAGGTTGCGACTGTTATATCAGCCCACTCCCCGATCGTAAAGGGGCAGACCGGGCAGAATTGCCGACCTGCCCGCCCCATGCTATGCTTTGTCCTGCACACCTGAACCACTTTGCAGACACAAAAGGGAGATTGATGAGCAACACATTCAAGGGAGCAGTGGCAGAATTCATCGGCACATTTTTCCTCGTCTTCCTCGGTGTTTTCGTCGCCGGGATCGCCGGACCTGGCGCAGGGCTGGCGAATGCCGACGCGCAGGGCGTCATCGTGGCGGCGCTGGGGCACGGCTTGATTGTGCTGGCAGGCGCGTACATGTTCGGAAACATCTCCGGCGCGCACTTCAACCCGGCGGTCACTATCAGCCTGCTCGTCGGGCGCAAGGTGAGCATCGACCGGGCGGTGATCTGGATCGTGGTGCAGATCGTCGCCGCCATCGTCGCTGCGCTGCTCGCCAACCTGCTCGTGCCTGGCATCGCCGCATCCGGGCAGACCAAAGGCGCGCTCACGGACGGGGCGATCGGGTCGGCGGCGCTCTTCGAGGCGCTGCTCACCTTCGTCCTGACCACTGCCATCTGGCAGACGGCAGTACACGGACGCGCGGGCAACATGGCGGGCGTAGCGATCGGTCTGGCGCTGGCAGCCAGCATCCTCGCAGGCGGCTTGTTCACGGGCGCATCGCTCAACCCGGCGCGCACCCTCGGTCCGGCGCTCATCGCGGGGGACCTGTCCTACGTCATGCCATACCTGCTTGGCATCTTCGGCGGCGGGATCGTCGCCGGGCTGGTACATGGCTATGTGCTGACGCCCGACGAAAGCTGAACCCGCATGAAAAAAGGCGCGCCGCGCGGCGCGCCCCTCATGTCGGTCAAAACGGCGATTCGCTGCCTGCAAATCGCCGTTTTTACTTCTGCGGCGGCTCCACCAGGCGGATGAACAGCTCATCCAACTGGCGCTGCTCTGCCGGGGACGGCGCGCCCGCCATGAGGTCTGCCCCGTTCTGCGTCTTGGGGAACGCCATCACTTCGCGGATGTTCGTCTCACCGGTCAGCACCATGATCAGGCGGTCAATACCGGAAGCCAGCCCACCGTGCGGCGGCGTGCCGTACTCGAACGCATCCAGCATATGCCCGAACTGCTGCTGGGCGCGTTCCAGCGTCATGCCGATGAGCGGGAAGATTTTCTCCTGCACCGCCCGCTCATGGATGCGGATGCTGCCGCCCGCCACTTCCTGCCCGTTGCAGATCAGGTCGTACTGTGAACCGCGCGCCTTGCCTGGGTCGGTCTCCAGCAGCGGCACATCTTCGGGCACGGGCATGGTGAAAAGGTGCTGTGACGGGTCCCAGCGCTGCTCTTCCTCACTCCAGAAGAACATCGGGAAGTCGATCACCCACGCGAACGCCATTACGTCCGGGTCGGCGAGGTTGAGTTTGTCGGCAAGGTGGCGGCGCAGCGTGTCCACCACAGTGTAGACCACATCGCGCACGTCCGACGTGAAGAGCAGCAGATCGCCCGGCTGCGCGCCGATGCGCTCGAACAGCGCCGCCTTCTGATCGACGGTGAAGTATTTGCCGATCGGTCCCTTGACCTCTTCCCCTTCGCCTTCGGGGATCGCCATCCACGCCAAGCCTTTCGCCCCCTGAGCGCGCACCAGCTCCTCCAGCGCCGCCGTCTCTTTACGCAGCGCCATGCCGCTCAGCGCACCCATGCCCGGAACGCGCATCACCTTGACGGGTTTGCCCGCCGCGACGTTGCTGGTGAACACCGGAAAGCTGCTGCTCCCGGCGAGGTCGGTCACATCGATGGCGGCGAGGTCATAGCGCAGGTCAGGCTTGTCCGAACCATACTTCTCCATCACCTCGGTATAGCTCAGGCGCTGGAACGGGCGGGTGAGGAAGCGCTTTTCCGGGGCGAGTTTCTCGACCAGCGCGGTCATCAGCCCCTCGACCAGTTCGATCACGTCCTCGCGCTGCACGAAGCTCATCTCCAGGTCGAGCTGGGTGAACTCCGGCTGGCGATTGCCGCGCAGGTCTTCATCGCGGAAGCAGCGCGCGATCTGGAAATAACGCTCATACCCCGCCACCATGAGCAGCTGCTTGAGCTGCTGCGGGCTTTGCGGCAGCGCGTAGAATGTGCCAGGGTTGAGGCGGCTGGGCACGAGGAAGTCGCGCGCGCCTTCCGGCGTCGTCTTGAACAGGATCGGCGTCTCGATCTCCACGAAGCCGCGCTCGTCCAGATAATCGCGGATGAACTTGACCACCCTGTGACGCAGGATGAGGTTGTGCTGCACATTCGGGCGGCGCAGATAGAGATAGCGATAGCGCATCCGCGCCTCTTCATCGACGTGATCATCGCGGTTGATCAGGAACGGCGGCACTTTGGAGGCGTTGAGCAGCATGATCTCGTCTGGCACGACCTCGATCTCGCCCGTCGCGATCTCCGGGTTGGTCGTCCCCGCAGGGCGGGCGACGACCACGCCACGCACCTGCACCACATATTCACTGCGGAGATCGCTGGCGACCGCGTGGGCGTCCGGCTGATTTTCCTGATCGATCCGCACCTGCACGATGCCCCAGCGATCGCGCAGATCGAGGAAGATCAAACCGCCCTGATCGCGCCGACGGTGTATCCACCCCGCCAGCGTCACCTGCTGACCAGCATGTTCCAGACGTAATTCACCGCAGTGCTGCGTTTTCAACATGAGAAGTTCTGCTCCAGCGTGTGTTCGCTCACGAGTTACAGAAGCATAACACATTCCGCGCCGTTTCCGAAAGGGGACTGCTGATGTGACGAAAAAGCCCCTCTCCACCGGAGAAGGGCTTGCCATGCCCGTGCGTCTGCCCGCGCCGACCGGCTCAGATGTACGTCGAACCACGCCGTGTGCGCGGGTTGATCTGCCGTTCGATCCACGCGCTGATGACCGGGTAGCGGTAGTCGCGCCCGCGATACGTCTCGATCGCCCCGATGGTGGCGAACATGACCATCGCCAGCGGCAGCAGCGAGATCAGCGCGCCAGCCACCACGCCCACCAGCGCCCACACCGGGACCAGCACGAACCCGATCAGCACGATCATGCTGATCATGGCGATGACCAAGCCGATCACCCACACCAGCCCACCCACAACCAGCAGCAGCCCCGCCCCAACCGTGCCCACAAGCTGGATGACGAACGCCTGAAGCGCGTGGAAGGCGATGTAATCGCTCTTGTCGCGGAAGTAGAAATAGATGACCAGCGGGATGAAGATGCTCACCGGGATGAGCGCGCCGATGCTGACGATGCCGCCGAAAAATGTGATCCACGCGCTGGCATGGGCGATCGTCGCCCACAGGCGTTCGTCGTCGCTCACGCCCGCCGGGTTGGGGCGCTGCGGCATCGAGAACGACGCCGCCGCCTCACGCCACGCATCCGCCACGCGCCGCTTGCGCCCCTGGCTTTCCGTCAGCGTATCATGCGGCAGCGGACGATCTGCCTCGTCGATGAATGGGGCATCGTCGAAGGTGGGGCGCGGCGGGGCAGCCGAGAGGCGCGAAGCGCGCTCAGAGAACTCGCTGGGTGTCTGATTATCGTCATTCATCGCCTGTCATCCTTGTCATCGTTCATTTCGTCATTGACAGTGTACGCGCGCACTCGCAAGATCGTTGCGCGGGTGATCGACCGTTCCCGGATAGTGATGAGGTGAACTGCTTTGGGATCAATACGTGACATCCTGTCGAATCGTTTCACGTTCAGCAAGCGGCTGCTCGGCGCGCTGATGCTGCTCGCCGGGGTCGGCAGCTTTCTGGCGATCCTGGCGATCGACATCCTCGACGCCGGGCGCGAAGGCGGCATCGGACCCGCCCAGCAGATCGCGCTTGGCGCGGCGCTAGCGATCGCGCTGGTGGGCGTCACGCTCATCCCGCTGGGAGACGACCCGGCATGATCCGTCAGGCGGCGCAGCCGCTCTCCCCCGCCCGTCCATCGACAGACGCCGCGCTGCGCCTGTTCAGCCGCGTCCTGCTCATCGCCGCCGTCGCCGTCATGCTCGGCTATTTCGCCGTGTACGTCGCCTATGCCGCCAACCTGTTCGCCTTCCCGTTCGACTACGATCAGGGCGAAGGCTTTGAACTCGTCGATACCATCCTGTTCAGCCAGGGACAGTTCCCCTACAAAGATACCGACATCTACCCCTTCTATTCCAGCAATTACCCGCCGCTGTACCACGTCATCGCTGCGCCGTTTGTCCCGCTGTTCGGCGTCGGCTACTGGTACGGACGACTGCTCGGCTTCCTGAGTACGCTGATCGCCGCTGCCGCCATCGGGCTGGCGGTCTACCGTGACGGTCGCCGACCGACCCTCGCGCTGCTGGCGGGGCTGGCATTTCTGGCATCCAACACCGTCTACCACATCGGTCCCCTCTTCCGCCAGCACATGATGATGGTCATGTTCGAGACGCTGGCGGTGGTCGTGCTGGCGGGGATGCACACCATCGACGACGCCGGGCGGCGGCGGCGTGTCCTGACGATCGGTCTGGCGCTCATCCTGGCAGCGGGCTACACCAAACAACTGGCGATCGCCACCGCCATCGCCGTCTTCGTCTGGCTGTTCATGCGCAATCCGCGCCGCGCGCTCGTCTCCGGGATCATCTTCTCCATCGTCGGCGGGGCGATCTTCCTGTGGATGAACATCGCCACCGACGGGCAGTGGTGGCTGCAAACGATCAGCGCCAACGTCAACGAGTTCATCCCCGATCAGACGTGGGGCTTGTACCGCCTGTGGTTCAGCCTGCATGGGTTCCTGATCGTCCCTGCGCTGCTCTACGCCGCCTGGGAACTGTATTTCACCCGCCTGTCGCTCTACACCGTCTGGCTGGTGGCGGCGATCGGCGTCGGCGTGCTGAGCGGCAAGTGGGGCGCGGGCGACAGCTATTTCGCCACCTCCATCGCCGCCACCTGTCTGGTAAGCGGTATCGCCTTCTCCCGCCTGCTCAACGGCGACCTGCCCCTGCCCGCATCGCACCCCTACGGGCGGCTGTTGACCCCGCTGCGCCGCATCGGGCGCGCACTCCCGGCGATAGCGCTGATCGGCGTGCCGCTGCTCTACCTCGGCTATGGGCGGGCGGTACTGCACATGCCGACCGAAGGCGCGGTCTTCGCGCCGATCGCCGATGCGCTGGGCATCGAGGCGAACGCCCGCAACGGCTTCCACGACTCCGCCGGGCGCATCGCGGGGGGCTATGCCGACATCGGGCACTTCACCACGCAGGCGGACATCGACGCAGGCTGGCGCATCGTCGAGCGGGTGCGCGCCGCCCCTGGCGATGTGCTGAGCGAGGAAGCCGCCTTCACCCTGCTGGCGGGCAAGCCCGTCATCACCAACCCGACCCAGCTGCTCAACCTGGCGAACAACGGCATGTTCGACTCGTCGGCGCTGGTCGGCATGATCGAACGGCGCGAATTCGGGCTGATCGTGCTGCGCGCCCAGTTCTACCCGCACGAGGTGCTGATCGCCATCTCCGAACATTACACGCACGATGAGACCATCCCGATGAACGGGTTCGACTATCTGCTCCTCGTGCCTCGGACGGGATGAACGCGATCTGGCGGCTGATCATCGACCCGCCCGCACCCGGCGCGCGCAACATGGCGGTCGATGTCACCCTGCTCGAACGCGCCGCCGCCGGGGATGCCGTGCCGACGCTGCGCCTCTACGCCTGGCAGCCCTTCTGCCTGTCGATCGGGGTCGGGCAGCGCGCCCACGACGCCGACCCCGACCGCCTGCGCGCCGCCGGCATCGACCTGATCCGCCGACCGACCGGCGGGCGCGCCGTGCTGCACGCCGACGAAGTGACCTATAGCCTCACCCTGCCGGCGGGGCATCCGCTGGCGGCGGGGAACATCCTCGACAGCTACCGACGCATCAGTGCCGGGCTGATCGCCGCGCTGGAGCGGCTGGGCGCGGCTGTCGAGGCGCGTCCGCTCGACGCCCGCCCGGATCAGCCGCCCTCCCCCGTCTGTTTCGAGGTCGCCTCGGATTACGAGATCACCGCGCGCGGGCGCAAGCTGATCGGCAGCGCTCAGATGCGCCGAGCCGGAGCGGTGCTTCAGCACGGGTCGCTGCCCCTCTCCGGCGACCCAGGCGCGATCGGGGCGCTGCTGCGCTACCCGGATGAGGCAGCGCGCGCTGCTGCCCAGTCCGCCGTGCGCGCCCATGCCACGACGCTGACGGATGTGCTGGGGTCCGCCCCGTCTGTCGGTGCAGTCCAAGCCGCGCTCATCGCCGGGTTCACCGAGACGTTCGACGTCACTCTGACGCCTGGCACGCTCTCGCCCGCAGAGCGCGATCAGGCGGACGCCCTGTACGCCGCCCGCTTCGCCGCCGACTCGTGGACGCTGCGGCGGTGAGATCGCGCCCTCCCCTGCCTCACCCCGGAAACCTGCAACCTCACCCCGGAAACCTGGCGGTTTCCTGTCCCTCTCCGATGGAGAGGGGCGGTTGAGCGCAGCGAAACGGGGTGAGGTCAGTCATTTACAGACAAACCCCAATCCCCATCGTAGGGTCGCCCCGGTGGGTCGCCCCCGGTGGGTCGCGCCCTGCCCCAACCTCACCCAGGAAACCTGCAACCTCACCCAGGAAACCTGGCGGTTTCCTGCCCCTCTCCGATGGAGAGGGGCGGTTGAGCGCAGCGAAACGGGGTGAGGTCAGTCATTTACAGACAGACCCCAATCCCCATCGTAGGGTCGCCCCGGCATGTCGCCCTGCCTCCTTCACCCCCTTGCCAAAACGAACATTTGTGCATATAATACGCATATGCTGATCCGAACCGCACTCACCCCCCTCGAACAGATCGCCGCGATGGGCGACGTCACCAGCGACGAACCCGCTGGCGACACCCCGTCGGCGGAGCGTCGGCGCGAACGCTATCAGTCGCGCAGCCTGGACGAGTGCATCACGCACGTCCGCACCCCGCGCGGCGACAAGCCGATGCTCAAGACGATGATGACCACCGCGTGCGAGCGCAACTGCTTCTACTGCCCGTTCCGGGCGGGGCGGGGTGCGACGCGGCGCTTCACCCTGCGCCCGGATGATCTGGCGGGCGCGTTCGATGCGCTGCACCGCGCGGGCAGGGTCGATGGGCTGTTCCTCTCGTCCGGGATCATCAAAGGCAGCGTGACGGCGCAGGACAGGATCATCGACGCCATCGAGATGGTGCGCGGGCGCTATGGCTATCGGGGTTACGTCCACACCAAGCTGATGCCTGGCGCGGAAGACGACCAGATCGCGCGCGTGCTGGCGCTCTCCGATCGCGTGTCGATCAACCTTGAAGCGCCGACCGACGCGCGGCTGAGCGCCCTCGCCCCGAAGAAAGACTTTGCGCGCGAACTGCTCGGCACGCTCACCACCGCGCATCGTCTGCGCCAGCGCATGACGGGCAAACGCCCCAGCCTCGTCACGCAGTTCGTGGTCGGCGCGGCGGGCGATACCGACCTGGAACTGCTGGGGCTGAGCGCGAAGCTGTACGCCTCGCTGCGCCTCAGCCGGGTGTATTTCTCCGGTTTCAGTCCGGTCTACCAGACGCCGCTGGAGAACACGCCGTCGGTCGATCCGCTGCGCGAACACCGCCTCTATCAGGCGAGTTTCCTGCTGCGCGATTACGGCTGGGATGTCGAAGAGATGCCCTTCGGCGCGGACGGCAACCTCGACCTGACGCTCGACCCGAAACGGGCGTGGGCGGAACGGCATCTGCGCCTCAACCCGGTCGAGGTCAACCGTGCCAGCCGCGAACAGCTCATGCGCGTGCCTGGGATCGGCGCAAAAGGGGCGGACGCCATCCTCGCTGCACGGCGGCGCGGCACGCTGCGGTCGCTGACCGATCTGGCGCGCCTGGGCATCGCGGGGGTCGAACGCTGTGCCGACTTCATCACCCTCGATGGCAAGCCGCCCGAACGCCAGATGCGCCTGTTCTGACCTCACCCCGTTTCGCTGCGCTCAACCGCCAGGTTTCCGGGGTGAGGTTGGGGCGAACAGCCGCAGAAACGGTTTTGTATGCACGCCTTAGGCTTGCAAGAATGCCCCGGATCGACGATAATGCACGTCCTATCGAAACATGCCGCCAGTCCCGCGATGAGACTGGCGTGATTACGTCAGGAGCAAGATCGTGGGTCCGCTGCCCAAGCGCAAACATTCCCGCAGCCGTCGTAACCGCCGCCGCGCGCACGACGCGCTGTCGCTCAATCACCTGGTCATCTGTGAAAACTGCGGCGAATACCACGTCGCCCACCGCGTGTGCCAGAAATGCGGCACGTATCGCGGCAGGACGGTCATCCAGGTGGACAACTAGTCCTTTGAAGACGCCCCATATCCGATGAGCCGCTTTGCATCAAAGCGGCTTGTTGTTTTTTGCTGACAGGCACACGCACGAAAGCAGGTGAAGCGATGGCGGGTTTGACGAACGGCGCGCTGCTCTTCCCAGGTCAGGGGTCGCAGATCGTCGGCATGGGCAGGGATGTGGCTGAGGCATACCCTGAGGCGCGCGACCTGTTCGCGCAGGCGGATGACCTGCTGGGCTTCAGCCTGTCAGCGCTGTGTTTCGAGGGACCGGAAAGCGAACTCAACGACACGATCAATACCCAGCCCGCCCTGTACGTGTGCAGCCTGGCGTGCCTCGCCGCGCTCAGGATCGAACACCCGGAGATCGCGCCGCGCGCCGTCGCCGGGCACAGCTTTGGCGAATTCACCGCCCTGACCGCCGTCGGCGCGCTCTCGTTCGAGGATGGGCTGCGTCTGGTGCGCGAACGCGGTCGGCTGATGCGTCAGGCGGGGGTGGACAAGCCTGGCGCGATGGCGGCGATCCTCGGCATGGAGATCGACCCGCTGCGCGAACTGTGCGCCCGCGCCGCCGCCGAGACCGGCGCGGTGCTGGTGGTGGCGAACGACAACTGTCCGGGGCAGATCGTCATCTCCGGCGATGATGCCGCGCTCGACCGGGCGCTCGTGCTGGCGAAAGAGGCGGGCGCGCGGCGCGCGCTTAAGCTGGCGGTGAGCATCGCCGCACATTCGCCTCTGATGGAATCGGCGGGCGCGGCATTCGCCCAGGCGATCGCCGCTACCCCGTTCACCGAGGCGCAGGTCCCCGTCTACGCCAACGTCAGCGCCACGCCGATCACCGGCGCAGCGGACATTCAGGCAGAGCTGACCGCCCAGCTCACCCAGCCCGTGCGCTGGCGCGAGTCGATGAACGCCATGATCGCCGACAGTATTGAGGCGTTTATCGAGGTCGGTCCGAAGGATGTGCTGTCCGGGCTGATGAAGCGCATCGACAGTACCCGCCCGGTCGCCTCGCTCGGAAATGCCGAAGCGATTCGGACATTCGCTGGATTTTAATCTGATTCTCATCAACAGTTGGCACGCTATGTGCCGGGTGAAGATCACCCTTTTGTACCAGTGAAGAATCAGCCAGATAGTATAAAGACAATCACCCTTTTTTTGAGCGACATTTCTTACAGGTGCACGTTTCGTCTCTCAAAGACGAATATGCCTTTCTGCGCTTTCCTGCTGGAGGAACAGTCAACATGAAACATATCACACGTAACGTATTGGCGCTGTCACTGGTATTTGTACTCGTGCTGGCTGCCTGCCAGCCGGCTCCTGCGCCAACCGCCACCCCCCGCCCCACCGCCACCTCGGTTCCCCCAACCGACGTCCCCCCCACCGCAGCGCCCGCCGCTGAAGTGACCGCCGAGGCGACGGTTGAAGCCACTGAAGAAGCCGCTGCTGAAGCCACCCCTGAGACCACTGCCGCGCCGATGGCTGCCGAAGCGACTGAAGAAGCCACTGCCGAAATGACGGCTGAGGCTCCGGCACTGGAAGTGACCGAAGAAGCGACGGTTGAACCGACTGCTGAGGCGACGGTCGAAGTCACTGAAGAACCGACCGCGACGACGGCTCCGACCGACGTCCCGCCGACCGCCACTGACGTGCCGCCGACCGCCACTGACGTCCCGCCGACCGCCACTGACGTCCCGCCGACCGCCACCGACGTCCCG
>CAZTLS010000011.1:0-4193 GCA_964614405.1 uncultured Pleurocapsa sp.
CGCCACCTGCTCCTGCGCCGCGCCCGGCCACCCCGGTCAGCGCCGCGCCCGCTCCCGCGCCGCGCCCGTCATCCGCCAGCGGCGACGGGACGCTCACCCCACTGACCGCCATGCGCCGGGCGATCGCCGAACACATGGTGCGCAGCCGGCACACCTCACCGCATGTCACGACCGTGTTCGAGGTCGATCTGACGGCGGTGACGGCGCATCGGGCAGCGCACAAAGCGGATTTTCACGCGGCGGGCGTCCCGCTCACCCTGACCGCCTACTTCATGGTGGCGGCGGCGGCGGCGCTGCGCGCCGTGCCGATGCTCAACGCTGAATGGCGCGAAGAGGGCATCTTTCAGCACCGCGCCCAGCACATCGGCATGGCGGTGGCGCTGCAGGATGGGCTGATCGTCCCGGTGGTGCGGAACGCCGGCGACCTCAACCTGCTGGGCATGGCGCGCGCCGTCCACGACCTGGCGCACCGCGCGCGTGACAGGGCGCTCAAGCCGGATGAGGTGACGGGCGGCACATTCACGATCACCAATCACGGCGTGTCGGGCAGCATCGTCGCCATGCCGATCATCAATCAGCCGCAGGTCGGCATCCTGGGCGTCGGCGCGATGGAGAAACGGGTCAAGGTGATCACCGACGCCGCCGGGCACGACATGATCGCCATCCGCCCGTGCGCTTACCTGTCGCTGACCTTCGACCATCGCGTCGTGGACGGCGCGGGCGCAGACGCCTTCATGAGCGAGGTCAAGCGCCTGCTGGAGGGGTGGGACGGGCGCTGATCCCGTCTGCGATACACACCCTGCCAGATCATCGGCAAGCTGACGATACATCGGTCGTCCCTTCACAGTCAGGCGCATGTCCGTTCATTAAAGCCGGAACATGCGCCCGCTGTCGAGGTCCACTCCTGAAGATAGCTGTATGCTCACACCGCCCAGCGTGACGGCGAAGGCGAGACCTGCACATCCGCTGCGCCCAGAAACCCCGCCAGCGAGTCGATGGCGGCGCGGATCGCCTTCGCCGTCGTCTTCGGGGCGGCGCGGTCGGCATCGGGTTCGGCATACACATGCCCGACGTGCAGCGTCCGCATTTTGCGGTCATAGCGTGGGTCGATGCGCCCGATCAGCCGATCGCCGTGCAGGATGGGCAGCACGTAATAGCCGTAGCGCCGCTTCTCGGCAGGGACGTAAATCTCGATGGTGAAATCGAAGCCGAACAGATCGCGCGCCCGCGCCCGATCGCAGATCAGGTTGTCGAACGGCGAGAGCAGCACGGTGCGCCCCGCCCATTCGCCGCGTTCGATCGCCTCCAGCCTGGGCAGCGACTCCGCCGTGAGGTAGTACGTCCCCTTCAGCCCGGCGATCGTCGCGCGGACGACCGCGCCTTCCCGCTCCAGTTCCGCCAGCACCGCGCGCAGTTCCGGGTAACGGCGGCGCACGTAATGCCTGGTGATCTGCATCTCAGTGGCGATGCCCAGCGCGCCGAGCGCCCTGAGCGCGGCGCGGCGGGTCGCTTCGCGCGGAGCAAGCACCTCACGCGGCGTCCATTCGGGCAGCACCCGTTCGCTCAGGTCCCAGCGTTTCTGTCCGCCCGCCCGACCGCTGACCATGATCTCGCCGCGCATCCACAGAAAATCGAGCATCCGGCTGATGTTGCGCCCGTTCGTCCAGCCGCTGGAGACCCACTGCTGCGGGTCGATGCCGTCCGCTTCGATCTCACGCGAAAACGACGCCCCGTGCCGAGCCAGATGATCGAGGATATGCTGACGCAGAGAGGCATTCATCTCCAGCCAGTCGCGCACGGCTGCGCCCCACGCCGAGTCGCCTGGGTAGTCGCGCATCCGCACGGCGTGGATCGGGTAATCCTCGGTCAGCACGATCGACGCCTCGTGCGCCCAGTACTCGAACAGGCGGCGCTGCCCGAAGAGCAGATCATCGACCTGTGCCGGGTCAAACTTCCCGGCACGGCTGTGCAGCACCAGCAGATGCGATCGGGCGACATGGCTGATCGGGTCGAGTTGCAGGCAGCCGAGATCGCGCACGATGGCGTACAGCCCGTCTGCATCGGGCGCTGGGGCGGGGCGGGCGTCGAGCCGCTGGGCGCTGATCGCCAGACGGCGCGCCGCTTCAGGGGTGAGCGTCCGCACCGTCACGATTTCGCCTGCTGCGCCGCCTGCCACGCGCTGTAGGCGTCTTCATCGACCAGCGTGCCGCCGCTGATCTGGCGCTCGACGATCTGGCGTTTGGCGTCGAAGGTCAGCGACAGTTCGACGCGCTGAAAACAGGTCGTGCCCATCACCACTTTGTTGACCAGATAGCCGCCTTCGTCACGCTCCGACAGGTCATTGTGCAGGTTGATCCGCACATGCACCACCTCGTCACAGCCGCGCGGCTGCACGAACACGCTCAGCAGATGCGCCGGGGCATTGCCAAAGCCGCGCGCGCCGCCGCCCGAAGCCGATCCGCCGCGCCCGAACAGGTTTTTGAAGAAGTTCATCGTCCGCCTCCATCCGTGTGCCGTGTGTGAATGCTTTCAATGATAGCACAGACGTTCATCTCCGGCATCAGGCAGATGCGCCTGCACGACTTCACATCAACGACTCAGCCGCGCGGGGCGCGTTTCAGCGCAATCCGCGCTAAAATAGCGTATCAGATCATCGGTAATGGTATTCACAGGCGGCACAGCGCGGGCGGCGCACATTCGTCATGCCAGATGTGATCAGAACATGGCTGAAGGGGCAGATCAGCGCCATCGACAGCGTGCGCGGCGCGCTGATCGACCCGGCGGGGCACATCGTTGCGCATACCTGGAGCAGCGGTGTGGTGCATGTCCACCTGCTGGACGAGATGCCCAAACCACGCACCCTCAAACGCATCCTGAGCGAGAACACGCGCATCGGGATCGGTTCGCTCTTCCTGCTGGCGGCGGCGCTCGTCCCGCCGGATGGCAGCAGCGGCGCGCAGGATGAAAGCCTGCTGGGGCTGCACGCGCTCTACCGCGATCGGCTGTACACCTATGTTCAGGCGGGGAATGCGCCGCCGCGCATCGGGCAGGTGCATTTCCGCGCCTTCACCACCCGCAACGACGAACGCGAAGTGTGGTATGGACCGGATGTATCGGTGCGCAACCTGCCGTGCTATCGCGTGTGGGTGAACGCGCCGCTCTCGCTCAAGGGAAGCTGGATGGTCGCCAATTTCGGCAGCGAGGCGTTCTGGAAGGATGCTGATTACGCCATCGGGCGGCAGGCGTTCCGCCGTGAACAGCGCGCCACCGATGCCCCGCCGACCTACACCACGTGGAGCAACCCAGGCTGGAATGCCGAAAACGCCGGGCGCGGCTATCAGACCGCCGCCGATCCGGAGGCGTTCGCCCCGCGCGAGACGGAACTCGACCGCTGCTATGCGCTGCTCGGTCTGGTGCGCGGCGCGGATGGCGATGCGGTCAAGGCGGCATTTCGCCGTCTGGCGCGCGAAGTGCATCCCGATACCAGCCCGCTGCCCAAAGCCGAAGCGGAGGCGCGCTTCAAAAAGCTGCTCGATGCGTATAACCGGATCAAGACGGCGAACGGCTGGTGAAAGGCTGAAGGCAGATGACGATCGAACGCTATATCCCCTATCCGCGTGAGGGCGTGCTGCGCGGGCTGATGCGCCTGCCCCTGCTGGGCTATCGGCTGGGGCTGGGCGGCGCGCTGAACGCACTGGGCGTGATGATCCTCATCACGCGCGGGCGCAGCAGCGGCGCGCCGCGCCCTGTGCCCATCGCTTATCAGATGCACGGCAGCAAGGTGTACATCGTCTCCGGCTGGGGCGATCGTCCGCAGTGGTATCAGAACATCCTGCACCATCCGGGCGTCACGGTGCAGCGCGGCGGGTTGGTGTATGCAGCGGAGGCGATCCCGGTCACCCATTCCGGCGAAGCGCTGCGCGTGCTGCATCTGTTTCGCCGTCGTGCGCCAGGTGTGTATGACGCGCTGATCGCCCGCCTGAGCGACCGCCCCACCATCGATGAACGCTCGCTGCATGAGGTGACCGACCGTTTCACCATCGTCCGGCTGGAACGGCGCAGCGGCGACCCTGACCTGCCGCCCGTTCAGGTCGATTATGGCTGGGCAGCCCCGGCAGCGGCGCTGAGCGGTGCGCTGCTGCTGCTGGTCGGGCTGGCGATGGCACTGCGGCGGCGAACATGAGCGCACCCGC
>CAZTLS010000011.1:4209-73274 GCA_964614405.1 uncultured Pleurocapsa sp.
GCGCCGCCGTCCGCCCCGCCACGCAGCGCGCCTCGACCGCTTTCTGGCGATCGCGCTGGTGCGGCTGTACCCCCCCGCCGCCCTCGCCATCGGCGCGCCCGCCGATGAATGCCTGCGCCTGCTCATCGCCTCTACCCGCCCCAGCACGCGCAAGCTGCACCTGCGCGACCTGTTCGCCGATGGACGGCGCTATCACATCAAACCGGACGCCGAAGGCTTCCGCCTGACCAGCGACAACGCGCCCCTGTGGGCACGGCGCGGGCAGCGCTCCACCGTCACCGCCTATCTGGTCGGCAAATTCGCCAGGCTGGAAGCGGACGCGGGCGTGACGCTGCTGCGGATGCATGGGCGCATGTACCGCCTCGCGTGGCTGCGCGCGCTGCTGCTGCCGACGCTCTTCGGCGGCATGGTGCTGTACTTCCCCTGGTCAGCCGCGCTGGAGACGGCGATCATCGTGCTGTTCTTCGCCACCTCGATCATCGTGGCGCGGCTCAACGCCGCCATGCAGGTCAACGAGATGGTGTATTTCGTGCATAAAGTGTTTGCCGACCTGCCACCGGTCATCCCGCGCGAACTGCCCCAGCGCAACGCCGATGTGGTGTACGGCGCGGGCGACTTCGCCGCCGAATGGCAGCGCTTTTACGAGTCGCAGCAGGACAGCGACCGCGCGCCTGGGTGAGGTCAGCACATACGGCTGACCCACTCCCTTTCCCGCGCTTATCCCCCGTTTCGCAGCAGGTCAGCCGCCATCGCTGCGGTCGGCGCGGCGGCGATGACCACCCTGTCCGCCGCGTAGTCGGCGCACACCACCTGCCCACTGAGCGGCGCGCAGTTGTCGGCAAACGCCCCGGTCGCTTCCCCGTAGATGCCGACGAACTCTTCCGCCTCGGATGGGCTTTCAAACAGCAGCGTCAGGTAAAATGCCACCTCTCCGGCGGCGCTGCGCCACATCTGGAACGAATCGCCAGCCCAGCCGCGCGCTGCTCTCGCCGCATCCGCCGCAGGCACAGCGACCGACCGCACATGTTCGCGCAGATAGAATTCGCCCAGCGTCGTGTTCCAGATGACCTCCCAGTCCGCGCCGGGCGTGATCGGCGCAGGGGCGATCTCGACGGGCTGCACCCCGTTGAGATACAGCGCCGGGCGCAAAATCTGGGCGCTGGCGCGCGGCGGATCGGCGAACGCCGCATTGACCGCCTCCCAGCCGCCCGCTTCATACACCGCGCTGACGAAAGTCAGCCCCTCTTCGTAAGGGAAAAGCAGTTCGCGCGTCAGAATCTCCGGGATGCCTTCGGGCATGGTCAGCGCGCCTGCGGCTGCACTCTGCGTCAGCAGCCCCAGCGCCGCCACCGGATTGGCTTCGACGGCGCGCTGAAGGTAAACCTGCATCACAGCCGTCGCATCCCCCTCGACCAGCGACGTGATCGCCAGCGTGCGATCGGGGTGCGTCTGCGACAATTCATCGGGCAGCAGCGCGTTGAGGTCGAAGTGCATGTCCTGAAGCGCGTGGACATATTCATGCACGTAGATCGTCTGCTCAAGCAGCCCCATGCGCGCGCCCATGACCGTGCTGGTCAGCGGGATGACGTTCATGGTGCGCGTATCGGGGTCATAGAAGCCCGCCACCTGCGAGCCGAGCAGGTCGAGCAGCGTCGCACGAATGTCGATCTCAGGCGGCAGCAGGTTGAGCGCGCTGTAAAAATCGCGCGCGCGCGCGAAATAGTCCGGCGGCAGATCGCGGTCGAGCGTCGCGGTCAGATAGGCGATGGTCTCTTCGCGGGTGGGGAAGGCGCGCGTGATCTCGAAGAGCGGTTCCAGCGTGCGCAGACGGACGGTGGCGGCTTCCAGGCGGTTCATCTGGTCGCTCAGTGCTTCGGCGGGCTGTTCCTGCTGGGCAGCAGCGGGCAGCGCCAGACAGAGCAGGGCAGCCAGCAGAACGAAGAGTGACCATCGGCTGAATTTCATGAGCGGTTCATCCTGTCAGGCTAACATACGCGGTCAGATGCAGAGATGCTGAAAGGCGCACAGAGTGACCAGCATACAGCGGGTGGCGATGATCTCGTTTCACACCTGCCCTCTCGCCTCGCAGGAGGGCAAAGAGACGGGCGGCATGAATGTCTACGTGCTGGAACTGGCGAAAGCCCTTTCGCGGCGCGGCATCGCGGTCGATGTGTTCACCCGCAGCCAGGATGATCATATCCCGCATGTCGTACAAGTCGATCCCCACTTTCGGGTGATCCACGTGGTGGCGGGCGCGGAGAGCGTCATCCCGAAAAAGCAGCTCATCGCCGTGCTGCCGGAATTCGTCGCCAACATGCGCGCCTTCATCGCCGCTGAAGGCATCACCTACGATCTGGTCCATGCTCACTACTACCTGTCCGGGCTGGCGGCGCTCGACTGGCTGGGCGAAGGCGACCGGGCTGTGCCGCTCTTCATGACCTTCCACACCCTGGCGCTGATGAAAAATCTGGTGGCGCGTGACGAACTGGAACGCGAAGAGAAGGCGCGCATCGACGCCGAATTCCACCTCGCTGGGGCGGTCGATTGCATCATCGCGCCCAGCGCTGCCGACCGCGACTACATGTGCTATCTCTATGGCGCGCACCCCGACAAGGTGCATGTCGTGCCGCCGGGCGTCGATCTGGCGCGCTTCACCCCGATCGACCAGCGTCAGGCGCGCGCCGCGCTGGGCGTCGCCCCGGACGATCGGCTGATCCTGTTCTGCGGGCGCATCGAACCGCTCAAAGGCATCGACATGCTGCTCTACGCGCTGCGCGTGCTGATCGAGCGCGAGCCTGGCATCCAGCCCTGTCTGTGGATCATCGGCGGCGATGTCTCGCAGCCGCCGGAGATGTGGTCGAAGGAATTGCAGAAGCTGGAACGCCTGCGCCACCTGCTGCACCTGACGCCGATCGTCCGTTTCGCCGGGCAGCAGCCGCAGGATGTGCTGCCACTGTACTACAGCGCGGCGGATGTGCTGGTCATGCCCTCGCACTACGAGTCTTTCGGCATGGCGGCGGCGGAGGCGATGGCGTGCGGCACGCCTGTGATCACCACCAACGCCACTGGCATCTCTGACCTGATCGACGAAGAACTGAACGACCTGCTCATCACCTCGGTGAACAACCCGCTGCTCCTCGCCTCGCAGATGGCGCGCCTGCTGACCGACTCCACTGCGCGCCAGGCGATCAGCCGCGCCGTGACGGGCAAGGTGCGCCACCTCGACTGGGAAACGGTCAGCGGGCGCATCCTCGACCTGTATACCGACGCCCTCACGGAGACCGCTCACCCATGACCGACCAGACCTGGTACATCTTCCGTCACGGACTCGCCACCCGCAGCAAAATGGGCTATGGCGACCAGATCATCACCGCACAGGTGCTGCCCGAAGGCATCCCGCCCGTGCAGCGCCTCGGCGCGTACATGGCGCACCTGCCCTACAGCGTCGGCTATCGTTCCGAGTTCCTGCGCTGTGAACAGACCGCCGCCATCGTCACCGAGGCGACCGGGCGCGCCTTCACGCCTGACCCGCGCCTGAACGAGATGGTTCACGAACCGTTCGAGGAAGTGCGCGCGCGCATCGGGGCATTCGTCGCCGAGGTGTCGGCGAGCGGGCATGAACACATCTGGGTATGTACGCACGGCATCGTCATCGCCGGGCTGCGCCACTGGGTGCTGCGCGGCGATTATCAGCGGCGCGACGAGCTGGATTACATCCAGCCTGGGCAGCTCCTCATCCTGCGCCCGGACAGGACGGTCGAGGTGCTGAAATTCGATGAGGTAGTATGACGGACGATTAAGGGCGCTTCACGTCACGAATGTGCGCCCGGCGTCGAACGGACGCCACGACCCGTCCTCCAGAATGGCGGCGATCGCCTCCAGCGCGCGCGTCACCTCTTCATCCGTATTGTAAAAATGCGGCGCGATGCGAATGCCCGCCCCTTCGCGGTAGTCGATGACGATCTGCTGTGCCAGCAGCGCCCGGCTGACGGCGTAGGCGTGCGGCGGGGCGATCGTCACCGTGCCTGCCCGCTGGTCTGCCTCGCGCGGGGTGTTGACCGTCCAGCCATGCCGGTCGGCAGCGGCGATGATCTGCGCGGTGTGGCGCAGTGAGGCGGCGCGGATCGCCTCCACGCCGACTTCGGCGATGATCCGCACCCCAGGCTGCACGGCGTACAGCGCGGCGATGGCGGGCGTGCCGTTCGCCAGCCGATAAGCGTCATCGCGCAGTGTGAAGTCATCCACCTCGAAGGCGAACGGGCGCGCGTGGGCGAACCATCCGGTCAGGCGCGGCTGGAGCGCAGGCAGCAGATCGGGGCGCACATACAGGAACACCCCGCCCGACCCGCCGCACAGCCACTTGAGCGTGCCGCCGACGTAAAAATCGACCCCCAGCGCTGTGACATCGAGCGGGATGATGCCCACGCTGTGATAGCCGTTGAGCAGCACCTGTGCCCCCATGCGGTGCGCCTTCTCGACGATGGCAGCAGCGGGCTGGATGTATGCCGACCGGAACAGCACATGGCTCAGGCTGACGAGGCGCGTGCGCTCATCGATGGCGTCGAGCAGCGCATCGGCATCGACGGTGATGCCGTCTGAGGCGCGCACGATGTGGACGCGCATGTGCGCGGGCAGCGCGCGCGAGACGCTGTACACGTCCGACGGGAAATCCTGATCGCACATGACCACCGTGTCGCGGCGCGGATCGGTGAAATCGAGCGCGCTGATCAGGATGGCGTTGGCGATGCTGGCGTTCTCGTGCATCAGCACGCTGCCCGCTGGCGCGCCCATGAGCGGGGCGATCAGGTCGCCCACCGCCCGTTTGAGGTCCCACCATGTCGGCTGATCGTGGAACGGTGTGCCCCAGGCGCGCACGCCCAGCGTCGCCCAGGTGTCGGCATACGCGCGCAGGGCATCATACACGCCGATGGGCATCGCCCCCAGTGAGTTGGAGATGAGGTAGGTGCAGGTGGAGAGGATGGGGAACGAACTGCGCCAGTGCAGCATGATGAGGGGTGTGCCTTCCTGCGGATGAGCCGGGCTGATGACGTCGGATTGTACCGCATCGGCATGGTCTGAGGCGATCTGTTGGCACGCCGGGCAGCTTGCGTTACAATCAGGTGCAAATGCCGCACAGTGAAATCGATCGAAAGCTGCGGCTGAAGAAAATTTGTTTCAGGCAATCCCACCACACAATGAGGAGACAGGCTCATGAAGAAGCTGTTCTTGCTGGCGCTGCTGCTCGTCCTGACACTGGGCGCGGGCGCGCTTCAGGCTCAGGACACCGTGACGCTGACCATCGAAAGCTGGCGCAATGACGACCTCGCTGCCTGGCAGGACGTGCTGATCCCGGCGTTCGAGGCGCAGTACCCCAACATCCGCGTCCGCTTCTCGCCGACCGCGCCGACCGAGTACAACGCCGCGCTGAACACTCGTCTTGAGGCGGGCACGGCGGGCGACCTGATCACCTGCCGTCCGTTCGATACCTCGCTCGGTCTGTTCCAGGCGGGGCATCTGGCGTCGCTGAACGACCTGCCGGGCATCGAGAACTTCAGCGACGTGGCGAAGAGCGCGTGGATCACCGACGATGGTTCGGACGTGTTCTGCGTGCCGATGGCGGCGGTCATTCACGGCTTCATCTACAATGCCGACATTTTCGCCGAACTGGGACTGGAAGAACCGACCACTGAGTCCGAGTTCTACGCAGTGCTGGACGCCATCCGCGCGGACGGCAGCTACGTGCCGCTGGTCATCGGCACGGCGGATCAGTGGGAGAGCGCCACGATGGGCTACCAGAACATCGGTCCCAACTACTGGCGCGGTGAAGAGGGTCGCCTGGGCTTGATCAACGGCACGGCGGCGTACAACGAAGGCGGCTTCCTGGCGGCGTTCGAGGCGCTCAGCCGCTGGTCGCCGTATCTGGCGGATGGCTATCAGGCGCAGACCTACCCCGACTCGCAGAACCTGTTCTCGCTCGGTCTGGGCGCGATCTACCCCGCCGGGTCGTGGGACATCAGCGTCTTCCGCAATCAGGCGGACTTTGAACTGGGCGCGTTCAAGCCGCCCGTGCCGGATGGTCAGGACGAGTGCTTCATCAGCGACCACACCGACATCGCCATCGGCATGAACGCCGCCAGCCCGAACGCCGAAGCCGCGCGCACCTTCCTCTCGTGGGTGACGACGCCGGAATTTGCGCAGCTCTACTCCAACGCCATCCCAGGCTTCTTCTCGCTGAGCAACGCCGAGATCACCCTCGATGACCCGCTGGCGCAGGAATTTGTCGATTGGCGCGCCGAGTGCGCTTCGACCATCCGCAGCGCCTACCAGATTCTCTCGCGCGGGACGCCGAACAACGAAACCGACCTGTGGAGCTTCAGCGCTCAGGTGCTGAACGGCGCGCTCACCCCGCAGGCAGCGGCGGACGCGGTGCAGGCGAACCTCGAAAGCTGGTACACGCCCGCAGGCTGAGTCTGTCCTTCGACATCCACTGACCTCACCTCCAGACCCCTTTGCAATGGAAGGGGTTTGGGGTGAGGGTGATTGCTCGCTCCCGCACAGGTGACTGCCGATGCCCACACGACCGCGCCGACCGTTCCCCGTCCACATCGTGGTGTTCCTCGCCCCGGCGGTGATCATCTACACCCTGTTCATGATCTACCCGCTGCTGGACTCGCTGCGGCTTAGCCTGTATGCGCCTGCGCCTGGCGGCGGGCTGGAGTTCGTCGGCTTCGGCAATTACAACACGCTCTTCAACGACCCCAACTATTCGACGCGCTTCTGGGGCGCGCTGCGAAACAACGTGCTGTTCTTCATCATGCACATGCTGGTGCAGAACCCGATAGGGCTGCTGCTGGCAGCGCTGCTGGCGTCGCGCGTCACGCGCGGGCGCACGCTCTTCCGCACGCTCATCTTCACGCCAACGGTGCTGTCAGTGGTGCTGATCGGCTTCATCTGGCGGCTCATCCTCAGCCCGCTGTGGGGCATCTCGCGCGATATTCTGGGGGTGTTCGGCATCGCCAACCAGCCCTGGCTGGGCTTGGAGACGACCGCGCTGCCCACACTGGCGCTCATCTCGGTGTGGCAGTACGTCGGCATCCCGATGATGCTCTTCCTGGCGGCGCTGATCGCCATCCCTGACGAGATCGTCGAAGCGGCGCAGGTGGACGGCGCGACCGGGCTGGGCGTGTTCTGGAACATCAAACTGCCGCTCATCATGCCGACGGTCGGCATCGTCGGCGTGCTGACGTTCGTCGGCAATTTCAACGCCTTCGACCTGATCTACACCACGCAGACGGCGCTGGCGGGACCGAACTTCAGCACCGACCTGCTGGCGACGCTCTTCTACCGCACCTTCTTCGGCTTCCAGCTCCAGCTCGGCTCGCCGACGATGGGCGCGACCATCGCCGGGGTGATGTTCGCCATCATCCTGACGGGCGTGCTGATCTACCTGTTCGGCTGGCAGCGGCGGCTGCTGCGGGCGGATGTGCAGATGTGAGCAGGGAAAGCGTGGGGCACGCGCCGACTTCAGCAACGTCGCGGACTTCTCGCTGCTCTCCGCCAGCTTCGGCATGAGCGGCACGCCCGCGCCACAGCCCTTTTTTACCCCTTTCGCCTGATTGCCAGTACATCGAGGTTCAGGTGGGTCTGCACAGGCAGCCTCATCCCGTTTCGCTGCGCTCAACCCCCAGGTTTCCGGGGCGAGGTTTGGGCAGGCATTGTCTCCACCCTACACCTGTAGGGACGATGCCCGCGTCGTCCGCCTCTATCCTCGCCCTCATGATCCCCCACTTCATCGCCCAGTTTACTGGCAGTTAGGGTCTGTTTGCCAATGATCTGACCTCACCCCGTTTCGCTGCGCTCAACCGCCCCTCTCCGATGGAGAGGGGCAGGAAACCGTCAGGTTTCCGGGGTGAGGTTTGGGCAGCCAGACGCCAAAAACGAGTTTGCAGACACACTCTAAACTCCTTTTATCTTATGGTTTCGGAAAGGAAATTTTCATCAAGCTTTCATACTTGCTATTTAAAAATATTCAAATACATTTCAGGTAAAATGCACGCAGGGCATTTTAATCCTGTCATCCATCGCTGTGCCCGCCAGAAGGGAATATGTGTCGGCATAGTCTGGAGTGGTGAACGATGTTCAGGCGTGCATTTCGTACCGTTTTTCGCGTCAGTGTAGTGGTCGGGGCGGCACTGCTCATGGTGCTGTCGGTGCAGGCGAACGATGATACGCTGCTCAGCGGTTGTACGAAATCGATGGAGTGACCCCTGTCAGCGGCGTCCGCGTGAGTGCGGTCCGCGTTCCAGACGGCGCGTTCGACGGGACTGCGTTCACGAGTGCGGACGGGAGCTACACGATCACCGTCAGCCACCTCACAGGCGGCTCGTATATCGTCTCCACATACAAAGCCGGCTACATGGATCGCCACTACAACAATGTGCGCGATACGGGCAGGGCGACATGGGTTCCCGCATTGACAACGCAGCCTGCGACGAACATCAATTTTCGCATTCCCCGCGCCGCCCGCCTGAGCGGACGGGTGTTCGAGGCGGATGGCGTGACGCCCGTCGCCGGGGCGGAGGTTCGCCTGATCGAGACGGGCGTGGACATGAACAGCGGCTTTTACTATTTCCGCTTTGCTGATACCGACGGCAGTTTCGATTTTGAGGAAGTGGAACCGGAATCGTACCACCTGTACGCAGTAAGCGGAATGCGCTATGTATATCACGATCAGCGTCTGAACCGCAGCGGCGGGACAGTGTTCACCCTGCCGAACGGCGGCAGCATCACCGGGGTGTCGCTGCGTTTCTCCGCGCCTGGGTCGATCAGCGGGCGTGTGTATGCTGCTGATGGCGTCACGCCGCTGGAAGGGGCGACGGTCTGGGTGTACCTGAAGGATGGTGCAGCGTTCACCCTGATCGGCACGACGACCAGCGGTGAGGATGGCGCGTATACCTTCGAGACCCCAGGCGGCGGCACGTATGTCGCCTTCGCCAGGCTAACGGGCTATGCCGACCAGATGTACCGCGAGCATCCAGGCTCCAACCTCGCATCGGGCGATGTGATCCCCGTCACAGGCGGCGCAGACACGCCCGGCATCGACTTCACCCTCGCGCCGACTGCCACGACCAGCACGCTCACCCTGACGCTCACCCTGCCCGGCACACGCCCGACCAAGCCGAACATCGCCTGGCAGACGCTGGCGCGCGTCATCGTCAAGCCGACGAGCGGGGGCGCGGCAGTGGTCAACGGGACGTACAGCACCGACGATAACGGGCAGATCGTCCTGCCCGGTCTCCCGCCAGGCACATACACCGTCTGGGTGAAAGGGTTCAATACGCTCAGCGCTGCCTCGACGCACACGCTGACGGTGGGCGCGAACAGCGTCACCACCGGGCTGCTGCGCGGCGGTGATGCCAGCGGTGACAACGCCGTCACCCTGAGCGACTTCACCATCCTCTCCAGCACCTTCGGCAGGGCGGCGAACATGCCAGGCTTCGATGCGCGCGCCGACTTCAACAACGACGGCGCGGTCAACGTCGCGGACTTCTCGCTGCTCTCCGCCAGCTTCGGCATGAGCGGCACGCCCGCGCCGTGATGCGGTGTCAGCGTCAGGGCGATCAGCCGATCGCCCTGCGCGCGATAGCGTCGTTCACACCCCAGAAATCGGGGGGATTTTACACAATTTCGATTTCGCTGCATACTGATGGTGATCACATCTTCAGGGGATTTTTTCAGGAGACGGTCACATCATGGTCAGCGGGATCATACCGCGTTGGATACGCATCAGCATCGTCATCGGAACAGCGCTGCTGCTCGTTCTTTCGGGGCAGGCACAAAGCGATCCGCTGTCAGCGACCGGGGGCATCAGCGGACGGGTGACGCGCGCTCAGAACGGGGCGGCGATCAACGGCGCGACTGTCAGAGCCATCGATATGGTCTTCGGCTTTGCGGTCAGCTCAACCACCACCAATGCCAGCGGCAACTATACCATCACCGGGCTGACGCCGGGGCAGTACGCCGTCCGCGCCGAGTTCGGGACGCTTATGCCCGAATTGTATGAGGGAAAAGACGCTTCTGGCGGTATATCCTACGCCGATGCAATCATGGTCAACGCTTCTGCGACCACCTCCGGCATCGATTTCGCGCTCAAACGCCCGGTCACGATCATGGGCAGGGTGATGAATGCCAACGGCACTCTGCCTTTGCAGGATGCGGGAGTCGCCGTCTTCGACTCGCAGGGGCGGTTCATCAATTCCACCCTGACCGACTCGGCGGGCGAATACGCGATCAGCGGCATCTTCCCGCAGGAGATCGTCGTGCGCGCCAGCAAGGAAGATTATGTCATCGAATATTACAACAACCGCACTTACTTCCAGACGCCGAACGCGCTCAATCCGTCTGAAGGATCGGTCGTGACCGGGATCGACTTCACGCTCGACGCCGCGCCGATCGTGCGCGGCACGGTGACGCGCATGAACGGGGTGACCCCGGTGCAGTTCGTTCTCGTCTCAGCGAGCCACGTCCTGGAGCCCACCAGCAGTTACGGCGTGACGACCGCCGCCGACGGCACGTACCGGCTGCCGTTGCAGTACGGGTCGGGGCAGTACAGGGTGTTCACCTATCATGTGGACTATGCTCAGCGCTTCTACAACAACCGCCTGCGCCAGTCACAGGCTGACCTGCTCACCGTGACCAATGGCGTGACGACCAGCAACATCAACTTCCGCATTCCTAAGTATGCCAGGGTCAGCGGGTCGGTATTCGAGCCGAACGGCGTCACCCCGGTCACGGGCGCGGGTTTGATTCTGTACACACTGCTCAACCAGACTACCCTTGTACCGGTGTACACAGCAAACGTGACGGGCAATAATTTCAGCTTCAATCAGGTCGATCCTGGGCAGGTGTACCTGCTGCTGGCAGGTCAGGGCACGCGCCAGGTCTGGTACGACCGCCAGCTGCGCCCGGAGGGAGCAGTGACGGAATTCGAGCTGGACGAAGAGGAACACCGGAGCGGCATCATGGTGCGCTTCACCCAGCCTGGGTCGATCAGCGGGCGCGTGTTTGCCGCTGATGGCGTCACGCCGCTCTCCGGCATGACGGTGCAGGCGTATCTGAACAGCCCCAGTTACAGCTATGCCCTGCTGGGCGAAGCGACCAGCGCCGCCGATGGGTCGTACACCATCACCGTGCCCGGTCCGGGGCAGTATGTGGTGCTCGCCTTCGGCGCGGGCTATGCCGCCGAGACGTACAACAACCACCCCGGCACGTATCAGACTGCGGGCGACCTGGTGACGGTGACGGGCGGGGGCAATACGCCGAACATCAATTTCTCGCTGGCGTCGAACAGCACCAGCGCCTACCTGACCCTGAACGTGACGCAGCAGGGGACGCGCCCGCCGAAGCCGAGCGCGGCGTATGAGATGCTCGTGCGCGTGGTCATCAAACCGACCAGCGGCGGTCCGGCGGTGGTCAATGCCAACTACGTCGCGGGTGTGAACGGGGAAATCTTTATCCCCGGCATCCCGCCAGGGACGTACAACATCTGGGTGAAGGGGTTGAACACGCTCGGCGCGATGTCAACGCACACGCTGGTGGTCGGGTCGAACACCGTCACCAGCGCGCTGATGCGTGCCGGAGACACGAATGGGGACAACATCGTCAACCTGACGGACTTCACCCGCTTCGCGCCCAATTTCGGCAAGACGGTTGCCTGGTGGAACGAGTTCGGCTATGCCGACTTCAACGGCGACGGACAGGTGACCATCACCGACTTCTCGCTGATGGCGACCAACTTCGGCGCGACGGGCACGCCCGCGCCGTAGCTGCACGCCGACGCACCGCATCCATCCCAGCGCCCGGAGGAGGTCTCCTCCGGGCGCTGGGCATTCATTAAGTAAAGATAATTTTACAAAACCGGGATTTCGTCGTATTTTTAAATCTGGGGTCGCTTTTTTCTACCAAAGCCTGGAGATGATATTTCCATGTCGCACAGTCCAGTCATGGCTCGATGGCTTCGGGTGAGTGCTGTCTTCGTGATGGTACTCACGTTCGTCTTTTCGGCAAATGCCCAGGGAGAGGGTATCACATCGACCGGTGGGATCAGCGGACAGGTGACTCGCGCACAGGACAGTGCGCCGATCGCCGACGCTCAGGTTTATGTGTATACGGCTGATGGCGATTATGTGAATTCCACAAACACGGACTCTGGCGGCGACTATGCCTTCACCGGGTTGACGCCGGGGAGCTACAAGGTATATGCCCAGTCGGGAATACTGATCGGGGAATACTACAACGGCAAACGCGAATTCAGCCAGGCGGATACGATCACCGTGACGACGGGATCGACGACCAGCGGCATCAACTTCAGCCTGAAACGCTGGGTGACGATCAGCGGGACAGTTTACGCCAGCGATGGGGTCACCCCACTGGTGAATGCCCAGGTACACATCTACAACGCGGATGGCGATGTCGTGAATGTCTGGGATACCGACGACAGCGGCGTATACAGCATGAACTTTATCTATCCGGAACCGATCCGCGTCTCGGCGCGCAAAACCGGATACGTCGAGAAATTCTACAACAACCAGGCAACGCTGGCTGGCGCGAATGTGCTGACGCCCAGTGAAGGCGATCATATCACTGGGATCAATTTCACACTGGATGCCTCTCCGGTCATCACCGGCACGGTTTATGAGATCGACGGTGTGACGCCGATCGCTGGCGTATCGGTGTACGCCACGCGCATCAGCGACTCGGCATACGGTGGATTTGACACGACAGCTGCCGATGGTACGTACCGCCTGATGGCAGACAGCGGCGCAGGACAGTATCGCGTTGAGGCGTTTGCCGACGGGTACCGCTATCGGGTGTATGATGACAAACGGTCATGGGACACAGCCAACCCGGTCACCGTTCAGGTGAATACGACAACCAGTGGTATCAACTTCCGCCTGCCGCGCAGCGCCAGCCTGAGCGGTACGGTATTCCAGCCGGACGGGACGACCCCGGTCGGCAGTGCGGAAGTCCAGCTAATCGATACGGTGAGCGGAAGCTATTATTACACTTCCACAGAAACCAACGGAACCTTCGCCCTCAACGCGGTCGAACCCGGCACATACTATGTGTATGCGCGCTCCAGTACCTTCGGCGAGGTCTACCACGACCAGAAGCCGACGACCAGCGGCGCAACGGTCTTCACCCTGCCCAACGGTGGCAGCATCACGGGCGTATCTGTGCGCTTCCTGCCTCCGGCGACAATCAGCGGCACGATCAGTGTCGGGGGCGGTGGCGCAGGCGCGTCCGGCGATACCGACCTCGCGGCATTCCATCAGCCCCGACCCTACCAGGCTGGCAGCCGCATCGAACGCATCGAAACGCTCGATGTCGAGGCGCAGTATCAGGCACAGCGCGGCGAACCGCTCAGCCTGCTGGTGGCACGTGAAATGGCAGAGCGCGAACGCACAGGCGGCATTCTGAGCGACCCGCTCAGCCTGATCGCGCCGCTCTTCACCCCGCTGGATGTTCCGCTCCGCCAGGATGGGGATGCGCTGACAGCCGGCGCGCTGTTCGACCCGGCATCGCTGGCGGGTGCGACGGTCTGGGCGCGTAATCAGGTGAGCGGGCAAAGTTACAGCACGACGACAGGAACGGGCGGGTCATACAGCCTGACCGGGCTGCCAGCCGGGCGTTACACGGTGAATGTCGATGCACCCGGCTACGTCACCGAATACTACGACAATGTGTACAGCAGCAGCTATGCGCCGCAGATCATCGTCGCGCCCGGTGAAACAGCGACGGTGAACATGAGCATCGACCCGGCGGGGACGGTGACGGGCAGGGTGTTCGCGCCGGATGGCGCTACACCGCTGGCGAACGTTCAGGTCTACTGGAATGCTTCCTTCTATGATCGTATCGTTCGCTGCACCAACGCGATGGGCGAATACACCTTGCCTGATGCCCCGGTGCAGAATACCTTCACCGTCGTGGTGGATGGCACTCAGACGTGCAGCAGCACTCCACTGCCTTACACCAGGCAGACCTACCTGAACGGACAACCTCTGCATTTCCCGACAGGCGTCACCACGCTGAGCAATATCAACTTCACCATGCAGCCGGGTGGCTCGATCACCGGGACGGTGTATCGGTCGGATGGGACGACGCCCGTTCAGTTCGCCTATCTGTACGTTTACGACCTAACGTACACGTATATCGGCTTTGCCCAGACGAATGCCAGCGGTCAGTACACCTTCACCGGGCTGCCATCCGGGGGGTATAAGATCAACCTGAACAGTGGCTCGAGTGGGGGTTACGCCTGGGTGAGCGAGTGGTATCAGGACAAACAGGACTTCGAACAGGCGACGGTGGTCAATGTCACTGCGGGATCAACCACCAGCGGCGTCCACATCGTCAGCAATCCCGCACTCGCTGGCACTGGCTCGATCAGCGGGCGTGTGGTGAAGCCTGACGGCACAACGGGTGACCCGGCGACCTGGGTCTATCTGTACAGGCGAAGCGGCAATCAGTATTTCTACATCAGTGGACAACGCACTGCCGCCGACGGGACGTTCAGCTTCACCAATCTGTCCCCTGCCGAGTACGTCATCGAAGCTTTGCCCGACAACTATGCCCGTGAGTACTATCAGAATCAGACCAGTCTGGGGTCTGCCACATCGATCGTCAGCAGCAACAACAGTGTGACCGGGATCATCATCCAGCTCGACCCCGGCACCTCCGTCAGCGGGACGATCTATGATGGGCAGACCGGGCGTCCCTGGGCATATCCATCCGTCACCATCTACACGCAGTCAGGGTCGTTCGTCACCAGTCTCACCGGCAGAGAGAATGGGACCTTTACGACGTATCTGCCTGCCGGGACATACATCGCCTATGCAAATGATTATCCATACGGCGCAGGGCGTTTCTACGGCGGCGCGTCCGACATAGCGGGCGCAGCACCCTTCACCGTCAACGGTACGCCCGTCACCGCGATCGACATCACGCTGGGACGACAGGGAGAAATTACCGGGCGGATCACCACCAGCGATGGGGTGACCCCGATCGGTGGACGTTCGGTCACGATCTCCCCTGTCGGCGCATGGACGCGCTACAGCACCTGCAACAATGGCAACGGCTATTACACCAGCATATACGGGCAGATCGGCGTGGCGAACATCGTCTCAGCACAGGGGCAGTGCGGAAGCACTGGCAATTACGCCCCTGAATGGTGGCAGGAATCCACCACCCGAGACGGTGCGACGCCCGTTAACCTGAACAGCAGCCGACGTCTTGCCACGAACATCAATTTCACCCTCACGCCCGGCGGCTCGCTCAGCGGGCATGTCTACGCTGCCGATGGCGTCACGCCGCTGTCCGAAGCATGGGTGTATGCCTATCTGAAAGTCGGCGATACCTATGAGTTTATCGACTCCGACACGACCGACGTGAATGGCGCGTACACCATCCAGAATCTGGGGACAGGGCAGTACGTGGTCTACACATTCCGAAACGGTTACGTTCCTGAGACGTATAACAATCGCCCTGGTTTCAGCCTGTCCAGCGGCGATCTGGTGAATGTCACAGTCGGTGCAGACACGCCTGGAATCAACTTCAGCCTGTCTCCGCTGGGCACGACCGCCGATGTCACGCTGACGCTCACCCCGCAGGGGACACGCCCGCCCAAACCGCACAGCAGCTATGTGATGTCCGCCCAGGTGATCATCAAGCCGGTTGGCGGCGGCGCAGCGATCGTCAACAGCACGTATACCAGCGATGAGAACGCGCAGATCACCCTGATCGGGCTGCCTCCTGGCACGTATACTGTATGGGTCAAGGGCGCAAACACGCTCAGCGTCATGTCCGAACATACTTTGGTGATCGGAGCGAACACCATCAGCACCGGGCTGCTGCGGTCGGGCGATGCCGACGCCAGCAATTCCGTCACGCTCAGCGATTTCACCGTGCTGGCGAACACCTTCGGCAAGGCAGCAGGCGCGCCTGGCTATGATGGACGCGCCGATTTCAACGGCGATGGACAGGTCACCATCACTGACTTCTCACTGCTGGTAGGCAACTTCGGCGCGACGGGCACGCCCGCGCCGTAACTGCACGCCGACGCACCGCATCCATCCCAGCGCCCGGCGGAGGAGTCCTCCGTCGGGCGTTTCGTGTACAATCAGGGGGACTATCACGGTGTACGGGAAGGTGGGTGCGATGTTCAATCTGGGTGGGCGGCGCGGCGGGGCGCGCGGACAGAATCATGTGGCGACGATCGAGACGATCCTGCTGGAGATCGGCATCGACCCGGTGGCGGCGCGCATCCAGACGGGCGACGGCTATGGCTGGCGCTTCCAGCGCGGGTCGGCAGCGATCGAGGTGTATCTGGCTCAGCAGGAGACGGACGGCTACCTTCAGGTGCTTGCGCCCATCCTGCACCTGCCGATGACCAACCTGCTGCCGCTGTATCGTCACCTGCTGGAGCTGAACCTCCAGCTGACCTCAGCGGCGCTGGGGGTGTATCTGGACGTGGTATACGTGTTCAGCGAGCGCCCGCTGGAGGGGCTGGACGCGGTGGAGGCGAACAAGCTGGTCAGCCAGGTGGCGGAATACGCCGACGAACTCGACGACCGGCTGGTCAACGAGTTCGGCGGGCGGCTCTACGGGCGGGTGTAGGAGCGCTGAATGAGTTCCCGCAGGGCAAAATAGGCGGATTGGAAAAAATAGCGTATGCGAGACCTGATTTTGTATGGGCTGATACGTGACCACAGGTGATTGATGTCCTGCACGGGCAGATCAGCGGGAGGAATACCTGTTCCGAACGCGATCTCAGCGTGCTGTTCGATTTCAAAGAAAAGCGGAACCGGATGTTCATCTGAACGTTTGTAGAAAAGCAGATACACCCCCTGCCCATGCCCCAGCGTCGTGGTGTATTCCATCTTCCATGGTCCCCAGCGCAGCACAAGGGTGACAGGCATGAATTTTTTGTGCGTGGCACGCACCCGTGCCCAAACCAGACCGCCGTATGCGGCATCAAAATAAAATGGCGACTCCGGGGGAGACAGGGGGGTATGAGGTTCACGATGCGCTGAGACGGATGTCGGGTCAGGAATGGGATGACGTACCTTTTCCTGAAGCATGAACATATAGCGTCGCTCTTCCTCCAGCATCACCCGCCAGCGCGCAATATCTTCATCAAGCACCCGTGCCAGCACTTCCAATGTATCCTCATCCGGCAGTTGCTCTCCACTCTCCCAACGGCTTATCTGCGAGTTGTGGTATTGCACCACTTTCGCCAGCTCTGCCTGAGTCATCAGACGTGTTTTGCGCGCATTTCTGATGCTTTTCCCAAGTGTCCCCTGCACGGTTTTTCCCCTTAACGATTCATGTCCAGCATCGTCGTCCGCAAAATTTGCACGAATATCATGGCACAAACCGGGGAAAAATTTGCAGCAGATTTGCAGATTTGCCCTTCTGCAATACATCATGCCTCAGAATGAGCTTCAGAGTGCGGCAGTGTGCTGCACAGACAATCACGGAGAGGAAAAATGTTCAAAGGACTGATGGGAATGGGGGAAGACCCGGAACGTCGTGGGTTGATCGAGACGATGCTGATCCTGGCATTGGCGGACGGGGAACTGGAAGAAGATGAGATCACCGACATCATCGCCAACTCCCTGCGCCACCCGAAGATGAAAGGGATGAACGATCGTGAGTTCGATCGCATCATTCGCCGCAGCCTGACGGCCATCGACAAGCAGGGGCTGGACAAGCGCATTGAGTCTGTATGTGCGCTGCTGCCCAACCATCAGTCTCGACTCGACGCGCTCGATCTGGCGATCTCCGTCGCCATGTCTGATGGAGAACTGGAAGCGCCGGAAGCGCGCGTCATGGAACGGATGGCACAGCTGATGGGGCTGACCCAGGCAGAGGTGCAGTCGATCGTGCAGCGGTATCTGAGTTAGCTGATCCTGTCCTGATACAGACTAAGGAGCTTTCGATCATGTCGTGTCCACGCTGTGGCAACAACACACCAAAAACCGTGATTTACCAGTGCAACAACTGCAAAACAATCTACTGCCTGCTGATGAGCGGTGGCTTTTTCCCTAATCAGTCTGGCGGCTGCGCTGATAACAGCAGCTGCCCGAACTGTCGCAAGTCTACCGGCAGCAATGCACGCAAGCTTCGCACTGTGTAGCTGAATGCCGGGCGTATCACTGCACTGTATGCCCGCGATTGTATCTGTCTTTGACGCTCATCAGGGAGGCATGACTCATGCCCAGCGGCAGCTTCTTCACCCATTACTGGCGCGCGTTCGTCTGGATCGCCCTGGCATTCTTCACGCTGGGGGCAGTCATCGCGGCAGTCGTCACCTACACCCCGCGCAGCGGCATCAACCCCGTTATTGCACCGCTGCTGGTGATCGGCGGGATCGCCGCCTTCAGCCGTTTTCTGATCGACGGCGGACGGCTGAAGCGCGAACAACTGGATAAGCAGACCACCGACAATTTCGTCCTCAACCTGGTGCTGTGGGCGATCCAGCTCGCCATCCTCACAGTGGTGTGGCCCGTCGTGGAGATCATCCGTCAGGCGATTTTCCTGAGCCGCGCCCGTGCTGGCTGGCGGCGCGGTGAAATCCTCGTCAGCGAAAACGGGCGGGAACTCCGCAGCGCATAGTAAAGGGTCATCACAGCGCAGGATTGGTTACAAGAGGTGTGAAGAATGTAAAATCGGTTCGCCGTGATACGTTTCTTCATGCCTTTTTCACTATGATGTATGTACCGCCATGTGGGAGGCATAATCATGTCCAAGCCATCTTCCGGCATCGTCATCCATCCGACAACCACTGAAACTCTTCAGCAGGGGCGCTATCCGGCGCTCGTCGAGGCACTGTCTCTTCGCACACAGAATGCTGATCTGGCGTCGATGCTCTTTCAGAAGCCGACCATCGTGCGCCACGAACAGACGATGGCGATCGTGGCACAGCATGATTTCCCGGTCACCTTCATCGGCGCAGCCCCGGCGCTGGATGGGACGCATCTCTTTCGCGGGCAGGGCACAGACTGGGCGCTGATCAACATGGCGCAGGACCCGCTCTACACGCAGGAGCGGATGCCCATGCCCGAACGGGTGAAGCGCGAGCTGAAGGGATACATCCGCGCTGGCATGAATTTCGAGGCGGTGTTTGTGGCGCATGAATTCGAGGCAGGCAGGCTTACCCCTGGGCAGCCCCTCACGATCGACGTCATCGCCCCGCCCGCTTCACCCGGTTTCGCCCGTCGTGCCGATGCGCTCTCCAACGGCGCACAGGGGATGTGGCGGGCGCTGGGCAATGCTGCCAAAGGTGCGGCGGCTGGCGCAGGAAAAATCGCAGCGGTTGGCGCAGCGCTGGCAGTTGAAGCAGCACGCGCTGAAGCAGCACGCGCGGCAGCAGCACAGGCTTTCACCAGTTCATCGTCATCCTATTCGTATGATCCGATCCTGTTCGGGCTGCATGTCGATCGCTCGGTCATCGTCAATGGGCGTCCGCTGGCGCTGTGGTATTACCTGACCCACTGGGACTGGTGATCCATGTACACGCTGGGGGATGGGGAACGGCGGAATGCGTTCGAGTTCATCTCCCTGGAGCAGTTGGTGCGGGAGGCTCCGGTCTACGAGCGCCTCCCGCAGCCAATTCGCGCCGGGCTGCGCCTGAGCATCTGGTGGACGCTGTTCACGCAGGTCGTCCTGCTCGCCTTTCTGATCTTCGTTCAGCCACAAATCGGCATGATTTTCGTTCCGCGGGGCGGGTTTTTCCTCGACCCGTCGCCGGAGATCGCCAACAGCATCCTGCTGTTCGCCTATCAGTCCATCCCCTATCTGATCATTTTCAACCTGATCAACCTGTTCCTGACGCTGGCGGTGCTGACGATGTCGCTGTGGCTGATGCAGGGCGTGCGCGAACCGGTTCACTGGCTGGCGACGGTGAACGGCATCCCGGCAATTCTGAATATCGGGTACGTCGGTCTGATCGTCGCTGTGCTGGGGGTGATCGTCGTCATCCTGACGATCATCTGGATCATCATCATCATCATTTCGATCGCGGTTCTGTTGACAGCGCTGGCTATGCTGTTCGGCGCAGGGGGGAGATAGCGCATCATGCGAGCGCGCATTCACCCACTGGTGAGGCTCGGCGCACTGGTACTGCTGGCGGGAGCGTGGGCAGGTTTCGCCGTACTGCTCATATTCGGGCTGGCGCGCGTGCGCCAGTTTCCGGGTTTTCAGCATTTTCTGGTGTTCATTCCGAACACGGAAAGGGAGAGCGGCATAGTCGCTGCCATCACATCCCCTGCACCGACTATGCCGCCAGCGGTGATCATCGTGCCAGCAGCGACGCTCATTCCAACGGCGGCGATGAGCGGGAGAACGATGACTTCTGCTCCACCACAAGGCTCTGTCCTTGCACCCCCGCGCCAGGCAACCGCACAAAGCAGTAACCTCAACGCGCGGACTTCTGTCCCTGCCCGTGTATCCAGCTACCCGACGCGCTGCCAGCAATCCGTCGAAACACGCCTGCATGTCGGCGCGAGAGGCTATACCTCGTATGAACCGCTGGTGCGTCTGCGTCCCTCTCCTGGCGCGGACAACGGCACGAGACTCGCCGGGGGGACAGCATTCGAGACGATCGGCGAACCCCGCTGTGCTGACCTGTGGCATCCCTGGAACAACTACCTGTGGTGGCCCGTCCGTCTGACGAGCGGCTCGCTGCGCGGGCAGACGGGCTGGCTGCCAGAGTCGATGATCAGCGAAGGACGCACGACGATTTTGCTGTTTCCCGGCTGAGGAGGCGCAGATGGCGAACCCGATCCCAGTCAACACCCGCCACGCGCGGCATCAGCCACAGCCCGCCCCATCTGCGCGCCCTGAACCGCCGATGCGACCCGTGCCGCCCCCGGAGCCGGACAGGGGAGGTGACGGTATTGGTGCAGGCGTGAGGCTGATATTCGGTTTTTTCGGTCTGCTGACGATGCTGGCATTCGTCTTCGGCGGCTTTATTCTGCTGGAGAATGTGCTGTCGCCATTCCTCAATCCCAGCACACCGCCCGTCGTGATCCAGCCGCCGCAGCCGGGACACCCCGTCAACCCGCCGAGGCAGCAGCAGTTCGCCGCGCAGCCGACTGCCGCCCCACAGCGAAACACGAGCGCGAACAACGCTCGCTCAGCGGCTGACAGCAGCGTCCAGTGCAGCCCGCCCAGCCGTTTCAGCGTCGGCATGACAGCGGTCGTCGATACCCGAAGCACGGGTGGCGCAAGCACACGCATCGTGGCGTGGACGCAGCCAGGCGGCGGCATCCACAATTCGGATGCCGAACCGGGTATGCGGCTGAGCATCATCGGGGGTCCGCAGTGTGTGTACAACACGCCGTATGGACAGCATATCCGCTACTGGCAGGTCGAGTTCACCAACCGGAACGGGCGGTTTGTAAGCGGCTGGGTTGCAGAGAGCATCTGGGAGGGAAACAGCGTCAACTATCTGCTGTGTACCCCATCTCAGCCGGACTGCTGACCCTACCCCACCACCTCCCCCGCCGTCAGCGTCAGACCGGGCAGCACATCGCCGCCATCGATCGGCATCTGCCCGGTCAGCAGGTCACGTCCATCGCGCGTCAGCCACTCGACGATGCCGCGATCGGGATAGATCAGCCACACCATGCGCCCGCCGTGCGCCAGGTAGAACGCCGCCTTCTGGCTGAGTAGCGCCATCGGCTGCCCAGGCGAAGCAATCTCGATGCACAGGTCAGGGACGAACGGCAGGGCATCGCCATCTTCCAACCGAGCCAGTTCCGCATCGCGCCCGATGATGACGCATACATCAGGCACGCGCGACTCCAGCGGCAAATCCGGCAGGCTGAGGCGCAGTTCGACGAACACCTGCCCGATCGGGCGCTGCGTCAGGTAAGCGTGCAGCAGCACGATCAGCTTCGTGGCAATGCGGGCATGGGCAAAACCTGGCATCGCTTCCACCATCTCCCCGTTGATGAGTTCGATGTGCCGATCCTGATAGTCCGGCAGCGCCAGCAGGCGCTCGAACTCATCGACGGTCAGGCGGGCAGCGTGCGTCTGGGTCATGACCCCTCCGCCGCCGGCAGGTTGCTCAGCGGGGTGTTCGGCTTGGGCGTGCTGCGCGTCATGCGCGCCCGCAGCCAGCGCCGCACCTCAGCGAAGAGGACCGGCAGATACGCGCCCAGCGCGATCAGCAGCGCCATCGGGATGGCGTAGTTGTCGATGTGGTCGTTCGGGCGGGTGTAGATGAGCGGCGGCGCGAACGCCTCCCATGTGGCGCGGATCGGCAGGTAGACCATCAGCGCCGCGAACGGCAGGCTGATCCACGCCGGGATGCTGAACGCCGCACGCAGCGCGAAGGCGGCGGCAAAGCCCAGTGCCCCTGCCTGCACCGCCGTCAGCCCGACGCCCAGCACGGGCAGCGTCAGCCCGGCGTCGGTCGATGGCTCGAAGTAGAGGAAGAACCAGGTGAAGACGTTCCACACCAGCAGCCCGGTCAGATAGCCCAGCCCGGCGCTGACGATCAGCCGCGCCCACCACTGCCAGAAGCCGCGCAGCCGCTCCACCAGCGCCGCCGATACCAGCACCACCAACCCGATGACCAAGCCGACCGTCGCCCCGGTCGAGAGCGATTTGCCCCACCGTTCCGCGAAGAAGATGGCGGCGCTGGAGATTTGCGAATAGGCATACCACCAGAAGGCGAACGCCGCGAAGATCGCCGCTGCCGCATAGCGCCACACCAGCTCCATCGGGTGGTCGGTCAGCCGACGCCACGTGTTCGCCAGCCACGCCACCAGCCGCGCCGACGCGCTGACCGACGCCGGAAGCTGCGGCGCTTCATCGCGGATGAACGCCAGCGCCTGCAGCGCGCCCGCCTCCCCCGCCCGCTGGCGCGCCGCGATCTCTTTGACCGCCGCCTCCGAGCGGATGCGCCCGATGGCGCGCGCCGCCCGTTCGCGCACGGCGGGCGAGTCCGCCTCCAGAGCCAGTTCCGACAGCACTTCGTCGATCTCGGCGCTGAAGACGACCGTCCGCCAGTTCGACTCGGCATTCAGCCGCAGGGTCTGGCGGGCGGTGTTCAGCAGGCTGGCGGTGGCGCGTCCGTCTCCGTTCATCAGCGCGATGGGGCGGTTGAGCGGGGCGCGCTTCTCCAGCACCTGAATGGCGGCGATGATCGCCGTCGGGTTGGTGTCGTTCTGCATCGTCTGGGCGACGATACGGGCGATCTGCGGCGGGTCACCGTCGGGCAGTTCCTCCAGCAGGTCGAGGGCGCGCACGCGCGCCGGGGCGCTCTCGCTGCGGACGGCGTGCAGGCACACCTTGCGCCGCCCATCGTCATCGACCTGTGCCCACCACGCGGCGATGTCCTGATCGTATTCCAGCGCGCCGCGCAGCATCATCTCTTTGCCGGAGCTGTCCAGCGTCAGGTTGTGCTGTTCGGCGTTCAGGTAGTAGTCATTGATCAGCATGAAGTGGGTGATGCCGAGCAGGAAGCGTCCCTGCCCGTGCAGCCAGGCGCGGTAGGCGCGGTTGTAAATGTCAACCGCCTCGCGCAGCGCCAGCCCTTCCGGGCTGAGATCGTACACCGCGCTGAAGTCGTCCAGCGCGCCCATGTCGAGGCTGGTGGTACGTTCGGGACCTTTGATGAGCGCGTCGAGATTGCCGGAGGCGGTGATCAAGCCATCCAGCCCGCCCGACGATGTGATCAACCCGTCGAGTGAGGTCGCCGTGATCAGCGCGTCGGGGTCGGTATCCAGCCGGAGCGGGTCGATGCCAGGCTGCGACCGGGTGATCAGGTTGTCCATCGCGTTGGAGAGCAGGTCGGTATCCATGCGCGCGGTGGCGGTGTCCAGATCATCAGGACGCACAGAGCGCGACGCGGGGCGCACCGGTGCGGCAGGCGCAGGCTGCGGCGTGACCGCCTCCAGCGCGGCGATGACCGCTGCCAGCGTCTCCGGGCGTTTAGCCGGGTCTTTCTCTGTGCCGTGCCGCAGGGCGGTCGTGAAATGCGGCGAGAGATCGCGGCGGCTGCGTTCGACGGCGGGCAGGCGCTCGTTGAGCTGCACCTGCTTCAGCGCCAGCGGCGCGGTCGCATCGAAGGGCAACTTGCCCGTCAGCATGTGGTAGAGCATGATGCAGAAGCTGTAGATGTCGGCACGGTGGTCGAGCTGATCGCTGATCAGTTGTTCGGGAGCCATGTACAGCAGTGTGCCGCTGCCTGGGTTGGCGGCGCGCCCTTCCGGTCCCAGCACAGCAGCCAGACCGAAGTCCGCCAGATACGGCTGGCGATAGCTGTCCAGCAGGATGTTGGACGGCTTCAGGTCGAGATGGATGACCTTGTTGGCGTGGGCGTAATCGAGCGCAGTGGCAACCAGCCGCGCCAGGCGCAGCGTCTCTTCGACGGGCAGCGGACCGTCTTCCAGCAGGTCTTCCAGCGACCCGCCGGAGACGTAGCGCATGACGATGTACAACTGCCCGTCGTAATCGCCAAATTCGTAGATCGGCAGGATGTGGGGGTGTTCCAGGCTGGCGATGGTGCGCGCTTCGCTCTCGAACAGGCGCACCGGGTTGTTGTCCTGCGACAGGTCGCGCGCCACCGTCTTGATGGCGACGGTGCGGTTCAGGCGTTTGTCGCGTGCCGACCACACATCCGCCATGCCGCCGCGCCCGATATGCTCGATGACGCGATAATTGCTGAACTCGATGCCGACTTCCAAAGCCATAATATCGCCGCGCCTTTCCTGCTCACCGCCACATCATGTGCGTGAAAACATTATAGCGCACATTTCACACGGCGCGGCGGAATGCGCGTCATCCCCCGCGCTGCGCCAGCACGCCCAGCGTGATCTGCGTCACCTCCGGGCGGGCGAACAGCCGTATTGCCCGCCCCGATGTGCCGATCCCCCGGTTGACCCACACCCACAGCCCATCGACATAATACAGCCCGGCGATATAGCGCCGCCCGTAGGTAGGCAGGCTGAAGTCGCTCAGCAGCGGGATGTACACCTGCCCGCCGTGCGTATGCCCGCTCAGCTGCAGGGTGAACCGTCCGACCGGGGCGGCGACATCGGCGAAATCCGGCTCGTGCGCCAGCAGGATCGCCATGCCGTCAGCTGGCAAGCCCGCGAGCGCCTGATCCAGCCGCGCGCGCCGCCGGGTCACGCTGTCCACCCCGGCGATGTGCAGGTGATCTGCGCCGCGCGTGATCGTGGTGTGACGGTTGTTCAGGTCAACCACACCTGCCGCCGCCAGCGCCGCCGCCGACATGTAGTACATCTGGCGATAGTCGTGGTTGCCCATCACCGCCAGCACCCCATCCGGGGCGTGCAGGCGGCGCAGCGCGCGCTCCAGGGCTTCGCCCGTGCCCCCACCCAGAAAGGTCATGTAATCCCCGGTGCAGACGATCAGATCGGGCTGGGCGGACAGCGCCAGATCGACCGCCCGCTCCAGCCGATCGACCGATCGGCGCGTGCCGTCCAGATGCACATCGCTGATCTGGGCGATCGTGTAGCCATGAAAGGCGGGGGGCACGCACGGATGCCAGAAATTGAAGCGGTGCAGGTACAGCCGATCCGGGGCGATGCGCGTCGCCCATATCCCTGCGCCCAGCGCACCCGCCAGACCGGTCAGCAGCGCCGACAGCATCACGACGACGGGATCAGGCTGGAGAACAGCGCCGGATCGAACAGCCCATCGAGCGCCACGCCGGTCGCCTGAAAGACGATCGCGGTCACCGCGACGTTGAGCATCGCCAGCAGGATGCCGGACAGGATGAGCGCGAAACAGCCGATCGCCGCGCCGAAGCCATATGCCTCGCCGATCTTCCCCGCCGTCCTGAAGACGACGAACGCGATCGCGCCGATCAGGATGAACGCCGGGCACAGCGCCACGAACGACGCCCCGGCGAAGGCAGCGATCAGCGCGCCGAAGCCGATGATGGCGAAGAGGATCGGAAACCAGCGGTTGTAGAAGCGCAGCACGGTGGTCAGCGCGTGGATGTAGGTGGCGTGACCGGAGAAGACCCGCGTCGCCAGCAGATGCACGATCCCCATTTGCAGGACGATGCTCACCACCCCGCTCACCATGCTGCCCAGCGAGGGCACGATGAGCGACGCCACGCTGAAAGCGTTCAGCGCCTCCTGCATCTCCCGGATCGACGGATCGAGGGGCGGCTGATTGATCGCGGCGGCGTTCGTCTCGACGACGGTGTTCAGGAAGCCGGAAAACGCCTGCACCCCGACAATGCCCACCAGCAGTGGACCGAGGAACAGGATGAGCGCAAAGATGACCAGCTCGAAGCCCAGATCGGTGGCGTTCGTCTCGCGCACCTGTTCCATGTGGGTGTCGATGCGCTTCTGTTTGACTTCCTCTTTCGCCTCGCCGATGAAGCGGATGCGCGTCTGCGGATTGATGATCGATTCGATCGCCTCGAAAGCGGGCAGCCCGGTCACGCTGGCGGCGACGTTGTTGTAGTAGTCGTCGTTGATCAGGTTCGGATCGAGGCTGAGCGCCTCGGTCAGGTTCTTCATGGCGCGGTCACGCCGGTTGTTCAGCGAGTCGTTGAGCGCCGCTTCGGTATACTGACGGGCGCGCTCGCGCGTCTCTTTGGGCACAGCGTATTTTTTGCCGCGCACCGGGCGCGCACCGACGCCAGGGGGAAGTTCTTCCTCTTCCTGCTTCTTAGACCCGGCTGCCCGCTCATCCTCCTGGGGTTCGAGGAAGATCGCCCCACGCCGGCGCTCGGCGGGCGGCTGCGGATCGGTGGGCGGGTCGGATGAGACAGCTCGGCGGCGGCGGGGAAGCTGGGGATCAGGCTCGACGTTGAGTTCGCGGCGGATGTACACACCCGCCTTGCGCGCCAGTTCGCGCAGTTCGGGATCGCTGTCTTTCAGCACCACTTCCGCCAGGGGGCGCAGCGCGTCGGCATTTTTCGTCTTGCCGAGGGCGATGATGGCGGCGCGGCGGATGTTGGGGTCGGGGTCATAGAGCTGACGGATGAGTGCTTCCAGCATCGTCGGGCATCCTGTGTGATCTCGCGCTGGTGATCATTCTAACACCGCCTGGCGGGGTGACACCATTCAGCTTTTCACGGCGCGCCCATGAATGTGCCGACGTAGACGGTAGGGGTGGGCGTGCGGGTGAGGAAGGGAGTCGGGGTGGCGGTGTGGAGGGCGGCGCGCGTCGCGGCATCCGGCGTCGGTGAGACGGGCACGGTCGCCAGACGGCGCAGCAGGGTACGCCCAGGCGTCGGCATGGGAGGCGGGCTGGCGCACGCACCGAGCAGCGCGCACGCCAGCAGCAGCAGTATGGCACGGCGTTTAAGGCGTGGCAGCATCACGCGCGGCATACTCCTCCGGCAGCAGCGCCCAGTCGATGGTCGAGTCCGCCGTTTTCAGAAACTCGATCGCATCGTGGATGGTGGCGAAGCTTCGCATCCGCTGGCGGGTGAGCTGGGCGATCACATCAGCAGGGAAATGAATGGTCGGATTGGGATTGCGAATGGTCAGCAGCCAGCCGATGCGGGGATGGGTGGGGGTGTCACGCATCAGCGTCATGATGGCGTTGATCGACGGAATGTCGGAGATGTCACGGGTATCGAGCAGCAGGTGAATCCATACGCGCGGGCTGGCATCGGCAGCGGCATGTGCCTGGCGGATCATATCCTGAAAATCGGCAACATCCGTCTCTCCATACGCATGACAATCCAGCAGGGCGCTTTCGATGAGGGGGTGGATCGCGATCGGCATTGTTTGTCATCCCTGCATGAAATGGATTAAAAGCTTGTTCTCGACGTCTGTTTGCCCCAACCTCACCCCGGAAACCTGACGGTTTCCTGCCCCTCTCCAATGGAGAGGGGCGGTTGAGCGCAGCGAAACGGGGTGAGGCAGGATCATTTGCAGACAGACTCTATCGGACTACGTATGCACATCATATCACACAAACTGCTCTTCAGTTCACGGTCGCCCTCTGCCAGCCCTACCCCACCGGGCAGGGATTGGGCATCTGCTGATGCAGAGCGTTCTCAAACGACCCGTCCGCCCGCTGTGTGTACAGCCCGTAGGCGATGTTCACACCGCCCGGCGCGCGCGGCAGCAGATACACATCGCGCACGATCTCCCCTGGCAGCCAGCCCGTCAGCGGACGCCAGCCGTACACCGGGGCGCTGTGATCGTCCTGCGCCAGCAGCGCGCCATCGGCGTCGAGCAGATGCACGAACACGCTCAGATCGCGCGGCGGGCGCTGATGTGCCTGCCATGTCACCTCCAGCACGATCTCACCTCGGTTACAGGTGACGCGCGGCGGGCGAGCGCTGACCCCATCAGGCGCAGCGATCGGGTTCTCCAGCAGCGCGGCACGTTCCGGCTGAAGCGTGATCGCCACCAGATGCGGCGCAGCCGCGTGCAGATAGACGGGCGCGCCGAGCTTTTCCTCCCACCAGGCAGCGGGCTGACGATAGAAAGTCGTGTCAGGCGTGACGAGTTTGCCGGCTTCGGCGGCGGCGCGCACATCCGCCTTGTGATCGACCAGTTCGACGCCCGGCAGCACGCCCAGCACCGATTTGGCGAATCCGACGGCGAAGTGACGTGCGCCCCAGGGGATCATCAGCGTCGAGCCGGGCGGGGTGCGCTGTGCCAGGGCGATCATCTCGATGCCCGCCCGGTTGTTGGTCAGGGCGATGATGAAGGGCAGGTTGAGGCTGACCAGCGTGATCACACCCGCCGCCACCAGCACGCCCAGCCCGGCGAAGGTCGCTGCGCCGCGCGCGATCTGCTGCATCGGGGCGCGGGTGTGGCGCGGATCGTGCAGCACCGCGTCCGCCAGCAGCAGCCAGCCGAACGCGAGGCTGAAAGTGGTGATCAGGATGAGCGCCGAAAGGATGTCGGTATACAGGAAACAGTGGAACAGATACGCCGCCAGCCCGCTCAGGATGAGCGTGATGGCAGCGCGGCGCGTAGAGGGGCGGATCGCGCCAATCATCAGCCCGGCGATCCCGGCGATCAGCCCGACGACGGTCACGTCAGTGACGATCGTCTCCGTCACCAGCGCGATGTTGGCGAACAGCGCTTCCGCCGTATCCGGCATCCCGATGAAGCGTTCCGCCTCCCGCCCGATGAACTGATCCCACAAGCCCGGCAGCGTGCCCGGTTCGCCGTATACCCAGCCCGCGCCCGAATGCGCCCGCGCCATCAGGTAGGCATACGGGATGATCCCCGCCAGACCGAGCGCCAGCAGCACCAGCACCTGTGCCGGACGGCGGCGCAGCAGCGCCAGCACCTCCGGGTAGACGGCATACACGATCGCCGGGACGACCACGACCAGCGCCCGGTGATGCCCCAGCGCCAGCCCACCCAGCAGCGCCAGCCAGTACACCCGTCCGGGCACGCGCCCGCGCCACAGCGCCAGCAGCAGCAGTGCCGCCAGCAGCAGCAGGGTGAAGGTATAGATTTCCGCGATGACGTGGTGAATCCACACCGTGCGCGTCAGACCGTACAGCAGCAGCATCGCCGCGATCAGCACCGGGCGACGACGCACCTGCAATGCCGCAGCGCCCATCAGCGCCAGCGCCGCGATGCCCCAGATGAGCGAGACCACGCCGGGCGCGGTCGCCGGGGAGACGGCGAAGGCGCGCAGCACCGTCACCCCGGCGCTGCTGAGCATGACGTAGAGCGGGTAGCCAGTGGCGTGCAGCGTGCCCCACGTGTTCAGCACGATCTGCGTTTCGCCCACGTCGATCATGAAATAGTGTTCAGAGCCGTTGGGGATGGTTTGCAGGGTATATGCGAAGATGAGCGTCAGCGCAGCGAGGGCGATGACGATCGGCAGAGACAGGGCGGGGAGGGCACGTATCTTAGACATCGATTAAGAGGATAGCATATTCCCGTCCCGCCACATGCTTTTCTCATCAGAGTCTATTACAGTCAGGGCATTGTACAGTTAGCCCGTATTGGCCAGGAAAAACCACCTTGCTCACGATCGGTCAGCCCGTCCCGGATTTTGTGCTGCTCAACCAGGATGGCGAACAGGTGCGCCTGAGCGCGCTGCGCGGCAAGCCCGTCGCCATCTTCGCCTTCCCCAAAGCCAACGAGATGTCTTTCGGCTGCATCGCCCAGGCGTGCGGCTTTCGTGATGAGTTCCCGCGCATCGAGGCGGCGGGCGCAGTCGTGTTCGGCGTCAGTGCCGACCCGGTGCAGCAGTTGAAGAAATGGCACACCGGACGTAAATTACAATACGATCTGCTCAGCGATCCGGATCACATCATGCTCGAACGCTGGGGTGCATGGGGCATCCCGGTCATGGGCATGGTCAAAGTGCCGATGGTCAACCGCTCGCACTGGGTCATCGACGCCGACGGCGTGCTGGTAGCTCAGGAGATCAACGTCGCGCCGGGTGCGAGCGCGCCGAAGGTGATCGCCGCGCTGGAGGCGATGGGGCTGTCCGTTCACGCCTGAGCGCTGTGACAGGGGCACAGACGTGCCCCTCACGTCCATTCCCAGCGCCAGCACACCGCGATGACCGCCCGCGCCAGTTCCGCGACCGCTGCCCGTCCCATCAGCGGCGGGCTGTAGATCAGGCGCGGGCTGAGGAATTGCAGCACTGCCTCCCTTTTCTGCCGCACCCGCCCACGCACATAATCGTACAGACTCCGCCGCGCCTGCTCCACCTGTGCCTGAGTGGGTTGTGCGCTGTTGTGCAGCACCCCCGACAGCATCCACAGGCGCGACCAGGGGTCGGGCGTGGCTTCGGCGAGCGGCATGATCTGCGCGCGCTGCGCCTCATTCAGCAGCGGCACGAGGGTGACCAGCGCCGACGCCTTTGACCCGTCATAGCGCAGTTTGAGCGCCGCCTCAAATGCCTCATCGACCGCCTCCGTCAGCGCCTCAGAACGCGCCGCACGCCCGATCTGCGCCAGCGCCGAAGCGCGCCCGCTCACCCCGGCGATGGTGCGCGCTGCATCGAGTGCCTGTTGCAGAAAGGCGTCTGCCTCTTCCGGCGCGCCCTCCCGCGCCAGGTTGAGCAGCGCACGTACCCGCAGCGCCAGGTCTTCCCGGCGTCGGCTGACGGCAGCCAGCACCGACTGACGCTCGCCCGCGTTCAGGTGATCCCACAGCCCCAGCAGCACCTCGGCGCGGTCAACCGCGTCGCTCACCGACTCAGCGAGATGGCGAATGCGGGCGATGTCCTGCGCTTCTCCGGCGTTCTCTGCGGCGGCGATCAGCGGGCGCAGGCGTGACGCATCCGGCGGCAGGTCTTCGATCAGCGCCAGGACGCGCGCGCCCTGCGCCCCATGCAGCGCCACGATGACCGGGACGAGGGCTTTGGCACGCTGGCGCGGGTCGGCGATCTGGCGCACCCGGTCGATCGCCTCGCTCAGCACTGGCTCGCGCTCTTCACGGGGCAGTACCCCGCACAGCGCGATGATCGCCTCGACCTGAGCGCGGTCATCGGCGATGCGGTCGCTCACCCGCAGCGCTTCCAGCAGCAGATCGGCGTCCATGTGCGGGGCGAACGCCGTCAGCAGGCGCGCACGCCAGCGCACTTCCTCCAGACGCGGGGCGATGTGGAGGACCTGCCTGATCCCCGCCCGGTCGAGTTTGCCCGCCAGCGCGCGCAGCAGATCGGCGCGCGTTTCCTCATCGACATCAGCGTGCAGCCCCGCTTCGAGAAACACCGCGAGGGCGCGCTGATCGTCCGGCGTCAGCGCGGCTGCCAGCGCGGTCATGGCGCGCAGACGGGAACGCAGCGACGAGATGCGCTGCACGCCGGACAGCGCGCGGTCGATCAGGGCAGCACGTTCCTCCCCGTCATAAAATGGCGCGACTGCCGCGATCGCCCCTGCCGCGATCCACCAGTCGGTGACGCTCAGCGCATCGGCGCGCGCACCCTCGATCAGCCCGGCGCGCAGCGGGTGATCCGGCGTCAGGATGCGCGCCAGCGCCGCCCGCGCCCGTGCCCGGAAGCCGGCATAGCGAAAGCCTTCAACGGTGATGTGCGCCCGCGCGATGTGCGCCGGATGCAAGCCGATCATCAGCCCCTCGAACACCTCGACGGCGAAACGCTCGTTGTCGATCATGTCGATGGCGTTGAGCAGGCGCGGCTGGTCGTCCGGCGGGGTGAAGCGCGCCAGCAGCGAGAGCGCCTCGGCGCGCTGTGCCTCCTGGCTCAGGATGAGTGCGCCGTCCAGAGCGCGCCTGACCACCTGATCGCGCACAGCCTGCGGCGCGTGCGGGGCATACTCGCTCACGGCGAACACCAGACCGTCGGTCGTCCTGATCGCGTCGAGGGCGTCCAGCACATCCTGATGCAGCGCTTCGGCGGTCGGCGCATCGATGACCTGGAAGAGGCGGGCGATCCCGTCCACGCGCACGACCGGATCGCTGGCAGATCGCGCCGCTTCAAGGGCAGCATCGCGCGCGCTGGCGTATTCGGCATCGGTCAGCGCGCCCGTCCGCATCAGCAGGCTGTACAGCGTGACGCGGGTGTTGGCGCGCATGATGTGTCTGGTGATGCTCAGGGCGCGCGCCGCCGTCCAGCCCGGCAGGTGAAGCTGCACGGCACGGGCGATCAGCTCACGGGTGTGCATCGACGCCTGGCTGTTGATGGTCGCGCGGATGAGCGTGGCGCGGATGACATCGACCAGCGCGGTGAAATCCGGGTCGGCGGCTTCGATGGCGGCTTCGGCGCGCGGCTCGAAGACGTGGACGCGGGCGACCTCCAGATCGCGCAGGTAGCCGTCGTAGATGTAGCCGTCGGCGGCGGTACGGGCGCGCAGCCAGTCATCGGTCAGGAAGAGCGCGCGCAGCCCGTCATGATCGCCCGCGCCCGCCAGATGATACGCCAGATGGTCATACAGGAAGCCGTCATCGGACAGGGTGTGCCAGCCGCCGCGCGGCGCATACGCTTTGAGCAACGCACGGTGCGCCGCCGCCTGGTCGCCCAGTTCGACGCGCATGAAATCGCGCAGCAGGTCATGCACGATGACCGCGCGCCGCCCATCCGCGCCTTCCGCGATCTCGACCAGTGCCCGCGCCGCCAGATCGGTGAGCAGATCGGCACACTGGCGCGCCGACATGCCGCCCAGCCCGCTCCACAGCCGCTGGATGGCGACCTCGCTGATGGCTTCGTCTTCGCGGAAGATGACCAGCGCCGCATACAGCCCGCGATCGCGCACAGGCAGCGCATCCAGGCTGACGCCGAAGGTGAGCGCCAGCGAGTCATGCGGCGTTTCCGGTCGGCGGGCGGCGAGACGGCGCGCGTCGAACTCCGCCAGCCACCCCTCTGCATCACCCGAACGCAGCTGCGCGCCGGACAGCCGGATCGCCAGCGGCAGCCGACCGAGTGTGTCGGTGATGATGCGCCGCCTCAGCGCCGCGTCCGCCCCGATCAGCGCGCCGTCCGACCAGTGATCGAGCAGCGCTTCCGCCTCATCCTGACGCATGAGCGGGACGGGCTGCACAGGCAAGCCGAGCGCGTGCGCGACTTCGGCATCGCGCGTGGTGATGAGCAGGCGGCAGCCCGCCCCGCCCACGCGGAACTGTTCCGCATCGCGCCGCCGCCAGACATCATCGACGATGAGCAGACATGCCCGTTCCTCCAGCAGCGCAGCGAGCGTCTCGCGGAGCTGCTCCAGTGTCGGCGCGGACTCGCCGACCACGCCGCCGAGCGTCTCGACCCAGGCGCGCAGCCTGGCGCGCATGTCGCTCTCGCCCGCGTCCTGCCCCAGCGTCGCCCACAGGATGCCATCGGGAAAGGCGGCTTGCAGCGCCGGGTCGTCGCACAGCGCGCGCGCCATGACGCTCTTGCCGATGCCCCCCATGCCGTGCAGCGCGATCCCGGCGGGGTGCGCCAGCAGCGCCGCGCGCACTGCGTCGAGCAGTTCCGGGCGCGCCACGAAATTGACCGGGAGGCTGATGTGGCGGTAAAAATCGCGCCGTCCACTGATGAGCGGGCGATCGCCGCCATCCAGACGGGCGATCACTTTGGGCAGCGCCCCGGCAACCTGCCGCCCCAGATCATCCGGCGACCGGAAGAAGCCGACCACATGCTCGGTCATGATCATCTGCCTGAACGCCATCAGGCGCGAACGTTCCGGTTCGCCGTCGATGTACTGGGCGACCCAGGGCAGCGGTTCGCCATCCTCATCTTCGTCGGCGACGACGTAGAGCAGCATCGGCAGGCGGCGTTCGCGCGCCCAGCGATACTCCCATTCGGTGATGCTGGTCACGCCATCGCCCGCGCGCACCTCCCCGTCGCGCGTCGTCCAGGTCATGTGCGCGCCAGGGGCGAAGCCATAGCGGTGGGCATACACGCCGATGAAGATTTCCGCGCGGCTCACCTCGTCATGGCATTTCTGCAGGGCATTGGCGCTGCCCGCGTCGAACTCTTCCATCGCGATCGGGAACGCCCCGGCGTTGAGGATGACATCCCTGAGCCGATCGCGGTATTTTTTCAGATCGCGCGAAGTGGAGGAAAGGAACACGTCGATATGTTCGGGCATGGACACGCCTTTTCGCATACGGACAAACGTCTGCCCTATCAGTATACCCGTGATGCGCGGGCGTGCCCCGCCTGAACGTCAGTCCGCGCCTGCCAGCCCCAGCACCGCTTCGACCAGCGCGTACATCCCGGCATCGAGAGCGGGTTCTGCCGCCTGCACGGTATGCTCGCGGTCGCCATCGCACACGGTGATCGTCACCGTCTGGCAGTCCGGCTGGCACGACTCCATGCCGATCTGCGCGGGCTGGCTGAAAAAATCGACCGCCCGCACCAGCCGCCGCAGCCGCCGTGCCTCATGCAGGGGCAGTTTTGCCGTCTCCACAACGTGCGGCGCATTCAACCCAGGAAACCAGGCGAACCCACCCTCGACACGCACCTCGACACGCATCGCCCCTCCCTGACACACAGCTCAGTTCATCCGTCGGGTTTGCTCAGCACGATGCCGACCTGCTCCCAGGCGGCGCGCACCGCCTCCGCTTCCAGCCCGTTCGCGCCGTAGAGCTTTTCGGCGTTCTGCACGGTGATGCGGGCGAAGCGGCGAAAGCCGAAATGCGGCTCCAGCCGCCGATCACACAAGGCGGCGTACCAGATTTTGCCCGCCCGTTCCCAGGCAAAGCCGCCGATCGCCCGCGCCGCCAGCGCGAACGCCCGGTTGGGGATGCCGGAATTGATATGCACGCCGCCGTTGTCGTCAGCAGTGCGTCTGAAGGCGTCCATGTGCCCAGGCTGCGGGTCGCGCCCCAGCAGCGGGTCATCGAACGCCGTGCCAGGCTCCAGCATCGACCGCAGCGCCCGCCCGTTCACGCCCGGCATGAGCAGACCGACGCCGATCAGCCAGTGATCGTCCTGTGCCGCGACATTGCCCGCCCACTGGCGCAGCAGGATGCCCATCACATCGCAGATCGACTCATGCACCGCGCCCGCCTGAAGCGTGTACTGCAACTGGGCGGTGTACTGCATGATGCCGTGCGTCAGCTCGTGCCCGATGATCTCCAGCGACCCGGTGAAGCGGTTGAAGAGCCTGCCATCGCCATCGCCGAACACCATCTGATCGCCGTTCCAGAAGGCGTTGTTGTAGTGCGTGCTGTAATGCACGGTGGCGATGAGCGGCATGAACAGGTCATCGACCGAACGCCGTCCGAACACGTCGCGGAAGAAGGCGAACGCCGTCCCCAAGCCGTCGTATGCCTCATCTGCCGCCGGGTCGCCGCACGGCGGACGCCCCTCAGCGCGCACGCGCACGCCTGGCAGCCTGCGCCTGGCACTGGCGCGCCAGGCGTAGATCGTCCGGCGCAGCCGCGACGGGGTGCGCCCGCTGCGCGGCGGCGGCACGAGGGTGACGCGGCGCTGTTGAGTGTGCGCTTCCGCCATCAGCTCCATGCGCGCCGCGCGAATCTGGCGGTCGTGGGTGAGGGTGGTGCGGGCATGGCGCTTGTCTTCGGCGTCGCCATGCCTGGCGATGTGCCGCAGGATGAACGGCGGCAGAAAGGGGTAATGGGTCGTCATGGGCTTGCTTTCGTCCTGATCAGGGTCGATCGGCATGGGACGTGCCCATGCCGCCGGGGTCGGGTCGGATGCAGTCAGGCGGATCACCTGTCATCAGTGTACACCGGGTACGCCGATCGCGTCGAACAGGCTACTTCACTCCGCTGGAGGCGAAGCTCTCGACGAAGCGGCGCTGGAAGGCGATGAACACCACGCTCAGCGGGGCGATCACCAGCACCGTGCCCGCCATCAGCAGGCTGTACATCGCGCCCTGGTCGGCAGTGCGGATCAGCTTGCTGAGCGCGACGGTGATCGGGCGCACCGAGTCCGACTGGGTGACGACGAGGGGCCACAGGAACTCGTTCCAGTGCGCGCTGACCGAGACGACCGAGAAGGCGATGTACGTCGGCACTGCCAGCGGCACATACACATGCCACAGCACCTGTCCCAGATGCGCGCCGTCGATGCGCGCCGCTTCCTCCAGCTCGACGGGCACTTCGCGGAACGCCCCGCGCATGAGCAGCACGCCGAACGCCGACCCCCAGTAGGGGATCATCATGGCGACGTGCGTATCGAACAGCCCCAGCTGCCGGATGGTGGCGAAATTCTGCGCCAGCAGCACCCCAGGCGGGATCATGATCTGAAGCAGCAGGATGACCAGCAGCACATCCCGCCCGGCGAAGCGCATCCGCGCGAAGGCATAGCCCGCCAGCGTGATCGTCACCAGCTGCACCACCAGCGTGCCGACCACGAAGATGAGGCTGCTGGCGTAGTGCATCAGCCAGGGGGCGATGTTCCACGCCCGTTCGTAATTCGCCCAGGTGAGGGTGCTGCCGAAGAAGATGCTACCCTGCGTGACCGGCTCGGCGGGCGGGCGCACGCTCATCAGCACGGTGAAGATGAGCGGCGCAAGCCAGATGACCGCGCACACGATGGTGAAGGCGGTCACCAGCCGCGCCGCCAGCCGCTCGCGCGGGTTGAGGAAGCCGATGGTCATGAGTCGCGTTCTCCCCGCTCGAAGAAGATGAAGTTGGTCAGCGTGAACACCAGCACGATCGCCGCCAGCAGCACGGTGATGGCGTTGATGTGCCCCCAGTTGCGCCGTTCGCCGATGTTCTGGTAGATGAAGTACAGCACCAGATTGCTGCGATCGCCGGGACCGCCGTCGGTCAGCGCGGTGAGCAGCTCGACCGTCTGAAAGGCGAAGGTGAACGACACCGTGAGGATGAAGAACGTGGTGCGGCGCAGCAGCGGCAGGGTGAGCGCCCACAAGCCTTGCAGATAGCCCGCCCCGTCCAGCGCGGCGGCTTCGTACAGGTCGCGCGGGATGGCTTGCAACCCCGCCAGGTAGAGCAGCATGTAATAGCCCGTCTGCGCCCAGATGTTGACCAGGATGACCGCGCCCAGCACGGTGTTGGGGTTGCCGAGCCAGTTGGTGTTGCCCGCGCGCAGGATCGCCGCCAGCAGACCGACCTGATCGGCATAGATGAACGCCCAGATGCTCGCCGCACCGATCAGCGGCAGCAGCGACGGGTAGACGAAGCTGAAGCGCCACAAGCCGCGCGCGGGCAGCCGACGGTTGACCAGCAGCGCGAACAGCAGCGCCAGCGGCGTGCTGACCGCTACCGTGCCCAGCGCGAACAGCATGGTATTCAGCAGGATGCCGCCGAAGCGCGCGCCGATGTGGTGGTTGGGCGTGAACAGGTCGATGTAGTTGCCCAGCCCGACGAACGTCGGCGGGTCCGCCGCCAGACGCGCCGGGCGCAGCGTGCTGTCGATGAGCGCGCTGGCGGCGGGCTTGAGCGTGAACAGAAAGACGATCAGGAAGGTTGGGGCGATGAGCAGATACGGCAGCAGACGGGCGAACAGCGGTTTGGGTGGGCGCGCAGCAGCGATCAGCATCCGGTCTCCCTTCAGACGGGCTGTGCAGATCAGGGCGTCGGCATCCAGTGTAGCACAACCGCGCCCTGTTTACGTTTGCATCAGTCCACCAGCGACTCCCACTCGGTCATCGCGTCGTGGATCGCCCCTTCCAGCCTGGTGTACGTCACGCCCAGCGCCGCTGCGTCGGACGGGTTCGCCGTCTCCAGCGCGCGCGTCACCGCTTCCAGTTCCGCTTCCAGTTCGACGATGCGCGCCTCCAGCTCTGCTGCGCGTTTGCGCCGCGCGTAGGGCGTCAGCCCGCTGGGGTGGGCGGATGCCGGAACGGGCTTCGCGCCGTTGGCGGGTTTGCCGTTCGCCGCTGGCGTGGGCGCGCTGACCGGCACGGGCGGCGCTTTGGCGGCGGCTTGCGCGTCGAGATACTCGCGGTATGTGCCGCTGAACGGGGTGAGCGCGCCGTCCGCTGCTGCCCAGATGTGCGTCGCCAGCGCCGAGATCAGGTAGCGGTCATGGCTGACCAGCAGGATCGTCCCGTCGAAGTCCGCCAGCACATTCTGCAGAATCTCCTGGCTGGGGATGTCGAGATGGTTGGTCGGCTCGTCCAGCACCAGAAAGTTCGCCCCGCCCAGCGCCAGCGCCGCCAGCGCCACGCGCCCGCGTTCGCCGCCGCTCAGCGTGCGGATCGGGCGGAAGACGTCATCGCCCTCGAACAGGAATTTCGCCAGGTATGCCCGCGCCTCGCTGACCTGCATCGGGCGGACTGCCGTCACCGCGTCGATGAGCGTGTCGTTCGGGTTGAGCAGCTCGTGCGCCTGCGCAAAGTAGCCGACCTGCACCGCCGCGCCGGGCACGACCTCGCCTTCGAGCGGCTCCAGTGCGCCGATGAGCGTCTTGATGAGCGTGCTTTTGCCCACGCCGTTGCCGCCGATGAGCGCCGCTGCCTCGCCCCGCCGCAGGGTGAGGTCCGGCACGCGCAGCAGCGGCTTGCCAGGGTAGCCGACGACCAGCCCGCGCGTACGGACGACCAGATCGCCCGACCGCGCCACATCGCCCAGGCGCAGCGCCATGTCACGGCGGGTGCGCGGCTTGAGGGCGCGGTCATCGCGCAGCAGCCGTTCGAGGCGGGTGCGCCGCCCCTGCGCCTGTCTGGTATTCTGCCCGGCGATGTTGCGGCGGATGTAGTCCATCTCTTTGGCGATGAACTCCTGCTGCGCCTCGTATTCCTTGAGGCGACGGGCGTGGCGCTCTTCACGCTGAGTCGTGTAGTGGCTGTAGTCGCCGCGATACACCTCCAGCGTCCCGAAGTCAAGTTCCCAGATGGTGCTGGCGACGGCGTCCATGAAGAAGCGGTCGTGGCTGACGACCAGCACCGCGCCAGGGAACTCTTTCAGATAGCCCTCCAGCCAGGCGATGGCGTCGATGTCGAGGTGGTTGGTCGGCTCGTCCAGCACCAGCAGGTCGGGCGCTTCGAGCAGCAGCCGCCCCAGCAGGGCGCGCGTCTTCTGCCCGCCGGAAAGCGTGCCGAGCGTCCGGTCGGCGTCATCGGGCGTGAAGCCCAAGCCGTGCATGACCGTCTTGATGCGCTGCTCCCAGGTATAGCCGCCCGCTGCCTCGAAGCGCTCCTGAAGCGCGCCGTACTGCTCCAGCAGGGCGGCGTCGGCATCGTTGAGGCGCTCGCCCAGCGCGGCGATCTCCGCCTCCAGCGCACGCACGTGCGTGAAGGCGGTCTCCATCTCCTGGCGAATGGTGCGCTCGCCGAACAGTTCCGGGCGCTGCGGCAGAAAACCCATCCGCAGCCCTTTGGCGCGGGTGACCATGCCCGCGCTCGGCTGGTCGTGCCCCAGCAGCAGGGTGAGCAGGGTGGTCTTGCCCGCGCCGTTCGGTCCGACGAGCGCGATGCGCGCGCGCTGTGGAATCTCCAGCGTGATGCCGCTGAAGATGGCGTCGTCGCCAAACTCTTTGGCGAGGTCTCTGGCTGTCAGCAGCGACATGCTGCTCCTTCCTGAATGGCAATCCGGCGTGATCTGATCCCCATTCTACCCGCAACGGCGCGCGCGCTGAACTGTGGAAAATGGCTCAGCTCAGCCCGTAGATGGCGCTGTACTTGCCCGTCAGGTAGCGCATGAGCGGCGCGACTTCCAGCGGGCGACCCGTCACGCGCTGCACCAGCTCTTCGGCGGTGAATTTCGACCCATGCCGATAGATGTTCTCCCTCAGCCAGGTGTGCAGCGTGCCGAACTGACCCTGCCCGATCTCATCAGGGATGGACGGGTGTGCCGCCAGCGCCGACTCGTACACCTGCGCGCTAATCAGGTTGCCGATCGTGTAGCCCTGGAACGATCCGCCGATCTGCCCGCCGTACCAGTGGACATCCTGAAGCACGCCATCGCGGTCATCCGGCGGGGTGATGCCCAGATCGCGGGTGCAGCGGGCGCGCCACGCTTCCGGCAGGTCGTCGATGCTCAGCGTCCCTTCGAGCAGTTCCAGTTCCAGATCGAAGCGGATCATGACGTGCAGGTTGTAGGTCACTTCGTCCGCATCGACGCGGATGAGCGAGCGCGCCACCCGGTTGACAGCGCGGTAGAACTGATCGACCGTGACGCCGTTCAACTGTTCGGGGAAGCGCGCCTGAAGCTGGGGGAAGTAGTGCCGCCAGAATGCCAGGCTGCGCCCGACCAGATTCTCCCACAGGCGCGACTGCGACTCATGCACGCCCGCCGATGTGCCCCCGCCCAGCGGTGAAGCGTCATACGCCGGGTCGATGCCCAGTTCGTACAGGGCGTGCCCTGCCTCGTGCAGCGTGCTGAAGAGCGCATCGATCAGAAAATCTTCCCGGATGCGCGTGGTGATGCGGCAGTCGCCGCTGGAGAAGCGCGTCATGAACGGGTGGTGCGTCAAATCCTGCCGCCCGCGCGTGAAGTCGTAGCCGTAGGCGCGGATGACCGCTTCACCAAACGCGATCTGCGCGTCCGCCGGATAGTGGCGGTGCAGGAACGAGTTGTCGATGGGCGGCTGGGCGGCGATCGCCTCGACGAGCGGCACGAGCTGCGCCCGCAGCTCAGCGAACAGGGCGCGCACCGTCTCGGCGGTCATACCCGGATCGCTCATGTCGATGAGCGGATCAGCGATGTGCTGATGCGGAAAGCACGCCGCCATCTGACGGCTGAAATCGAGCGTGCGCGCCAGCCCGTCGCGCACCATGCTGAAATCATTGGCGGGGCGGGCGCGCGTCCAGGTATCATACAGGTTGCCGGTGTGTTCGTAGAATGCGGCGATGAGTGCCGTCGGAATTTGGGTCGCCTTGTCGAAATCGCGCCGGGCAACGCGGATGAGCGCGGCGTCGTCGTGATCATACGGCAGCGATTCGGCATAGGCTGTCAGGTCATCGAGCAGATGACCGAGCGCTGGGTCGGTGGCGCGTTCGTGCGCCAGCTTGCCCAGCAGCGCCGACTGACGGCTGCGCGCCGCCCCGCCGCCCTCTGGCATGTACGTCGCCTGATCCCAGCCCAGCACCGCATTGGCGCTGCCCAGGTCGGCGATCTCCATCAGGCGCGTCCGCAGTTCCGCCATGCGCGCTTCCATAGAAATGGCTGCCATTGTTCTCTCTTTCAGGATAGGTATATCATTCAAATTTGTTCAAATTGTAATCGAAAGGATGCGTCATGGTCAACCTGCCCGACCCGCTGCCCTTTTTTCGCACGGTATGGCTCATCGTGCAGCAGGTTCCGCCTGGGCAGGTGACGACATTCAGCCAGATCGCGCGCATGATCCCGCCGCCGCCCGGCGTCGAGGCGGACGACTACGCCAGACTGGGCGCGCGCTGGGTGGGCGATGCGATGAACGCCGTCTCCATCCCGGATGACGCGCGCGTGCCCTGGCACAGGGTGATCAACAGTCGGGGGACGATCAGCCTGCCGGAACGTAGCCGGGGCGCGGCACTCCAGCGCGAGCGGCTGCTGGCAGAGGGGGTGGTCTTCGACGCCGCCGACCGGGTGGATTTCGAGCGATTCGGCTGGGACGGGGGCGACCCGGCATGGGCACAGGCGCACGGGCTGCTGCCCGCCCGGTCGCTGCGAAGCGGGCATGGCGGGCAGATGACGCTGTTTTAGCAGTCTGTCACTAAAGAGAGTTGATGGCGTGTGTATCGCCCCTACTTCACGCATGAACCATCAGAATCCTTCATGGGTGTCACGGTGCAAACGCGGGTATAATCCACGATATGATCGTCGTGATCGTTGGTCGATAACGAGACCCCAGTGTATGCGCCTGACTGATGACGCTCTGACAGCCCGCACCGCCCCCCCCCCATCCCCGAACCGATCCAAGGCATACCGATGGCGCGGCTGGTCGTGCTGGCGGCGCTCGGCATCGCGCTCATCTTCCAACCTGTTCGCCACCGACTGCAACACCTGATCGACAGCCGCTACTTCGCCACGCATGATGCGCCTCACCCTGCCGAGGTGAGCGAAGAACCCATCCTGAAAGCCATCGCCAGCGCACTCGATCACGCGCACGCGCGCGGGGTCATCCACCGCGATGTCAAGCCGCACAACATCCTCATGGGCAGATCACAGGACAGCGCGCTGCTTCACCCTTACCTGACCGATTTCGGCATCGCCCGCATGATCGGCGCGAACACCATCCTGACACAGGGGACGAGTATGATGGGCACGCTCGACTACGCCGCGCCGGAACAGATCGCCGGGTTGGAAGATGCCGATCACCGTGCAGACATTTACGCGCTCGGCACGGTCGCCTATCTGATGTTCAGCGGACGGCTGCCCTTTCACGAAGCCCATGCCGGGGCGCTCATCTTCAGCCTGCTGCGTCAGCCCCCGCCCGACCCGCGCACGCTCAACGCGGACATTCCCACCCATGTGGCGCTGGCGCTGCTGCGCGCACTCGCCAAAGAGCCGGACGAGCGCTACGACTCCGCCGGGGCATTTGTGCAGGCGCTGGCATGACCATCTGATAGAAACCCCGTAAAAATTCTGACACAAATGCGATACGATTGAGCTACTACCCGGACACAGGTGGGCATCGACCGACATCATGAACCCGATCAGCACCACCGACTCTGCCTCGGCGCTGCATGTGCGCGGCGCAGCCCGCGCCGGGCTGGGTCTGCTCTTCTTCCTCGTTTTCGCTCTGGTCATCGCCTATGCCATCCATTTTCGGGAAGCAGCGGCAATGCGCGCCGTCACAGCCGTGTGTCATCGGCTCTCCACAGAGCAGGAGGTGACCGTCTGCACCGTCCTCAACATCACGGTCGAGGTCATCGCGCAGGTCGTCTTCATCGTTTCTGCCCTGGTGCTTTACCTCCGCAAACCGGATGAGGTGATGGCGGTCGCCGGGGCGATCATGCTGCTCGGCTTGAGCATGGCGACCAGCGCCGTCACGCTGGGGCTTGCCCTCGACCCGGCGATGCAGCCGCTCGTGCGCGTCGTCGGCGGGGTCAACCTGCTGCTGGCGTCCACGCATCTGGTGGTGTTTCCAGATGGGCGCTTTCAACCCCGCTGGACGCTGCTGCTGCCGATCGCCTATCTGCTCTTTTTCCTGTCGTGGTGGGTCATCCCGATCTTCGATATTTCGGAACTGGCGGGCACGAGCCCGCTCATCTTCCCGGTCATGGCGCTGCTCATCGCCCCGGCAGGCGTCGTGGCGTTCATCCGCTATCGCACGGTGATGAACGCGCGCCAGCAGCAGCAGAGCAAATGGGTGGTGCTGGGCGCGATCAGCACCATCAGCCTGCTGCTGCTGTTCGGGATGATCGGTGTGCTGGCAAATCTGCTGCTCGATGGAACGATGCTCGGCATCTGGCTGAGCATCGCGGCGATGACGCTGCGCTCGCTGGCGCTGACGATCGTGCCGATCACCATCATGCTGGCGATCATCCGCTATCGCCTGTGGGATGTCGATCTGGTGATCGGGCGGGCAGGCGCGATCACCCTCGCCACCACCGTGCTGATCGTGGTGTTCGTCGGCGCAACGCTGCTGGTGCAGCGCGTCGCCTCGATGCTGCTGGGCGGTGAACAGGCGGCGCTGGCGCTCTCTGCGGCATCGGTCGCGGTGGCGCTGCTGTTCAACCCGGTGCGCGAACGGGTGCGCGCGGCGATCGATGCCCGCTTCTATCCGCAGCTCATCCCTGCGCGCCCGCCAGAGAAAGCGACCGCCATCGTCCCCCCACCGCCGCCCGCCAGGATGGGCACGCTGACCGGGCACGAATTCGCGGGTTTCAGCGTCATCGAGATGATCGGGCGCGGCGGCATGGCAGAGGTCTACCGCGCCCGCCAGACCGGGCTGAACCGCGATGTGGCGATCAAGACGCTTTCGCCAGGCTTGGGCGATGAAGGGCAGTTCCGCGCCCGTTTTGAGCGCGAAGGGCGCACGCTGGCAAGCCTGAACCACCCGAACATCGTGCGGGTATACGCGGCGGGGGAACACAACGGCGTGTTCTACATTGCGATGGAGTTCATTGAGGGGGAGTCGCTGGCGCAGCGGCTGGCGCGCAATCCGATCGTCCCGCTGGCGGAGGCGCTGCCCATCCTGAGCGGGGTGGCAGCCGCACTCGACCATGCCCACGCCAGAGGGGTGGTTCACCGCGATGTCAAGCCGCACAACATCATGCTCGAACCGCTGGGCGATGCGACGGGCGGGGTGCGCCCCATCCTGATGGATTTCGGCATCGCGCGGCTGCTCTCGTCGCACACGCTGCTCACCGCCGGGCAGGGCGCGCTCGGCACGCTCGATTACATCGCGCCGGAACAGATCATCGATACCGCCCGCGTCGATCACCGCGCCGACATTTACGCGCTGGGCATCGTGGCATGGCAGATGCTGACCGGGCGGCTGCCGTTCAATGAGCCGAATGCCGGGGCGATCATGATGAGCCACCTGCAGAAACTTCCGCCCAACCCGCTCACGATCAACCCGGCACTGCCTGTACATACCGGGCTGGCGCTGCTGCGCGCCCTCACCAAAGACCCCGATGATCGCTTCGACCGCGCTGGTGCATTCGTGGAGGCGCTGACATGAACGACACCCACCCTGCTGACTCCGCCACCATCCCCCTGCCCACCCACCCCACGCCGACGCGCGTCCTGCGCGGTGGCTGGCGCACTGCGCTGCACATCATCTGGGTGCTGCTGGTGGGCGGATGGCTGCTCTACCTGATCGGCTTTCGGGAACTGGCGCTCCTGCGCGCCCAGACGTTCGTGTGCAGCGCGTTCTCCCAGGACACGTTTGAGGCGTGCGGCATTGCCTTCATCGTGGTGGAGTCCACCGGGTTGCTCGTCTTCTTCGTGTGCGCGCTGCTGCTGTTCTTCCGCAAGCCGGATGAGCTGATGGCGGTGCTGGCGTCGATGATGCTGCTGCTCTTCAGCGCCGCCATCTCGACGGTCACGATCGGCTTGTCGGACGGCGAGACGACGCGCCCGCTCGCCAGGCTGATGCTGGGGGCGGGCTTGTGGATGACGACCACAATGCTGCTGCTCTTCCCGGACGGGCGGTTCCGTCCGCGCTGGGTGTGGGTCGTGGCGGTGGGCTATGCCGTGTGGGTCCTCTCGTGGTGGGTCGTGCCGGAACTGGATGTGATGCGCAACCTGACCCCATCGACCTTCCTGATCATCGCCCTGCCCTTCGCCATCCCCGCTTCCGTCGTGCTGAACGGCTATCGCCGTCATTTCACCCCGACGCAGCAGCAGCAGACCAAATGGGTGGTCGTCGGCGTCATCGGCACATTCGTCCTGTACGTGGTCTTCGTCGGCGGGGCGGTCATCATCATGAACACGCTGCGAGGGACGCACGAGGGCTTGGTGCTGTACATGGTCACGGTCATCGGGCGGTGGGTGGGCATCTGCCTGATCCCGGTCACGATCATCTTCTCGATCGCGCGCTACCGCCTGTGGGATGCGGATATGTTCATCGGGCGGGCGCTGGTCACGGGTGGGCTGACGATCGTGCTGGCGGGGGTATTCATCGGTGCGGTGCTGATCGTGCAGCGGGTCGCGCTCTTCCTGACCGGGGGCGAACAATCCAGCCTGGCGCTGGCAGCCGCGTCGCTGGCGGTGGCGGTGCTGTTCAATCCGACGCGCGAACGGCTGCGCCGCGTCATCGACACGCGCTTCTTCCCTCACGCCCAGCTTATGCCGATCAGCAAGACCCCCACTCAGGACTCATCGCGCGATGCCACCGCTGAAGCCTTGTCAACGGAGACGCTGGAGCAGGTTCGCAGCCCACACGACGGGCTGTCTGGCGAACAGTTTGGCGATTACCTGCTCATGCGGCTGATCGGGCGGGGCGGCATGGCGGAGGTCTACCGCGCCCGCCAGATCAGCCTGAGCCGGGATGTGGCAGTCAAAATCCTCGCGCCTGGCTTGTCCGCCGATGAGCAGTTCCGGGCGCGCTTCGAGCGCGAAGGGCGCACGCTGGCGAGCCTCAACCACCCCAATATCGTGCGCGTGTATTCGGCGGGCGAGGAAAAAGGCATCTTCTATATTGCAATGGAGGTCATCGAAGGCGAGACGCTGGCGGCGATGCTGTCGCGGACGGGGCCGCTCAGCCCGGAAGCGGCAGTGACGATCCTGCGCGGCATCGCCAGCGCACTCGATTACATCCACGCGCGCGGGGTCATCCACCGCGATGTCAAGCCGCACAACATCATGCTTCAGCGCCAGAGCGGGCAGGGCGAAACCGGCGTCCGCCCGGTGCTGATGGATTTCGGCATCGCCAGGCTGGAGGCGGCGCACACTGCCCTGACGGGCGGCGCGGGCGCGCTGGGCACACTCGACTACATCGCGCCGGAACAGATCCTCGACACCTCGCATGTCGATGGGCGCGCCGACCAGTACGCGCTCGGCGTGGTCGCCTGGCAGCTTCTCACCGGGCGGCTGCCCTTCCGCGAAGAGAGCGCCGCCGCGCTGATCATGAGTCACCTGCAGAAGCCTGCGCCTGACCCGCGCGCCTTCGCCCGCGATCTCCCCGCGCGCACGGCGCTGGCGGTCATGCGGACGCTGGCGAAAAGCCCGACAGAACGATTCGACACAGTGAGCGAATTTGTAGATAATCTCTCCTGAACGACCTCCGGCACGGGCGGGCATGTGCCCGCTATGAATGGACATTTCCAGAATCGTGAACATCTCAGACCCCCCTCCCGCGCGGCGCGACCCGTATTCGGCGCTGCGCTTCCGCAGTTTTCGGCTGCTGATCATCGGGCGCTTCGCCGCGCAGATCGGTGAGCAGATGATCAGCGTCGGCATCGGCTGGGAGCTGTACGCCCGCACGGGCGACGCCTTCGCGCTCGGCTTGGTCGGCCTGGTGCAGATCGTCCCGGTCATGCTGCTGGCGCTGCCTGGCGGCTATGCCGCCGACCGTTACGACCGCCGCCGTGTGCTGGTCATTTCGCAGCTCGTGCTGGTCGCCTGTGCGCTGGCGCTGCTGCTCATCTCGCTCAGTCAGGGTGAATTGTGGGTGCTGTACGCGGTGCTGGCGCTGGTCGGCGCGGCGCGGGCGTTCAACAACCCGGCGGAGGGCGCGCTCACCCCGCTGACCGTGCCCGACGGCGAATTTCGCAACGCCATCACCTGGAACACCAGCGTGTGGCAGTTGAGCGCCATCCTCGGTCCGGCGCTGGGCGGGCTGCTGATCGCCGCGACGGGCGGCGCAGCGGTGGTCTACCTGGTCAACATCGTCGGCGGGCTGCTGCTGGTCGGCATCGTGCTGGTCATCGAGACGCGCCCACAGGGGCAGGTCGATGCAGACGAGCCGCCGCTGGAAGCACTGCGCGGCGGGGTACGCTTCCTGCGCGAGTCGCCGATCATCCTCTCCGCCATCACGCTGGACATGTTCGCGGTGCTGTTCGGCGGAGCGGTCTTTCTGCTGCCGGTGTTTGCCAGCGACATCCTGAAGGTGGACGCCGCCGGGCTGGGCATCCTGCGCGCCGCGCCGTCGGTCGGGGCGCTGCTGATGGCATTCTGGATCGCCCGCCGTCCGCCGTTCGAGCGCGCCGGGCGCACACTGCTGTGGGCGGTGGCGGGCTTCGGCGTGGTGACGATCATCTTCGGGCTGTCGCAGTCGTTCTGGCTGTCAGCGGCGATGCTGCTCATCGGCGGGGCGCTGGACAACATCAGCGTGGTGGTGCGGCATCTGCTGGTGCTGACGTACACGCCGGACGCCATGCGCGGGCGCGTCTCGGCGGTCAACAGCGTGTTCATCGGCGCGTCGAACGAACTGGGCGGCTTCGAGAGCGGGGTGACGGCGGCGATCTTCGGACCGATCGGCTCGGTGGTGCTGGGTGGCATCGGCACGCTGATCACCGTCGCGGCGATCGCGCGCTGGTCGCCTGGGCTGCGGCGGCTGGGGCGCATCGAACCCGCTCAGGTGGTGCATTAAGGCGCAGACTGGTTTATGATCGGAATCAAGGATTCCTGAATTCACACACGCGCGCATGTCGCGGAAAGACGACTCCATGACTCAGCCCTCCACCTTCATCCTGGCGATTGCCGGCAGCCCGACCGCGCCCTCGCGCACCAGCGCGCTGATGGTCTACGCAGCCGATCATTTCGCCCGCGCCGACCTGCGCGCGCTGGTGCTGAATGTGCGTGACCTCGATGCGGAAGAACTGCTGCATGGCAGATATGACGGCACAAGCGTTCGGGCGGCTTCGGCGCAGGTGAGCGCGGCGCGCGCCCTCATCGTGGCGACGCCCGTGTACAAGGCGGCGTATACCGGGACGCTCAAGACGTTCCTCGACCTGCTGCCCGGCGATGCGTTTGCGGGCAAGATCGTGCTGCCCGTCGCAATCGGCGGATCGGCGGCGCACAGCCTGATGGTCGATTACGCGCTGCGTCCGCTGTGCGCGGCGCTGGGCGCGTATCATGTGCTGCCTGGGCTGTATCTGGTGGACAAATCGCTCGACGTGCGCGATGGGGTGCTGCACGGGTTCGCCGAACCGGAGACGGAAGCGCGCACCCTCGCAGCGCTCGATATGGTGGTGGCGGCACTGGCACGGTCATAATGGTGATATTCTTTCAAAACAGGAAAGGTGATTCGACAACATGGACATTCTGTGGTTCATCCCCGGCATGGGGGACACGCGGTTTCTGGGCACGCAGGTCAGCCGACGCAACACCACGCTGACCTATCTGGAGTCGGTGGCGCGCGCGGTGGACTCGCTCGGCTTCACCGGGGCGCTGCTGCCGACGGGCATGGGCTGTGAGGACTCGTGGATGGTGGCGTCGTCGCTCATCCCGATCACCCGGCGCATGAAATTCCTGATCGCCGTGCGCCCAGGCAGCCTGTCGGTGACGCTGGCAGCGCGCATGGCGGCGACGTTCGACCGTCTCTCCGGCGGGCGGCTGCTGCTGAACATCATCACCGGCGGCGACCCGGTCGAACTGAAGGGCGATGGCACGTTCCTCTCGCACGACGAACGCTACGAAGTGACCGACGAATTCCTGACGGTATGGAAGAAGCTGTTCAGCGGCTCACCCGTCACGTTTGAGGGCAAACACATCCACATCGAAGGCGGTCAGCTCGCCCTGCCCCCCGTGCAAAGCCCGTATCCACCGCTCTATTTCGGCGGATCGTCACCCAAAGCGATCGAGGTGGCGGGCGATCATGTCGATCTGTACCTGTCGCTGGCGGAACCGCCGCTGAAGATGAAGGAAAAATTCGACCAGGTGCGCGAACGGGCGGAGAAGGCTGGGCGCACCATCCGCTTCGGCGTGCGCGCGCACATCTTCGTGCGCGAACGCGCTGAAGATGCCTGGGCTGCGGCGGAAAGTGTGCTGAGCATGGTGGATGAAGGGGCGATCGCGGCGGCACAGGCGCACCTGGCGCGCTTCGACTCGGTGGGGCAGCGCCGCATGACGGAGCTGCATCACGGCTCGCGCGAGTCGCTGGAGATCAGCCCCAATCTGTGGGCGGGCATCGGGCTGATCAACAAGGGCGTGGGCACGGCGCTGGTCGGCGACCCGGACACGCTGGTGGAGCGCATCGAAGAATACCGCGCCATCGGCGCAGACACCTTCATCCTGAGCAGCTATCCACATCTGGAAGAGGCATACCGCGTGGCGGAACTGCTCTTCCCGCGTGTGCCAGGCTGGGCGGAGAAGGTCAAGCCGCTCAACGCGGTGTTCGATCAGGATGCGCTGCCGACGACATGGCAGTGACCTGCTGATGACCCAGCAGAAAGGCATGTTTCTGGGCGCCCCACCTGCGGGCGACCACCTGCGGGCGACCCGGTGGGTCGCCCCTACATGTCATGTTTCTGGGCGACCCATCAACCTGATACTCTGGCTGTATTCACGAGGTGATCATGGCGAGCGAAAAGATCGAAAAACTCAAGGCGAGGCTGGCGGAAGCACGTGATGTGCTGAACATCGTGCTGGATCAGGTCGGCGATAGGTGGGACCGACAGGTCTACAGCGACGGCGCGGGCTGGACGGTGTATCAACTGCTCATCCACCTGATGATCTCCGATCGCGGGCAGACGCGCACCGTGCAGCAGATCGCCATTGGCGAAGACCCCATCCCCGCCGATTTCGACCTCGAACGCTACAACCGGCGGTCGGTCGAGAAGAGCGTCGGCGTCACGCCCGAAGCAGCGCGTGCCGCCCTCGCCGAGTCACGCGCGGAACTGCTGACGTGGCTGGAGACGGTCGATGAGACGGCACTCGACAGGCAGGGGCGGCACGCCAGCCTGAACATCTTCTCCGTCGCGCAAATCCTCAAGATGATGGCGATCCACGAGCGCGACCACGCCAACGACCTGGCAAAGGCGCTGGGCATCACGACGGCATGACAGGCGACGAACTCCGGTGAATATCTGTGTGTACTGTTCCGCCAGCACAGTGCTGGCTCCGGCTTATTACGACGAGGCGCGCCGTCTGGGAGAGGCGATGGCGGCGCGCGGCGATACGCTCATCTACGGCGGCGGCAGCATCGGGCTGATGGGCGAGGTGGCGCGCGCGCTGCACGCGGCGGGCGGACGGGTGGTCGGGGTCATCCCGCGCTTTCTGCTCACCGTCGAATTCGCCTTCAGCGACGCCACCGAGATGGTCGTCACCGAGGACATGCGGTCGCGCAAGGCGCTGATGGACTCGCGCGCCGACGCCTTCATCACCCTGCCAGGCGGGGTGGGCACGATGGAGGAGCTGTTCGAGATCATGACGGCGCGCGCCCTCTCGCAGACGCGCCGACCGCTGGTGCTGCTCAACAGCACCGGTTTCTACGATCCGCTGCTGGCGATGATGGAGCGCATGGCGTCTGAGGGGTTCCTGCGCCGCCCGCTGAGCGACCTGTACAGCGTCGCCGATGAGGTCGATGCGGCGCTGGCAGCGGTGCATGGCGAGGGGTAGGAGCGCATCTGTATGTGCGCTCAGGGATACTCCGTAATTTTCCGATATTAAATTTATTTAATATTCAAATCCAGACAATGAGCGTAAGATGAAAATACGGCATTCTGCCATATTTTCAGGGGGAATAAGCTCATGTCACACAAAAAAACGGTCGTTCTTTTCGTGATCGTCGCAGTCATGCTTCTGACTGCGACGCAGGCATTCGCTCAGGAACTGAATCCTGATCTCTCGCCCAATTACGGCACAATCACAGTGGGAAGTGGCGACACATACGCCAGTGCCAGCATCCTCTCCGGCGGTTCACGCAGCATCAGCCGTCATCTGAGCAACTGCCGGGGATATGCGACTCACGCTCCCGATATTCAGGTCTACATCTCGCAGAACGGTTACAGTGCAGTCACGTTCAATTTCACCGCCAGCAGCGGCGATACCACGATGGTGGTGCGCGCGCCTGGCAATCGCTGGTACTGTGATGATGACAGCGGGGGCAGCCTCAATCCGCGTGTTTACCTGACCAGCCCCGCCAGCGGCTACTATCAGGTGTGGATCGGGTCGTATTCAAGCGGGAATAACCATCGTGGCACGTTCTCGGCAAGCCTGTCTGGTTCACCAGTCAGCAGCAACCGCTACGGTGTGGTGTGCATCATCAATGAGACGAATACCACGATCAACTACGATTATCGCTGGGGCACGGAAAGCTGGACATCGACTTCGGTGAACAGCAACAACCGCCGCTGGCATTCGTGGGAATACCGGAGCGGATCGCAAAGCTCACCGGATTTTCAGGTGCGTTTCGACAACGACATGACCAGCGGCATTAATCGCATCACCTACACACTGAGCCGTAACGCCATGAGGACACAAAGCTGTGACGGCGCACGGCAGTATGTGTTCCAGTACACCCGGAACAACCGCAATCGCATTGATTTGTACAACCGTTAGCCCAGGCACAACGGACACGCCGATCCTGCACATCCCAGGTCGGCGTGTCCGTTTACCCCGCTACCCTCGGACGCAGAGCCCACATTCCGGCGATCACCCCTGCCACCGCCAGCCAGTAGATCAGCCAGCCGATCGGCGCGATCTCGAACATCGGGCTGATCTGCGGCAGAATCTCCGTCAGCACGCCGAACATGCCGATGGCGATCAGCAGCACGCCGGACGTGCGGTTGAGCGTCGTGTGCTGCCGCGCCAGCCAGCCGACGATGCGCCGCTGCAGGGGCAGCGCCGCCAGCGGCAGCAGCGCCATGATCCAGCCGAACCCCAGCCCGAACGCCAGAAAATACAGCAGCCCATCGACCAGCGCCCCGGCATCGCGCGCGCCCAGCACGAACGCGCTGGTGATGATCGGTCCGGTACAGGGCAGGGTCATCGGCGCGAGCAGCAGCCCGTAGGCGAATGCCGACCCATACGGATTGCTCAGCAGCGGCGCGCGCCCGGCGGCGAGGCGGGCGAACGGGTTGCGGTCGAGCAGCAGCAGCACGCCCATGACGATGACGGCGGCATACACGACCGGCAGGATGATCATCAGCACATCGCCGAACGTCGCGCCGATGAGATAGAGGATGAAGCCGATGAGCAGCATCATCACCAGAATGCCCAGCAGCACGATGACGCCCAGCAGCGGCGCAGCGCGGCGGGCGCGCGTATCATCGGCGCTGCCCGCCAGAAATGCCAGCAGACCCGGATAGAGGGGCAGCAGACAGGCATTGGTCAGGATGGCAGTCGTGCCCAGGGCGAAGGCTTCAAGGAGTTGGTTCATCAGAGTGCATTTCCGGGCGTGGTATTCCCCACGCCCTGCGCATCAACGTAAGAGGCTATGCGCCGCGCGCGGCATTCAGGGCGCTGATGATCTGCTCAGCGCTGTGCTGCCCGGTGGACAGCGCACTGACCGTCCCATCCGGCGCGATGATGAAGTGCGGCGTGGACGGGGGATTGCTCACCGTGCGCCCGAAATGTCCGACCAGCGCCTCCAGCAGCTCCGGCGTGGAGACGGCGAACGACCAGCCGTAATTCTGGCGTTCGGCGTAGGTGAGGAGCTGCGCCGGCGAGAGCGCCGTCTCGACGCTCAGCGAGAGGAAGACGATGCCGTCATCGTTGAGCTGGTTGCGCACCTCACGCACGGTGTTCTGCTGCATCCGGCAGTTGCTGCACCACGTCGCCATCGGTTCGACGAACACCGTCCTACCCCGGAAGTCCGCCAGGGTGAAGCGCCCTCCGGTGCGCGCGTCGATGAGCGGCAGCGCCAGCCATGACGCCGACGCGCCGGCTTCGCCTTCTTCGGGCGGTTCGGGCAGCACCTCCAGCGCATCCGGCGGGGCAGCGGTCGGCGCGCCGCCAGCAGGGGCGATCGTCGGCGGGACGGTGGGCGGTGTGGTGGCAGGGGCAGCGGCGGGCTGGCAAGCCGCGATGAGAGCGGCGCTCAGGATGAGCAGGGCGAAACGCATGATCGACATGGCAATCCTTCCAGGACAATGATGAGCAGATACAGACCAGACGCGCACGCCGCCGCGATCGCTTACCCCACTCACGGTTTGTTCATGCACAGATGGTGATGGGCTGCACGGCGCGCTATACTGACAGCCCATGATCGGAGTGTTCGGGGAAAGGACGCCTGCACCATGTCACGCAAGCCGCGCCTGTTCATCAGTTATCGCCGCGAAATCGTCACCGACAGCGAAGGGAGAGAACGCAAAATCCCGCCCCAGCTGGTGCTGGATGTGTACCGAAAATTTGAGGAAACCGAGGAGTTTGAAATCTACTTCGACCAGAACCTCGTCGGTGGGGTCGCCTGGACAGAGAAGCTGATGCAGGAACTGAGCGAGACCGATGTGCTGGTGGTGCTGATCCGCTCGATCGAGGTGAGCGATGAAAGTGATGCGGTGCAGACCCTCGAACGTCACCGGGGCGATACCGGCTGGTCGGACTGGGTGCAGCGCGAGGTCGATTACGCGCGCGCCGAAGGCATCAGCATCTACCCGATCGTGCTGAACAATCCGTCCGACCGGGCGATCGAAGCGTCGCTGGAGCGGCTGAACATCGGACACCTCCAGAAGCGGAGCCTGCCCCCGCTGCATGATGAGACGGCATGGAAAAATTTATGCGCCGAGCTGAAAAAAGCGGAAGAGGAGACGTATCAGAGGCGGCGCGCCCGCCTGCAAACCCTTCAGCGCAAGCTGGCGAACCCGCCCAACATCGACCCCTACTCGCCCGCCCGTTCGTTCGTCTTCTCGATCGGCGATCGCAGCCTGGGGGTGCAGCTTCACGTCGGCGTGGGCAACATCGCCGACGTGCGCGGCACGCCTGGCGAAAGCGGCATCGACGTCATCGTCAATTCTGAGAACGACTACATGCAGATGGCGCGCTTTCATGAGCCGCACGCCGTCTCCGCCGCGCTGCGCCTGAACGGGGCGAAACGGCGTGGGGCGATGCTGATCGAGGAAGACACAGTGCAGATGGAACTCGACCGCTATTTCCAGCCGCTGACGCCTGGCGAGTCGCTCATCTACCCGCACCGCCCGGTGGGGTTGGGCGATGTGCTGGTGACGCACGCCGGGCATCGTGAAAGCACGCTGGCGACCCAACAGCATATCCGCTACATCTTCCACGCCGCAGCGGTGCGTTTCGACACCTCTGAGGTGGAACGCGCAATCCGCCCCATCCCGCTGCACCAGATCAGCGCACTGGTCGAACACTGCCTGGAGAAGATCATAGAGGTAAATGCCGCGCGCGGGCTTGACCCGGTGCGCTTCCCAGGGTGGGAAGACCTCGAAGGAGCGCATTACCAGCCGATCGACTCGATCATCTTTCCGGTGTTCGGCACGGGCAGCGGCGGTGCGAAGGTGAACGAGGTCATCCCGATGATGCTCAACGGCATCGCCAACCATGTCCGGTTCAACCACAGCAAGCCGACTTTCACGCTGAAGCACGTGCATCTGTGCCTGTACAAGGCGTCCTCACTGGAAGACGTGCTGCCGCTGGCGTCAAAGTGCTGTGAATTGCAGGCATAAAGTGTGTCTGCAGGTGATTTGACCTCACCCCGTTTCGCTGCGCTCAACTGCCCCTCTCCATCGGAGAAGGGCAGGAAACCGCCAGTTTTCCGGGGTGAGGTTGGGGGCAGGCACATGCGAGAACGGGTTTGCCAGTCCCCCGCTGATCCCAGTCCCTACGCCCGTACTCAGTTTCATTATCCTCGGTTTTACTGGCAATTAAGCCCTGAACATCACCCCTCCCGCCGGAAGGCGAACAGGGTATTGCCGCTGACGGTGTAGATGACGCCGTTGCCGCTGTCCACCGCCACGTGGTTCAGCCCGGCAAACAGCGCCTCATCCTCGGCGCGCCAGGCGTTGATGAACGTGCCCGCCATCGTCGTCTCGAACAGCGTGCGCTGCCCCTGCTCGACGAAGAACAAGCCCTGTGCCACCGGGTTGGGGTTCAGGAACATGGCGCGCGGGTTGGTCATGCTCTGCGCGGGCGGAAAAGTGAAGGCGAACGGCTGCTGCTGCCCACCTCGAAAGCGCGCCACCACCCCGGTGTTCAGCAGCAGGTAGATGTCCCCCGCGCTGGTGATGGCGAAATCGACCGCGCTGGTGATGTCCGGGCGCGTGCCCCCCGCGAAATACTCGATCGGGACGCTGGCGAATGTGCCGCCCGTCGGGTCATAGCGCCAAATCTGGTTGCCGGCAGGGTCGAGGACATACAGCCGCCCCTCCCAGTACTGCATGGCGACGGGCGCGCGCCACGTCTCCGCACCGGGCAGGCGCTGCGCGGTGCAGTCCTGCAGAAAGCGCGGCGGACAGGCGATCAGCAGCCCCGATCGGTCGAGCGCCGTGATCACATTGCTGGCGGCGAGTCCCGCGCCGTTCTCCGCCCAGGCGATGTCGATCAGGTCGCCGATGTCGAAGTTGATCACCCGCCCGCCCCGGCGCATCGCCGGGATCGGCTCATACGATCCGGCGATCGCCGCCAAGCCGTTCGCCGCCAGCGTGATGCGGTACACCTGCTGATTGTTCGAGTCCAGCACATACACATCGTCGCCTTGCAGCACGATTTGGGTGAGCTGGGCGTTGGGGAAAGCGTAAATCGGCACAAGGGCACGCCGGGTGATATTCTGCAGCCGATCGAGAATGCTCCGCCCTTCGCGGCGGATGGCGGTCAGGGCGGCGTCGGGCTGCGAACGCATCGCTTCGCACTCGCTCACCACCACCAGCACAGCGTTCCACGCCGCCACCGTGCCGCGCACATCTGCCGGGGCGATCAGCCTGGCGGTGCTGGCGGCGGTCTGCACCCGCCCGACGCACTGGTCGAACTCAGACGCGCCCGTGCCGCTCACCCACAGCACGACCACCGCCACCACCAGCGCGACGGGCAGCAGCACCGCCACGCCGATGGCAGCGGGCGACGCCAGCCAGCCGCGTTCGCCTTCCGGCGGAGCAGGCACGATGCGCTCGAAGATCGTCTGGATCGTCCGCACCACCCCGGCGGTGCGGTCGGCGACGCTGCTGGCAGCGCCGCGCAGCGCTTCATCGCGTCGGGCACGCGGGATGACGACCGGTTCAGGCGGTGTCTCAGCAGCGGGGGAGGACTGCGCAGGCTGTGCGGCGGGCGCAGGCGTTTCGCGCCCGCCGATCGCCGCCGACGACTCGCCGACGCGCGCCGGGACAGGGCTGGGTGTCATCGGCGGGATGAGTTCGATCAGCATCAGCATGACATTGTGCCGCAGCCGCTCGCGCAGGTGCGCCAGCGCCGCGCCGATGTCGCCTTCGCCCAGCGCGGCACGCAGGGTGTCGATGGGCAGTTCGGTCAGCGACGGATCGCTGAAGAGCAGACGCGCCCCCGGCGAGACGGTGTAGCGGGTCATCCGCACATCCGGGATCGGCAGCGCCCCCAGCGGCGGCGAAAACACCTGATCGTCATCGCTGATGTCCGCCGGGAACGTCTGGGTCAGGGCATTCTGATGCAGCAGCACCACCCCGCCCCCCGTCTTACCGACGAACAGATCGCTGCCGCGCAGCACGGCGCATAACATCGCGGCTTCGGGAGGCGGCAGGGCGATACCGGCACGTCGGGCGCGGTCGAGATCGTCGATCAGGCGGTCGTTGGCGGCATTGAACACCGCGCGTATCCCGGCGGTGACGCTGCCCGTGCCCTCGAAATAGGCAGCAGCCGCATCGCGCGCCAGTTCGTCGTAGAATTTCGCCGGGGCGCTCGTCTCGCCGCTGGGGGTGATCAGCAGGTAGACGGTATCGGCTTCGCGCCCGCGCGCTGCCCGGCGGGGAGCCAGCTCGACCAGCGCGCCCGGCGGCGGCTGGCTGATCGCCCGCCCGCCCACCATGTACAGATACCCCACCAGCGACTCATGTTCAAACGGCATGACGACCCTTTCCCCGCCCGGCGCGCCTACGAGATCAGGTCTGCGGGCAGATGATCCACCCGGTTCATATACCGGATGATCACCCGCTCGCGCTCTGTCAGGTCGAGACGGGTGATGGCGGTGTTGTAATGATGGAAATACAGGACGCGCGTAGGCAGCTGCCCGAACAGCGCCTTGATCAGCAGGTCGAGGAATGTGCCATGTGTGACGATGCCAATGCGCGCTTCGCGGTCGCCCAGCACGGCGCGCTCTTTCAGCTCGATCGCCAGTCTGATGGCACGGGCGCACGCATCCTCATAGCTTTCGCGCCCGGCACGCACATCATACCAGCCGTAATCGGCGTGCTGTTCGCCCAGCACGAAGCGGGGAAATTCCTGCATCACCTGCTTGCGCGTCTTGCCTGGGAAAGGGGTGATCACCCCCCCTTTCTCCAGATAAATGCCGCCATGCTCGAAGATGTCATAGCGGATGATCGGGGCGCTTTTGGTCGCCTGCGCGATCGGCAGGGTGGTTTGCAGGGCGCGGTACATCGGGCTGACGTAGAGGTGTGTCAGGTTCAAGCCGATCGTGTCATCCTGGCGCGAGAAGCCGGTCGCCGGGTTCATCCAGGGATCGCGGCGCGGGGCTTTGGCGATGAATTCGCCCAGCAGTGCCGACTGTTTGTGCCCCAGCCGGGTCAGTTCCGGGTCATGCACGCGGTCGGCATCATCTTCCAGCGCATTGTTGACGGATTGGGCGTGGCGGATCAGGTACAGTTCCAACGGTCACATCTCCGTGTAGGTATCGGTGGTCAGCGCCCACGTGGCGACGGCATCCAAATCCACATCATGGCGCATCCCATCCAGAAAATGACGGTGCGCGGCGGCGGCGATCATGGCGGCGTTGTCCGTACACAGGCTGAGCGGTGGGCACAGCACAGGCAGCGCCGTCGCCCGGTGCATGGCATCGCGCAGGGCGCTGTTGGCGCTCACTCCACCCGCCATCAGAATAGTACACGCATCGTGCGCAGCGGCGGCGCGTGCCGTCTTGCTCACCAGCGACTCGACCAGCGCGCGCTGAAAGCTGGCAGCCACATCCGCCACGCTGATCCCGGAGCGCAGCACCGGGGCGCGGTCATCGCGCGGTGCGCCTGGGGTGTGTTTCGTCTGCGCCGGGGGCACGGTCGCAGCGCGCAGCACAGCGGTCTTCAGCCCGCTGAAGCTGAAATCATACGAGTCGTCGTTCTTGCCGCGCGGGAAATCGAACGCGGTCGCGTTGCCTTTCGCCCCGGCGCGTTCGATGTGCGGTCCGCCTGGGAAGGGCAAGCCGAGCATCCGCCCCACTTTGTCGAACGCCTCGCCCGCCGCGTCGTCGAGCGTGCCGCCCAGCCTGGTGTACACGCCGTGTTCGGGCATGAGCAGCAGTTCGGTGTGCCCGCCGCTGACGATCAGCACCAGCGCGGGGAAAGCGATCTCCGCCTCATCGCGCCCCAGCCACAGCGAGTAGACGTGCCCCTCCAGATGGTTGATGCCCAGCAGCGGCTTGTCGAGCGCCAGCGCCAGCCCTTTGGCATAGCTGACGCCGACCAGCAGCGAACCGATCAGCCCAGGTCCGCGCGTGACGGCGATGGCGTCCACCTCATCGGGCTGCACGCCTGCCTCGCGCCACGCCTGATCGACGACCGTGCTGATCGCCTCGACATGGGCGCGGCTGGCGACTTCCGGGTATACCCCGCCGTAGCGCGCGTGCAGCTCGATCTGCGAGGCGATGACGTTGCTCAGGATGTGCTGTCCATCGCGCACGACGGCGGCGGACGTCTCGTCGCATGAAGTCTCGATGGCGAAGATGAGCGTCATGGGCGCGCCTTTCCGTAGATGGTCGGCTGGGCGTCGATCTCGACGTAGGCACGGCGCACCTGTTCGGCGATGGCGAACAGCGTCGGCTCGTCATCAGGCAGCCCGTGCGCGCGCTGCCACAGCCCCGCCACCGCCATGCCGAGCGCGTGAGCGCGGCGCGGACCAGCGGGTTCGTCGCTGTACAGGGCGATGTGCGCGCCTGGGAGAGGCTGTTCCAGCAGGGCAGCGACCCCGGCGGCGTAGCGCGCCCAGATGGGGATCGGTCGGCGCAGCAGGGTGAGTCGGCGGCGGGCGGTGCGGGCGTCAAAACGGGTAACGCCCGTCGAGTCGCCGTGATGCACGATGTAGAATCCCCCGCCCGTGAAATGGGCGACAGCCCAGGCACGGCGTTCGCCCGCGCCGGCGATCAGGTCGGGCGGGCTGCCGCAGCGGGCTTGAAAATCCGCCAGAAGGCGGATGGGCGGGGCGGGCGTCTCGTTCATGGTACGGGCAAAATCTTTCACAGTTCGGGTGGGCTGCGTACAGCGCGTTCATTATACACCATGAAGGCAGTCGATCGCCCGTGAAAACGCCCCTGCAGCCCGACAAAGCGGGCGGGGACACCGCCCCGCCCTGATTTGTCACATCGGGCGCAGTCAGCGCAGCGCCAGGCTGTAATCGCCGATGATGCGCGCCGCCATCGCCTTGAATTCATCGAGGGGCATTGCGCCCAGGTCTTCATCCGTGCGCAGGCGCACGCTGACCGCGCCTGCTGCCGCGTCCTTGTCGCCGACCACCAGCAGGTAGGGGATGTGCTGTTCGCGCGCGGCGGCGATCTTCGCGCCCATGCGCGCCTTGCCCGCATCCACCTCGACGCGCATCCCGATCGCCTTGAGCGCGCGCGCCACTTCGCGGGCATAGTCGATGTGCCGATCAGCGATCGGGATGAGCATCGCCTGCACAGGCGCAAGCCAGACCGGGAACGCGCCGTTGAAATGCTCGATCAGGATGCCCGTGAAGCGCTCCATGCTGCCGAACGGCGCGCGGTGGATCATGATCGGGCGCTGGCGAGACCCGTCTTCGGCGACGTATTCGAGGTCGAACCGTTCGGGCAGGTTGTAGTCGATCTGCACCGTGCCCAACTGCCATTCGCGCTTCAGCACATCGCGGAAGATGAAGTCGAGTTTCGGTCCGTAGAACGCCGCCTCGCCTTCAGCAACGTGATAGCGCAAGCCGAGATCGTCGCACGCCTGAATGATCGCCGCCGCGCCCCGCTCCCAGCCCTCGTCGCTGCCGACGTACTTGTCGCTCTTCGGGTCACGAATGCCGACGCGCGCCCGATATTCGGTGAAGCCCAGCGTGCCGAACACGTACTGGATCAGGCGGATGGCGTCCTTGTATTCATCGAGCAGCTGATCCTGCGTGACGAACAGATGCGCGTCGTCCACCGTGAAGCCGCGCACGCGCGTCAGCCCGTTCAGTTCGCCGGATTGTTCGTAGCGATACACTGTGCCGAATTCCGCCAGGCGCACGGGCAGATCGCGGTAAGAGTGCATCTCACTCTTATAGATCATGATGTGGTGCGGGCAGTTCATCGGCTTGAGCAGAAATTCCTCGTCATCCACCTGAATCGGCGCGTACTGCGAGTCGGCATAGTAGGGGTAATGCCCGGACGTGCGATACAGGTTCAGGTTGCCGATGTGCGGGGTGACGACGGGCAGATAGCCGCTCTCGATCTGCTTGTCGCGCAGCCAGCGTTCCAGCGTATCGCGCAGCACCGCGCCTTTCGGCTTCCACAGCGGCAGCCCCTTGCCGACCAGCGGACTGAAGGTGAACAGGTCGAGTTTTTCGCCGATCACACGGTGATCGCGGCGGCGTGCCTCTTCCAGACGGTGCAGATAATCGTGCAGCTCCGCCGCCGACTCCCACGCCGTGCCGTAGATGCGCGTGAGCTGTGGACGCTTCTCATCGCCGCGCCAGTACGCCCCGGCAGGTTTCTTGTAGGTGACGCTGATGGCGTCGGGGTCGATCTCGCGCGAATTGCTCACGTGCGGTCCCCGGCACAGGTCGGTGAACGTATCCTGCGTGTAGAAGGTCAGCTTTTCGGCGGGGGCGGCGGTCTGTTCGCCGTTCTCATCGACGCGCCCCTGCACCAGGTCTTCGATCAGCTCGCGCTTGAAAGGCTGGTCGGCAAAAAATGCCAGCGCTTCATCGGCGCTCACCTCGCGCACGGTGAACGTCACGCCGGAAGCGATGATCTGCTTCATGCGCGCCTCGACCCAAGCCATGTCCTCATCGGTCGGCTGGGCGGGAAGCTGAAAGTCGTAGTAGAAACCGTCTTCGATGGGCGGACCGATGGCGATCTTCGCCTCCGGGAAGCGTTCGAGCATCGCCTGCGCGAGGATGTGCGCGGCAGAATGGCGAATGCGGTACAGCGGGCTGTTGGCGTAGCCGTTTTCGTGCGATGCCATGTGCGGCATGACTCCTGATTGACAGAATGAGACAGGCAGTGATTATAGCGCATCGGCAATGCGCACCGCTGCGCCGCCGGAAGGGGAGACAATTCCGGCGAGCGGTGCGCGTTTCTGATGGTGCGGTCAGAGATTGGGTTGGGGGGTCTGTTCGTCGCCGTCAGGCGACGGTCGTCGGCGGCATGGAACCGGTGTCTTCCATGTGCAGCACATCATTGACGACCACCGCAGCGACCTCGGTGGTGGCGCGCTTGCCCAGCGCAGGTTCCGGGATGTCATCATCATCCGTCACCTGGGTGAACAGGTTCTCGAAAATGTCCAGTGCCAGCAGGTTGTCGATCGTGTCTTCGATCGTCTCATGATCACAGCGCGAGACGAGGATGTGCGGCATCTCCAAGGCGGCATAGCGCACCGGGGCGGCGTAGCGCATCTCCTTGCTCATCTCATAGCTCAGGTCCATCTGCCGCGCCAGATAAGGCAGGGTGACGAAAATGGCGGTATAGTACTGTCCGTTTTCCATCTTCACCACCACATCGCAGGCATCCTGCTCAACGGGGTCGAGCATTTCGAGCCAGATTTGTACGGGGAGATCGGCTGCACGTATCATAATCACAGGACTTCCTGTCAGTGTCGAGCGAGAGAAGCTGCCCATTCAGCGGGCAAGATAGGGTGAAACCGTTTCGATCTGTCACCCTCCAAAAGCAGAATAACCCTGTTTTTGCGCGATTGTCAAGAGATATACGTAAATCTTTAGTCCCCTGACTGACCGCTGCTGTGAGGGTAGCCCCGCCTCTGTTCAGTGATTTTTCGCACAGACAGGGGATCGTGAGGTCGAGGATAAAGTCGGACGACGCCTGCGTCGCCCCTACGGGCAGGGACAATGTCTGCCCCAACCTCACCCAGGAAACCTGACGGTTTCCTGCCCTCTCCGACGGGACGGTTGAGCGCGGCGAAACGGGGTGAGGTTGCCTGTGCGGGTGTGACGATCTGCGTACCCTGAACCGCTGTCGTTAACCATGCTTAACGCCTTTGTGCTGCTGAATTAACCGAGTGGCGGTATGTTACAGGTGTGATCCGTGTCTGCAGGAGTTGAAATGATGAAACTGCGTTTGTTCGTCATACTGCTCGGCGCTTTGTTCGTATTCAGCATCGGGATCGGTGCTGCACAGCAGCCGATCACCATCGAGTACTGGAACATCAATACCAGTGCTTTCGGGGGTCCACAGGTGGACGCTCTGATCGCCAGCTTTGAGGCGGCAAACCCCGACATCAACGTCGAGTCGCGTCCGAAGGATCGCTACGACACGCTGGTGCAGGATGCGCTGACCGCGATCGCGGGCGGCAACCCGCCGGACGTCGTTCAGATCGGCTGGCCCTACCTGAGCTACACCAGTGCTGCGCTGCCCTACATCTCCATCGAGTCGCTGATCGAGGCGCATGGGGGCGAGGAAGCCTTCGCCGCCATTCCGCAGAATATCTTCGACCTCACGCTGGTCGATGGCGAGCATGTCGGCTTGGCGTATTCGCTCTCCAACGCGGTCGCTTATTACAACCCGGCGCTGTTCGAGCAGGCAGGGCTTGACGCCGACAACCCGCCGCGCACGATCCAGGAATGGACGGAAGCCGCCGCACGCTTCAAGGAAGCGCTCGACCTGCCGCTCATCTCGATCGACTATGCCGGCGACAACTGGGCGATCGAAAATCTGATCGCCAGCAACGGCGGCAGCCTGCTGGTGTGCGAGGCGGACGGCACGTTTGCGGCGGGCGTTAACTCGCCAGAGGCGATCGAAGCGCTGCAAACCTGGGCGGACTGGGTTGCCAATGGCTATGCCGTGAACGCGCTCGATCAGTCGCGCACGGTCTTCTGGACGGGGCAGGCGGGCGCACTCTTCTGGAGCATCGCCGGGCGCGGCGCGATCACCCGGAACAAGACGTTCGATGAACTGCGCGCCACCACCTACCCGCAGTTCGGCGACAAGCCGACCCGCCTGCCCACCGGCGGCAATATGCTGGTCTTCTTCGCCACCGACCCGGCGCGCCAGGAAGCGGCATGGCGCTTCGCGCAGCATCTCGTGTCCGCCGAGGGGATCACCGAGTGGACGCTGGGCACGGGCTATATTCCGCTCATCCCCAGCCTGACCGAAGACCCGAATTATCTGGCGACCTTCTATGCCGAAAATCCCATCCAGCAGGTGGCGACCAGCCAGATCGAAAATATGATCGTCTGGACTTCGTTCCCCGGCGAAAACGGGCTGGCAGCAGGCGCAGCGCTCTTCCGCGCGGTGCAGGCAGCGCTGGGCGGTCAGAGTACGGCGGAAGCGGCGCTCAACACAGCCGCAGACGAAATCAACGCCCTGATCGGCAATGAACCCTGCGGTGCAGCGGGCTGAAACCCGATCATCGCGCAAGATAATTCAAGTCAGGAGGGTGCTGAATTCAGCACCCTCTTCTGTATTATAATTCGATCGCGTGACGGGAAACAAACACGGCTCACTATGGCATCCAGCGAACAGACCACAGCCAGGGAACGGCAGGGGGAGCGAACGCAGCTGCGCCTGCGACTTGGTAAGATCGTCCCCTATTTGTACATCGCCCCGGCGCTGATCTTCATCATCATTTTCGTCTTTTATCCCCTGGCGCGGACGGTGCAGATCAGCTTTTACGAGTGGAACATCATCCGCGATCGGCAGAATTTCGTCGGGCTGGATAACTACGCCCGCCTGCTTGCCGACCCCAACTTTCGTCAGATCATCGTTCAGACGTTCGTCTATCTGCTGATCGCGGTCGCAGCGGTCGTGGCGCTGCCCGTCTCGCTGGCGTTCCTGACGCTTCAGCTCGCCGACAAAGAGGTCGATTTTTATCAGTCGGCGCTGTTTTTCCCCACTGTGATCGCCACCAGCGTGGCGACCCTGATCTGGGTGTGGTTCTACCTGCCCACCCGGACAGGGCTGTTCAATACGCTGCTCCAGCCCTTCGGCGTGACGCAGCCCATCCAATGGCTGACCGACTCGTTCACTGCTCTGCCCGCCGTCGCGCTGGTCGCCAACTGGAAGGTGATGGGCTTTCACTTCCTGCTGGCGCTGGCTGGTCTGAAAGCCATCCCGCGCGACTATCTGGAAGCGGCATATGTCGATGGGGCGCACGGCTGGTCGCTGATGCGCCGGGTCATCCTGCCGCTGTTCGCCCCGACGGGCTTGTTCCTGCTGGTGATCACGCTCATCCAGGGATTGGAACATGTCTTCGTGCCGATCCGCGTCATGACCCTCGGCGGACCTGCCAATGCCAGCAACAACCTGATGTACGCCGTTTATCAGGAAGGCTTTCAGTTCTTCCGCGCTGGTTACGCCTCAGCAATGTCGGTAGTGATGATCGTGCTGTTCGGCGGCTTTGCCCTGTTGCAGTATCGGCTGCTCGATCGCCGGGTGCATTATGATCGCTAGGCGGCGCGCAGCCTGGGCGTCGCGCATTATCCTGATCATCGTCTCGGCACTCGTTCTGATGCCGCTCATCTACCTGGTCGGGATCAGTTTTACCGACCCACAGCGCATCTCCACCAATCCGCTCCTGCCCTTCACCTTCCCGCCCAGCCTGGAGAATTATCAGGCGGTGCTGAGGCAGATGGACATTCCGCGTTACCTGCTCAACAGCGTCGTCTTCGCTGGTGGCGTCACGCTCGGTCAGCTTGCCCTGGCGATCCCGGCAGCATTCGCTTTCGCCTACTTCAATTTTCGCTTCAAAAACCTGCTGCTCGGTGTGGTCATCCTCAGCCTGATGGTCCCGTTCGTCGTCACCTACATCCCCAATTACCTGCTGCTGGCACAGTGGCGGCTGATCAACACGCTGCCTGGGTTGATCCTGCCCATGCTTGGCATCTCGCTCGGATTCGGGATTTTTCTGCTGCGCCAGCATTTCATGAGCTTCCCTCGTGAGGTCATGGAAGCCGCCATGATCGACGGTGCACATTCGTGGGACATCCTGTGGCGCGTACTGATCCCGGCGAATCTGTCGCCAGTGGTGGCGGTCGGTATTTATGTGCTGATCAACACGTGGAACCAGTTCATCTGGCCCCTGCTGGTCGGCGGCGGCAATCCGCGTTCGTATACCCTGACGGTCGCAGTGCAGCTCTTCTACACCAGCCCCGAAGGGGGGGATTACTGGGGCGCGATCATGGCGGCATCGGTGCTGACCAGCCTGCCGACTGTAATCCTCTTTCTGCTCATGCGTCGGCGCGTGCTGACGACGTTCGTTGATGGAGCGATCAAGGGATGAAGATCATTTTCATCGGAGATATCGTCGGACCAGGTCTCGACCACCTGGAGACGCGGCTGCCCGAACTCGTGGCGCAGCACCAGCCCGATTTCATCATCGCCAACGCTGAAAATCTGGAACTGTCCGGCGCTGCCAGCTTCGTCGTCGCGGGGATGACCCGCGAGTCGCTGGCGCGGTTGTGGGCGCTGGGCGTGGACGCCGTGACCGGAGGCAACCACTCATGGGACGGCGCGCAGGGGCGCACTGTCCACGACGATCCGCGCGTGCTGCGCCCACTCAACTACGGCGTGAACGCCCCTGGGCGCGGCGCGACGATCATCGACAAAGCGGGGAGGCGGCTCGGCTTGGTCAATCTCGCCAGCCGCGACGCCCTCCGCCTGGCGGACGACCCGCTGACGGCGCTCGATCGTCAGCTCGAAGCCTGGAAAGACCAGACCGACGCCGTGCTGGTCGATTTTCACGGTGCATCGACGGAAGAAAAGCTGACCATCGCTTTCGCCAGCAGCGGGCGCATCAGCGCCCTGGTCGGCACGCACACCCACGTCCCCACCAACGACCTGCGTGTCCTTTCCGGCGGCGTCGCCTACGTGAGCGATGTCGGAATGACCGGACCGTCCGGTGGTATTCTGGGGTATCACCCTGACAAATTCGTCAGCGCGATGCGAAACCGCCTCTACGACGATACCCCCTGGCGTTTCGCTCAGGGGGCGATCGAGTTGGGCGCAGTGCTGATCACGACCGACGAGTCGGGCAGGGGGCGATCGATCGTTCGCTTGAGCTAAGCGTCAGCGGCATGTCTGAAGGATGGGCAGCAGGCAGCCACCTCTGCTCATCCCCACACAGCGCGCAGTACAAACGCCATCGAAAAATGCTGCCTGTCTGCCTTGTCACGCGCTCTTCAAAAATGAAGATGTAAAGTAGAGTGTATATGTTAAACTAAAGCATGAGTTGGCACACGCATTTTTCGGGAGTGAACAGGCGCTGTGTATCACATCCTCTACATCGAAGATAACCGCGAAAACCGGATGCTGGCGCGCCGCGTGCTGCTGGCGTCTGACCTCGAATGCCAGATCACCGAGGCAGACAATGCCCGACGGGGTATCGAACTGGCACAGTCGATGTCTCCCCCGCCCGACATCATCCTGATGGACCTGAGTATGCCGGAAATGGACGGGCTGACCGCCACCAAAGCTCTGCGCGCCATCCCCAGCCTGAACGACATCCCGATCATCGCCCTCACCGCCAACGTCATGCGTGGCGACAAGGAACGCAGCCTTGCAGCAGGCTGTGATGGGTACATCTCCAAGCCGATTGACATCGATAAATTCCCCGACGAGGTTTTGTCGTATATCAGGAGTGGGCATGAACGACGTGCAAAGCACCCCCAACCGTCCGACCCCGATTGAGCCGAGTGAGGCACACGTCCTGGTCGTCGAGGACAACGTCCCGAACTTTGTCCTCGTCGCACGGATGCTGGCGTTCATGGGGATTCAGCGCTGCGAATGGAAGACTTCCGGCTGGCAGGTCGTGCAGTTTGCCGACACCCTGCCGCGCGTCGATCTCATCCTGATGGACATCCGCCTGCCCTACGAAGACGGCTATCAGGCACTCGCCAAGCTGCGCGCCAACAGCCGCCTCAAAGACACCACCGTCTGCGCCGTCACCGCTGAAGCCAGCGAAGAACAGATGCGCCGTGCCAAAAAAGCCGGCTTCAACGGGTTTCTCGGCAAGCCGCTCGACCCAGACCGTTTCCCGAACCAGATTCGCCGCCTGCTGAATGGTGAGGAAGTGTGGGAGTGGAAATGAATTTGCCCGACCCGAACGACACCAACCCGTCCCCGCCCGGCGAGTCGCTGATCGAGACGACGCTCAGCCGTCTCGCCGAAGCGCAGTACGCCGCCGCCAGCGCTATCTACGGCGCGTCCGACGCGCCATCGATCCTCTCCGCCATCCTCGTCTTCGGCGGCAAAACCTACCAGAGCGCGCACCTGGCGTTCATCGAGCCGGATGTGCAGCCGCCGACGCTGCGCGTGGTGGCACGGCGCGTCGGCAGTGCCATCCTCGCCGCCGATGAGCTGCGCCCGCTGGACTCCTACCCGGCATATGAGGCGCTCGGCGCGGTCGAATATCTGCACGCCGCCAACATCGAAGAAGACCCCTTCCTCACCGAAGCAGAACGCGCCAGAATGCGCGCCGACGGCGTGGTCGCCATGCTGCTCGTGCCGCTGGTGATCGGGCAGACGCTCAACGGACTGATCTACATGACGCACGGCGCGCCCGTGCATACCCCGGTCGAGACGCTGCGCGCCCTGCGCAACCTCGCCGATCAGACAGCGGTCGTGTTTGAAAACCGTGCCCTGCTGCGCCGCACAGAACTCAACCTCGGTGAAACGCAGACGCTCTACGCCCTCAATCAGGCGCTGCTGGCAGCCCAGGACCCGCTCGAACTGCTGCGCGCCATCTCCCGCCATCTGGCAGACGACGCTGACTCGATCATGCACATCGTCGCCTCGCGCCGCCGCGAAGGGGGAGACGACATCGCCGTGCAGCACATCATCACCAAACGCGGCGAACAGGTGGTCAACATCCCGCTCAAGGGGATGCGCGCCAGCGGCTTGTTCAGCACACCGTCGGTTGAGGTGGTGTTCGTCGAAAATGTCCTCGATCCGCCGCCCGATGCCCCCCTGCTGGAGCTGCTGCGCGAACGCACACGCAGCTACGCCGCCATCATCGCCCGCTCTGCTGACAGGACGACCGATGTGGTCACGGTGGCGTATGAGTCACCCCGCACGTTCGACAGCCGCGCCCGCCGTCTGTTCACCGCCAGTGCCGAGCAGCTGAACATCGTGCTGCAAAATCAGCGCCTGCTGTTCGAGTCGCA
>CAZTLS010000012.1:0-73206 GCA_964614405.1 uncultured Pleurocapsa sp.
AAGGCGAGTTCCTGCACGGCGGTGCTGCCTGCCTCGCGGATGTGGTAGCCGCTGACGCTGATCGGGTTCCACTGCGGCATGTGTTCGGCAGCGAAGGCGATCGTGTCGGTCACCAGACGCATCGATGGGGCGGGGGGGAAGATGTATTCTTTCTGCGCGCTGTATTCCTTGAGGATGTCGTTTTGCAGCGTGCCGCGCAGCTGCGCCATCGGCACGCCCTGCTTTTCGGCGGCGGCGATGTAGAATGCCCAGATGATCGCCGCCGGGCTGTTGATCGTCATGCTCGTCGAAACGTCGCCCAGCGGGATGTCGTCGAACAGCAGCTCCATGTCCAGCAGCGACGCCACCGCCACGCCGCACTTGCCGAATTCACCGATCGCCTCCGGCGCGTCGGTGTCGTAGCCCATCAGCGTCGGCAGGTCGAACGCCACCGACAAGCCCATGTTGCCTTGTTCGAGCAGGTATTTGTAGCGGGCGTTGGTCTCTTCGGCTGTGCCGAAGCCCGCGAACATCCGCATCGTCCAGGGTTTGCCGCGATGCCCGGTGGCGTGGATGCCGCGCGTGAACGGGTATTCGCCGGGCAAGCCGATGTCGCGCAGATAGTCGGTATCCGCCACGTCGAGTGGGGTGTAGAGGCGGTCGATCGGCGTGCTGCTCTGCGTCATGAAGGTCTGGCGCGCTTCGGGCATTCGGTCGAGTGCCCGTTTGAGCGTGGTCGATTCCCAGTGATCGCGGGCGGCAGCGAGGTCGGCAAGGGCACGGTCGTCGTAAAGAGGCATGATCAGACATTCTCCCAAATAAAACGGTTTTTCTATGGGCATTATAGCAAACTGTGGGGTGATCCGGCATGTGATTGCGGTGCAGGGCGATCGTCGGCTATGATTCAGCCATGCGGTTTCTGAACATGATCTGCACACGGCTGTGTCAGCATAGGCGAGATGTGAGGGGTGGAACGCACATGGCATCTGAACTGGTGGTCAAGGAAATCCTGGCGGAGGGGCGGATCATCGCGCACCGGCTGAGCAGCCTGGGCACGGAAGCCGCTGAATTGTGGTATGCCGACATGGAGAAAATCTGGCTGGAGTGGGACGAGGCGCGCCCGCTGCTGCTGCTGCTCGACCTGCGCGCGGTGGACAGCCTGTACCTGAGCGCCGAAGGGATGATGCGCGCCAGACAGTTCTCGCAGCACCGCGTCATGGGCAAAACCGCCATCGTGGTGCGCGATTTCGGCGAGACGGGCGTCAAAATCCTGGAGATGTTCGTCGATCGCACGCTCGACCAGACCCGCACGCGCGATGTGTTCGACGATGAGGCGAAAGCCATCGCCTGGCTGCTGGAGGAGTGAGGCAAGACCCTGTTTCGTTCATTTCATGAAAGGCTGACCTGATGCGTCGAATCATCCTGCTCATCGCCAGCGTTGCTGTGAGTGCGCTCTTCCTGTGGCTGGCGCTGCGCGGAGTCCCGCTCGAAGAGGTCGGGCGCGCCATCACCGGGGCAGACCCGCTCTGGCTGCTCATCGCGCTGGCGACCGTGCCGCTCGGCTTGGCGGCGCGCGCCATGCGCTGGAGCGGCGGCTTGCTCGAAGACCGCCTCGCGCCGATGCGTGCTTTCCACCTGATCAACATCGGGATGCTGCTCAATCAGCTCCCGCTGCGCGCCGGGGAAGTGGCGCGTGCGGTGCTGGCAGGGCGCGAGCGCGTGCCGCTGGTCACCGCCGCGACCAGCATCGTCGTCGAGCGACTCATCGACGTGGTGGTGTGCGTGCTGCTGCTGGCGATCGGCATTGCGCGCGTGCCGGATGCTCCGCCGATCATCGCCCAGATTGCGCTGGGATTCGGGGCAGCAGCGGTCATCGCGTTCGCTGTGCTGGTGGGGCTGTCGCGCGCGCCGGCGCTGGCACATCGGCTGCTGGGGTGGGTGGAGGCGCGCCTGCCCTTCACCGCCAGGTTCAACCTGACGCGCCGCGCCGATGAGGTGTTCGACGGGTTGCGCCCGTTCAGCCAGCCGCGTCGCGCCGCAATCGCCCTGTTCTGGACAGCGGTCGGCTGGGGCGTCTCGATCGTCTCATTCTGGTCGCTGGAGCGGGCGATCGACGTGCAGGGCGTCGATCTGCTCACCGGGTCGATGCTGGCGGTGGCAATGGCGTCGTTCAGCATCGCTATCCCGATCAGCGTGGCGGCGATCGGACCGTTTCAGGGCGCGGTGCGCGTGGCGGGGGATGCGGTCGGCATGGCGGCGGCGGACTCGACCGCACTGGGCTTCATCTTTCACGGCGTGTCGATCGTGGGCTATGCCCTCTTCGGCGTGATCGGGCTGATCCGCGTCGGCGTCAGCCTGCGCGATGTGGTGCGCCGCCCGGCTGACGAGACGATCAAAACTGCGCAGCCATCGTGAAGATTTTTCACGGCACATGGGTGTATAATGAACTGAAAATCAATTCTACATCGAGATCGGCAAGACAGATCAAGGTTCTCCTCACCTATGAACAGCGTTTTCCCGCCTGTTGACGAAATCCGGTTCCTCGAAGGCTTGTTCGACCGCACGCACGATGCGGTGTTCATCGTCGGGCTGGATATGTACATCATCATGGTCAATCAGGCGGCGGTGGACATGATGGGATACACCCGTGAAGAGCTAATCGGGATGACGACCAGCGAGATAATCCCGCCGGAATATATCGACGCTTCCAACGAGAACATCCGCCGCCTGCTGAATGGTGAGCGCCTCGATCCGTTCGAGCGGGTGCTGATGCGAAAAGATGGCTCGCGCTTTCCGGCGGAGGTCAGCACGCAGTTGGTGTATAACCATCAGGGCGCGCCGCACTACTTTCAAAACATCGTGCGCGACATCACCGCCCGCAAAGCTGCCGAACATCAGTCGCTTGAGCTGGCGCTGGAGACAGAGCGTAGCCGCATCCTGACCGAGTTCATCATGGCGGCATCGCACGAATTTCGCACGCCCCTCAGCCAGATCAACACCAGCCTGCACATCCTCAAGCGCATGAATGATAACCCGGCACTGCTGAGCCGCGTCGGGCAGATTCAGCAGAGCGTGGATCGGGTGAGCGATCTGGTCAGCCGGATGCTGCTGCTGGTGCAGTTGGAGAGCGGCGTCGAGCGGCATGTCGTTCCGCTGGACGTGCCGGACATGCTGTACGATGTGGAAGTGAGCCACACGCTCAACCTGAGCAGTCATCAGGTGCAGATCGTGCGCTGCATCGAACCCGATCTGCCGCGCATCCGGGGTGATGCGCGTGGGCTGCACGTCGCCCTGCGCGAACTGCTCGACAACGCGATCAAGGCGTCGCCGCCGGGCGGTCTGATCGAGATCGGCGCGCGCCTTCAGGGGGAATTTGTCGTCATCACCCTGCGCGATGAGGGGGCGGGGATTGCCGAGGATCACCTGGAACACATCTTCGCCCGCTTCTACCGTGCCGACAAAAGCCGCAACCGCCCAGGTTTCGGCTTGGGTTTGTCGATCGCCAAACTGGTCGTCGATCAGCACAACGGCATCATCGATGTGCAAAGCGCCCCAGGTGAAGGTTCGACATTCCGCGTGCTGCTGCCCCGCCTGCACGAATAAAGCGGGACGGGCGTTCCAGCCCGCCTCAGGATGCGGTACACTCGTGCCTGTGTCCCGTCCATCGTGCATCGAACTGCTGACCTGTGACTGAACCGATCCGCCCTGCACGCCACAGCGCGCCCAAACGCTTCATCCTGCTGCATTTCACCTGTGTGGCGCTGGTCAATCTGGTGCTGTTCGCGGGGGGGGCGTTCCAGCCGCTCGCCAGCGCGACGGGCGGCTTGATCACCGGTTCGCTGGTGGCGAATGTCATCTTCCTGATCGTGCTGGTCACGTGGGTGATGCTGGTGGATGGCGATCTGCGCCTGACGGACATCGGCATCCGCTTTGCCGGGCTGCCGTTCGCGCTGGCGGCGTCGGTCGCTCTGTGGCTGGTGGCGCAGATCATCCACGCCATCGCCGGGCTGCTGGCGCACGGCGTCATCCAGCCCGCCTGGGTGTGGAACAGCGCCGGGGCATACATCCTGATCGGCGGGCTGCTGGCACAGGTATTCGGCAATGCGCTCTTCGAGGAGATCGCCTATCGCGGGTTCCTCTTCCCGCAGGTGTATCTGCGCCTGACGGGGCTGGAAGAGCTGAACTGGATTCGGCTGATCGCCGCTGTGCTGATCTCGCAGAGCGTGTTCGCCCTGTCGCACATCCCCAATCGACTCTATCTGGGCATGACGCCCGAAGCCATCGTCGTCGATCTGGGGGTGCTGCTGGGGATCGGCGTCTTCTTCACCGTGCTGTACCTGTATACCGACAATCTGTTCCTGCTCGTCGGTATCCACGCGCTCGGCAATGCGCCGACGACCTGGTTTCGCACCGCCCCTTTTCTGGAAGGGGCGGGCGAGTCGCTGCTCATCTACGCGCTGGTCATCGCGGCGTGCTGGGCTGCCTGGTGGGGCGGGCGGCGGCTGCGCGCGCTGCATGACGAATGGTCTGTTCACACCGGGATGGACGATCTGATATATCATGAGGGTGATTTTCAGGATCAGCCCGGCGCGGCGGATGGCACGGGCATCCTGCACCCGCCAGCAAAGGACTAACGGATGAACGATCGCAATTCGCTTCCCGATGATTTCGACCCGTTTGATGAGGTGCTGGGCGAAGCGCTGGATACCTCCGATCGGCTGGCTGCCAGCCCCGCCGCCGTCGATCGCGGGCGTACCGAACGCGGTGAACTGGAACCGCGCCCGGATCGCGCCCGCTTTCAGCGCAAGCCGAAAGCGCCGAAGCAGCCGAAAGCGCCCAGAGCGCACAAGCCGAAGCCGCCCAAACCCGCGCGCCGCAAACCGGACGACGACGACGACATCGATCTGGCGCTGTTCGCCGATACCCAGGATGATGACCTGCTGGACGACGACGCGCCCCGCGCCCCGCGCCGCCCGCGCATCGGCGGGGTGGACATGGGCGCGGTCATTGGCGGCTTCGTCGAGGTGGCATTCACCGCCGTGCTGATCGCGCTGGTGATGCTGGTGATCGGTGCGGTGCTGGTCATCGCCGGGCGCGCGCTGGGCGTGCTGCCAGGCGGCGCGATCGATTTTGCAGCGCTGACGAGCGGTGCATCCGCCGTCGTCGCGCCGCAGCCTGTGCGCCCCGCTGCGACCAGCGCGCCCGGTGCGGCTGCTGTCCAGCCGACCGCACCGCCCGCCGTCGTCGGCGATGCGGTCATCCAGCTTCTGCTGGCAACTGCCACGCCTGTTCAGGCTGCCGTCGTCTGCCGCGACCAGGATCGGGCGGCGTGGTGGGCGAGCATCGCCGCTGCCTACCGCCCGTTCACCCGCCTGACGCCCGCATCGGTGCAGGAAGAGCGCAACCCAGGCGCGCTGATCGAGCGGCTGAACATCTACCGCGCAGTGGTGGCGGATGCTCAGGTTCCCGGCATGGATGCGAGCTGCGTGAGCGCGGCGCGCGCCGCCGTGCTGGAATACATGGACGCCAGCATCGAACGGGTGCGCGCGCTGACCACACCCGGCGGCGTGCCGTCCGACGTGCTGCGCGCCGCTGAAGCCCGCCTGACGCGCACTGACGCCGCCATCACCGCTGCGCTGTGGGAAGTGGGCGCGCTTCAGGAAGCCGACTCGCCCGTCGCGCTGGGGATCACGCGCGGCAGCGGAGTGGCGTGCGGCGCGGTCGGCTGGTACACCGCCGTCGAGTCGCTGCGCCAGCAGTTCGACACCTTTGCCGCCCAGATCGACGTGGCGACGCAGCCCGCCACGACCGTGCGCGGACTGATCAGCGACATGCAGGCGGTGGCGGGCAATGCTGACGCGCTCGATGTGCCCGCCTGTGCCGCCACGCCGAACGCCCTGCGCGCGGCGATCATGAACGAGACGATCGCGGCGTATCAGGCGCTGCTGGTGGGGCAGCGCGCCAATGCCGATGCCGCCCTCGCGCGCGCCGGGGCAGCCGAGGCGCGCTACCGCGCATGGCAGGTGTGGCTGGTCGGCTAGAAGGCGCGTTCAGCCTTCGACCCCGGCGCGCTCTGCCCAGACGATGAAGAGCGGGTCGCCGCCCTGCCCCCACAGGGCGGCACGGCGCTCGCTCGCCCAGGCGGTGATGTTCGCCCAGCCGCCCGCCGCCTCGAAATAGCGCGTGACCAGCGCCATGTGCCCGGCATCGTTGAGCGACAGCCAGACGTTGACCGCCTTGCTGGGGAAACAGCGGTTGCTGAACGCCACGATGAAGCGACCGCCAGGCTTCAGCACGCGCCGCACTTCCTCGAACACCGCGATCGGCTGGGTGAGGTACTGCACGCTGACGGTACACACCGCTGCGTCGAATTCGGCTTCGGCGAAGGGCAGGCGCGGATTGCGGTTGAGGTTCTGCACGATGTGCCCGGTGAGCTGCGGGTTGTCCGCCATCTCGTCGGCGTTCATCCCCAAGCCGACGACGCGCGCCGGGGCGACCTCGTCCGGCAGGTGCGAGCGCCAGCTCGACATCAGGTCGAGGATCGCTGCGCCGCGCGGCAGCAGCAGCGCGAACTGATCGCGCAGCGCGGCGATGGCGCGGTCATCGATATGCACCACTTTGCGCGGTTGTGCGTAAAAGAGGTCATCATCCCGTTCATCCTGTTTGCGAAAGAATTCCGGCGGAAAGGCGGGGTGCGCTTTCATGGGTGTGCGCGTTTCCTGATTTATGAGGTCGATGCGCATCAGCATAGGGCATCTGCATGAGCGTTGGATTGGGGATCGGCTGGAAAAGTGGGAACCTGTCGTGCAGACCAGATACAATCATCGTGGACAAAATCCCCCATGTCCTGTAATGGCGTCCCTATCTGATGAGGTGCAGTGTTCATGATCCCCAAATCGCATATCGACCTGCTGGAAAACCCGGTGACGGTGGCGCTCGTCACCCTGATGCCGGACGGCGCGCCCCAGGTGACCCCCGTCTGGTGCGACTACGCCGACGGTTTCATCCGCGTCAACACCGCGCGTGGGCGGCAGAAGGATGAGAACCTCACGCGCGATCCGCGCGTGGCGGTGCTGGCGATCGACCCGACCAATCCCTACCGCTGGATGGAAGTGCGCGGCGAAGTGGTGGACTCGACGGAAGAGGGCGCGGAAGACCACATCGACGCCCTGTCACATCAGTACTACGGGCGCGGCTTCAGCTTTCAGCCGGGCGAGGTGCGGGTGATGTACCGCATCCGCCCGCTGAAGGTCAACCACAGCCGGACGTGACCTCCGCTGCGCGCCGGGTTGCCCGATCCGGCGCGCAGCATACCGGACAGGCAGCAGGCATGTTTTACAGGGAGGGGTGAGGCGATGAGCGAGGTGATCTGTGCGCGCTGCGGCGCACCCATGACGTTGAACGTCCGCGATGGCGTATTCATCTGCCCGGCGGGTCACCGCCGTTTTGAGACGCTCGATGAAGCGAAAGCCAGGCTCGCCGGGCAGGAAGCGCGCTCCGCTCGCCCGCTGGCGTATGGCGGTGTGCTGCATGTGCGCGCCCGCTCGCTCTACGAGACGGCGCTCGACCATCTGTGGCGCAAAGAGACGGAGCAGGCGCTCGACGCCCTGCGCGATGCGCTCGACGTGCAGCCCGATTTCACCGACGCGCATCTGATCATCGCCGAAACCGTCACCGATCCCGCCGTCAAACGCCACCACCTCGAACTGCTGCTGGCGCACGACCCAGGCAATGCTGAAGGCATCCGCCAGATGCTGCTGCTCGAAGGCAGGCTCACCCACGAAGAGGCGGAGCGCAGCCGGGCAAACGGCGTACCCGTGCTGCGCCGCGCCGAAGCGGTCAAAGCGACCACGCGCGTCCTCGAATGCCCGGTGTGCGGCGGCGCGCTGACGCTCGACGAGGACAACCGCCGTGTCTTCTGCCGCTTCTGCGGGCACACCGCGCCGCTGCCTGCCGTCGTCGATGACGGGTCTCAGACGATCGGCGTGGCGCAGATTCAGCGGGCGGCGCGCGGCGTCGTCTGGGAGATCGGCGGTCATGTCCAGCACTGCAACAACTGCGGAGCCGACCGCACCGTCCCGCCTGGGCGCATCAGCGGGACGTGCCCGTTCTGCGGATCGACCGCTGTCATCGTCGCCGACGCGACCGGGTCGCTGGAGCAGCCGGACGCGCTGCTGCCCTTCGCCCATGACGCTGAACACGCCAAAGACGCCATCCGCGAACGGCTGCGCGGCGTTGATGAGCGGCTGTACACGCTGAACGCGGGCAACAAAGTGGCAGAGGCGCAGATCGAGGGCATCTACCTGCCGTTCTGGGTGTACGACGCCGTGCTCGACGTCACCCGCCGCGTCACGATCACCCATCCTGGGCGCACGGGCAGCGCCCGCCCCGTCACACTCATGGACGACGCCAGCCGATTTCAGGATGGGGTGATCGGGGTCGCTGTGCCCGCCTTCACTACCCCGCCCGCTGTGCTGATCGACGCCATCCTGCCGTTCACCCCTGCCGACGCCATACCGTATGATCCCCGCCTGCTGGCGCGCCACCCCGCCGCGCTCTACACCGTCGATTTTGAGCGCGCGGCGCTGACCGCGCGGAGTCGCGCTGCCGAGATCACGCGCGGTCGTTTCAGCACGAGTGACAGCCCGCACAAGCGGGTGAGCGTCTCCGCCTTCGTGCAGCAGATGACGTTTCGCCTGATGCTCTTTCCCGTCTGGATCGCCGTACTGACCGAGCGCGATGGCGACCGCCGCCTGGCGCTGGTCAATGGACAGACCGGGCGCGCTGCCATCGGCGCACCCTCACGCCCCGAAAAAGGATGACTCAATGGATTTTCGACCGATGCGTTTCGACTTTCTCTCCCGCCGCTCGCCCGTCCACGCCAGGCGCGGCATGGTCGCCAGCAGCAACCCACTGGCGTCGCAGGCGGGGCTTGCCGTGCTGCGCGCCGGGGGCAATGCCGCCGACGCCGCCGTCGCTGCCGGGGCAGTGCTGAACGTCACTGAACCGGCTTCGACCGGGATCGGCGGCGACATGTACGCCCTCTTCTACGATGCGCGGACGCGCCAGGTGAGCGCGCTCAACGGCAGCGGGCGCGCCCCGGCAGCGCTGACCATCGAGGTGGTGCGGCGGGCGGGGCATGACGCCATCCCCACGCGCGGCGCGCACGCCGTCACCGTCCCTGGCGCGGTGGCGGGCTGGGTCGATCTGCTGGCGCGTCACGGCACGATGCCGCTGTCCGCCGTGCTTGCCGACGCCATCCACTACGCCGAAGACGGCTATCCGGTGCATCCGGTGTTCGCCACCGGGTGGGAGCGGGCCGCGCCCATCCTGAGCGCGGGCGATTACCTCCCCGGCGGGCGCGCCCCACGCGCGGGCGAGATCGTCCGCCTGCCCGACCTGGCGCGGACGCTGCGCGCCATCGCCGAGGGCGGCACGGCGGCGTTCTACACGGGCGCGATCGCCCAAGCCATCGCTGAGACGGTACAGGCGATGGGTGGCGTGCTGACCGTCGATGACCTGGCGGCGCACCGCTCGACGTGGGACGCGCCGATCAGCACGACCTATCGCGGGGTGCGCGTGTGGGAATGCCCGCCCAACGGTCAGGGCATCGCCGCGCTTCAGGTGCTGAACATGCTCGCCGGGGACGACCTGGCGTCGATGCCCTGGGATTCGCCGGAGCGTCTGCATCTGCTCGTCGAGGCGATGCGCCTGGCGTTCGCCGATGCGCGCCAGTATGTGGCGGACATGGCGACCGACCCCGCGCCGATCGCGGGGCTGCTCTCGCGCGAGTACGCCGCCGCCCGCCGCGCGCGCATCACGCCGGACCGCGCCATGCAGCCGCCGTCTTACGGGATGCCGCCCGCCGGCTCGGACACGGTGTATCTGAGCGTCGTCGATGGCGCGGGCAACGCCTGCTCGTTCATCAACAGCCTGTACATGGGCTTCGGGACGGGCGTGGTGGCGCGCGGCACAGGCATCATGCTGCACAATCGCGGGGCGCTCTTCTCGCTCGACCCGGCACACCCGAACGCGCTCGCGCCTGGCAAGCGCCCGTATCACACCATCATCCCGGCGCTGGCGACGCGCGACGACGCGCTCTACGCCTGCTTCGGCGTCATGGGCGGGTTCATGCAGCCGCAGGGGCATGTGCAGGTGGTGACGGCGCTCATCGACGACCTGCTCGACCCGCAGGCAGTGCTCGACCGACCGCGCTGGTGTCTCGACTCTGGCAGCGGGGAGAGCGACCTGTGCCTGGAAGAGGGCATCCCGGTCTCGACGATGGCGCGGCTGGCGGAACTCGGTCATCGGGTGCGCCCGGTGAGCGGGCACGGGCGCGGGGTGTTCGGCGATGGTCAGGTCATCGTGCGCGATGGCGAGACGGGCGCGCTGGTCGGCGGCAGCGACCCGCGCAAGGACGGGCTGACGGCGGGGTATTGATCGCAGGGTGAATGCCGCTCATTCCTGCGTCGGAGCAGTCAGGCGGTCTGGCGTCACGCTGCGCCGGGTCAGGGTCGGCTGACCTGGCTGCGTCGTGGTAAGCATTCACCCACCAGCCGCGTCTGTGGAGACGTATGATGACGGTCACTCCGATTATGAAAAAAGGGAAGTTGATGTCCGACCCATTCCTGACCCTGACCGATGACACGCTGGACGAAGTGCTGATGAGCGATCGCCCGGTGATGATCCTGCTCACCAACGGCGATGGCTTGCGCGGCGATTTCAGGACCGCCTTCAACAAAGCCGCTGCTGAGCGATCGGGCGGGGCGGTCTACGCCTACCTCGACCCGACGAAGAACCCCCGCGCTGCTCAGCGCTTCGGGGTGGGCGACAAGCCGCTGCTGATCGGCTGGTACTGCGGCGAGGAAGTGCTGCGCCGTCCCCGACCCTGGGGCAGCGACCTGCCGCTGGCGCTGGAGCAGTTGCAGACGAGTGTGAAGGCGCGCACGCCCGATGGCGGCGCGATGAGCGATGATGACGCAAAGGATACGAACATGACTGACACGGCGAACAAGCCGAGTGTGGTGTACGATGCGCCCGTCAATGTGACGGACGCCACGTTTGAAGCGGAAGTGCTGGACAGCGACCTGCCCGTGCTGGTCGATTTCTGGGCGGCGTGGTGCGGTCCGTGCCGGCAGGTCGCCCCGGTGCTGGACAAGCTGGCGAAGGAATTCGCCGGGCGGATCAAGATCGCCAAAGTGGACGTCGATGCCAACCCAGGCTTGTCGCAGGTCTTCCGCATTCAGAGCATCCCCAACCTGATGGTCGTCAAGAACCGCACGATCATCTTCAACCAGCCAGGCGCGCTGCCCGAACCGTACATGCGCGATCTGGTGCAGCAGGCGATCGATGTGGTCGTGCCGCCGCCCAAACCGCAGGTGGTCAAGTAAGGGCATCACGCCTGTATCAAAAACCGATCCCCCTCAAGCCGCATGGCATGAGGGGGATTTTTTTTCTCCGTCAGAAGCGCCCGTTGAGCGAGTCGGCATAGCCGGTCAGCTCGGCATAGCCGAACCCGGTCACATCCCCGCTGAGGCGCACCGCGCCCTCCCAGTAGGCGATCCCGCTGCTGTGCAGTTCCTGATCCGCCATCATCGGGTCGGCGCGGAAGGTGAACGCCTCGCTGCCAGGCGGCGTCACGGTGACCGTCCACCCCGCCGGGTAGACCGCGCCCGTGTACGGACTCGCCCATGACCCGGTGGCGGTGATGGTGAAGCTGTCCGAAGGCAGGTAGGTCGTGCCACCGTCGGCGTCGATGAGCAAGCCGCCGAAATACGGGTCGCGCCCGCCGTCTCTGAGGCGAATCTGCCCGATCATCAGTTCGCGCCCGTCGTCGAACTGCAAACCGAACCAGTCCCAGCCGTAAGCGTCCCCGCCGAGCGCGCTGGTGCTGAATTCGTGATCCTTCCAGGTATTGCCGCGCACGGTGAACGTCTCGCCGCCGATGCGGATCGTGCCTTCGGTGGGCATCCGCGACAGGGTGTAGTAGTGGCTGGCATTGCCTGGTTCGGCGCTTTTGGCGCTCAACCCGCGATCGCCCTGCAAGGCGGGCGGCTTGATCTGTTGCATCGTCAGGTCGATGGCGAAATCGCCTGCGTCGGCGGTGATGCGCCGCGCCGTCACCGCCGGGTCAAGCCCGGCGATCTGCCAGCCCTCCAGCCACACGCGCAGCGTCGGCTCCGTCTCCGCCCCGGCAAGCCCTGCCCCGCCGCGCACCAGACGCGACTCGTGCAGGTAGCGCCCCCCGGCGATGTCTGACACGCCGAAATGCGCCATGTAGACCTGATTGGTGCGCCACTCCGACGCGCTGTCGGCGTTCTGCGCGCTGATGGCACGGCGGAAGATGGTGAACTGATAGCCGAAATGCCGCCCGTCGTCGGTTTGCAGGTTGCCCGTGTAATACCACCATTCGGTCTGATACTCCGGGTGCGCGCCAAAATCGCGCGGGAAGTCCCACTGGCGCGGGGCGAAGGCGCGGGCGAAGCCGGAAATGTCGCTTTCGCCGCGCAGCAGCACCGCCCCGCTCTCCACCGGGGCATCCCCGCCGCCGATCGCGCTGAACCCGGCGATCACCACCGCCAGCACCACCAAACCCGCCAGCACCAGCCGAATCATATCCGCCTCGCAGTTCGTTCACATCACCGTGTCGATCGTGAAAGATGGTACAAGGCGTGCATGAGCGCGGGCTGAGATTTGGCTGTGGGGATGAATGGGGATGGGGAAAAAGGGTACGGGCGGAGACATTGCCCCGCCCGTACCTGCTGCCTGAGGGTGCTGAAGGGGTTTTACCCTGCGCGACCGACCAGTTCCACCGCGTCGATCTCGTTCCAGTTGCCGCCGATGCGCTGATCCAGCACGATCGTCACGGTATCGATCGGGGTGTTGACGCCGGTGATGTCTACCGTGAACACGCCTGGGCACGGGGTATTGCCTGGCGCGTCGGTGCTGTTCGGCAGGACGAACGTCTGCCCGGTGCGCGAATTGCCCACTTCCACGCGGATGATCGAGCCTGGGTTGTAGGTCTGGTAGATGTTCACCTGTGCCGGGATGACGGGGGTGGTGTAAGTCAGCGTCAGGCTGTCCTGACCGCGGCTGCTCGACGATGCCCACGCGCTGCTGATGTCACCGCAGGCGTTGGTGTTCGGTGCGCCGGTCGCCTGGGTGAAGCTCCAGCCGCTCGACCCGTACTGGCTGGTCCCTGTGGCGCTGGCTGCCCACTGGCGGATGGCTGCGCCCGCCGGGGAGGATGTCGCCGGGGCGTCGCTGAGCGAAACCAGGCTGTATGCGCCGCGACCGCCGATGCCGAGCTGGAACGCACCCGTCCCGGTGCGGCTGAAGCTGGTCGCCTCGATGATGTAGTTGCCACTGGTGGCGACAGCGAAATCACGAATGCGCGAATTGAGCGAACCGAACTGCGCATCGCCGGAGTCGTCGTTGGTCACGAGAGGCTGCCCGTTGGGGTAGTTGGCTTCAGCGAACAGCGACAGGAAGGGGTCGAAGACGAAATTGACCGCTGCCAGTTCGAGGGTGATCACGTCGCCCGCCGCCAGATTGACGCGGTACGCCTGACGCGGGGCGTTCGTGGTCAGTTCGCCCTCGACGATGGCGCTGCCCGACACCAGTTCGGTCGGCACTTCGACGACGATCGGGGTCAGGGTGTATGCGCCGCGCCCGCCGATGCCCAGCTGGAACGCACCCGTCCCCAGTCGGCTCAGGCTGGTCGCTTCGATGATGTAGTCCCCGCTGGTGGGGATGGTCAGGGCGGCAATGCGCGAGTTGAGCGTGCCGAATGCCATATCGCCGGAGTCGTCGTTGCTCGCCAGCGCTGCGCCGCTCGGATAATCGGCTTGGGCATAGATCGACAGGAAGGCATCGAATTCACGATTGACCGATGCCAGTTCGAGGGTGATCACGTCGCCCGCCGCCAGATTGACGCGGTACGCCTGACGCAGGGCGTTCGTGGTCAGTTCGCCCTCGACGATGGCGCTGCCCGACACCAGATTGGCGCGCGAGGTGATGGTGACCGGGATCAGGACATACGAGTTGTCTCCGCCGATGCCCAGTTGGAACGCGCCCGTGCCGATGCGGCTCAGGCTGGTGGCTTCGATGATGTAGCTGCCGCTGGTGGGGATGGTCAGGGCGGCAATGCGCGAGTTGAGCGTGCCGAACGCCATATCTCCGGAGTCGTCGTTGCTCGCCAGAGCTGCGCCGCCGGGATAATCGGCTTCGGCGTAGATCGACAGGAAGGCGTCGAAGGCGCGATCGACGGCTGCCAGTTCGATGGTGACGCGATCGCCCGCCGTCAGCTCGACGCGGTAGGTCTGCACCGGGGCAGTATTGGTCAGCTCCCCGTCCACGATGGACTTGCCAGACACCAGGTTGGTGGGGGTGGCGGGCGCTTCATAGCGGATGGTGGGCAGCAGCGTCTGCGAGAGGGTCGCGCCGGGGCTGTTCTGCACCACCTGCACCAGCACGAGGATGATCGCGCCGTCGATGTCCAGCGCGTACAGTTCAGCATAGCCGGACGGCACAGCCAGCGAACGCACCTTCGCCGTCACGCCGTTCAGACCATCCTGCGTGTAGGGGGTGATCGGCGCGCTGACGCGCAGTAAGCCCATGATCTCGCTGAGTGTCTGCTCCGGGTCGATCGGCGTCATGCCGATTTGGGCGAAAAAGCTGGGCGGGACGATCGACATGGCGACATCGGTCGGTGCGAGGGTCCCCTGCGAGTCGCGCAGCAGGGTCATGGCGGCGTCGCTGCTGCCCAGAATGATGCCGCCCTCCGGCGAGTTTTCTGCCTGCCAGCCGCTCGGCACGTTGACCGTCAGCCCGCCGTTCGAGTAGGTGCTGCCCTGTGCGGCAGCCATCGACGCCATGCCCAGCGCGCACACCAGCATCACTGCCAGTGCAAAAAGAGACCGTTTCATCAAAACACCCTCCAGTCGTATGTGAGACGATGCCGTCACCATAGCACAGAGGGCGTTTCAAAAACGTTTCATCCGTCGCGCAAAACGGGCTGCCGGGTGAAACGATCAGGTGTTCTCTTCAGCGATGACTGCATCAACCCATTTTTCGATGAACACCTGCGGTTCGGTGAAGGCGCGGTGGACCGGGCAGCGCGTGGCGATGTCGAGCAGGCGGTCTTTCTGCTCATCGGTCAGGTCGCCCAGAAAAACGATGTTCTGGGTGAACTGGCGCACATGCTGCGACTCGCCTGTATACTGGGGAACCTCTTCGCGCTTCAGGCGTTCGGTCGAAAGATCGATCTCCACGCCGCGCAAATCCCAGCCCTTACGCCCGGCGTACAGTTTGGCGGTGATCGCGGCGCAGCTCCCCAGCGCAGCGAGCATCAGCTCGGTCGGCTTTGGACCGAGATCAAGCCCGCCGTCGGCGATCGGCTCATCGGCGGTCAGGGTGAACTGGCGGATTTTGATCGTGGTGGTCAGGTTATCGGACAGGGCGACTCTGGCTTGCGTGGTCATAGCATGTGAACTCCAGCATTCAGCGAACCGTTATGTTGGATTCGACGCGCGGCTGAGGGATGATCTTACAGCGCAAAAGGCGGCGCACGCACTCATGCCATGCGCTCAAAATCGATGAACTGGCGCACTTCTTCGCTATCCAGCGGGCGACCCGGCGTGACGATCAGGTAGCTGTCCGCCCAGAGGGCGTCGGGCGTGACCTCCGGGTGCAGCGCGCCGATGAGCGCCGCCGATCGCGCTTTGAGATCGCGCACGACGCGCAGCGGCGACTCGCCGCCAGGCACATCGGCGAACACATACACCGCCTCCTCACTGACCTCGATGTGGTGCAGCGTCCAGCCCGCCTCCCGAAGCTGAACATCCAGCCCGGCGCGCACCGCCCTCACCGCCGCGCTGCTCAGGCGGGAGTCGGCATCGCGCAGCAGCCAGACGCACGCCAGCGGATCGCGCGCGATTTCAGCATCGACGCGGGCGACGGGGAGCGGGGCGGGTGGTGCAGGTTCGACGACTTCCGGCACAGCGCGCAGCGCCTCGATCAGGCGTGCCCCCTGACGGCGGATGTCGCCCATCGGCGTCGTGCCTTTGAAGATCAGGGTGAGCGTGCCGCCTTCGGTGCGGCAGGTGTAGAGCAGGTAGTCGCGTCCGGTATCCGGCTGGGTGACGAACTGCACGCGCGCATCGCGGCGGTCGGTCTCATGGGCGGAGAGGATGGCGGGCTGCAAGGCGATCAGCTCATCGGTGGGCATCCGCCCCGCCTGAGCGATGATCTCCCCGGCGCGCAGCAGCAGCGCGGCTTCGGCGGTCGTCTCCAGCGCGGCATGGGTGAGCGTGAGCGCCATCTGTGCGGTGGCTTCGCCGTGCGCGGGGGGCGGGGCGACGGGTTCGGGTAGGGCGGTCGGCGCAGGCGGGCGCGGGTCGAACGCCGCCATGCGCTCGAACTGGGTATTGAAGTCTTCGGTATACCATTCCCCCCATTCGTCATCGACCCCGGTCTCCAGCGAGAACGCGGGGACAGCGGGTTCGGGCAGGCTGGGGGGCGGCGGCGCAGGCGGGGGAGAAATGAACTGCTGGGTCAGGTCGCCGGCGCGCGGCTGTGCTTCCAGGCGCTCCGTCTCCATGAGATCGGGGCGCGGCTCGAAGCGCTGCGCCTGCGATGCGCGGGTCGTCTGGTCGGGCAGGGCGGCATCCTGTGCTGCCAGCGCCATCGTCGCTTCTCTGGCGGCGCGCCACCGGGCGATCGCCTGATCGCGCACGTGGGCAGGCATGGGGCGAAAACGCGGGACGAACCCTGGAAACTGGGCTTCGAGGTCGTCGAGCAGTTCGTCGATCGAGAAATCGCCGCGCACGGCGGTCTGCTGGAGGGTGCGCTCCAGAATGGCTTTGGCGGGTGACTGTTCGGGCAGCGGATCGAACTCGAAGGTGGGCGTGATGCTGGGCAGCGGCGGCGCGATGACCGGGATGGGAGGCGGTGCGGCATCGCTGGCGGGGACCTCCACCGCGTCGCGGCGGCGGGCAGGTTTGAACAGGTCGGACGACTCTTCGTTCACCTGCTCGCCGCGCAGCAGTTTCAGCACGCGGTCGAAGCCGCGATCGCCCGCCCCGCTGAACAGCTCGCTGATCGTGCCGCCTTCCTGAAAGGTGGGCAGGGGCGGTTCATCGCGCAGAAGCTGCTGATAGCGCCCCATCGCATCATCGGCGGGCGACGGCTGAGCAGGGACACGATCGGTCTCTTCCTGCGCGCCAAAACTCATCTCTGCCCCGCCGCGTATGATGAACTCCGCCATGCGCGATCCTGGGGTAGGGGCATCCTGGCGCAGCGCGTTGACCAGCGCGTCAAAGTCGGCACGGTGCTGGCGCAGCGGCGCGGCGACGGACTGCGGGTCGCTGGGCGTCGCGCCGTCGTCAGGGGCGGGATCGTCGTCAGGGACGGCATGGCGCGCCATGTCGCTGCCCATCTCGCGCAGCACCGCCGCGATGCTGTCGGTTGGTTCGGGCAGGGTATCGGGCGGCGGCGGGATGGGGTCGTCCATGAAAAAATCGGGTTGCAGCAGCCCGTTGTGCCTGGCGGCATGAGGGATGCTGCGCGCGGGCTGTTCGCCACGCCACGCCTCGATCAGGCGCAGCAGGTCTGCCGGGCGATAATCGACGGGCAGCCCGGCGTCTGCACCGAGCTTCGCCAGCAGCTCTTCGCCTGGCGGAGGCACGACGATGATCAGCATCTCCGGCTGCACCATCCGCAGCCCGGCGATCGCCCCGGCAGCCGCCGCCGCGCCGAGGCTGGCGAGGTCGATCACGGCGGCATCCTGAGGATGCTCCTGGGCATACTCGATGGCGGCGTCCGGCGTGGTGAAGGGATGCACCTCACAGCGCGCCGCGCGTTCGATCGCCTGCTTGCTGGCGATCGCCGCGCTCAGCCTGCCGTGCAGGATCAGGATCGGCGTGATCATGGTCGTTTGCCTTGCGTGCTATGGCGTGGGTGAGCGGGCTGACCGTTCACCCACGCGGCGTGCCGGATGGATCAGGGCGACGGGTTGACGGTGATGCTGATGAAGCCGATGTTGTTCACCTCGCTGATCTCTGTCACCTGCGAGTCGGAGTCGGCACGCGCCTGAAGGGTGAACGTGCCCGGCGTGGTGAAGGTGATGTCCGCCGTCAGCGCGATCGTCTCGCCTGGGCGCAGCCCCGCCACCACGCCGAGCGCCATCGTGCCGCCAGCGGGCAGGCTGATCGTGTTGTTGAACTGCCCGGCGATGCCGCCCCCGGTGTTGGTGATCGTGACAGTGTAACGCCGTGTGACGGGCGTGTTGCCCGCGCCCAGCGCCACAACCGTTTCGCCCGTGATCGTCGGCACGACCAGATCGGGCAAGCCCGTCGTGGGCGTGGCGGTGGGCGGCTGGATGACGGTCGGCGTCAGGGTCAGGGTAGGCGTCCATGACGGGATGACCTGGCTGGTTGGCGTTGGGGGCAGCGGCGGGATGATCACCGACGAGCAGTTGCCGAACAGCGTGACGAACTGGTTGCTCACCCAGCCGGTCGTCGTGCCGACGCGCACCTGCCACCAGCCGTTATCCGGGGTGCGCCCGGTGATCGGGGCGACCGTGCCTGTGTTCAGCACCAGGATGCGCGGGAAGACGACATCCGGTCCGGTGCGGAGGTTGAGCGGCGCGTTGACCTGAAGGCGGCAGGTCAGGTCGATCGGGTTGGGCGGTGAGGTGATGATGATCGGCGGCGCGGACGTGGCGGGCGCACGAGTGACGGTGGGCGGCGTGCCGACGTTCAGACGAATTTCAGCGGCAGTGCTGCTCACCGAGCCGCGAAAGGCGATCGCCTGAAGCAGCAGCGTCCCCATCTGCGTTGGGGTGTATTCAAACACGACGGTGAACACACGATCGCCGCCGGAATTGGCGGAGGTTTCCGAGCGTACCGCCAGCCCATTGGCGAGAAGCTGCACGCGCGTGACGCCAACGTTGTCGGTGGCGGTCACGCTGACCAGCACCACCTGATTGACGGCGACCTGTTCGCCATCGCGCGGGGAAGTGATGCTGACGGACGGCGGCACGGCGCTGTTGGCAGTGGGCGTGGCAGCGTTCTGGCTGGTCAGGTTGCAGGCTGCCAGCAGGAACAGCAGGGGGATAAGCGCCAGGGCGCGGCGCGAAAAAGACATGCGGGTCGTCATGAGCCCTTCCTTGACTTGGCAGGGACGCCAGTTCGATTCTCAATTCCCCATTATATAGGCGAATTGCGCGTGCGCATCACACCGGGGCTGCAACTCACCGGATGCGGCGGTCAGCGGGCTTGATCGGCGCGGGCGTGGCGTATCCCCCGGTCAGGCGCTGCATGGCGGCGTAGAAGGCGTCGTCATAGGCGCGCGTGCGGACGACGACGGGCATCGGCACGGCGTGCCCCATGATGATCACCTGCTGTTTGGTGTCGAGGCGGCTGAGGACTTCGCGCAAGCCCGCCGCGCCGCTGACGCCCATCAGCACGGCGGTGATGTCACGCTCGTTATCCAGCAGCGCCGTCACGCGCGTCCCGATCTGGCTCATCACTTCCTCGTCGATGCCGCTCGGTCGCTGATCGACCACCAGCAGCGTCACCTTGTACTTGCGCAGTTCACGGGCGATGATGCCGAAGGTCGTCTGGTTGGCGATCTTCGGGTCGAGGAATTTGTGCGCCTCTTCGATGACGATCAGCAGCTGCGGCGGTTCGTGCGCCTTGTCACCCAGCGCTTTCTCCACCCGTTCGATGTACAACTCGTGAATGCGGCGCGTCAGGTAGTTGGCGACCAGCATGTACGCCTCCAGCGAGTTGCCCCAGCGCCCGAACTCCAGCACCACACTGCGCCCGTTCTCGATGGCGTGCATGATCTGCGCCACGCTGTCGTTCGCTCCATCGCGCGCGAGGAAATGCCATTTCTCGAAACGCTGAAGCCGCCGCTGAAGCGCCGCCAGCGTGCCGGCGCGGTGCGGCGAGTCCGCTTTGATGGCATCGAACTCGGCTGCCCCGGCGTCGATCAGCTTCGCCACCCAGCGCGCGCCCCATTCCTTGCGGAGCATCCGCGCCGCGTCGAGCATCGCGTCGGACAGGTTCATGGTCACGCGCAGGCTTTCGAGGTCTTCCGGTTCGATCTCGTCATAGCCGATCTGCACGTCAAAATCGCTCTTGCCGCCGCGCCTGGCAGTCGATTCCGGGTCGAGCGAATACACGACCACCTGATCCGCGCCGAGGAGCTGGCGCAAGCCCTTCGCCTGCACGCCGCGTTCATCACTCGCCGCCCAGCCGTAGTCGTTGTGCATGTCGAAGATGAGCGCCACCGCCTGCTTCTTGGCGATCACGCCCGCCAGCAGCAGCCGTGTCAGGAAGCTCTTGCCCGTGCCGCTCTTGCCGAACACGCCGATCGAGCGCTGCACGAGCGCTTTCAGGTCGAGATTGATCTGCGTGGCGTCCAGTTCGAGCGGCGAGCCGACGTGGAAATGCGTGGCGTCTTCAGGACCGAACACGGCGTTGACGTCGCCCGCCGTCGCATCGTAGACCTCCATGAAATGCCCAGGGATGGTCTTGACGGGCTTCGGCTTGCCCGCGTCTTCGCCTTCGCTGTCGATCGAGAGCAGCGGCTGCACGCTGATCTTGCCGTATGCCGCTGTGCCGCCGTAGACCGCCGCCATGAACGGATCGCTGAAATCGGGCGGGGCAGACTGGATGTCCGGGTTGGTATTGTCCAGCACTACATCGGTGATCATGCAGAAGAAGCGCTTCTTCTGCCCGCGCACCACCACATAGCGCCCGACGGCGAGCGTTTCGATCGGCACGCCGATGTCCAGCTTGACCGTCAACCCCTTGCTCAGCGAGCCGCCGACGATCACCCCCAGCCGGAAATCATCCGGGTTGGCGAGGAAGGAATCCCGCCCGCGCGCGAAAATCTGATCCAGGTCGTATGGCTGATCGCTGTACCCCATGCGCGCGCCCTTTCTATCGATTGCAGACGGTGTGTGAGAACTTCTATTTTAGCACAAAATTGTCGTTTTTGCAGCGCCCGATTTGTGCGTTATACTGTTCGCAATATTCTGTGCCACCGAAAGCGATGATGATGAATGATGTATCTTCTGCACCCAGGCAGGACGAAGTACGACGCATGTGGCACAGCCCGGAACTGGTTGACCTGAGTACACGCGAGACGCAGGGCGGCAGGGTGCTGGGCGCGGTGGAAGGCTCTCCCACGCCGGGGCTGGACTTTTCCTATAATCCCAGCCCACCAACGGGAAGCTGAGCAGCGCGCAATGAAAAAACGCCCGGCAAACTGCCGGGCGTTTCAGAATGCGTTGTGTGGGAAGGGGAATTTACTGGTTGACCAGCGTGACCGCCGAAGCCTGCTTGCCCTTCTTGCCATCGGTGATCTCGAATTCCACCTTGTCGCCCTCATTCAGCGAACGGAAACCCTTCGCCTGAATTTCGGAGTAGTGGACGAACAGATCGGGACCGTTTTCCTGGGTGATGAAGCCGTAGCCCTTCTCACTGTTGAACCACTTGACCGTACCGCGAGTGCGTGCCATGCTGTGTATCTCCTGAAAAGTGAAGATTTGCTGCTGGTTTTGCTTCTAGCCGGGGCACCACACCTTCCAACTTTCAGGAGGGTATTGCGGTCTTGCTATCCACCATGGCTAAATCGACATCCAACCACTATGTCGATGTGGTGAAGACACCATGTCTTGCGTATCCCACATTGCACTTCTATGGTAGGACATATCATGAAAAATGTCCAGATGCTTTGAGCAGAGATCATCGATCCTTAAAATATCGGCGCAGCGCTGAAAAAGCGGGGATGCAGCCACCCGCCGGGTATTCATTTTCCGCCCGGCGCGGTGGTGATTTTTTGGTACACTTGCGCGCATGATGATCATCAACTCTTTCAACCCATGAAACGGCAGGCAACCATGACGAAAAAAGGACGCATCCTCACCGGGGATCGCCCTACGGGGCGGATGCACCTGGGGCATTACGTGGGCACGCTGGCGAACCGCGTGCGGCTTCAGGATGATTACGACTGCTTCTTCATTGTGGCGGACGTGCATACCCTGACCACCCGCCCCGAACGCGAGTCGATCCTTCAGGTGGGCGACAACATCCGCCAGATGGTGCTGGATTACCTCAGCGTCGGTATCGACCCGGACAGAAGCACCATCTTCGTGCAGTCCGCCGTCACCGAGACGTATGAACTCAACCTGATCTTTGAGATGCTGATTAGCGTGGCGCGGCTGGAGCGCGTGCCGAGCCTGAAAGAGATGGCGAACGCCGCCAATATGGAGTCGATGCCGTTCGGTCTGCTCGGCTACCCCGTCCTGCAGGCGGCGGACATCCTGCTGCCGCGCGCCAACCTCGTCCCGGTGGGCAAGGACAACGAGTCGCACATCGAGGTCTCGCGCGAGATCGCCAGGCGCTTCAACGGGCTGTACGGCGACGTGTTCCCGATCCCGGATGTGCTGATCGGCGATGTGCCGACGCTGGTGGGCACAGACGGGCAGGCGAAGATGAGCAAATCGCTGAACAACGGCATCTTCCTGAGCGACGACGCCAGAACGGTGACCGAGAAGGTGCGCGGTATGTATACCGACCCGAACCGCATCCGCGCCGACATTCCTGGGCGCGTCGAGGGCAACCCGGTCTTCATCTACCACGATGCCTTCAACCCGAACGTCGATGAAGTGAACGACCTGAAAGACCGCTACCAGCGCGGCGCGGTCGGCGATGTCGAGGTCAAGAAGAAGCTGGCAGCAGCGATCAACGCCTTCCTCGAACCGATGCGCGAGCGGCGCGCCCGCTATGAGGCACAGCCGGGGATCGTCGAGGATATTCTGGTCGCCGGGACGGAGCGCGCACAGGCGATCGCCCGTGAGACGATGGCGATGGTGCGCGATGCGATGGGGTTGTATCGCCTGCCCACGCGCGGGTAACCCGATCATTCCCGGATGTGGACGCGGGGGCGTGACGGTTTGCGTCCCCGCCCTGACCGCGCCGCCATTCCCCCCACGCGCCACCCTCTTTACAGACTGTGTTATAATGACAAAAGCAGAAGCCGGCTTTGCGCTGTGCTTGAAAATTGCCCCCAAAATTCTTCTTTTCGACCGTTTAACGTATTCACGAGAAAGGATAACGGCTGGCACGGCGGCTTTGCCGTTCCAGAAAAAAACATATGGCAAAGAAATCAGCGACCAAACTCCGCATCATCCCGCTGGGCGGGTGTGGAGAGATCGGCAAGAACATGACGGTGATCGAATATGGCGGCGACGCCGTGATCATCGACACCGGAATTATGTTCCCCTCTAACGACATGCTCGGCGTCGATTACATCATCCCCGACTTCCGCTACCTCCTCGAACGACGCGACCTGAAAATTCACGGCATCCTCTACACACACGGGCACGAAGACCACACCGGCGCGGTGGCACACGTCATCGAGTCGCTGCACGGCATCCCGATCCACGCCACGCCGATGACCGCTGCCCTGCTGGAGGTCAAGCTGCGCGATGCGCGGCTGCTGGGCGAAACACAGCTCAATATCTTCAAGCCGGGTGCGGATTTTCAGGTCGGTCCGTTCCGCGTCGAGAGCTTCCACGTCACGCACAGCATCCCGGACTGCGTCGGCTTTGGCATCACCACGCCGCACGGCTTGATCGTGCATACCGGCGATTACAAGTTCGACCACACGCCGATCGACGGCAAGCGCACCGACTATGCCAAACTCGCCGAATTTTCGCGGCGGGGCGTGCTGCTGATGATGGGCGACAGCACCAATTCCGAACGCGCAGGCTGGACGCAGTCTGAGCAGGTGGTGGCGAAAGCGTTCGATGATATCTTCCGCAAGGCGACCGGGCGCATCATCGTCGCCACCTTCGCCTCGCACATCGCCCGCGTGCAGCAGGTGGCGCTGCTGGCCAAGCGCTATGGGCGCAGGCTGGCGATCGCCGGGCACAGCATGACGGAGAACGTCAAGACGGCGCGGCGGCTGGGCGTGCTGGAGATTGATGAAGACACTCTGGTTGACCTGACGCGCATCAACAGCGTGCCCCCGCACGAGCTGACGATCATGGCGACCGGGTCGCAGGGGGAACCGTCGGCGGTGCTGGGTCGGCTGGCGCGTGGGCAGCATCGCAGTCTCGATGTCATTCCTGGCGACACGATCGTCGTCTCGGCGCACACCATCCCCGGTAACGAGGAAGAGGTCAGTCACACGATCAACAAGCTCTTCCAGCGCGGTGCCGAAGTGATCTACGACTCGATCGCCCCGGTGCATGTCTCCGGGCACGCCTGCCAGGATGAGATGAAGCTGATGATGAGCCTGGTGCAGCCGAAATTCTTCATCCCTGTGCATGGCGAACTGCGCCATCTGAAGACGAACGCCTCACTCGCCACGCAGATGGGCATCCCCGCCGCCAACATCGCGGTGGTCGAGAACGGCACGATCGTCGAGGTAGACAAGACGAGCATCCGCGTGGGCGAACGCATCCCAGGCGGCTATGTCTTCGTCGATGGCAGCGGTGTGGGCGACATCGGGCGCACCGTCATCCGCGACCGGGAGATTCTGGCGCGCGACGGCTTCATCATGGTGGTCGTCAATGTCGATTCCGGCACGGGCAGGATCATCGGCGAACCGGAGATCATCTCGCGCGGGTTCGTCTATCTGAAAGATGCCGATCGGCTGATCGCCAGCATCCGCCAGACGATCGCCGAGACGCTGATGAACGCCCGCGCCTCGCGCAATGGCAAGCGCCGCGAGATGGTGCAGGAAGCGCTGGGCAAGCTGCTCTTCAACGAGACGAAGCGCCGCCCGATGGTCTTCACCGTCATCAACGAGCGCTGATCAGCGCCATCCCATGACTGACCGCCCCATCCGCGTGCTGCGGATCATCGCCCGGCTGAACGTCGGCGGTCCGGCGCTGCACGTCGCCCTGCTCACCCAGCACCTCAATCCGCCGCTCTCCCCCGCCTACCAGTCGATGCTGGTGGCGGGGCAGGTGGGGGCAGACGAGGGCGACATGACCTGGTACGCCGAGTCGCTGGGCGTCACGCCGACCATCCTGCCCGATCTGGGGCGCGCGCTGCACCCGCTGCGCGATCTGCGCGTCATCGCCGCACTCGTCCGCCTGATGCGCCGGTTCAAGCCGGATGTGGTGCATACGCACACCGCCAAAGCGGGGTTCGTCGGGCGGGTAGCGGCGCGCCTTGCCGGGGTTCCGGCGGTGGTGCATACCTATCACGGGCATGTCTTTCGCGGCTACTTCTCCCCGCTCATGACGCGCGTCTTCCTGACGCTCGAACGGCTGACCGGGCGCATGACCGACGCCGTGATCACCCTGACGGACGGGCTGGCGCGGGAGATCGCCGACGATTTTCGCGTCGTGCCGCGCAGCCGCATCACCGTCGTCAGCCTGGGTTTAGACCTGGCGCGTTTCACGCAGACGCCGCGCCACGCCGGGGCATTCCGCGCTGCGCACGGCATTCCGCCGGGCGTCCCGCTCGTCGGCATCGTCGGGCGGCTCGTGCCGGTCAAAAATCACACCCTTTTTCTGGAAGCGGCAGCACGCCTGCGCCAGAGCGGGGGGGATTACCGTTTCGTGATCGTCGGCGACGGCGAGATGCGCCAGGCGATCGAGGCGCAGATCGCCGCGCTCGGTCTGGCGGGCTGCACGGTCATCACCGGATGGACGCGCGACCTCGCCCCGGTCTACAGCGACCTCGATGTCATGGCGCTCACCAGCGTCAACGAAGGGACGCCCGTCACGATCATCGAGGCGCTGGCGGCGGGCTGCCCGGTGGCATCCACTGCGGTCGGCGGTGTGCCTGACCTGCTGGAGGGCGGGGCGCTGGGCGCGCTCGCCCCTTCCGGTGACCCGGACGCGGTGGCAGCGGCGATCGCCCGCGCGCTGACTACCCCGCCCGACCCGGAGCCGATCCGCGCGCGCATTGCCGCGCAGTACAGCATTGAACGGCTGGCGCGCGATCTCGACGAGGTGTATCGGCGGGCGCTGGGGCGCTGACCAGAGTGTGTCTGCAAACTCGTTTCTGACATATGTTTGCCACCAACCTCACCCCGGAAACCTGGCGGTTTCCTGCCCCTCTCCATCGGTGAGGGGCGGTTGAGCGCAGCGAAACGGGGTGAGGTCGGAGCATTTGCAGACGGACCTTAGCGCACGCGCACCGCCTCGATGATCTGCGCCGCCAGGTCATAGCGCCCGAACGCCGGGATGATGTACGCCCCGCGCACATGCTGGCGGATGGCGAGCAGCATCTCGGTGGCGATCCGCACGCCCTCGGCGGGTGCGTCATCGCCCGCGTCTTCGATGCGCTTCAGCACCGCCTGCGGGATGCTGATGCCAGGCACTTCGTTGTTCAGGAACGTGGCATGGCGCAGGCTGTAGAGTGGCATGACGCCGAGCAGGACGGGCAGGCGCAGCGCTTCCCCGGTGATCGCCTGATAGCGCGCCAGAAATGCCTCGACCCTGCCAGGCTCGAACACCGGCTGCCCCAGTGCGAAGTCCGCCCCGGCGTCGATCTTCTTCCGCAGCACGTCGATCTCCTTGTCCGGGTCGTCCGCGCCCATGTTGAGCGCACAGCCGATCGTGAAGCTGGTCGGCTGCCCGATCGAGTTGCCCGCCTGATCGACGCCCTGATTGAGGCGGTGCTTGATCAGCCGGATCAAACCGGACGGCACGATGTCGTACTGATCCATCGCTTCGGGGTAATCGCCGATGCGCGTCGGATCGCCCATGACCACGAACACGTTGCGGATGCTCAGCGCGTGCGCGCCCAGCAGGTCGCCCTGCACGCGCAGCATGTTGCGCCCGCGCACCGGGAAGTGCAGGATCGTCTCCAGCCCCAGCCGATTTTGCAGCACGCTGCACGCCGCCCAGGGGCTGACGCGCATCCGCGCCGTCGGGCTGTCGGCGATGTTCAGCACGTCCGCCCCGGCATCGCGCAGCAGCGACGCCGAGTCGATCATGCGGTCGAGATTGTGCGAGCGGGGCGGGTTCATCTCGACGCTGAACAGGAAGCCGCTTTCGGCGCTCAGCCTGTTCGCCAGTTCAGACGGGCGTTCCGGCGCGGCGTCTTCGCCGCTGACCACGCGGATGCTCACCTGAGGCAGCGGGGGCAGCGGGCGCGCCGGGTCATCGATGGCGGCGCGCATGGCGGCGATGTGATCGGGCGTCGTGCCGCAGCACCCGCCGACCACGCACGCGCCGATCGCCCGGAAGAGCAGGGCGTTGTCGGCAAAATAGTCGGTCGTCGCCGGATACATGGTGCGTCCGCCGACGGTGTAGGGGAAGCCGGCATTGGGCATGGCGGAGAAGCGTGCGCCCGGCGCGGCTTCGCGCATTTGCAGCAGCACGCGCGCGATCTGCGCCGGACCGCCCGAACAGTTGACGCCGACCACGTCCGCGCCCGCCTCCAGCAGCCGCCGTGCCACCGCGCCCGGCAGGTGACCGGAGACGGTGCGGTCGTCGCGGGTGAAGGTCATGTGGGCGATGATCGGCGTGCCTGGTGCAGCGGCGCGCGCCGCTTCGACGCCGGCGACGATCTCGTCCAGCGAGGTGAACGTCTCGAAGAGCAGCACATCCACCCCACTGCCGACGAGCGCGCGAATCTGTTCGTCGAAGATGGCGTGCGCGTCTTCCGGCTTCAGCCGACCATACGGCTGGATGCCCGCACCGAGCGGACCGATCGCTCCGGCGATGTACACCCGGTCGGCGGCGCGGGCAGCGGCGATGGCAGCACGGGCGCGCGCCACGCCCGCCGCGTTGATCGCCGCGACCTGATCCTCCAGACCGTGTTCTTCCAGGCGCAGGCGGTTCGCGCCGAAGGTGTTGGTCTCGATCAGTTCCGCCCCGGCGTCGATGTAGTCGCGGTGCAGCGACTCGATCAGTTCCGGTTTGGTCAGGTTCTGGGCGTCGAAGCAGGAATCGAGCGCCGCGCCGTGCGCGTGCAGCAGCGTGCCCATCGCGCCATCGGCAAGCAGGGGCGAGTCATCCTTCAGCCTGGTGAGGAAGGGGATTGCGGGCATGGAACGTTCAGCCTTTGTCAGTGATGGTCAGGACGAGATGCGAAAAAGGGGTGATGCAGAGGGGGGAAGGCGGCGCGGGTGCTGCCTGCTTCCCCGCGCCGCCCGATGTACCGCATGTGTACCGCAGATCAGGTGACGGGTTCCTTGTAGATGATGAAGCGCGCCATATCATCGCCTTTGGCGATGCAGGTGGACATATCGACGCGGAATTCACGCCCGCCCGATACCCACTTCAAGCCTTCCATCAGCAGCCCCTGCCCCATATAGCAGACGGGCTTGTCGGTGGTGCGCCCAAAGCACAGCACGCACTTGCGCTCCATGGTGTAGATGATGCGGTCGTCGCCTTCTTCATGCACGTTGCTGATCTGGTCGGAGAAGTTGTTGAAGATGTTCGCCAGCGCCGGCAGCCCGACGCGCAGCTTGGCATTGAGGGGGAGGATGCGGCACGCCAGGTCGCCTGCGCCCGCCAGCGCGCCGAACGAGCGCAGCCCGCCCGCGAACAGCTTGCGCCCGGCGCGCAGCGCCATCGCGCGCCCACCGCGCGGACCGAACATGTCTTCCAGGGCGATATTCAGGGCGGTGAACTCGGCAAAGTCGAACTTTTTCTCCAGGTCATCGGGCGGCAGCGCATCGATGTACTGCGGCAGCTTCGCCATGTTCAGCAGGGTGTTCAGCCCGTTGCGCCCCATGATCTCTTCCATCGCTTCCATGGTGATGCGGGCGAACTTGTTGGGATAGTACAAACCGCTCAGCACGCGCTCTGTGTCTGCCATCGAGTGTCCTTTCAAGAATCTGGGCGCTTTTCAGATATCCGTCTCAGCCCGCCATCACAATCAGCGGCGCGTCGGCATGTTCGGCGCGCGGAAGCCGCCCCTGCAAACTCCAGGGACCCGTCCAGGCGATCTCCACCTCGACCAGCTCACCGCGCCGATCCTGCACATCCTCAAAAAAGACCAGCTTGTTCTGAGGGGTGCGCCCGCGCCATTTTCCCTTGTGTTCATCCTCGACCAATACCTGAACCCGCTTCCCCAGGTACTGCCGGTTCTTCTCCGCCAGCACCCGTTCCTGAAGGGCGTTGAGGCGGTCGAAGCGTTCCTTTTTCACTTCTTCCGGCACATCATCGGGCATACGGCGCGCGCTGACGGTGTTGGGGCGCGGGCTGTAGCGTGCCAGATGCACCTTGTCCAGCTTCAGTTCTTCCAGCAGGTCATATGTCCCCTGAAACTGCGCGTCCGTCTCTCCACAGAAGCCGACGATGATGTCGGTATGGATCGCCACATCCGGGATGCGCGCCCGGATGTTGGCGACGAGCGCCCGATACTGCTCTACAGTATACCCGCGTTTCATGCGTTCCAACACCACATCATCGCCCGCCTGCACCGGGACCTCGATCTGCGGCATGATGCGCGGCAGCTCCGCCACCGTGTCGAGCAGCTTGTCGCTCATCCAGTTGGGGTGGCTGGTCAGGAAGCGGATGCGTTCCAGCCCGGTTTCCTCAGCAGTGCGATGCAGCACCCGCAGCAGGTCTGCCAGGTCGGGTCCGTCGGGGATGTCCATGCCATAGCGATCGACGATCTGCCCCAGCAGGGTGACTTCCTTCACCCCCTGTGCCGCCAGGCTGCGGACGTGGTTGACGATCTCGCCGACGCTGCGGCTGCGTTCGACGCCGCGCCGGAAGGGGATGATGCAGAACGAGCAGGCGTGCGAGCAGCCGTACACGACCGGCACATGCGCGCTGATCAGGCTGCCCTGCTCGTGGGCGGGCAGCAGCAGTTCGCCGTCCTGAAGCCGATCGCGCCGTTCACGGGCTGTCTCTTCCAGCGCCATCACCTCGGCTTCACTGAGGCGGGTTTTGAGAAAATCGACCATCGCTGCCGGGTCGGAAGGGGGCATGAACACATCGACATACGGCAGGCGCTGGCGCAGCGCCAGCGGGTCGCGCACGCCGACCAGACACCCCATCACGCCGATCACCTTGTCCGGCTGCTGGCGCTTGATGTCGTTGAGCATCGCCAGCCGCCCGAACGCCTTGTCTTCCGCCTGCTGGCGCACCACACAGGTGTTGACGACGTAGATGTCGGCATCTTCCGGCACAGCCGCCGCCTGATAGCCCATGCGCTCCAGTTCGGAGGCGAGAAGCTGCGAGTCGGCGGTATTCATTTGACAACCGAGAGTCCAGATATGGTACTGCATGATGTGCGTTATGCCGTCTGAGTCGATCACCTGTCACTAGTATGGTATTGTAGCGATCAGCAGGGCAAGCGTCAATCACGCAACGGCGTGCGTGAACGTGACAGGACGACCTGCCGGATCGTCCTGTCGCCGGGCGCTACGCCTGCTCGATGCGTTTCATGTGGGGGTAGAGCAGCACATCGCGGATGCTGCGCTGGTTGGTCAGCAGCATGACCAGCCGGTCGATGCCCATGCCGAACCCGCCATTGGGCGGCATGCCATAGCGCATGGCGCGCAGGTAATCCTCGTCGAGCGGGGTGGCGTCTTCGTCGTCCTTGCGGAAGGTGCGCGCCATGTCGAGGAAGCGTGCTTCCTGATCGCGCGGGTCATTGAGTTCGGTGAAGGCGTTGCCCATCTCCATGCCGCTGATGTAGAACTCGAAGCGTTCGACATGCACGTCGTCATATTCCACCCGTTTGGCGAAGGGGGAGATGTCGCGCGGGTAATCGGTGATGAAGGTGGGCTGGATGAGCGATTTTTCGACCGTCTCGCTGAGCAGGTGTTCGACCAGCTTGCCCCAGGGCTGCCCAGGCGCGGGCTGCACGATGTCCAGCCCGGCGATGCGCGCCGCCAGCGCCCCGGCGTCGAGGAAGTCCATGTAGTCGATGCCGCACGCCTCACGGATGGCGTCGCGCATCGTCACCCGTCGCCAGGGCGGGGTGAGGTCGAGGGTATGTTCCTGATACGGGATGACCGTCCCCCCGGTGACGGCGCGCGCCGCTTCCGCCACCATCTGTTCCGTCAGGCGCATCACCTCGTGATAGTCGATGTACGCCTTGTAGAACTCCAGCATGGTGAATTCGCTGTTGTGCTTGTAGCTGACGCCTTCATTGCGAAAATCGCGCCCGATCTCGTACACGGCGTCGAAGCCGCCCACCAGCAGCCGCTTGAGGTACAGCTCGAAGCTGATCCGCAGGAACAGATCCTGATCGAGGTCATTGTGATGGGTGGTGAAGGGGCGCGCCGCCGCGCCGCCGTAGATCGGCTGGAGGATGGGCGTCTCCACTTCCAGAAAGCCGCGCGCATCGAGGAAAGCCCGGATCGCCCGGATGACCGCCGCGCGCGCGGTGAACACCCGGCGCACATCCTGATTGACGGCGAGGTCGGCATAGCGCTGGCGGTAGCGCGCCTCGACATCGGTGAATTCGCCATATTCGACGACCGTGCCATCGTCGCGCACCTGCTGTTTGATGACCGGCAGCGGGCTGAGCGCTTTGGCGAGCAGGCGCAGGCGCGCCACGCGCACGCTGACTTCGCCTGCCTGAGTCCGCATCATCGTGCCAGACGCCTCAACGAAATCGTCCATCTCGACCAGTTTGTCTCCGACGAGGCTGTATTCACCGGCGTCCATGTCGTTGACGCGCAGGAAGAGCTGCACCCGCCCGCTTTCATCCTCGATGTGCAGGAAGGCGACCTTGCCCTTGCTGTTGTGGCGGCGCACCCGCCCGGTGACCGTGACCTCGACGGAGGTATTCGCCGGGTCGTGATCCGGGTGCGCTTCGGCATAGGCATGGTAGGCGGCGATGGCTTGTGCGGTGGTGTGCGTGCGCGAAGCGCGGGGTGGGTAGGCGGGGACGCCGCGCGCCTCGATCGCCGCCAGTTTGTCCAGGCGTTCCTTTTCCAGCTTGTTCGGCTGCCACACCATGATCAGGCGATCGCCTTGATCTTGAAGCGAATCTCACCTGAGGGGGCGTGAACCGTCACCTCTTCACCGACCTTTGCGCCCAGCAGCGCCTTGCCCAGCGGGCTTTCCACACTGATCTTGCCGAGGTCAGGGTTGGCTTCAGCGGAACCGACGAGGTGATACATCTCTTTCTCTTTCCTACCATGTTCGACGACGGTCACTTTCGAGCCGAGGATGACCGTCTCTTTCTTGCCCTTGCCAGCGGGTTCGATGATCTGGGCGGAACGCAGGATCGTCTCCAGGCGGATGATCTCGCCTTCGACGAAAGCCTGTTCATTTTTGGCATCTTCGTATTCAGCATTTTCGCTGAGATCACCGCCTTCTTCCATCGCGGCGCGCAGACGCTCCGCGATCAGCGGACGGCGCACCTCGGTCAGTTCTTTCAGGCGGGCTTCAATATCCTTCATGCCTTCCGGGGTGAGATACTGCGGCTGTTGTGCCATACCGACCTTCTGCTCCTCACGACAAAACCTGTTCTGAAAAAATGCGCGCCGCCCACGCACGCCCTGTTCTGCATTCCCGTCACAAAATCAGAAAGACACAGCGATAAGCCTCGGCTGTGTCTGAGTGGGGCGCGCTTCACGCGGTGACATTTTATACCTCTGAATTATAGCGCTTTCAGGGTGGGCTGTAAAGAAACCGGGGTTGATCGTCCCTGTTGTGTCTGCTACACTCATCCAGCATTCACGGGGCGTAGCGCAGCTTGGTAGCGCGCAGTGTTCGGGTCACTGAGGTCGTGGGTTCAAATCCCGCCGCCCCGACAACCAGTCAGCTTTAATCTGCAAAACCCCTCAAACCATCCGGCTGAGGGGTTTTTCAATATTCCCAGAATGGAGAACGGGAGCGGCTGCGCTCAGCGACCGAGTCCCTGCTCCGCCAGCCAGCGCATCGACGGGCGAATGTCCTGCACGTCGTTCATCTCCAGGATCAGGCGCGGATTGGCGCTGCTGTGCGCCAGAGCGCGGAAGAACGGACGCCAGGCGATCGTCCCCTCACCGATCGCCCAGTGGCGATCGTCGTGCCCGTCGGTATCCTGCAGATGCACGTGCGCCAGCAGGTCGCCCGCTTCCTCGACCCACTGCTGAGGCGGCGCGCCACCCATCGCTTCCATGATTTTGACATGCCCCACGTCGATGCTGAGGCGGACGTGCGGCGAACTGTACGCACGGATGAAGTCGAGCAGCGGGCGCGGGTTGGCGTCGGCGATCGTCTCGATGACCAGCGTGCAGCCCATCGCCTCCGCCTGCGGCAGCAGTGCATCCAGCACCGGGCGCAGCCCGTTGGCGACCCACGCGCGCGCCTTCTCGGTCGAATAGCACACCATCGGCGAACCGAACCAGGTGAACGGGCTGTGCAGCACGGCGTGCGTCGCACCGATCGCCTTGCCGAAATCGAGACTCTGGCGCAGCCGTTCGATGACCACCGCGCGAATCTTCTCGTCACCCGTACTCAAATCCAGCCCCCAGAAGGCAGCGTGAATGCCCAGACGCCCGGTATAGCCTGCCGAGTCCAGCAGCGCGCGGCACTGCGCCGCTTCAGCCGACCAGTCGGCGTCGAGATAGCCCAGATACGCCGGGTCCTGAATTTCCAGATCGCGCGCATCGGCGGCGAGCCAGTCGATGAATTCCGGCAGTTCGGCGGCGCGCATCGCCCCACCGATGACGGGCACGGTATGCTGCTGAGACATGGCGGTGAACCCTTTCGCTGAGTCAGAAGTGACTCGTTCAGTGTAGCGCAGGTGTGCTAACGGGGGGTTAAGCCTGTGTCAGGGGATGTCCGGTCTGTGCGCCAGTTGACGCCGCCCGTCGCTTGTGGATACAATACATCTATTCACACCGAGAGCGCAGCGCACACGCTGCCGCCGAAGGGGCAAGCCGATCCGCACAGGCTGGGGCGGGCGGGCGAAACTCTCAGGCTTCCGGGAGGTGTGAAGCGCGGTATGTTCTGAAACCGGGCGCACCGCCGCCCGTGACAGAGCGCACAGCAGCCTGCTGTGCGCTTTTTTGTTTCTGATCCGCCCTGACCGACCTGCAAGGAGTGTTCGAGCGATGGCGCAACTGAAAACCCCGACCGACCTGAAATACCAGAAGTCTGACGAATGGATTCGCATCGAAGGCGATACCGCCACCATCGGCATCACCGATTACGCCCAGGACGCCCTGAATGACGTGGTGTTCGTCGAACTGCCTGAAGTGGGCAAAACGTTTGCGGCGGGCGACGTGTTCGGCACGGTCGAGTCGGTCAAAGCCGCCTCCGACCTGATGATGCCGCTGGGTGGCACAGTCACCGAGGTCAATACCACCCTCAAGCAGCGCCCGGACAATATCAATGCCGACCCGTATGGCGACGGCTGGATCATCCGCATCAAACTGGACGGCGGGGACAACCCCAACCTGCTCGACGCCGACGCCTACATCGCCTGGAACGCCACCCGCTGAGACCCGCCTCCATCCCCCGCCCCATCGGGTCAAACGGGCGCGGGATGGGCGATGTCCTGTAGGGACGCCCCCTGAGGCGTCCGTATGGGCAACCGCAGCGCACGGGCGACCCACCGGGTCGCCCCGACATGTCATGACCTGTTTTCCTGATTGACCATTATCTCGTGATTGTGTGATTGCCAGTTACTGAGGACAACACCGTGAGTTACATCCCGCACACCGATCTCGAACGCCAGCAGATGCTGGCGGCGATCGGCGTCACCACCATCGAAGACCTGTTCACCGCCGTGCCCGCGCGCCACCGCTTTCCGTCGCTCGACCTGCCCGCCCCTGCCGCCGAAATGGATGTGGCGGCGGAGGTGCAGGCGCTCGCCGAAGCCAACGATCACGCGGGCGAGTTCAGCCTGTTTCGCGGGGCGGGCGCGTACCATCACTACACCCCTGCCGCCGTCAACCACATCCTGCTGCGCGGCGAATTCTACACCGCCTACACCCCGTATCAGCCGGAGATGAGCCAGGGCACGCTCCAGGCGATCTTTGAATACCAAACGATGATCGCCCAGCTCACGGGCATGGACGGGGCGAACGCCAGCCATTACGACGGCGCGACCAGCCTCGCTGAAGCGGTCACCGTTGCGCTGGAGGCGACGCGCCGCGCCCGCAAAAAGATCGTCCTCAGCCGGGGCATCCACCCGCAGTACCGCGCCGTGCTGCGGACGTATCACCAGTGGGCGGGGCTGAACATCACGGGCGATGACGCCGATCACGACTTCGAGGCACTGGCGAACCTGATTGACGGCGATACCGCGATGGTGGCGATCGCCTACCCGGACTATTTCGGGCGCGTGCGCGATTTTCGCGCGCTGGCGGCGAAAGTGCGTGCGGCAGGCGCGCTGCTGTGCGTAGTCGCCAACCCGATGGCGCTGGCGCTGTTCAAAAGCCCTGGCGAACTGGGCGCGGACATCGTGGTCGGGGAGGGGCAGCCGCTCGGCATCCCGCTCAGCTACGGCGGACCGTATGTCGGCTTTTTCGCCACCAAAATGGCGAACATGCGCCGCATCGCCGGGCGCATCGTCGGCGAGACGGTCGATAAAACGGGTCAGAAGGCCTACGTGATGACGCTGCGCCCGCGCGAACAGGACATTCGCCGGGAGCGCGCCACGAGCAACATCTGCACCAATCAGGGGTTGATGGCGCTGGCGGCGACAGTGTACATGGCGCTGATGGGCAAAACGGGGCTGAAGCAGGCGGCGGCGCTGTGCTACCACCGCGCGCATTACGCCGCTGCGCGCATCGCCGCGCTGCCCGGCTACAGCGTCGATACCCGCGAGCCGTTCTTCCACGAGTTCGTGGTGCGCTGCCCCGTCCCGGTCGCGCAGATCAACGCCGCGCTGTACGAACACGGCATCATCGGCGGGGTGGACCTGGGTGCAGACGATCCGGCGCTGGCGGATCACATGCTGCTGTGCGTCACTGAGATGAATCGCAAAGAAGAGATCGACACGCTGGTCGGCGTGCTGAGCGAGGTGAACCAATGACACAGACCATGCTGCACATACAGATTTCAGACACCATCTACGACAAGAGTGTGCCTGGGCGCGTGGGCGTGGTCATGCCTGCTCTCGACGTGCCCGTCGCCGACCTGCCCGCCGACCTGCTGCGCGACGACCTCGATCTGCCGGAGGTGAGCGAGCTTCAGGTCATCCGCCATTTCGTCAACCTCAGCCAGAAGAATTACGCCATCGACAAAGGCTTCTATCCCCTCGGTTCATGTACCATGAAGTACAACCCGAAGGTCAACGAAGACCTGGCACGGCTGCCCGGTTTTGCCCACCTGCACCCGCTGACCGACGACGCTTCGGCGCAGGGCGCGCTGGCGCTCATGCACACGCTTCAGGGCTGGCTGGCGGAGATTTCCGGCTTCGCGGGCGTCAGCCTCGCTCCGGCGGCGGGCGCACAGGGCGAACTGGCGGGCATCCTGATGATCCGCGCCTATCACCACGCGCGCGGCGATCACGCCCGCACCAAAATCCTCGTCCCGAACAGCGCGCACGGCACGAACCCGGCGACGGTGAGCATGGCGGGCTTGCAGGTGGTCGAGCTGCCCTCGGACGAAAACGGCGATGTCGATCTGGCGGCGCTGCGCGCGGCGTGCGACGAGACGGTCGCCGGGATGATGATCACCGTGCCCAGCACGCTCGGCGTGTTCGACTCGCACATTGTTGAGGTCATCGAGGTGGTTCACGCCTGCGGCGGGCTGATGTACATGGACGGCGCGAACATGAATGCGCTGCTCGGCATCGTCAAGCCCGGCGAACTGGGCTTCGACGTGATGCACTACAACCTGCACAAGACCTTCTCCACCCCGCACGGCGGCGGCGGACCTGGCTGCGGCGCGGTCGGCGTCAACGAGCGGCTGCTGCCGTACCTGCCCGGACCGATCTCGACCATTGCCGGGGAAGAGGACGGCACGCCGATCTACGCCCTGACGATGCCGCCGCAGTCGATCGGGCAGCTGAAGGCGTTTCAGGGCAATTTCGGCATGTTCGTGCGCGCCTATGCCTACATCCGCACCTACGGCGGATCGGGCTTGCGCGAGGTCTCGCGCCATGCCGTGCTGAACGCCAACTACATCCGCGCGCGACTGCGCGGCACATACACCACCCCGGTCGATCGCATCTGCGCGCACGAGTTCGTCATCGAGGGGCATTTCGACGGCGTGGAGAGCGTCCATGCGCTGGACATCAGCAAGCGCCTGATGGACTACGGCTTCCACCCGCCGACCAACTATTTCCCGCTGATCGTGCGCGAAGCGCTGCTGATCGAGCCGACCGAGACGGAGGACAAGGATACGCTCGATGCTTTCATCGACGCCATGCTGAACATCGCGCGTGAGGCGCATGAGCAGCCTAACCTGCTGACCGACGCACCGCACGTCACCCCGGTCGGTCGGCTGGACGAGGTGCGCGCCGCCAAGCAGTTGGTGCTGTGCTGCCGTCCGCTGCCCGCGTGGGAACTGGCGGGCGACTGAGCGCAACGCTTCCCCTCATGCGTCTGCACAGGCAACCTCACCCCGTTTCGCTGCGCTCAACCGCCCCTCTCCGATGGAGAGGGGCAGGAAACCGCCAGGTTTCCGGGGTGAGGTCTTTATCCTGCCGCTGCACGGCTGCTGAGCGCGCCGTGCAGCGCACGGGCGATCGCCTGTGCCTGCGCCTCATTGTTCAGGTCGCCGACCACGCGCGCCGATTTGCCGTCGCTGAACAGCGCCACGACCGCGTAGCTGTTGCGCCGCTGCCCGGATGAGCCGGACTGGTAGCGGCGCGCTTCTGCCCCTGTGATCGGCGCGCGCGGAAACGTCCGCCCCAGCCAGGGCAGCGGGGCGTGCGTCACCGTCAGACGGTCGGCGTCGAGGGTGATCTGCGAACGGTTGAAGAGCGTCGCCAGCGCCAGATAGAGCGCGAACGCCGCGACGCCCAGCACCGGGATGAGCAGCAGCCGTTCCGCCGGGTCGCTTTCCGGCGCGGCGGGCATGAGCGCAAAGCCGATCGTCATCCCCGACCACACCACCGCGAAGATGACCACCCCCAGCGAACGAAATCCGCGCCAGCGGTGCGTGACCACCAGCCTGCCGCTCTCCTGTGACACCTGCACATTGTCCGCGCTGCCAAACATGTCCGATCCCTCCCGTCGCTGTGAGGATAGAACGAAATTCTTCTATCATACAGCGTTCGGACAAAAATCGCGCTGAATGGTTCAGCGTGCGCAGCAGTTGCATCGGCGGTCAAGCTCTGTTACGCTGTGCGCATCAGACCTTCAGAATTTTAATGATGACAGAGATCAAAAGCTCATGCCTACCATCCAACTGCACACCGAAGTACCCGGACCGAACAGCATCGCCTTAGCGAAGCGCCGTGAAGCTGCCACCTCGCGCGGGGCGGCGAAAGCCTCGCAGCTTGCCGTCGTGCGCGCACAGGGCGCTGCCGTCACCGATGCCGACGGCAACACGCTGCTCGATTTCGCGGGCGGCATCGGCACGCTGGCGGTCGGTCACTGCCCGCCGAACGTGGTCAGCGCGATTCAGGCGCAGGCGGCGGAGATGCTGCACTTCTGCGCCATCGTCGGCACGTATGAGCCGTATGTGCGCGTGGCGGAACTGATGAATGAGATCACGCCCGGCGATTTCGCCAAAAAGACGATCCTGCTCAACAGCGGGTCGGAGGCGAACGAGACGGCGATCAAGGTGGCGCGCAGCCACACCGGGCGTCCGGCGGTGATCGTGTTCGAGGGCGCGTATCACGGGCGCACCAACCTGACGCTGGCGATGACCAGCAAGTATGGCTTGTTCAAGAAGGGTTTCGGACCCTATGCGCCGGAAATCTACCGCCTGCCCTTCCCGAACCTGTACCGCCGCCCGGCGGGGATGGACGCCGAGGCGTACATCGATGACTGCATCGCCAGGCTGGACAACGCGCTGATCGCTCAGGTCGATCCGAGCGCTGTCGCCGCCATCGTCATCGAGACGGTGCAGGGTGAGGGCGGCTTCATCCCCGTGCCGCCGCGCTTCCTGAAGCGCATCCGCGAAATCTGTGACCAGCACGGCATCGTGATGATCGCCGACGAGGTGCAGTGTGGGTTCGGGCGCACGGGCAGGTTGTTCGCCATCGAGCATTACGGCATCGTGCCCGACCTGATCGTGACCGCCAAATCGATCGCCGCTGGGATGCCGCTGGCAGCCGTGACCGGGCGCGCCGAGATGATGGACTCGCCGCACCCTGGCGGTTTGGGCGGCACATACAGCGGCAACCCGGTGGCGTGCGCCGCTGCCATCGAGACGATCGAGATGATCCGCCAGCCGGAATTTCTCGATCGCGTCAACGCCATCGGCGCGCGGATGCGCCAGCATCTTGACGCGCTCAACGCCGAGTCGGTGCTGGTGGACGATGTGCGCGGCTTGGGGGCGATGCTGCTGATCGAGATGGTGCAGAACCCGCTGACCAAACAGCCCGCGCCTGAACACACCCTTCAGGTGATTCAGGAAGCGCTGCGGCGCGGGGTGATCGCCCTGCGCGCGGGCTTGTACAGCAACTGTCTGCGCTTCCTGCCGCCGCTGATCATCACCGACGAGCAGATCGACGAGGGGATGGGCGTCATCGCCGATGCGGTGCGCGCCGTCGAAGACCGGATGCGCGTCCCCGCCCCGATGTGACAGGCAGGGCGGGCGAGACCATCGCCCGCCCTGTTCTACCCCTCCAGATGGCGGATGACCATTGCGTCGTGGATGCGGTTGACGACCTTCAGCACCGCATCCGGGCAGTGATCGCCCACCGTGCCGCCCGCTTCGATGTATGCATCGCGCAGGATCGCGCCCCAGTTGCCGGTACTGCGCATTTTGGGATCGTAGATGAACTGTTCGATGTTGCGGGCGATGTGCCCGCTGGGCGGTTCGAGCATCCGGGTGAAGCTGGTGTACACCTCGTCGATGTCGCGCGGCATGATCTCCGGCAGTTCGTCGAGCGCCTTGTGCATGTAGCGGCGCTTCATCTCGTAAAACTCGACCATCGTCACCTGCCGCCCGCTGTTGAGCGTCAGCACCAGATCGCTGCACACGCGATCGCTGCGATCCTGTTCGGCGCGGAAGGCGTCGAGCGACATCGGACCGAACAGGTCCCACATGACCGGATCGTCGTGCATCGGTTCGAGATTGCAGCCGTGTTTGCGGAAATAGAGTTCGATGACGGCGTGGCTGAACTCGAAATCGGTCAGCACGGCAGCCATGCGCGACGGGCTGAGGTTGGTGGGCATTCCGGTCGATTCGACGGTGCAGACGCGCTTCGACGTGCCGAGGTCTGGGCGCAGCCGCCCGATCGGGTTGTGCATGAGCGAGATCGGGATGCCGAGATCGTCGTTGTACATGATGGCGCGCCCGGTCGAGTTGGCGCGCTCCAGGCGCAGCAGTTCGCCGTACTTGTCCATGCCGCCTGGCATCAGGTGCGGGCTGAGCGGCAGGTCGAGATAGCGCCCGGTCACTGTCGCGCCGCGCACATACTCGCGCGTACACAGCAGTTCCGGGTCGCATGTGCCGTTGATGAACGGGCTGCCCTTCAGGAAGGCGGAATTGGCGATCGCCGTGCTGCTCTTCAGCACGGTGTGGAACGCCAGCAGCCCCAGCGCCTCGCTGCGCCCGGCGATGTCGATGTGGATGTGGCAGCCCTGATTGCGGAACATGTTGACGTAATGCGATCCGGCGGGATCGACATGGTAGCGCGCCTGTGCCGCTGCCAGCCGCCCGGCGTATTCAGGGAACAGCCCGTTGACCTCCAGCATGAGATCGACGGCGGTGTCTACCTTCGGATGATCGGTCATTTTGAAGTCGGACAGGGTGGGGTACGACGCCAGGATGAGCGTCCGCAGCCCGGTGTCGCGGCTGGACGCCATGAGCGCGCCGATCATGCCGTTGAGCGCCATGCGCGTCTTGTGATAGCCCAGGCTGGGCGCGACATGCGCCTCGACCTGATAGGCGCACGCCTCACGGTCGAGGTTCGGGTAGATGCCGATCCGCAGCGCGTGCTGGTAGTATGCCGCCATGAAGCCGCGCACTTCCTCTTCCGTCGGCGATGACCCGTCGGCATGAACCAAGCCCAGCTCCAGCTCCGCGCCCAGCACGCGCAGGCGTGTGGTGGCGTCGTCGGTCTGGGCGATATTGGTGTGATTGACCGACGGGTTGAGGTTGTAGGGGACAAGGCTTTCGAGAAAGGTGTGCCCGGCGCGGTAGCGGCTGCTGACGGCGCTCGCCAGCACGACCGGATGCCCGTTGATCGGGGTGACCAGCACGTTGCCGCCGCTGAGGTCATTCAGGTCGCCGTCATACAGCGGCACAACCGGCGCGCCAACCGCCTCGGAAAACGCCGCCAGCGGCAGGCGATCGCCCGCGCCGCCATCTGCGCGCAGGGCTTCGAGGGTGCGGTTGAAGTGACGCCGGGCGCGCTCCACGTCTTCCCAGGGGACTTCCTGACTGTAACTGGCTAATTCTGCGTTCGTCGGCAGCCTCATCGCTGCGCTCCCTGTCTGTGATAAGAGGATGGCGGATCGACTTTTGTGTAAAGATTGTACACAATCATCCCCGATTCTTGCCGATCGCGCCATACGCGAATCGCCGCCGGGCAGCCGGACGTACTCCCCTCAAGCTTGTGACTTTTTCACCCTGACCTTATAATGTGGGATAATTCAGGAGGATTTTGGGATAATAAAAGGAATCCCACGATGGGTTACTGGGGCTGGCGTCCGCTCGTCTGCGGCGTGTTCATGAGTACATGGATCACGGGATGCACTATCGTCGCCAGCACGGATGCGCCGATGGGCACAGCGACCCCCTACCCGCCGATCACGCTGATTTCCGGGCGATTGCCCGATCCCACCGCGCCCCCGTCTGGCGGCGCGCGCCCGCTCAGCCTGTCGCCCGTGCCGCCCGTCGCTGCGGGCGATCTCCGCGTCAGCCCGCCGGTCTGTTATGAGACGGGGGAACGGCTCGTCTGCCTGGGCATGGTCAGCAACGCGGGCGAGACGACCAGCGGACGGGTGATCGTCGATCTGCTGCTGGAGGGGACGGACGATGCCGGGGAAGCGGTGGCGCTGCGCGGCGCGGCAGCGATCGACCAGACGATCCTGCCCGCCGGGGCGGATGCGCCCTACAGCATTAGCCTGATCAGCCGCATTCGCCCGGAATCGCTGACGCGCGCGCAGGTGTCGCTGCGCGCCGGCGCGGAGAGCGTCCCGCCGCTGCTGACGACGCTGCGGGTCGATGAGGTGATGTGGCATGTATATGACGACGGGCTGCGCTGGCAGGTGGCGGGGCAGGCGGTCAACACCGGGAATGATGCGGTGCGCCCGGTGCGGCTGGTCTCGGTGCTGCTGGACGCGACCGATCGCGTACTGGGCTACCGGGTGATCGCGCTGAACGACATGGAGGCGCTGCCGCCTGGCGCGGCGCGGGCGATCACGGCGGATGTGTTCAGCGTGGCGCGCCCGCCTGCTGAAGGGGTGCGCGCCACACTGCATGTGGAGGGCGAGGTGATCGGGCTTACCCGGCGTCGATGAGCGTGCCGACGCTCATATCGCCGAAGACCGCATCGATCAGGTCGGTCTTCGACCAGAAATTCAGCACCAGGATGGGCATGTTGTTTTCACGGCACATGGTGAAGGCGGTCATGTCCATGACGCCGAGGTTGGCGGCGATGACGTCATCGTAGCTCAGGTGGGCGTGGCGCACCGCGTCGGCGAACTTCTTCGGGTCTTTGTCGTATACGCCATCGACTTTGGTGGCTTTGATGACGATCTCCGCGCCGACCTCCATCGCGCGCAGGGCGGCGGCGGTGTCGGTGGTGAAGTAGGGGTTGCCCGTTCCGCCGGCGATGATCACCACGCGCCCCTTTTCCATGTGGCGGATGGCGCGTCCGCGAATGTACGGCTCGGCGACGGCATTCATGGCGATAGCGGTCTGCACGCGCGTCTCGACGTTGAGATGGCGCAGGGCGTCCTGAAGCGCCAGCCCGTTCATGACGGTGGCGATCATGCCGATCTGGTCGGCGGTGCTTTGATCCATGCCCTTGCTCGCGCCCTGCTTGCCGCGCCACAGATTGCCCCCGCCGATGACGAGGGTGATCTGGATGCCCAGGTCATGCACCGCTTTGACGCGCGCGGCGATCTCGGCGGCGGCTGCCGGGTCGATGCCGCTGCCGCTTTCGCCGCCCATCACTTCACCGCTCATCTTCAGCACGATCCGCTTGTAACGCGGCACACGGTCGGTCATCGCCTCATCTCTCCTTGTTCAGAAAAAACTGCGCCACAGGCGCCGGGCAAAAAAAGAGGGACTAGCCGAATGGCTAATCCCCCGAAAGGGCAGCGAAGTCTGAACGGCGCGGGGCGCAGGTCAGGCGTCGTCACCATCGCCCGACTCTGCACCTTCGCCGATGGCGAAGCGGGCAAAACGGCGGATTTCACAGCTTTCGCCCACTTCGGCAACCAGCTCACCGAACAACTGCTGGATGGTCTTGCTGTCGTCCTTCAGGAAGGGCTGTTCCAGCAGCACCAGGTCCTGATAGAACTTGTCCATGCGCCCGGTGAGGATTTTCTCCACGATGTCGGCGGGCTTTTCCTTCTTGCCGGCATTTTCCTCGGCATAAATACGGCGCTGGACTTCGAGTTCCGCCGCGACCACATCGGCGGGCACGTCCTCACGGCGCACGTACTGCGGGGCGAGGTTGGCGATGTGCAGTGCCAGGTCTTTGGCGAACTGGCGGAAGCGGTCGGTATTCGCCACGAAGTCGGTCTCGCAGTTGACCTCGACGATGACGGCGACGCGGCGGTTGAAGTGCTGGTAGATTTCGACCACACCCTCGTTCATGGTGCGTCCGGCGCTCAGTTTCTTGGCGGCTTTCGCCAGCCCCTTCTCGCGCAGATAATCGACCGCCTTCTGAAAGTCGCCGCCGTTGGCTTCCAGCGCCTTCTTGCAGTCGAGCGGACCCGCGCCCGTCGCCTCACGCAAATCCTTGACCTGCTGTGCAGTGATTGCCATGCTGCTGTTTACTCCTCAGTATCGGTATCGTCGAACAACCGCGCGTTATTGACCCTGGCGAGCGTGGACGTGCCCATCAGGTTTGCATCATCTTCCTCGTCCGCATACTTGTCGAAGAATTCGGCATCGGCGGCACTGGTGGCGCTGGTGTCAGCAGCGGCGGCATTGCGAAGCTGCGCGCCCTCGATGGCGGCATCTGCCAGCGCGCCCAGCAGCAGCTTGACAGCGCGCACGGCGTCGTCATTGGCGGGGATGATGTAGTCGATCGTATCGGGGTCACTGTTGGTGTCCGCCAGCGCCATGACCGGGATTTTGAGGGTATTGGCTTCCTTGACGGCGGTCGCTTCACGGCGGGTATCGACCACGATCAGCAGGTCGGGCAGCTTCTTCATGTTGCGGATGCCGCCAAGACGCTCCTGCATCTTCTCGATCTTACGACCGAGGATCAGCCCTTCCTTCTTGCTCAGCATCTCGAATTCGCCCGCTTCGCGGCGCTTTTCGAGCTTCTTGAACGTCTCCAGACGGTCACGGATGGTGCGCCAGTTGGTCAGCGTGCCGCCCAGCCAGCGGGTGTTCACGTAGGGCATCCCGCAGCGGTCGGCTTCGCTGGCGACGGCTTCCTGCGCCTGGCGCTTCGTGCCGACGAACAGGATCGTGCCGCCTGCCTGCACCATATCGCGGATCATGTCGTAAAACTGGTTGAGGTTGACGATCGTCTGCTGAAGGTCGATGATGTGGATGCCGTTGCGTTCGGTATAGATGTACGGCTTCATCTTGGGGTTCCATTTGGTCGTGCGATGACCGAAATGGACGCCCGTCTCCAGCAGCGCCTTCACTGTCACGGAAGATGGCATGGGTACAGCTCCTTGAAATGGTGTGTTTGATCGTTCACGCCCTTCAACCCCGGTGGTTCACGCCGCAGGGCGCAACACGCCGCCGGGTCCAGACGTGTGAGGATAAAAACGGTCTGCATTTCAGACCGCGCGGTATCATATCATTTCCCCCCCAGCCGCATCAATCCGCAAATGTGTCGTGCGCGATCACAGCGTCAGTGGGCGCAGGTGATCGCGGGCATAGACGAGGCGTTCGTCAAAGTCGGCGCGCGCGGGCAGGTGATCGGGAATGCCGAACTGTTCGAGCATGAAGCTGGCAGCTGCCGCCCCTGCTGCTGCGGCATCTGCCATGCCGTCATCGAGGCGCGCCAGGAATGCGCCGCAGAAGGCGTTGCCCGCCCCGGTGGGATCGATCAGTTTCAACGGAGGCAGGGCGGGTACGCTGAAGCCCTGTACTCCGCCGCGAAAATCCCACACTTCCGCGCCGATCTCCCCTTTACGCAGCGCCAGCATCCGGCAGCCCACGTCGGCAAAGGCGCGAATGATGCGGTCGTGATCGTCGCTGCCCACCAAACCCGCTGCTTCGCTGACCGAAGGGGAGAAGACGGTCGCTGCGCCCACCAGCGCGCTCAGCGCATCGGGGGTGAGCGGCGCATCGGGCGGGCGAAAGGTCTCCAGGCTGATGTGCGCCCCGCTCGCCGCAAATGCCGCAGCCTGTTCGAGCGGCGGATTTTCCGGGTGCAGCCCCCAGTGAAAGCCGCGCGCGCCCCGGTAGGCGGCGGGCAGGGCATCGAGCGCCGCCTCGTACACGGTCGTCCCGCTGGGCGGCGGCACGCGCCAGATGTGGCGGCGATTGCCCGCTTCGTCGAAATGCTGCCAGGCGCGCGGGGTGGCGTCGAGCGTCGTCTGCACGCCGCTCAAGTCGATGCCGGCGTTGATCAGCGGGGCGAGCAGCGCCGGCGTGCAGTCCGCACCGACGACCGCGCACAGCCCGACCGACTCGCCGCCCCCAAGCGCCGCTGCCATGCCCCATGCGGTCTGCACCCCGCCCCCGCCCAGCATCCCCTGCATGATCATCGCGCCGGGCAGCACGATGTCGTCCAGCACAATGCCAAAACTCACATACGCGATCATGGGTTCATAGTCCGATCTGTTGCCAGCCCACCTGTGCTCATTATGCCAGCCCAGCGGCGCATCAGGAAGGCGAACGATACGACCTGCAAGCCCGGAATGCGCGCACATCAGTCTGTCATTTGATCCCCCCACAGGCGCGCGCTATACTTGTTTGTAAGCAGTTTCACAAATACATCCCGGAGAACCGCGCTTATGACCCTGCGTCTCGTTCGTTCGTTCAGCCTGTCCCTGCTCGTCGCCGCTGGCGCGCTGCTGATCAGCGCGTGTGGCACAGTTGCCACGCCGGAGTGGGCTGCCGATGCCCAGGCGACCCGTGTCGCTCAGGTCTCCACCAGCGAGTACCTGACCTCGATCGCCCCGACCAACACGCCGACCAACACGCCGATCCCGACGGCGACCCGCATCCCGCCGACCAATACCCCGCTCCCGCCGACGGCGACCCCTGTCCCGCCGACCGCCACGCCGATCCCGCCGACCAATACGCCCGAGCCGACGATGCCCCCCGCCGCCGCACAGGGCGGTCAGCCGAGCGGCAACCCGGAGGCAGGGCGCGTGGTGTTCAATCAGACGTATGTCACCTCATCGGGTGGCTGGGCATGTTCGCTGTGCCATTCCGTGTCGCCGGACGGTCTGCGGCTGATCGGACCTGGCTTGTGGAACATCGCCATCACCGGGGAGACGCGCGTCGCCGGGCAGAATGCCTATGACTACATCCACACCTCGATCGTCGCGCCCAACGAGTACATCGTCCCGGCGGATGCGGGCGGTCCCTACCCGCCTGGGCTGATGCCGCAGAACTACGCCGAAGTGCTGAGCGAGCAGGAACTGGAAGACGTCATCGCCTACCTGTTCACGCTGCGCTGACCTCACCCCGGACCTCACCCCGTTAACCGCCCGACCTCACCCCGTTTCGCTGCGCTCAACCGCCCCTCTCCATCGGAGAGGGGCAGGAAACCGCCAGGTTTCCGGGGTGAGGTCGGGGTGAGGTCGGGGTGAGGCTGAAGCGACGTCAGAGTGGTCTGGCAGATTCGTCCCGGTCAATCCCGCCGCCAGAAGAAGAGCAGGCGGCGCAGGAAGCGGGAGAGGATCGTCCCGCGTGCCGACTCCCAGGCGTCATCCGCCGTGCGCTGCGTCTGAGCGCGGGACACGCGCCGTCCGCCGTAGCGTTCGCGCGTGTACAGGCGGGTGATGGCGGTGATCGGGGCTTCGGCAGCGGGCAGTGCGCGCACGATGCGGACGCGCCGTTCCTCCGGCGTGCTGGTCGGCTCTGGCTTGAAGCCCACGAGCGCGGCATAGCGCATCAGGCGGGCGTAGGCGCGCGAGATCGGGCTTAAGCCGCGCATCCCGCGCCATTCCCACCACCAGTAGAGGATCGCCAGCAGCAGCACGATCAGCAGGATGAGCAGCAGCAGCGCTGCCAGCGCGATGATGGCGGGCAGCAGCGCGCCGAACGGGTTGTCGAGATCGGGATTGGGCGGCGTTGGCGGCAGCGGAGGCGGCACGGTGGGCTGCACGAACGGCGTCGGCGTGGGCGTCGGTTCGGGCGTGGCGGTCAGCGACGAGAACGGGTCAGGCGTTGCGCCTGGCGGCGGGGGGAGGGTGGGCGTGCTGGTCGGCGTGGGCGTCGGCGTGCTGGTCGGCATGGAAGTCGGCGTGATGACGACCTCGCCCTGACGGTTGGCGTCGCTTTGCGGGGTGAGCGGCGGCTGGGCGGCGGTCGGCTCGAACTCGACCCAGCCATAGCCTGGGAAGTAGACCTCGACCCAGGTGTGCGCGTCGCGTTCGCGCACGACGAACACCCCGCGCACCGGGTCGTACTGCCCCTGAGCGAAGCCGGCAGCCATGCGCGCCGGGATGCCCAGGCTGCGAAGCATGACGACCATCGCCGAGGCATAGTAGTTGCAGTAGCCCTCACGATGGGTGAAGAGGAACCAATCGACGGCATCCTGACCGATCGGCGGCTGGGGGATGGTCTCGTTGTAGCGCATGTTCTGGCGCAGCCACGTCTCGATTGCGACGGCGCGATCGTAAGGCGTGGTGGCGTTGGCAGCGCGCACGATGTCGTTGGCGAGCTGGATGGTGCGCGCGCTGACGGAGGGCAGGTAACTGTTGTAGAGTTCGCGCACCCACGCGGGGTAGCGATCGCCCGCCGCGCGCAGTTGATCCGGCTGGGCGGTGCTGACGAGGCTGGTGGCGCGGTAGGACTCGCCGCGCGTCAGCACGCGCAGCGGGCGGATGACCGAGATGTGCATGTTGGTATCGACGAGGTTGTCATCCGGCGTGAAGCGCAGATCGGTGCGGGTGGGCAGGTCGATGCTGAGCGGCTGCGGCGCGGTGTAGAGGATTTGCGTGCCGCTCATCGCCAGGGTGAAAATCTGGTTGACGGCGGTGCGCGCGCCGGGCAGGTACGTCTCGTGTTCGATGAGCAGCGGCGGCTGGGTATCGGTCAGACGGGTATCGGGCAGCGACGACCAGCGCCCGTTGTCGTACACGTCGAAGCTGCGCGATTTCCAGTAGTAGCGGCGGTCGGGCGGAGCGGAGACGAGCAGCACCGGCTGATCGCCCAGGCGCACCGCGCCGCCGAGCGTCATGTTGTCGCTGCCGTAGTACTCGGAGGTGGCGGGACCGGTCACATCAGCGCTGGCGAACAGGCGGTTCCACAGTTCGGCGAGCTGCACCAGCGCGTCGCCCTGCATCGCTTCCTGAAACTGCTGCAGGCGCGTCTCGATGTCGCGCTGGGGGATCGACCAGGCGAATGTGCCGACCAGCAGGGCGAAGAGCGCGCCCAGCGCGAGGAACTGCCAGCGCAGGCGGCGCGGCGCGCGCACCTGATGGATGTACCACTCCCATTCGCGCGCTTCCAGCGTCGAGCGCACCAGCAGCAGCAGCACCAGAAAGAAGAAGACGATCAGGAAAATATCCAGGCTGCGCGTGCCGACGTAATAGATGTGGTTGGTGAGCAGCACGATCGCCAGCGGCAGCACCCCGCGCCACACGCGGTCGATGCGGAAGATGTGCCAGACCGCGTTGAAGCCCAGAAACCAGAACAGGCTGGACATGATCAGGGTGAAGACCAGCGGATCCTGATTGATCCCCCCGGCGAGCGCGTCGTACACCCATTCGCCCAGCCGGACGAAGGTGTCGAGCAGCGCCGCGCCCAGCGGACGCGGTTCGTACAGCGCGGTGATGACCAGGGTGAACACCCCGCCGTAGACCACGCTGATCAGCAGGCAGAGGATTTCTCCGTACTGGCTGCGCGCCAGCAGGAAGCTGAAGAGCGTACTCAGCACGATGACCGGGAACGCCACGCGCAGATCGACCATCCAGCCGGCGGCGTTGAGCGCCAGCAGCGGCGTCAGCGTCAGCCCGGCGGCGACCAGCAGCATGATCACATCGCTGAGGGAAAAGGTATGCCGCAGCCCGTCACTCAGGCGGGTGAAGAAGCGCCCCAGGCGCGCCTGCGGGGAAAAAGCGTGAGTTGTCATCCGTTGCGTTTGTATTCCTGCATATGAACGGTGGCTGCCCGATGACATCTGAACAGCATTTCGATTGTAATGGCGCGCGCGGTGCAGGACAACCGCCGCATTGCTGACGTTCGCCCGATCACAGGAACAGGTATGCTATACTAAACAGGTGTTCAAGCGCGCCAGGTGATCGCGGTTCGGCATTGCCGGGCTGAGGAAAGTCCGCACTCCACAGGGCACGGTGCTGGCTAACCGCCAGGCGGAGCGATCCGACGGCAGAGTGCAACAGAGAACAGAGTGCCGACGCGGCGGGGGCGCACCCCGCTGCGGGCGAGGGTGAAAAGGTGGTGTAAGAGACCACCAGCGCGATCAGCGATGGTCGCGGCTGGGCAAACCCCACCGGGAGCAAGGTCAAGCAGGCGCAATGGGGCTGCCCGTCCCGCGCCGGGTAGACTGCACGATGCGCGCAGCAATGCGCGTACCAGAGAGATGATCACCCCGTCCGCTTCGGCGGGCGGACAGAATGCGGCTTATCGGCGGGCTTGAACACGCTTTTGCGCGCCGCGATCAGATAGCGATGTGACCGTTGCCATACCTGCAACACCTGCGCTGTACAGTGACAGCATCGTTCACTGTCAGACCGGGAAGCGGATACAATGGCGGTCATCGAGCATCTGTACATCGATCAGTTCGGGGCGTTCGTGGGCAAGACGAGCGAACGCATCATCGTCACGGTCAAAGGCGAGCGCCTGGCGCAGGCTCCCCTGATCTACCTGCAAACGATCACCATCGCTTCGGACGGGGTGAGCCTCTCCAGCGACGTGGTGAGCGCGTGCAGTGAACGCGGCATCCCCCTCTTTTTCACAGACAGCATCGGGTTTCCGGTCGCCAGCTTGTATGCCGACGGGCTGAACGCCACGATCGTCACGCGGCGTGAGCAGCTCCGGGCGTATGACGATGCGCGCGGCGTGCATGTGGGCTGCGCCATCGCCGCTGGCAAGATCGACAATCAGGCGATCACCCTGAAATATTTCGCCAAACATCGACAGCATACCCCGCACGGTGCGGCGCTGCTGAGCGCCAGCGATGCGGTGCGCGAGGCGCTGGGGCTGATCGATGCAGCGCGGTCGGCAGCGCACATCGATCAGGCGCGCCAGACGATCCTGACCGCCGAAGGCATGGCAGGGCGGGCGTACTGGGCGGCGGTGCGCCCGCTCGTCCCAGACGACTATGCCTGGGAGAGCCGGGAGACGCGCGGCGCGACCGACCCGATCAACAGCCTGCTCAACTACGGCTATGGCGTGCTGCGCAGCCACATCGAACGCGCGCTGATGTATGCCGGGCTTGACCCGTTCGGCGGCTTCATCCATGCCGATCGCCCCGGCAAGCCCAGCCTGACCCTCGACCTGATCGAGGAGTTCCGGCAAGTATGCGTCGATCGGGTGGTGATCGGGCTGGTCAACCGGCAGTTCCGCGTCGAACAGGTTGAGCAGGGCTTGCTCGCATCCGAGACGCGCCGGGCGCTCGCCGAACACCTGCTCAGCCACCTGAAAAGCACGGCACGCCACAACGGGCAGAAGCATCCGCTGGGACACATCATCCAGATGCAGGCGCGCGAACTGGCGGCGTACCTGCGCGGCAGCCGCCCGGCATATATCCCGTTCCGGGCGAGCTGGTGAGCGGCGATGCGCGTGCTGGTGCTGTATGACATCACCCACGACGGAGCGCGCGGCAAGGTGGTGCAGGCGTGCGAAGATTTTGGGCTGGAGCGGGTGCAGTATTCGGCATTTGCCGGGCTGCTCTCGCGTCCGCACCAGCGTGAACTGATGGCGCGCGTGCGGCATGTGATGCGTCAGAAAGTGGGCATCATCACGCTCTACCCGATCGGCAAAGACGCCTGGGAAGCGCAGATCGAGGTGCGGTGTGAGGCACAGCTGGCGGAGTCAGAGGAGGACGAAGATGGAGATGGATGACCTCGAACGCCTGGTGACGGTGGAAGACCTGAAGCAGCACGTGTACTGTGCGCGCATCACGTGGTTCGCGCGCTGCCTGCATCGGCTGCGCCCGCGCACGCACAGCATGGAAGCGGGCAGAGACGATCACGAGGAGGCGCGCTTCAACGCCAGACGGCGATCGCTGACCGCGCTGGGTGTGGAAGACGGGGAGCGCGCGTTCGACGTGCAGGTGATCGACCGCGAACTGCGGCTGCGTGGCAAACTGGACGAGGTAGTGACGAGCGCCGCTGGCGAGATCATCCCGGTCGAATACAAAGGCGCGCGCAAACTGGCGGATCATCATCGCGTTCAGGTGGCGGCGTATGCGCTGCTGCTGGAGCGGCGATACGGCATCGCGGTGACGCGCGCGTATGTCTACCTGATCCCGCTGCGTAAGATGCGCGCCCTGACGATCACACCGGGAGACAAGGCGCGCGTGCTGGCGATACTGGAGGTGGTGAAGGCGACGAACACGGCGGAGATGCTGCCCGCCCCGACGCCGGAACGCGAACGGTGTGCGGCGTGTGAATTCCGACGCTTCTGCAACGACGTGTAAGGGGTGGCAATGCCTGCCGCGACCTCACCCCGGAAACCTGGCGGTTGAGCGCAGCGAAACGGGGTGAGGTTGCGATAGGGGCAAGGAGACGCCTTCTACGCCTGCGGCGCGATCACCAGTCGATTGAACACCTCTGGCTGGCGCGCCAGGATCGCGGATGGGTCTGCCTGAATCGTCTCATAGTCGTAGGCGGGCACGCCGTAGGTGGTCATCGTCAGCACACCGTCGGCGGCGATGTCGAACTCCGTCCAGCCGAAGCTGTGCCCCAGCAGCATCTCCCCCTCGCTGCTCAGCAGGTTGATCCGCCCGTTGTCCAAGCCGAGCGTCGGATAGCCCTGCGCCTCGTTGACGAAGCGGTCGAACAGCGCGCGGGTGAGCGCGTCTTTGACGTGAATGTCGCCCGCCTCGTATGCCGCCGCAGTCTCGGCATCGACCAGGTTGAAGCGGCGCGCGCCGTCGAAGATCGCCTGCCCCGTCGGCGGGTAGAAGCCGAGCGAGCCGGTGCTGATCTCGAACGCTCCGGTGGGGATCATCGCGCCGCCTGGCTCATCCTGATAGACCAGCGTGTTGATGAACGTGGTATGCACGTCCGCCGAGACGAACACCACATTGCGGATGGCATTCTCTTCGATGAAGCGCAGCAGTTCGGCGCGTTCGTATGCCACGCCTTCGATGCGGTCGTTGCCGCCCAGCCAGCCCATGTTCTGGATCGGCTCCGGGATCAGCACGAATTTCCACAGCACGCCCGCGTCATGCGCCGCCAGCAGGTCTCGCTTGAGGTCGTCCATCTGCGTGCGACCGAGGAACGTCCGCCCAGGCGTGAAGAAGCTCTCCAGATAGGCGCGCAGGCGCGTCTGGTTAAACACGCTGATCGTCGGGATGTCGGGCAGGTTGGCATCGCGGAACGAGCGCGTATCCAGCACGAACACAGCGGCGTCTGTGCCATACGTCTGGGCGCGGTAGAGCTTCGGGCGTCCGTCCATGCGCGCATCGCCCGTGCCCGCGTAGTCCTCAGCGAGGGTGGGGTTGTACTCGCGGAAGACCTGCAACCCGTTGACGTACAGCGGCGTCTGGTTGAGCAGCGTCCCGGCTTCGCCCGTGAAGCGCGCATCGGACTCGACAGGCGCACCGCCCGCGAAATCGTTGGTCACCTCATGATCGTCGATGGTGACGAACACCGACGTGACGGCGCGCAGGGCTGCCCAGAAATTGACCCCGTATGCCGCGCTGTACACCTCAGCGTGCTTGCGGCGGAACTCGGTCAGCGTGGTCGCCTGTTCAGCGGGCACATCCGGGGTGGGGATGTCGGCGTAGATCGTGTCGCCGTGCTGCACGAAGAACGCCAGATCGCGGTCCGGCGCGTTGGCGATGCCGACATACGGGCGCAGTTCACCGCGCCAGTCGCCCGTGACGCCGAAGCGCAGCCCGGCGCGCGGTGCGCTCGCCTCCGCTGCCGTCACGAACCGCCCGACCAGCGACTCGCCCGCCGCGTTGGTGACGCGCCAGATGTAGCGTGTGCCCGGCTGCAAGCCGTCGATGACCACTTTGACCGGGATGAGCGGGTCGTCCGCCGAGGCGGTGGCGCGGGCGATCACCGTACCGAACGTCTCGTCCGCCGCCACCTCGAACACGACTTCGCCTGGCGCGGTGCTGCGCGTCCACAGCACGGTGCGGGTGGCGGTGGTGTCGCCGCTGGCGATGCCATTCGGCAGGGTGGCGGTGCTGGCGTCGGCGGCGGGGCGCAGCCTGGCGTCCAGCGTGACGGGGTGGGCGTGGGCATAGGCGGCTGCCCCGGCGCGCAGCAGGGCAGCGGCGGCTGCGCCTGCGCCCATCAGCCGCAGAAAGTCGCGCCGCGTGACGGTGGTGGCGAACTGGCGAAACGCCTCGCTCTCGATGCGCGTCCAAAGCGTGGTGTAGTTGAACCCGATCTGCGTGTGGTCATCCATCGGCTGTGCCGCTCCCTGACTGTGTGGACAAGCCCCTCGACTGTACCGCGCGGGCGTTAAATCGCGGTTAAGCGGCGGGCGGGCGCAGCCGATCGCGCAGCAGGCGCGCCAGCCACACCAGCACATCCAGCCGCAGCAGCAGCGCCGCCCCACCGTACAGCCCGACGCTGACCACGCCGATCGCGCCCACAAGCACGATCTCGCCGACGATGCGCCGTGTGTCCAGCAGTTCCGGCACGACCGCCATCACCGCCAGCGCCCCGCCCGCCATGACCAGCGCCGCCGCACTCGCCTTTGCCAGCGTCAGCAGCACGCGCTGATCGCCGAAGCCGCCCAGCCGCCGCGCCAGCACGAGCGCGCTCAGCACGGCATGGACGATGTGCTTCACGCTGTCGGCGACCATCAGGCTGAAGATGCCCAGCGTCGGCACGAGCAGCAGCGCCGTGACCATGTACACGATCAGGCTGATCAAGCCGATCAGCGCCGGGGTGAGCGTATCCTGACGGGCGTAGAAGGCGTACACCAGCAGCAGATCGACGGCGGCGAACGGCAAGCCGAACAGGTACAGCCGCAGCGCCAGCGCCGTCACCTGGGTGTCCGCCTGGGTGAACGCCCCATGCTCGAACAGCAGGTCGATGATCGGCACGGCAGCGGTGAACAAGCCGATCGCCGCCGGGATCATCAGCGCGATCGCCAGTCGCAAGCCCAGACCGAGGGTATCGCGGAAGGCGCGTTCGCCCTCGCCGTCGGTCTGTGCTGCCTGGCGCGCCAGCGTGGGCAGGATGGCGATGCTGATCGCTGTCGCTACCAGCCCCTGCGGGAACTGGATGAGGGTGGTCGCCCAGTTCATGTAGCTCAGGCTGCTCTCCCCGGTCTGGCTGGCGAGGTTGTAGCTGAAGACGCGCACCAGCGCATCGAGGATGAGCGACGCCATGACGGGCAGGTAGAGCAGAGCGATGCGCCGCACAGCGGGGTGACGCCAGCGCAGGGTGAAGCGCAGCGATCCGGCGCGCAAGCCTGGCAGTTGCAGCGCCATCTGCACGGCTGCCCCGAACAGCCAGCCGATCGCCGCCGCCTGAATGCCCCATGCCGGGCGGTCGATCAGCCAGGTGGCGCGCGTCGGTGCGACGGCGACGAACACCTCCAGCGGCGGGGTGAGCGCCAGAGTCGCCACCACCACACAGGCATTGAACACCGCCCCTGCCAGCGCCGGGAAGGTGAACGACCGCAGCGCGTACAGTGTGCCGCTCAGCACGGCGAACAGGCTGAGGAAGAGCATCGCCGGAGCGGTGATCCGCAGCAGATCGACCGCCAGCCCCTGTGTGCGCGCGTCATAGCCGCTGCCGACCAGATTGACGACCGCCGGGGCGAACAGCACCAGCAGCAGCACGATTGCCGCCATGACCACCGTGACCAGGCTGACCAGCACCGACACCAGCCGCCACAGCGCCGCCTGCCCCTCGCGCGTGACCACCTCGCTCAGCACCGGGATGATCGCCCCGTTGACATGCCCACCGATGAGCAGGTCATACAGCGTGCGCGGCACGAGCGTGGCGACGAAGAAGGCGTCGGTGGCGGCGGATGCGCCGAACAGATTGGTCAGCACCACATCGCGCGCCATGCCCAGCACGCGGCTGGCGATGTTGCCCAGCGCCAGCACCCCGGTCGCGCGGGCGACCTGGGCATTGGTCTGTGCCTGAGTTTCGACGGCTTCGTGCGGGGTGATCTCGTCCAACGGTAGCAAACCCTGTGCATTGGCGGCGCGCAAACCGGACAAGCATAGCACACCCCGCGTCAGACGCCAGACGCACGCCCGCCGCTACTCCGCCCTGCCGACGGTGACGCCGGAGAGCGCCTCCAGCGCCTTGATGAGCGCGTGATTGCCCTCATGCCCCAGCCCACCCGCCTGAAGCACGCGGTACAGGTTGTCGATCAGGCTGGTGGCGACCAGCGGAATGCCCATCTCGCGCGCTGCCTCCAGCACCAGCCGCACGTCCTTCTGCTGAAGGTCGATGGTGAAGCCAGGTCGCCAGTCACGGCGGATCGCCTGCGTGCCGCGATTGCTCAGCATCCAGCTTCCGCCCGCCCCACCCGCGACGGCGGCGATCGTCTTCTCCAGGTCAAGCCCGCCCGCCTGCGCGAAGATGAGCGCCTCGCTGACCGCCAGCATGTTGACCACCACCAGAATCTGGTTGACCAGCTTGACCGTCTGCCCTGCGCCGATCGCCCCGACGTGGGTGATCGTCTTGCCCATCGCCTGAAAGACGGGCAGCGCCCGTTCGTAATCAGCAGCAGCACCGCCCACCATGATCGACAGCGTGCCGCGCGCCGCTCCCTCGCTGCCCCCGCTGACCGGGGCGTCCAGCATGGCGACTCCCCGCTCACCCAGCCGTGCGGCGATGGCGCGCGTGGCAGCCGGGCTGATCGTGGACATATCGATGACCAGCGACCCAGGGCGCACGCCGTGAATGACTCCGTTTTCGCCCAGCAGCACCGCCTCGACATCCGGCGTATCGCTGACGCAGCACAGGATGAGGTCGCATTCCGCCGCCAGCGCAGCCGGCGACCCGGCGGCGCGCGCGCCCAGCGCGATCAGCCCTTCCGCCTTGTGCGGGCTGCGATTCCAGACGGTGAGGGGAAAGCCAGCGGCGATCAGGTTGCGGGTCATGCCGCCGCCCATGATGCCCAAGCCGATGAAGCCGATGCGTTCGGTCATGATGTGTGTGTCCTCATGCGGAAAAAAAAGCGTGTCGTGATGCCGTCATGCTATACTGAGGATGACCGCACGGCAAGGATTGAGGGTTGGGCGATGGGTGTGCAAAAAGTGCTGCTGACGGCGGACGCCTTCTGGAACCTGCTGGCGCTGCCCGAATTTGCCGATCGGCGGCTGGAGCTGATCGATGGGGAGATGTTCGAGAAGATGTCACCGACGTTGCAGCATGGCAGAACCGCCAGGCGCATCTACATCGCGCTGTCCACATGGCTCGTGCAGAATCCGATCGGCGAAGTGGTCTTCGAGGTCGATCACTACACGCCGGACGACCCGCACAACACCCGCCGCCCGGACATCTCGTTCATCGCTTCCGGGCGGGGCGATGCGCTCGGCGACGAACCCGTGCCCTTCATGCCTGACCTCGCCGTCGAGATTCGTTCGCCCTCCAACCGCATGGGCGGAGCGAGCGGCTTGCGCGAAAAAGCGGCGTACTACCTGGCGCATGGGACGCGCATGGTCTGGCTGGTCGATGCCGGCGCGAAGCAGATCGAGGTCTTCACCCCGTCGGAGACGCGCACCCTGAACGAAACCGATATGCTCGACGGCGGCGCGGTGCTGCCAGGTTTCGCCCTGCCCGTGCGCGTCGTGTTCGCTGACCCGTAAGTTTGGAAACAGCGCTGAAAATGACCGCACGGCAAGGATTGAGGGTTGGGCGATGGGTGTGCAAAAAGTGCTGCTGACGGCGGACGCCTTCTGGAACCTGCTGGCGCTGCCCGAATTTGCCGATCGGCGGCTGGAGCTGATCGATGGGGAGATGTTCGAGAAGATGTCACCGACGTTGCAGCATGGCAGAACCGCCAGGCGCATCTACATCGCGCTGTCCACATGGCTCGTGCAGAATCCGATCGGCGAAGTGGTCTTCGAGGTCGATCACTACACGCCGGACGACCCGCACAACACCCGCCGCCCGGACATCTCGTTCATCGCTTCCGGGCGGGGCGATGCGCTCGGCGACGAACCCGTGCCCTTCATGCCTGACCTCGCCGTCGAGATTCGTTCGCCCTCCAACCGCATGGGCGGAGCGAGCGGCTTGCGCGAAAAAGCGGCGTACTACCTGGCGCATGGGACGCGCATGGTCTGGCTGGTCGATGCCGGCGCGAAGCAGATCGAGGTCTTCACCCCGTCGGAGACGCGCACCCTGAACGAAACCGATATGCTCGACGGCGGCGCGGTGCTGCCAGGTTTCGCCCTGCCCGTGCGCGTCGTGTTCGCTGACCCATCCTGATCCGTCTGCTGATTGAGGAAAAATCTCCCCCCATGCCTGCACTCATTCGCCTGCTCACCCCGCACGGACTGACCGATCCGGGTCTCACCGCCGACTCGCTGGCAGACGCCGCCAGGCACGACCCGCCCGACGGCGTGTACACCATCGCCAACACATTTGAGGGCACGAAGACGCTGCGCCTCGACGCCCACCTCGACCGCCTGCAGGACTCGGCACGGCGGGCGGGCATCGCGCTGTGGCTGGATCGTCCGGTGCTGCGCGCGGCGCTGCGCACCATGATCGCCGAGTCCGGTTTTGGCGATGTGCGCTACAAGATCACCGCCGGAAGCGCGCTGGGTGAGGCGCTGCTGCTGGCGATCGAGCCGTTCAAGCCGCTGCCCGCTTCGGTGTACGAGCAGGGCGTGCGGGTGATCACCGCGCCGGGCGCAGCGCGGCACGACCCGGCGGCGAAGACCACCGACTGGATACACGATCGCCGGGCGATCGAAGAGTCGCTGCCCGCCGGGGTGTTCACCGCGCTGCTGGTCAGCGAAGACGGCGCGCTGCTGGAAGGGCTGAGCAGCAATTTCTATGCCGTGCTGGATGGTGAACTGCGGACCGCTGGCGAGGGGGTGCTGGCGGGCATCGCGCAGCAGATCGTGTTCGCCGTCGCGCCGGAGGTCATCCCGGTGCGGCGCGATGCACCCCGCATGGACGATGTGCCGCGCTTCGATGAGGCGTTCATCACCAGTGCCAGCCGGGGCATCGTGCCCGTCGTCGCCATCGACGGCACGCCGATCGGCACAGGCGTGCCCGGCGCGGTGACGCGCGCGCTGATCGCCCGCTACCGGGCGCATGTGGCGGAAAATCTGGTCGAGCTGTGAAAAAACAGCGCGGCGGATCATGCATGATCCGCCGCGCTTTGGGTGTGGAGGTGCAGGGAGTCGCACCCTGGTCCGCTGGACTCGAAGCCGCGCTTCTACAGGTTTAGCTGTCCGTTGAGTCTCGCGGAGTGTAGCCCCGGACAGCCCGGTACGCACTCCGCCAGCCGATGGTTCTTTGGTGACCGTTTATCGGCGTGACGATCACCGCACTCCACCATTAGTGACGCCCGCCGATCGATCCGGGTGGAGCCGAACCGGGCGGACGGCTGGGTTACTCTGACCCAGCACCCGCGCTTAGCGCACCTTAGGCGGCGTAAGCGAGAGCAGGACGACTGCTGTTGGCAGTTGATTGCTTGCCCATTTTTACGTGGTTGAGCGCCACGACCTGCCACACGGAGTCAGCCTCCAACGTCGAAGCTGGTTCACCCCCGAATGTGAAGAAAAGGATAACACACCCTGTGCAATTTGTAAACAGGCAGCTTGCGCTGCCTGTTCAGCGCAGGGCGAAAAAGGCGATCGTCGTGCCATCGGTGGCGGCGATGTGGTCGTCGAAGGCGGCGATGGCGCTCACGGGGCGGGGCAGCGACAGGGCTGCGGGCTGTCGGGTGAGCGAGTCGGCGGTGACGGTGAACACGGTCAGCGTCCGCTCTCCGTCCACGCCCGCCACCAGCCTGGGCCCGTCGCTGACGGTGCTGAAAGTGAGCAGGCTGACGCCGGGCAGGGATGTGCTGGCGCGCGTCGCCAGCGTCACCGGGTCGAGCAGGCGGATCGTCCCGTTTTCGAGCGCAGCGGCGACCAGCCGACCATCCTGGCTGGCGGCAAGGGCGCGCACGGGTGACCCGGCATCGACGACGGCGGTCGGTCGGGCGGTGTTCAGCCCATCGAGCAGCAGCGTGGCGATGCCCGTGCCCTGGGCGTAGATCAGGCGGTCGGTGGTGAGCGCAGCAGCATCGACCTGAATGTCGAACGTCCGCGCGTCGATGACGTCGGCGGCGCGCAGGCTGAGCAGGACGAAGCCCGTCTCGCCGATCGCCAGACCGAAACGGCGGTCACCGGAAAGCACCAGCGACTCGGCGACGAAAGGCAGATCGACGAAGTTGCCGCCCGCTGTCAGCACGCTGCCCGGCTGATAGCGTGCCGGGACGATGACCTCCAGCGTGGACGGGCTGAACGATGAGCGCACCGCCGCCAGGATGAAACCCTCCCCGGAAGCGAGTGCCAGTGGGCGTCCCTCGACGGTGAGGGTGGTGATGAGCGATGGCGCGCTGAGGCGTGCCAGGTCGTAGGCACGCACCTGTTCGCGCGCAGCATCAGCGACCAACAGATAGCGCTGGTCGTCGCTGATGGTCAGCGCGCGCAGTTCGCCCGCGTTGAGCGTGCCAATCGGAGCATCGGTCTGTGCCGATACGCCGACGGCACACAAGGTGAGCAGCGCCAGCAGCGCGAAAGACGCCCAGCGCCTAGACATGGCACGAAACGACGGGATTATTCCTCGTCGTCCTCGTAGTAGTCGTCATCTTCATCGTCATCATAATAGTCGTCATCCTCATCGAAGTCTTCGTCGTCGAAGTCCTCGTCGTCATAGTCCTCGTCGTCGAGGTCGTCTTCGTATTCCTCGAAGTCGTCATCGACCAGATCGTCTTCGTCACCGTAGTTGGCACGTGCGAGAAAAAGTTCGTCCAGGATCATGGTTCAGGCACCTGTTGGGTTGGCAGATGAACATACAGCCATTCTAGCGCAAAGCGCGCGTATTGTAGCACGCCTTTTGGGAATGCAAACCGCAGATTTTGCCACCGATTCAGCACCTTTTTGCATTATCGCCCATCAGCGCGCGCCGATGAGTCCCAGAAAGTGGGAGTGCAGGCGGATATCGGGGGTCAGTTCCGGGTGGAAGGCGGTCGCCAGCAGATGCCCCTGCTGCACCGCCACGATACCGCCATCGGGCAGGCGGCTGAGGATTTCGACGCCTGCGCCCGCCCCGGTGACCAGCGGCGCGCGGATGAAGATGGCGTGGAAAGGCGGGTCGCCCAGCGGCGCGATTGGCAGATCGATCTCGAAGCTGTCCACCTGCCGCCCGAAGGCGTTGCGGTTGACGGTGATGTCCATCACGCCGAGGATCGGCTGACGGTCGATGCCGATGTCTTTCGCCAGGAAGATCATCCCGGCGCATGTGCCCCACGTGGGATGGGTGCGCGCGAACTGGCGCAGCGGGTCGATCAGCCCGTAGCTGACCGCCAGCTTGCCGATGGTGGTGCTTTCGCCGCCTGGGATGATCAGCCCGTCGAGCGGTTCGAGCTGGTCAGGGGTACGAATCTCTTCGGCGTCTGCGCCCAGCGCGCGCAGCGTCTTGATATGTTCGATGAATGCGCCTTGCAGCGCCAGCACGCCGATACGCATCGGGGCGTGTCCTCTCGTGAATGCAGGATGCGGGTCATGCACTCATCTTGCCCAACGCGCCGCGCCGGGTCAAGCCCCGGCGCGATCCATCGCTCACAACCCAGGCATGACGCGCCGCAGCGCCCGGATGATCTGATACGATCGGCGGATGAGCGTGTTCGCCTGCACGGGTTCGGGGTTTCGCAGCGGCACGCGATCGACGATGACGCTCTGCGGCTGGGTATAGCGCATCATCCCTTCGTGTCCGCCGCGCCGACCCAGCCCGCTGGCAGGTTTCATGCCGCCCATCGCCGCGCCCGCCGTGACGTAGAACAACTGCACCCCGTTGATCGAGACATCGCCCGCCTCCAGCCGCGCGGCGCATCGCCGCGCCCGCCGTTCATCCCGGCTGAACACCGATGCCGACAGCCCATAGCGCGAGTCGTTCGCCAGCCGCACCGCCTCATCTTCATCGCGCACGCGCATGACGGGCAGCAGCGGCGCGAACGACTCATCGCGCATCACGTCCATCTCGTGCGAGACCTCGGTCAGCACGGTTGGGGCGTAGAAGAGCGCGCCATGTTCCTCCATGCGCCGTCCCCCCGTCAGCAGATGCGCGCCTTTGGCGATGGCATCCGCGACATGCGCTTCGGCGCGCGCCAGTTCGCGCGGGTGCGAGAGGCTGCCCATATGTACATCGTATCCTTCTCCTGCCCCGCACACCATGCCCTCGACGTGCGCGCGCAGCCGACTGAGGAAGCGGTCGTACACCCCGGCTTCGACGTACACCCGCTCGACGCCGACGCACGCCTGCCCTGCGTTCTCCAGCCCGCCGCGCACGGCACACAGCGCCGCCAGATCGGGGTCGGCGTCATCCAGCACGATCATGGCGTCTTTGCCGCCCAGTTCGAGGCTGCACGGGATGAGCCGTTCGGCACAGCGCACGGCGATGGCGCGCCCGGTGGCGGTGCTGCCTGTGAAGGCGACCATATCGACCTGATCGATGAGCGCGCGCCCGGTCTCGGCGTCACCGGTGACGATCTGGATGATGTCAGCGGGCACGCCCGCCTCGACCAGCCGCTCAGCGGCATAGAGCGCGGTCAGCGGCGTCACCTCACTCGGCTTGACGACGACGGCGCACCCGGCGATGAGTGCGGGCACGACATCGCACCAGATGTTCATGTACGGGTAGTTCCAGGGGGTGATCGCGCCGATCACCGGGTAGGGCACGGGATGGATGTGCGCGCTGTAGAAGATGGGCAGCAGCGTTTTGCGCCGCTGAGGACGCAGCAGGCGCGGGGCAGCCCAGGCGTAATAGGCGACCAGGTTGTCCACGATGCCCAGTTCAGCGAACGCCGAAGCGCGCGTCTTGCCCGTCTCAGCGCGCAGCGAGGCGAACAGCGCTTCCTGATCCGCCCAGATCGCCGCTGCCCAGCGCCTGAGGATACGTCCGCGTTCACGGGCGGTCAGGCGCGCCCAGGCAGGTTGGGCGGCACGGGCGCGGGCGACGGCGGCACGCACCGCATCAGCATCGTGGATGGGTACATGCCCGATCAGCGCACCGCTGACCGGGTTGTGAACGGCGATGGTACGGTCGGTGGCGGGCATCGGTTCATCCCTCCTGCGTGGTGGATGGTGTGGGCGCAGCGCGGCGGCGCAACCAGGCGCGGGCGCGCGGCACAGCACCCTCATAAAGTGTGTAGAGCGGCGGATAGGGCACGTAATCCCATGCGCCGATGTGCCGGGTGACCACGCCGCGAAAGCCGCGCTTGAACTGATACACGCCCCACATGCGATCGGATGGGTCGAACACATCGGGCGCGCCCCAGAAGTCATAGCGCGCCAGCCCGCGCGCCTGCGCCCACTGAATGGCGTGCCACTGGAGCAGATAGTTGGGCATGACCTCGCGCGCTTCGTCCGCCGATGCACCGTACATGTACCAGCACGTCCCGCCGAAAGCGTACAGGATGACGTGGGCGATGGCGCGCCCGCGATATTCAGCGATGAGCGGCTGTGCCAGACCCGCCTCGATGAAGCGCTGCCATGCCTCGACGTAGTAGGCGCGCGGACGGATGAGGAAGTCATCACGCGCGCCCGTCACCTGATACAGCGCATAGAGCAGGTCGAGGTCATCCAGCCCGCCTGAGCGGATGACCACGCCCGCCTTTTCCGCCATGCGAATCTTGCGCCGCGTACTCTGGTTCATGCCAGCAAGCAGGGCATCGGGCGAATGCACCAGATCGAGGACGATGGTGTTGCGGAACTGCACCTGATCGGCGCTGAAGCGCCAGCGGCGATCGCGCAGCTCTGCCATGAAGCGCGCGCCATCGGGGTGGCGGGCGCTCATGGCGGCGGGCGAGGGGGCGTCGTCGTCGTTCGGGTCGCCCGTCGCGGCGATGACATCCGGGTCGATCTTGAGCCAGACCGCCCGGTAGTGCCTGGCGATCTGCTGAAGGTGATCGAGGATGCGGTGTGTGAGCGGCAGATCGGCGGGGTCGAAGACGGGTCCCTTCGGCGCGTACAGCACGTTGACCGGACCGACATGCCGCATGCCGAGGCTGACCATGCCGACGATCGCGCCGTCGCGCTGATAGGCGATGCGGATCGGCTGCCAGCCGGTCGTGTGCTGCTTGAAATCGCCCCATTCCCACGTTTGCAGGATGTGCGCGCCTGGCAGCTTCGCCAGCGCGCTGTTCCAGGTCGTGCGGTCGTCAATCCGAACGATGTCGATGCTCACGCCATTTCACCACCGTCTGATAGAGCGAATACACTACCGGATGATACACCCGTTCCCACGCGCCCACTGAGCGGACGATCCGCCCACCCCAGCCGCGTTTGAAGCCATACACCCCCCACAGCCCGTCAGAGCGCGACTCGAACTCCGCTTCAAGCTGATCGGGCGGCGCATCGGGGATGCCCCACATGTCGTAGACCGCACAGCCGCGCGCCCGCGCCCACTGAATGGCGACCCACTGCGCGCCGTAACTCGCCATCAGGTTGCGGTGCGCGTCGGACGAGCCGCCGTAGAGATACCACGCCGTCCGCCCGATGGCGAAGACCATGACGCCCGCCAGCGCCTCACCCCGATGTTCAGCGAGGATGAGCGCGCCGTCGTGTGGGACGAAACGGGCGAACATGCCCGCGTAATAGTCCGCCGGGTATGTGCCGAAAGCGTTGCGCGCCCCGGTGCGCGCCATCAGGTCGGTGAAGCGGGGCAGGTCTGCCGCCGTTGCCTCACGGTAGGTGACCTCTCCCTTGAGGCTCCGGCGGATTTTGCGGCGCGTCCCCTGGTTCATGCGCGCCAGCATCACGTCATCATCCGCAAGGTCGATCAGGATGGTGTTCGGCGGCTGGATCGTCTGGGTCGTTGGCTGAAAGCCGAGCGCTGCCGGGTCAGGGGCGTCCGCATCGAAGATGCCTGGCTCCCACTTCATGAAGACCGCCCCGCCTGTGCGTGCCGCGTCGTGCAGCGCACCCCAGACGGCGTGCGTCAGCGCCGGCGAGTCATCGCGCAGCAGCGGAGCCATCGCCAGATACGCCATCGCCCCGGCGCGCAGCGGCAGCGGACGGAAGAGCAACAGCCCGCCCCCCGCCAGCGCCCCGGTGGAGTCGGCAATGCCGACGAGCGCATGACGCCAGCCGAAAGCGCTCTTGTGTGCGCCCCAGCCGGACATCTGGAGGATGTGGGCGCGCGGATGGGCGCGGACGAAAGCGTCCCACTGGTCGGGCGTGGGAGTGAACGGGGTGAAGGTCACGCGGTGATGCCTCTGTGCAGCAGGAAAGACAGGATGAATGGTAGCAGAGTTGGCAAAGGGCGGCTATGGCGATCCGCCGCTTGACAGAGGGGAAGCGGGGAATTATCATTAAGCGACATCTGAAACGGGCCTGTAGCTCAGCTGGAAGAGCGCTTCAATGGCATTGAAGAGGTCAGGGGTTCGAGTCCCCTCTGGTCCACACCTCCCGTTCCCCCCATGTCATGTGTGCCACCTTTGTGATTGCCTGATCCACGTAGTCTGGTCAGAGGTCTGTCTGCCTATCCTCCGAGTGCGTATACCCGCAGCAGCGGACGCCCCGGCGCACCTTCAATTTCAGCCACCAGCCGACCTGGTGCTGTGTTCGGCGCGTAAGGCAGGTCTTCCAGCACAGCATAGATGTGGGGCGCGCGATTCGCGTCCAACTGGGCGGCAAGCGCCGGAATGTCCTCTCCATTCGGGTTGAGGCGTGGGCAATCCACGCGCAGATCGCCCGCGATGTAACGGAGGCTGAGGCAGTTGGCAAACACGCCGATCACGCGCTCTGCGCCTTCTGCGCGCAGCACATGCAGCGTCTCAGGCAATCCAAAGCCGCTCCCTTCTGCCGTGATGTACTCGCTGCGATCGTTGGCTGTCGGCGGCAGCGTGCGCGGATCACCTGTCAGCGATGCCATGAATGGCAGCCAAACCCCGATCGCCCACACAGCAATGAGCGCCAGCGCTGCATAGCGAAGCCATGATCCGCGTCTGACGTTGATCGTTTCTGCGGCGGCTGCACCGCACAGCAGCAGCAGACTCAGCGGCGCGATGATGTGGCGCGAATCCTGACGATCGCTGAGCGAAAGCACCATCAGCGGCGCGATCAGCACTATCGGCAGGAACAGGCGACGGCGAAGCAGCAGCACGATCACGCCTGCCAGCAGCAGCACAGTCATCACAATGCCTGCATAGCCGTTCAGGGTGTCGAAGATCAGCGCCCACCTGTCAAGGTACGCGCTGCGCGCCGCACCGGACAGGCTTTGCAGGTAGAAAAATGGATCGATTCCACGCGCAAACAGCGTGCCCAGAAACAGCCCACTCAATCCCAGACCGACCAGCAGCGCTGTCACACCCCAGCGGGCATTCTCGCCCCATGCACGCCCAGGCGGCTTCAGCGTCAGTGCAGCAGCCAGCGGCACACCGAGATAGGGCAGCGCCGAGACTTTCGCGCCCACTGCCACGAACAGCGCTACGCCGCACAGCACCGCATCCAGCCATCGCACACGCACCCACAGGCGTGCCGCAAAATACACGCCCGTCAGCACGGCTGAAGCGGATACAGGATCAGCCAGCGCGAGACGGTCGAAGAACAGATGGTACGTGCTGAATGTGAACAGCAGCGCGGTCAGCACGCCGCTCCAGCCGCCCGCCAGCAGGCGTGCAGTCGCAATCGCCGCCGCGATGCCGGGAAGGACGCTGAGGACGGTCGCCACGCGCGCCACAAAGATAGGCGCGCCACCCGTCTGTGCCTGAACAGCGCTGTACAGCCAGACGGTAAACTGCCGCCCCTCTTCGGCGCGCGCGAGTAATCCCTGCTGCCGCACCAGGTTTCCAAAATCGACATGAAAGGCTTCGTCCACGAACGGCGGGAAGGCATTGAGCGACACCAGGCGCGTCAGCCAGAACAGGAACAGCAGCGCTGCGAACACCCCAATCTCAGGATTGTGTGACCGATGCTTCGAGATCAACCGGTACAAATTCACAGTTTCCCCCACCAGAGCATGATCGATGCGGCGAGGAGCAGACCGGGGCGCTCGTCACCCTCCCTATTCTATCGCAGTCGGCGGACTTTCAACCTGTGGCTCAGGGGACGAACAAACAGCCTTATCATTCCTTTAAAATACACGTCCCGTTGCCGAACCTTCTCTCCCACGTTACAATCGAATCGATATTTGATTGATCCCACCCCAGCCGGGAGGACCCCTGTGGCGCGCAAGCCCGCCGACCAATCCGTCAACCGTGACACCATCCTCGCCGCCGCTGCCGATGTGCTGGCGCGGCGCGGTTACGACACCGCAACGATGAAAGAGATCGCCGCCGCCGTCAACCTGACCGCCGCCAGCCTGTATCATCACTTTCGCAGCAAGGATGCGCTCGTGCTGTCGGTGCTGGAGATGGGCTTGGACGCGGCGATCGCCCGCATCGAACCGATCGCCTGCGACACAGCCCGCTCCCCGGCAGAGCGCCTGCGCGCCATGATCGCTGCGCACATCGCCGCCATCGCCGATCAGCCCGCCGTCGGCGCGGCGATGGTGTTCGAGATACGCGATCTGCGCCACATGCGCCCTCCCACGCCCGATGCCGATGCGGACGACCATGCCGCCTTCGCTGATTTCGCCGCCAGGCGCGATCGCTTCTTCGCACGGCGTGACGCCTTCGAGGGCTTGTTTCGCGCCATTGTCGCGGAGGGGGTGGCGTGCGCCGTCTTCCGCCCGGTCGATGTGCCCATCTTCGTCAAGGCGCTGCTGGGCGCGAACAACTGGGTCGGCGTGTGGTATCGCCCGGATGGGCGGCTCAACGGGACGGCGATCGCCGCGCTCAACGCCGACTATTTCCTTGCAGCGCTGGCGCTGCGTTCATGACCATTTTTTCCAGAGATGATTTTAAGATAAGGAGCCTGTTTGCATGATCTCTTTTACGCCCACCCCGGAACAACAGCAGTTGATCGAGGTCATCCGCCGTTTCGCCACCAGCGACGTGCAGCCCATCGCCCACGATGCCGACGAGTCCGGCGCGCTGCCCGCCCGCGTGCTGGATGACGGCTACGCCATCGGTCTCGTGCCCACTTTCATCCCCGAAGAGCTGGGCGGGTTGGGCGAGCTGAGCGCCATCACCCACGCCCTGGCATACGAGGAACTGGCGTTTGGCGACCTGTCGGCGGCGCTGCACATCGCTGCGCCCGCCCTCTTCGCCCTGCCCCTCACGCTGTACGGCACGGCGGAGCAGCGCGAGACGTATCTGCCGCGCTTCCTGAATGACCGCGCGCCCGCGCTCAGCGCCGCCCTGCTCGAACCTGGGATCAGCTTCGACCCGGCTGCCCTCGCCACGACCGCGCGCGTGGAAGGCGACCGGGCGGTGCTGGATGGCGTCAAGGCATACGTCCCACTGGCGGCAGACGCCGACGCGCTGCTCGTCTACGCGCGCGACGCCGAACGGGGGTCGGTCGATGCGTGGATCGTCGATCGCGCTGCGCCAGGCGTGACGGTGGGCGAACGCGAAAAGCTGATGGGGCTGCGCGCCCTGCCGCAGCACCGCGTCACGCTGAGCGGCGTCTCGGTCGATGCGTCGTGTCGGCTGGGCGGCGCGGTCGGCATCGACTACCAGGCGCTGCTGGCGCGGATGCGGACGGCGCTGGCGGCGCTGGCGGTCGGGGTAGCGCGCTATGCCTTCGAGTACGCGCGCGACTATGCCAAAGGGCGTGTGCAGTTCGGCGTGCCGATCGCCCAGAAGCAGGCGATCGCCTTCATGCTGGCGGAGATGGCGATCGAGGTGGACGCCGCCAGGCTGATGACCTGGGAAGCGGCATGGACGATCGACCAGGGCGCAGACGCGGCACGGCAGGCATATCTGGCGCGCGAATATGCCGACCGCGCCGCGCTCTTCGTGACCGACTGCGCCGTGCAGACGCTCGGCGGCTATGGCTTCATCCGCGAGTACCCGGTCGAACGGCTGCTGCGTAACGCGCGCGGCTTCACCACCTTCGACGGGCTGGCGATCGCCTGAGGTGCGCGTCATTCCTCCGGCTGATCCGGGCGGCGCGGGCGCGTCTGCGCCTGAAGCTCATCCAGCGTGCCTGGGAAGTGGCGCGGGTTGGGGAAGGGATCGACGGGGCGGGTATCCGCCCCCATCATCCGCGCGATCATCTCCATCTCGACAGTGGTCAGGTTGTCCATGACGCGCTGTTCGTTATCCTGTTCCGGTTTGCCGAAGGCGCGGTGAAAGGCGATGCGCTGGAACTGCACATTCGCCATATCACGCACCAGCAGCCCGTACAGGTTGACGGCGGATGGGCGCAGGTCTTCGGCGCGGATGAGCAGGATGCTGACGACCAGCAGCCCGACCCCGACCACCTGCGGCGGCGTCAGCCGGTCACCCAGCACGATGAACGCCAGCACCAGCGCCACGCCGATCTCAGCGGCGGCGATGATGGCGGTACGCAGGCTGCCGAACACCGAGACGCTGGCGAACATCGCCACGCGCGAGAGCGCCGTCGTCACGCCCAGAATGGCGATCGGCGCGATGCTGGCGCTGAACACCTCGCCGCTCAGCGGCTGCCCGACGGCTGCCCACGCCATCAGCACCACGACCGCCATCGTGCTGAGGATGTAGAGCGTGGCGGTCGTCGGCGGCATCTCGTACAGTACATACTGGCTGAGGACGACCGTCCCGGCGAACATGAGCGCGCTGCCCAGCATCAGGCCGACGCCGAAAAAATCGGGCGGGCGGAAGCCGGTCAGCGTGAGCAGGATCATGGCGAGGATGCCCAGCCCCAGCCGGATGAGCGTGCGCCGATCGGTCGGTTCGCCGCCCAGCCGCGCCATGAGCAGCGCGAAGACCAGGTACGTGCCATTGACGAGCTGCACCATCGACGCATCGAGGAATTGCAGCCCGCCGTAGTAGAAGAGTGAGCCGATGCCGTTGATCAAGCCGACGATGACGCACCCCAGCAGCCCCGCCGGGTAGATGAACAGGGCGCGGCGCAGGAAGAGCGCGTACACCGTCCAGAGCAGCAGCACGGCGATGACCGTCCGCAGCGCGGCGACTGTGAACGGGTCTGCCCCGGCGAGGATCGCCTGTTTGCCGAAGATGGGAGCCATGCCCAGAAAGAGCGGCGTGCCGATGGCGGCGGCGATGGCGCTGCGAAAGTTGGGCGCGCGGCGGCTTTCCACGTTCATGAGCGATCAGGTGTGCTGTGGACGGTTGCGCTGGCGCGGCATGGCGACGATCGGCTGCACGACGGTGAAGGTGCTGCCTGGGCAGCGCACCGGGTCGAAGCCGGCGCTCTCGACGGTGATCTGCCCGCCGTGTGCCTCGATGATGCCGCGCACGATCGCCAGCCCCAAGCCGATGCCACCGCCGCGAAAGGCGGTCTTGCTCGTGCTGTGCAGGTCGGGGTTGCCGCTGCTGAAGAAGCGCTCGAAGATCGAGGTGCAGTCTTCCCGCGCGATGCCGATGCCGCTGTCGCGCACGCTGAAGCGCACGCGGTCGCCCTCCGTCTGGCAGCTCAGGATGATGCTGCCGCCGTCCGGGGTATATTTGATGGCGTTGCTCAGCAGGTTCTTGAGCGCCAGCGCCATCAGCTCCCAGTCGGCGACGATGCGCGATGCCCAGGTCGCTTTGGTGAAATGCACGACCAGATTGCGATCGGCGATGGCGCGGGTGTAATGCGTGATGGCGCGTTCCATCAGGTCGCCCAGGTTGCACGGACCGACCGTCAGTTCGATCTGGTTGGTCATGATGCGGCTGACGATGAGCAGTTCGTCGATGATCGTCTGCATCCGCAGGATGGCGTCGGTCGAGCCGTCGAAGAGCATTCGGATGTTCGGGTCGGCAGAGGCGATGCTCTGGAGCATCGGGTTCTCGGCGGTCAGGCGGTTATAGCCGATGACCAGTGTGAGGGGCGTGCGGAGTTCGTGCGCGGTGAGCTGGATGAACACGTCTTTCATGCGGTCGAAGCGCTCAAGCTGGCGGTTGATCTTCTCCAGATCGCGGATGCGCGTCTCCAGACGGGTGACGACTTCGCGGATGTAGCGCGTCTGGGCGTCGTTGAGCGGCTGCGCTTCGGTCACGTCACGCCCGCCGTTCAGGTAGAACTCTACCCGGTCGAGCAGATTGTCGATGTCAACGGGTTTGGTCATGTAGCCCGTGATGCCCGCCGCCTGGGTCAGTTCGCGCTGTTCGGCAAGCGTCAGGGCGGTCAGGGCGACGATCGGCGTGCTGGTGAACTGCGGGTCAGCGCGCAGCACGCTGGTGATCTCGCGCCCGCTCATGTCGGGCAGGTTGATGTCGGTCAGGATCAGGTCAGGCTGTTCGCGGCGGGCGAGGTCGATGCCGTCCAGACCGCGTTCCGCCACGAACACGGTGTAGCCGCCGTAGCGCAGCGCCCGCTCGACCAGCGAACGGCTGGCGGGGTCGTCTTCGATGTACAGGATGGTGTGCGGTGCAGTCATGGTGTGCGTTTCAGCCAGCCCTTCCCGATAGCAGGATCATTCGAGATCGTGAACCAGCGAGTCGATGACTTCTTCGCTGATAGCGGAACCTTTTTGCAGCAGCAGTTTGACCTGGGCGTTGAGGCGGGCGCGCTCACTCGCCGTCAGTTCTTTGGCGCTGATGACCACGATCGGGATGGTGCAGAGATCGGGATCGGTCTTCATGGTGTCGATGACGGCGAACCCGTCCACATCGGGCATCATCAGGTCGGTGAAGACGAGATCGGGGCGCATCTGGCGCACCAGTTCCAAGCCACTCGCCCCGTCATGGGCAAGCTGCACATCGAGTGCCCCGCGCGCCTGCAACATGCGCTTGATCAGGCGTGCCGAGTCCACATTGTCCTCAATGACCACCACGCGCCGCACCTGCCCGCCCATCTGATCGAGTGCGGAGACGACGCCTTCCTGTGGGATGGCGGGCGCATGGACGCCGCCGGAGAGGTCGATCTGCCGCTGCCAGTGATCGCCCAGGATAGTCGTCTCGACGGGCAGGGTGTGCCCGGAATTGTTGACCACCACCACTTCATCCGGTTTGATGATGCCGCGCTGCACCATTTTGAACAGCCCGGCGAACATCACGCCCGTCGCCGGCTCGACGGAGATGCCTTCGCTGCGCGCCAGGACGTGAATGGCTTTGAACGCTTCTTCGTCGCTGGCGTCGATGAATGTGCCGCCGTAGTCTTTGACATAATCGTAGAGCAGTTCGTATGCCCGCCCAGGATTGCCCGTCGCCAGCGTTGCGATGATCGTCTCCGGTTCATCGACGGGGGTGGCGATGCGCTGCCCGCGCCGGAACGCCTCGACCATCGGCGCGCAGCCGGTGGACTGGATGATGCCCATCTTCGGCATGGCTTCGACGAGACCGAAGTCGAGCATCTCGCGGAAGCCCTTGCCTACGCCGATCGGTCCCATGCCGCCGCTCACCCCTTGCAGGAACCAGTCCGGGTGACGCCAGCGCTGCCCGCCCTCCAGATCATCGCCCAGTTGCTCGGCGATCTCGTAGGCGATCGTCTTCATCGCTTCGATCGCCGCCACGCTTTTGATGCCGCGATCGAGGAACAAGCCCTGCCGTTTGGCAAAGCGCGCCGCCAGTTCCTTCGTCTGGTCATACGACCCGGTGATCTTGATCACCTCCGCGCCGTAGAGCGCGGCTTCGCGCATCTTGTCGCCGGGCGTCAGGCTGGGGAAGAATGCCCACAGCTTGATGCCTGCCCGTGCGCCGTAGGCGGCATAGGCGATGGCGACGTTGCCCGTGCTGGCGGCGACCACCGAATCGGCGCCGATCTCTTTGAGCGCTGAGATCGCTACCGTCGCTTGGCGATCCTTGAAGCTGGCGGTCGGTCCCTGTCGTTCATCTTTGATGTACAGGTGTTTCAGCCCCAGCATCGATGCCAGCGCCCGGCTTCTGATGAGCGGCGTGCCGCCTTCGCCCAGGCTGACGATGTGCGCCGTGTCCTGAATGGGCAGCACCTCGCGGTAACGCCACAAGCCCTCTTTGCGCCCGCGCAGCGTTTTGAGCCACGCCTGCACATCGATGCGATCGAGATCATAACGTGCTTCGAGGATGACCTCGCCGCACACCGGGCAACCCGCGACCCGCTTGTCGAGCGGGACGCGGGTCTTGCAGTTGATACATTCGAGCGTCACTGCGCCGTTGTTCACCGGGGTTCAATCCCCATCCAGATAGGCATTCACACCATCCAGCAGTTCGCGGTATTCGTTCGAGGCGATATTCGATTTGAACAGCACCGCCAGGTTCATCAGCTGCTCCCGTTCGGCGCTGGTCAGCGTTTCGCCCGTCACGATCAGGATCGGGATGGTCGCCGTCTCCGGGTTGGCGCGCAATTCCTGAATGACACGGAAGCCGTCCATGTCTGGCATACGCAGGTCGAGCAGGATCAGGTTGGGGCGGCGGCGCGCCACCATCGCAATGCCATCCATGCCATTGTGGGCGGAGAAGACTTTGTAGCGCCCGTGCTGCGACAGGATTTGTTCGATCAGCCGCACGTGTTCCGGGTTGTCGTCGATGATCAGGATGCGATCGACCCGGCTTTCCGCCTCCGCCTGTTTGACGGCTTCCACGATGTCTTCCGGCACGAACGG
>CAZTLS010000013.1:0-840 GCA_964614405.1 uncultured Pleurocapsa sp.
ACGAGTACGCACGCTTCAATCTACTCGACCCGCTTGAGGGTACTGAAACCGCGAAGTCAGTAGCGCGCGGCGAGCCCTTTTCACTTCAATCTACTCGACCCGCTTGAGGGTACTGAAACGCGCACGCCCACTAACGTGCTGGCGGCGTTGGCGGGCTTCAATCTACTCGACCCGCTTGAGGGTACTGAAACCATTTGTGCCAGGCGCTAGCTGAGCCCCCGCGCCAGGCTTCAATCTACTCGACCCGCTTGAGGGTACTGAAACATTCGCGGCGTGGGTACACCACCCGATAGCCCTGCACTTCAATCTACTCGACCCGCTTGAGGGTACTGAAACCTGCACGGTCTTGCCGTGCAGGAGCTTCAAGCTGGCGCTTCAATCTACTCGACCCGCTTGAGGGTACTGAAACCGAGGGTGAGCCGCACGCGCAGCTCGCCCTCGGCTTCAATCTACTCGACCCGCTTGAGGGTACTGAAACTCGGCGCCGTCGTCGGCGTCCTCGTCGTCGGCGTGCTTCAATCTACTCGACCCGCTTGAGGGTACTGAAACTGGCTGGCTCGAAACCAGTCCACGCCAGCAAAAAATGCTTCAATCTACTCGACCCGCTTGAGGGTACTGAAACCTGGCAGAGCGCACAAAACGCGCGCAACCTGCTCGTGCTTCAATCTACTCGACCCGCTTGAGGGTACTGAAACGTGACGGACTTGCGCACGTCCGCGTCCGCGTCGTCGCTTCAATCTACTCGACCCGCTTGAGGGTACTGAAACCCGCTGCTTCCGCCGCCGCCGCGGCTGAAGCAGGCTTCAATCTACTCGACCCGCTTGAGGGTACTGAAACCTA
>CAZTLS010000013.1:934-72720 GCA_964614405.1 uncultured Pleurocapsa sp.
ACACAGCTTCAATCTACTCGACCCGCTTGAGGGTACTGAAACGCGAGCGCGAGCCGCAACCTCACATCGGCATCGCTGCTTCAATCTACTCGACCCGCTTGAGGGTACTGAAACCCTCCTTTCGTGGGGTGGTTGCCAGGAGATCAATAGCTTCAATCTACTCGACCCGCTTGAGGGTACTGAAACTGCTGGTGTTCTGCGCGGCGGCGCGGCGGACGCTATGCTTCAATCTACTCGACCCGCTTGAGGGTACTGAAACTCAGCTCTTTCATGACGGCGGCGGTCTCTTCCGCCGCCGCTTCAATCTACTCGACCCGCTTGAGGGTACTGAAACGCTCAATGTCATCCCTCATACCCCACAGCTCTTGGCTTCAATCTACTCGACCCGCTTGAGGGTACTGAAACGCATCTCGTCGCTGACGTGCGCAATCGCGGCGTTCTGCTTCAATCTACTCGACCCGCTTGAGGGTACTGAAACGGTGCGATTACTACCTGGTGTCTAAGGAGTTCAGGCTTCAATCTACTCGACCCGCTTGAGGGTACTGAAACCCTCGACGATCCCCTGGCTGGCGCGGAACCAGTGCTTCAATCTACTCGACCCGCTTGAGGGTACTGAAACTCCTGGAAGGCGTCCTCGTCGAAGTCGGCGCTGTCGCTTCAATCTACTCGACCCGCTTGAGGGTACTGAAACCATTTCGTCGCTGACGTGCGCCATGTCCACATCCTGCGCTTCAATCTACTCGACCCGCTTGAGGGTACTGAAACTCATGAAAGAACTGGCGGCGGCATACGCCGCCAGCGAGCTTCAATCTACTCGACCCGCTTGAGGGTACTGAAACGCACGTTGTACCACTCAGCGATCTGACGCATCGAGCTTCAATCTACTCGACCCGCTTGAGGGTACTGAAACTGGCAATTTTGGCGGGCGACGCGGACGATGACGTGCTTCAATCTACTCGACCCGCTTGAGGGTACTGAAACTGCAGGGCTTTAAGGCTGGCGCGGTATCGCACCAGGCTTCAATCTACTCGACCCGCTTGAGGGTACTGAAACCCGCGCCGCAGCCGGCAACGTGCGCACGCCAGCTCCCGCTTCAATCTACTCGACCCGCTTGAGGGTACTGAAACTTGACCGCGCCGCCCCGTGTCCGGGAGGCGACAAAAGGCTTCAATCTACTCGACCCGCTTGAGGGTACTGAAACGGAACGACATGGTCATAAGCATGTCGTTCCTCCTGCTTCAATCTACTCGACCCGCTTGAGGGTACTGAAACGTTCTTTCATCACGGCGGCGGTCTCTTCCGCCGCCGCGCTTCAATCTACTCGACCCGCTTGAGGGTACTGAAACTCAGCCTGCGCCTGCAGGCTGGCGGCAAGGACGATCAGCTTCAATCTACTCGACCCGCTTGAGGGTACTGAAACTGGCTGGCGCGGAACCAGTCCGCGCCAGCCCGGAACGAGCTTCAATCTACTCGACCCGCTTGAGGGTACTGAAACCACGTGGGAATTTTCGTCCCTTTCCAGTCGCCGGAGCTTCAATCTACTCGACCCGCTTGAGGGTACTGAAACCGGCAACTTGCTGCCGCAGCGCTTCGGGCGCATCGGCTTCAATCTACTCGACCCGCTTGAGGGTACTGAAACGCTGCCGTCGCCGCTTGAGCCGCGGCGACGGCAGCGCTTCAATCTACTCGACCCGCTTGAGGGTACTGAAACGTCGCCCGCAACCCCAACACGCCGCCCGACGTGTTGGCTTCAATCTACTCGACCCGCTTGAGGGTACTGAAACTCTGACTTACGAACAGGCTATGAGGACGGTGGTCGGGCCCCAATCCACCCCACCCGCCTGCGGGTACTGAAACCCGCCGCGGCTGCCGCCGCCGCCGCGGCTTCCGCCGCGCTTCAATCTACTCGACCCGCTTGAGGGTACTGAAACAGGGGCTGCCCGCGAGGGCGAGCCGCACGCGCAGGCTTCAATCTACTCGACCCGCTTGAGGGTACTGAAACTTTTTTGGGGGGGGCGGGTTACAACAAATGGGCTGCGCTTCAATCTACTCGACCCGCTTGAGGGTACTGAAACTTCGTCGAGGCTTTCCGCCTCGACGATCCCCTCACGCTTCAATCTACTCGACCCGCTTGAGGGTACTGAAACACGTTCACAACGTGCGTTTTTGGCACTACGCCCCAGCTTCAATCTACTCGACCCGCTTGAGGGTACTGAAACACGAGTACTCCTGGGACACGACCATTACGCTGAGCGGCTTCAATCTACTCGACCCGCTTGAGGGTACTGAAACCGCGAGGGCGAGACGCAACTGCATCTCGCCCTCGCGTGCTTCAATCTACTCGACCCGCTTGAGGGTACTGAAACCAGCGAAAGCCGCGAGTACCTCGTCCCACGAGTACTGCTTCAATCTACTCGACCCGCTTGAGGGTACTGAAACTTCAGCGTGCTGGGGGTGTACGACGAGTACTCGTGCTTCAATCTACTCGACCCGCTTGAGGGTACTGAAACCGCTATGAGTCGGAGCTCGTAGCGTGGGGGACGATGGCTTCAATCTACTCGACCCGCTTGAGGGTACTGAAACCCCTGCCGCGAGCAGGAGCCCGCGCGCCGTAGCGCGCTTCAATCTACTCGACCCGCTTGAGGCTTGATTGCCCGCAAGCTGGGCGGTGAAGCGGGGATCGGGAGGCGGACGACGCAGACGTCGCCCCTACAGGTAGGGACAATCCTGCCCCAACCTCACCCTGGAAACCTGGCGGTTGAGCGCAGCGAAACGGGGTCAGGCTGCCTGTCCTCCCCGTCACTTCTTTCATCAGGTCGCCGCGCATGGCGTCCACATCCCCTGTGTTATTCCTCGTCATCCGGCGGCGGCGGCGTGATGGGCAGCGGCGTCCCCTCCAGCGGCAGCGTCAGATACACCGCCGTGCCCACCCCAGGCGTGCTGCGGACGACGATCGTCCCGCCGTGCGCCGTCACGATGTCGCGCGCCACCGCCAGCCCCATGCCCGTCCCCGGCACAGCGATCACCCGACCGTTCGGCAGCGTCGGCGCGGCGCGGAAGAAGCGCTCGAAGATGTGCGGCAGCGCTTCCGGCGCGATGCCCGCCCCGGTATCGCGCACACGCACGCGGGCATAGCCGTTCGCCGCCCCTTTGACCTCCAGCGACACCCTGCCCCCTGGCGGCGTGTATTTGACCGCATTGTCCACCAGATTGCCGATCGCCCAGCGCAGCCGCCGTTCGTCCCCGGTCACCATCAAGCCGGGCTGGGCGATCGCCACGTCGAGCGTCAGGTTGGCGGCGTGCGCCGACGCGCGCCACTCGTTGGCGATGGCGTGCAGCAGCGCATCGAGCGCGATCGCCGCCCCGCCGCTGCGGATGGCGCGCGCATCGACGGCAGTCAGTTCACGTAATGATGCCAGCAGCCCGCCCACCGCCACCTGCCAGCGGCGCGCTTCCTGTTCAAAGCGTGCCGCATCGTCCGCGTCGGTGCGGGTGGGTATGTCCGCCGTACTGATCCCCCATTCGCGCCCCGCCTGTTCCAGCAGGGCGGCGCGCGCCTCATCGCGCTGTGCCTGCGCCGTCACATCGCGCACCGTCAGCACCGTGCCGATCGGGTGATCGAGCAGCGATCGGATGGCGGCGACGCTCACGCTCAGCACCCGCCCGTCCAGTGCGATGCGCTGCGCCGTACCGCGCGCGCTGATGCCAGGGCTGATCAGCCCGCCGAGCTGTTCGATGACGGCAGCAGTGATCTCCTGATCGGTGGCGCGCCTGAAGTGGTTGTACTTTTCGCCGATCAGCTGGCGCGCCTGCGTGTTGATGAAGGTGACATGCCCATCGATGTCCTGCACGATCACCCCGTCGGGCAGCGACTCGATCATGGCGGTGAAGTGTTCCAGTTCACGGCGCTGGCGGCGCAGGCTGTCGCGCAGCGCTTCCTGTTTTTCCTGCACGCGCGCCGCGTAGCGGTCGAGCGCCGCGCCCACCCGCCCGATCTCGTCGGACGCCGACATGCCCGTCGGCGCACTCACCTCGCCCGCCGCCAGCTTCTCTGCCGCCTCGCCCACCTGCGCGATCGGGTCGAGCAGGCGGCGCAGCACCACCCACAGCAGCCCGGCGACCAGCAGCCCGACCAGCGCCAGCACCACCCAAACGAGCTGCTGCGCCGCCTCACGGCTGCCCGTCGGCGTCAGGCTTCCGGCGATCAGCGCGCCCGCCACCAGCAGCGCGACGGCGACGCCGCCGATCGCCAGGGGCAGGATGCGCCAGCGCAGCGAGCGAAAGCGAACAGGGGGTGGGGGAGCCATGCGCGCACCTCAATGCCAGGTCGATGATGATCGATCATGTCACAGTAGCATAGCACAGGGCGATGGGATGTGCATCGGACAGGGGCGCAGCAGGATGCGCTCACGGCACGGCAATCACCCCTGTCGCCAGCCCCCAGGCGATCGCGCCGAGCAGGATCGCCAGCAGCAGGATGATCACCAGCGGCGTGCGGAAGAGCCGCCGCCGCTGACCAGCACGCTGAAATGCGCGCCTCTCCTTTTGGGAGATCGTGCCGGATTTTGCCCCTGATGCTACTGGCTGCACGTTCAGGGCGACCTGTTTGGCGCGCCCGCTGCTGCTGTCCAGATCGCGCACGAACTCACTCGCGCTGCTGTAACGCTGCGCAGGCTGCTTGTTCAGCGCGCGCAGCAGCACCCGATCGACACCCGTGTTCAACCGGCTGTTCAGGCTGCTCGGTGGCTTCGGCGTCAGCCCGATCAGCAGGGTGATGAACTGTTCGAGATTGATCTGCCCGGATTGTGTCTGGGGGACAGGCACGGGCAGGGTTCCGGTCAGCAGCAGGTAGGTGAGCGCCGCCAGCGCGTAAATGTCCGCCTGCCCCGTCACCCTGCGCGGGTCGATCAACTGTTCGGGAGCCATGAAGACCATCGTCCCCATCACCGATCCGGTCTGGGTGAGCTGGGCATTGGGGTTCTTGCCGGACTGGGTATAGTCTTTCGCCAGCCCGAAATCGGCGATTTTGGGATTGCCGCGTTTGTCGATGAGGATGTTGTCTGGCTTGAGATCGCGGTGGATGACGCCGTGTCGGTGGGCGTGATCCAGCCCGGCAGCGACCTTGTGCAGGGCTTTGATCAGCCCGCCCACCGTGATCCTGCGCTGTCTGCCCAGCCAGGCGGTCAGCGTACCGCCCGGCAGAAATTCCATCGCCATCCAGAACATGTTCTGCGCGTCGATCCCGAATTCCAGCACGCGCACGATGTTCGGGTGCGACAACCTGCGCGTCATCTCCGCTTCTGCCATGAAACGACGACGGGCATCGTCATTGGCGGCATCCGGGCGGATCGTCTTGATGACGACATTGCCGCGCGCCTTGTACACGATCCCCATCCCGCCTGCCCCAAGCTGCGACTCGATCCTGTAGCGACCGATCTTCGATGGCATGTGCATCATCGTCTCCCCTCCCCGATAGCGACTGCTGCCCGATTATTCTGCCTGAAGCATGACTCACAATGATTGGAATTGCAAAAATATGTCACAGCTTGAGCCGCCTCACCCCCATCGTGCCAGCCAGCGCACGATCTGCCCTACCCGCCCGCTGAACAGCCCGGCGGTGACCATGCCGCTTTCGGCGAGCTGTGCCGCCGTCGCATACGTCGGATAGGGGTGGATCGTGCCCGCCAGATCGAGCGGACTCAGCCCATGATCGAGCGCCAGCGCGTATTCAGTGATCAGCTCCCCGGCGCGCGGCGCGACGATGACCGCGCCCAGCAGCCTGCCGCCGCTGAGCGGGCGCGGCAGGGCGATCAGTTTGATGAAGCCGTCCGGCGCGCCGTCGGTCAGGGCGCGGTCAGTGCGCGCCATGTCGATGTGCTGGATGCGGATGCGGTCGCCAAAGCGGGCGCGCGCCTCGTCCTCCGTCATGCCCACCTGCGCGATCTCCGGGTCGGTGAAGATCGTCCAGGGCACGCGCGCGCCGTCGGTGTTCACCTTGAGCGGCAGGAAGGCGTTCTGCACCGCGCGGAACGCCGCCCAGCCCGCGTAGTGGGTGAACTGCGCGCCCCCGGTGCAGTCCCCGGCGGCGTAGATGTGCGGCTGGCTGGTGCGAAGCCGTGCATCGACGGCGATCCCGCGCGCGCTGTGCGCCACCCCTGCTGCGTCCAGGTTCAGCCCATCCACCACCGGGGCGCGCCCGACCGCCACCAGCAGCGTCGTGCCGCTCACTTCGACACGACCCGCGTGAACGCGCACCCCATCGCCCTCGCGCAGCACACGGTCGGCTTTGGCGGCGATATGGCGCACCCCGTCGCGCGCCAGAGCAGCCGCGATGACGGCGCGCGCTTCGGCGTCAGCGCGGGGCAGCAGACGCGCGCCGATCAGCGTCACCGCCGCGCCCAGCCTGGCGAACGCCTGGCTCAGTTCGACGCCGATCGCCCCCGCGCCGATGATCACCAGCGACTCCGGCAGGGCGTCGATGTCGAAGATCGTCTCGTAGGTGTGGTGCGGCACATCCGCCAAGCCTGGGATGTCCGGCGTGACCGGGCGCGCGCCAGTGGCGATCAGGAAACGGCGGGCGCGCAGCGTGTCATCGTCAACCTGAACGGTGTGCGGGTCGATGAAGCGCGCCGCCCCTTCGATCACCGTCACGCCCTGGGCGCGCAGTGCGTCGGGCGTCTCGTGGGCGTAGATCGCCGCGATCGTTTCGCGGATGTGGGCGCGCACCGCCGTCATCTCAACGCGCGGGGCAGTCGCGTGGACGCCGAAACGGGCGGCGGTACGGGCGTCGTGGGCGGCGCGGGCGGCGCGGATGAGCGCCTTGCTCGGCACACAGCCCGTCCACGTGCAGTCACCGCCGATGCGATGTTTCTCGATCAGCGCTGCGCGCAGCCCCATCCCGGCGGCGGCGGTGGTCGCGGTCAGCCCGGCGGTTCCGCCGCCGATGGCGATCAGGTCGAAGGTATCCATGCCCGTCCTTTTTCTGCATCTCATCCGGTCGTGCTGATCAGCATGACACAGCCGGGCGTGAAACAGATGAGAGGCTTCAGCACGGGGCGGAGTTGGTCAACCTACCTCAAGAGACTTGCCGCGCGCGCGCCGCCATGTTCTAATGAAGGCTATCGCATACTGAGTGACATGCCCGGCGGCGCTGACCTGACAGCACGTCCGGCATTTATGAAGGAAGCCCGATGATGATGCGCTTCAGAAGTGCGCTGGTATTGTGCCTTGTCTCGCTGTTCGCCCTCGGCGTTCACGCGCAGGAGATGCTCCCTCCCGCCCCGATCGTCAATGATGAGGGCGGCACGGTGCTGATCACCGGTACGCTCACCTACACCGATCCGCTGTTCACGGCAGCGGTCGCACAGCCGATCATCGTGCTGGAAGATCAGGCGGGTTTCATCGACCGCAACCGCTACTTCATCATGCCGCCGGAGTCGCAGACGCTGGGACAGTACACCAGCGACTTCTTCGTCTCGCCCGTCACCTACAGCCTGACGCTGCCCCAGTTCCCGCGCGGCAGCCAGCGCGATGTCTGGTTCAACGGCGTGGACGAGATCGGCGTGCAGGTGTTCGTCACCGCCTACTGGGAGAACATCTTCGGCGATCCCTACCTGGAGGAACGCGATTTGTACGGCGGCGGCTGGTCGGGCGCGTATGCCTCGTCGCGCATCAGCGAAGACCCGGCGATGGAGTGGGAGATCGTCGGCGGCAGGCTGATCGTGTTCGCCCCGGATGATCAGCAGGGCTTCCCATCCGGCTTCGGCGCGGACGGCAAGCTGTTCACCGATGACGACCCGATGGTGCGCCTGCCCGCCGGCTACACCGTCGTCGATCTCGATACCACGCCTTTCACTTTCGACCGTTCGCGCGAGGTGGTCATCGACCTGATCGAGCCGGAAGGCGCGGCGCTGGTCGATTACACCGACCTGCCGCTGGTTGAAGGCTTCGACCTGTTCATGGAGAAGCTGCGCAACGAATACGCCTTCACCGAATACAAAGGCATCGACTGGGACGCGCTCATCGCCGAATTCCGCCCGCGCATCGAGGAAGCCCAGCGGCGGCGCGATGCTTATGCCTACCTGTTCGCCCTGCGCGACCTTAACTGGCGCATTCCGGACGGGCATGTCGGCTTCGGCGCGGAATACTACCTGTCTGACTACCGCGACCGCGAGATCGGCGGTGGCCTGGGCATGGCAGTGCGCGAGCTGGACGATGGGCGCGCGCTCGTCACCTTCCTCACCCCCGGCGGTCCGGCGGAGCGTGCGGGCATCGCCGTGCGCGCGGAGATCATCGCCCTCAACGGCGTGCCGGTCGGCGAAGCTGCTGCGGCGGTCGTGCCCTGGAACTCCCCATTCAGCAGCGACCACGTGCGGCGGCTGGAGCAGTTCCGCTATCTGTTCCGTTCGCCCGTCGGCACAGCGGTCGAGGTGACCTTCACCAACCCTGGCGGCACGCCCAAAACGATGACGCTGACCAGCGTGGCAGAGCGCACCAGCTTTGAGGTGTCCGGGACGGCGGTGCGTCAGGAACCGACGGGCTATGAACTGCCCGTCGAGTACCGTCCGCTGGAAAACGGCATCGTGTACGCGCGCATCACCGACTTCAAAGACAACAACCTGCTCACCGTGCAGTTGTGGGAACGCCTGATGCGCACGCTCAATCAGGAAGGCGCAACCGGGCTGATCATCGACATGCGCGAAAACCTCGGTGGCAGCGGCTTCATGGCGGATCAGCTTTCGGCGTACCTGTTCGACGAACCGATCATCGTCGGCAGAAGCGAGGCGTATGACCGTTTCAGCGGCGAGTTCTACAGCGACCCGCGCGGCGATGACATCCTCTATCTGCCTTCGCCAGAACTGCGCTATCTGGGCAATGTCGCCGTGCTGGTGGGACCGAACTGCAACAGCGCGTGCGAGTTCTTCTCATATAACCTCACGCTCAACGGGCGCACCGCTGTCGTCGGGCAGTACCCGACGGCAGGGCTGGGCGGCGGCATCAATTATCTGATCCTGCCATTGGGCATCTTCTTCCAGTACACCGCCGGGCGCGCCCTGGACGCCGACGGCAACATCCACATCGAAGGGATCGGAGTCGTGCCGACGGTGCGCGTCCCGGTCAACGAAGAGACGGTCTTCAGCACGGGCGATCCGGTGCTGGAAGCCGCCATCCGCCACCTGAACGGGCAGTAAACACGCCCGATGTATCACAGGGGTGATCGTGTTCGGTCACCCCTGATCGCTGCCTGCCGAAAGGCACACTCATGCAAAGGATTTTTACCTGATGAAAGCTGTCATCCTCGCCGCCGGACAGGGAACGCGCCTGCGCCCTGTCACGCTGACCATGCCCAAGCCGCTTGTGCCGGTCGCCAACCAGCCGCTCATCGCCTACGCCATTCACGTGCTGAAGAACGCCGGGCTGACGGAGATCGGCATCGTCGTCAACGGGCTGGACTCGCCCATCCGCGCCGCACTGGGTGACGGAGCAGCGCACGGCGTCCGCCTCGATTACATCGTGCAGGATCAGCAGCTCGGTCTGGCGCACGCCATCCGCCTGACACAGGACTTCGTCGGGAGCGAACCGTTCTGCGTGCTGCTGGGCGATAACATCTTTCAGGACAAGATGGAACAGCTCATCCGCGATTTTCCCACCTCGCAGGCGGAGGCGGCGATCGCGCTGATCGAAGTGCCCGACCCGCAGCGGTTCGGCATCGCCGAAATCGCCGACGGGCGCATCCGCCGGGTGGTCGAAAAGCCGAAAGAGCCGCCGTCCAACCTGGCGATCTCCGGCGCATACCTGTTCAAGCCGTCGATCTTCAACGCCATCGCCCGCATCACCCCGTCATGGCGCAACGAATACGAGATCACCGACGCCATCCAGGAAGTCATCCTCGCCGGGCATCACGTCCATCCGTACACCCTGCAGGGCTGGTGGATCGACGCCGGCAAGCCGGATGCGATCATCCAGGCGAATCAGCTCGTGCTGGGCGATCTGCCTTTCAGCGCCCCGCCCGATGACCCGGCACAGGTCATCGGCTCGTGCGATGTGTCGGCGCGCGTCATCCTGGGCGAGGGCAGCCAGATCATCGACAGCGTGGTGCGCGGGCCGGTCATCATCGGCAAAAATGTCACCGTGCGCGGCAGCTACATCGGACCGTACACCTCGCTGGGTGACAACGTGGTGGTCGAGAACAGCGAGATCGACGCCAGCATCGTCATGCAGAACTGCCGCATCATCAACATCCCGCGCCGCATCGACAGCAGCCTGATCGCCGATAACTCGCAGGTCGAGGCGTCGCATCGCGTCCCGGCTGCCCACCGCCTGATCCTGGCGGAAAACAGCTACGTCCGTCTCTGAGCTTCATCCGGCGGACAACGCAGGCGTCAGGGGACAACGCAGGCGTTGTCCCTACTTTGCCAGCGCCAGCGGCAGGGTGATTGTGAAGGTGCTGCCCACCCCCTCTTCGCTCTGCGCCGTCAGCGTGCCGCCGTGCTGTTCGACGATCAGCCTGGCGATCGGTAGCCCCAGGCCCGTCCCTTCCGCCGCCATGTGCTTTGCCGTGTTCACGCGGTAGAACTTCTCGAAGATATGGGGCAGGTCGTGCGCCGGGATGCCGTAGCCGTTGTCCGCCACCTCCACGATCGCCTCATCGTGGTGCTGCGACACGCGCACCGTGACGCCGCTTCCCGATGAGGAATACTTGATCGCGTTGGAGATCAGGTTGCTCACCACCTGGGCGAAGCGGCGCGTGTCGATGCTCACGACCAGATGTTCCGGCTGAAAATCCTTCTCGATGGTGATCTGCTTGCTGCGCGCGGGCAGGGTGAAGGCGCGCACCTGATCGCTGACCACTTCCTGAAGGCTGGCATGGGCAAACCGCAGCGGGATGCGCTGTTCGTGCCGCGCATTATCGAGCAAATCCTGAATCAGGCTGAGCATCGTCATCCCCGCCTTCTGAATTTGCAGCACCACCTCCGGGCTGAGCGGCTGCCCGTTGGCGGCGTCGAACTGGAGGATTTCCGCATAGCCCAGCACCACGCTCAGCGGGTTCTTCAGGTCGTGCGCCACGATGCCGATCAGGTCGTCCTTGAAGGCGCTCAATGCCTCGATGCGCCGCCGCTGCCACTGGATGCGAAGCTGCGACTCGACGCGCGCCAGCACCTCCATCACCTGAAACGGCTTGGTGATGTAGTCCACCCCGCCGACCTGAAAGGCGCGCACCTTGTCATCCAGCGCATCGAGCGCGCTGATGAAGATGACCGGGATTTCGCGCGTCGTCTCGTCGGCTTTCAGGCGTTCGCACACCTCAAAGCCGTTCATCTCCGGCATCTGGATGTCCAGCAGGATGACGTCGGGCAGGGCTTTGGCGGCGGCTTTCAGCCCGATCTCGCCGCTGATGGCGGGGCGCACCTTGTGCCCGTGTTCCGCCAGAAATTTGGTCAGCACATCGAGGTTGGCGGGCGTATCGTCGATGATCAGGATGTTGCCTGGGGGCGTGGAGGCAGGGGAGGTCGTCGTCATGAGGGTTCGTCCAGCAGTCTTTCGATATGATCAAAACGATAGTGGCGCACCAAATCAGCCAGCCCGTCGGCGATGTGCGGGTGATCAGGGCGTATGGCGGCGATGACCAGTTCGGCGGCGGCGGTATCCACCTCTTCGGCGGCGCGGCGCAGTTCGGCGCGCAGTTCAGGGGCGATCTGGTCGAGCATGGCGGGCGTCAGTTCGACCCGGTCTTCACTCCGGCTGGCGCGGGGCGGCTCGGCATACCGGAAGGTGATGCCCAGGTGTTCGGCGATCTTGTCGAAGATGAGCGACTCGCGCGCCGGCTTGCGGACGAAATCATCGCACCCGGCGGACAGCACGATCGCCCGCTCATGCTCGAAGGCGCTGGCGGTCAGCGCAATGATCACCGTCGCCTGCCCTTTGGTGGACGACTTGATCGTGCGCGTCGCCTCATAGCCGTCCATGACCGGCATCCGCATGTCCATCCAGATCAGATGCGGCTCCCATTCCTGCCACATCTCGACCGCTTCCTTGCCGTTGCTCACCTCGCGCACCTCAAAGCCGACGATCTTCATCCATTCGATCATCAGACGGCGGTTCTCCCACTTGTCGTCCGCCACCAGCACGCGCCACGTTCTGCCCTGCGGCGCTTCAATGCCGATCACGCGCGGTCTGGGCGCTGCGGGCGTCAGCGCCGCTTCGGTGGCGGGTTCAAACTGCACATCGAAGAAGAAGACCGTCCCCTGACCCAGCGTGCTGCGCAGCGAAATCTGCCCGCCCAGCAGGTTGACGAACTGCCGTGTGATCGCCAGCCCCAGCCCCGTGCCCTGCTGCGATTTGACGCCTGTCTCCGTCTGCACGAACGCCTGAAACAGCCGTTTCTGGTCCGCCTCGGAGATGCCCGCGCCCGTATCTTCCACCTCGAAGCGCAGTCGATCGCCCGCCAGACCGACGCGCACCGCGATGCCCCCTTCCTGGGTGAACTTGAGCGCGTTGCCGATCAGGTTGATCAGGATTTGCCGCAGCTTGCCTTCGTCGGTGCTGATGTACTGCGGCACGTCATCCGCCCGTTCGATCAGCAGGCGCAGCCCTTTGTCCTGCGCGCGCAGGCGAAACAGGTCATCCACGCCTTTGAGCATGGCGTGCAGGTCGAACGGGGCGGGGTTGATGCGCGTCTGCCCGGCTTCGATGCGCGACATCTCCAGCACGTCATTGATCAGCGCCAGCAGATGATCGCCCGACTCCAGCACCACGTTCAGGTATTCGCGCAGCCGTTCATCCAGCGACGGCTCGCGGCTGATGAGCTGTGAGAAGCCGAGGATGGCATTCATCGGCGTGCGGAGTTCGTGGCTCATGTTGGCGAGGAAGGCGCTCTTGGAACGGTTGGCGGCTTCGGCGGCGGTGCGCGCCTCGCGCAGCACCACCGTCTGCGCTTCCAGTTCGCGTGTGCGTTCTGCAACGCGATCTTCCAGCGTGTTGATCGTGCCGCTCAGCTGTTCCGCCAGCGCGTTAAAGCCGTGAACCAGTTCGCCCACCTCGTCACGGGTGCGCGGCGGCGCGGCGCGCACGGTCAGGTCACCCTTCTCGAAGGCGCGCACCACTTCCGTCAGCCGCACGATCGGCTGGGTGATCCCATCGGCGATCGTCACTGCCAGCAGCGCCACCACGCCCAGCGTGACGGCGACGATCGCCACGATCAGCGTCTGGGCGTCGCGCAGGGGCGCGAACGCTTCCACCGTGTCGATTTTGGCGACCATCCCCCAGCGCAGCGAGGGCAGATAACGCGCCACGAACAACACCTCCTCACCCCGGTAATCGCGTCTCTGCCCTTCAACGCGCAGCCCATCGACCGCCAGCCGCATAAGCGGAAAACGTCCAGGCGGCGACTCGCGGTAGAGCCGCTCGCTGTCGTCCGCCATCCGCAGCGGGGCGCTCAGCCGTACTGCTGCCACCTCGCCATCCCGATAGACCGCGCTGGCGACGACGATCTCGCCCGTCTGGTTCAGCCCGATCACATCGGTCACGACGCGGTACAGTTCGCGGTTGTCGATTTGCAGCGCCACCACGCCGATGATCACCCCGCCCTGCACGACCGGCGCAGCGATGAACGCCGTCTGCTGCCCGGTGACCGGGTCATCGCCGAAATCGGAAATTTCCGATTCCAGCAGGGTGCGCGCGCGGTCGAACACGCTGCCCAACTGCGTCGCGGCGAGTTCGCCAGTGCCGTAATCCGCGCCGATGTGGTCAGGGCGGGCGCTGCTGAACAGCAGCCGACCGCTGGCGTTGAACAGCAGCACATCGCTGTATGCCGACTGGGTGAAATATCCGGCGTAGCGGCTGGCGCGGGCGAAAGCGGCACGCGCGGCGCTGCCCTCGATGCGCGCCGTCTCAAACTGCGAGATCGTCTCGGCGATGTCGGGTGCGGCTGCCAGCGCCGCCACATCTGCCTTGCGTTCCGCCGCATACGACTCGATCTCAAGGGCACGGGCATTGGCGACAGTCCGCAGCGTGTCGAGCATCTGCGCGCGCACCGCCTGATCGAAGATCGAATAGGTCACCCAGGCGATGCCCAGCATCGGCAGCAGGGCGATCGCCAGAAACGCCGCCAACAGGCGAAGGCGAATACGGTTCATCGTTCTCCTCAGGCGTCAGGCGCGCCTGGGTTCGCCCATGCGCCACCCCATTCGATGTACAGGTCGTTCAGGAAGGCTTCCCATGCGCGCACGCTGCGGTAGATCGGAAACGGCTGCGGGCGGATCGGGTTGCCGGAGGTCCACACGATATCGAACTGCCCATCCTGACGGATGCGCCCGATATGCACCGTCTTCCAGACGTGGTTGGTCGCCGCATCGACCGAGACGACGCCGCCAGGGGCGCGCATACTCTGAGCGCGCAGCGCCAGCCGCACCGCGCGCACCTCAGCGGTGCGGGCATCGCGCACCGCGCCCGCCCACAGATGCACGCCGAAGTACGCCGCTTCGATCGGGTCGCTCGTCACGCGGTCTGCGCCGTAGCGGGCGCGGAATGCCTCGACAAAACGGCGGTTGGCGGCTCCTTCCACGCTCTGGAAATAATTCCAGGCGGCGTAATCGCCGACCACATTGTCGATCTCCAGCGCGGGCAGCTCGCTTTCGGCGATGCTGAACGAGATGGTCGGAATGTCTGCCGGGGTGACGCCGGCAGCGCGCAGCGCGCTGAAGAAAGCGATGTTGCTGTCGCCGTTGATCGTGTTCAGGATGGCGTCGGGCTGCATTTCGATGATGCGGGCGACGATCGCCTCAAAATCGACCGCGCCCAGCCCCCGATATTCCTCGCCGACGATCTCGCCGCGCAGCGACGCCACCTGATCGCGGATGATGGCGTTGGCCGAGCGGGGGAAGACGTAATCCGACCCGACGAGGAAGAAGCGCCGCCCCAGGTTGTCCATCGCCCACTTGACGGCGGGGATGATCTGCTGGTTGGGCGCGGCTCCGGTGTAGAGGATGTTGGGCGACTCTTCCAAGCCCTCATATTGCACGGGGTAGATGAGCAGGTGATCGAGCGACTCGAAAACGGGGCGCACCGTGCGGCGGCAGGCGCTCGTCCAGCAGCCGAACACGGCATCGACGCGCTGAGTCGTGATCAGGTCGCGGGCGGCGTCGCGGGCGAACGCCCAGTCGGAGCGGGTATCGATGACGATCGGCTCGATCTGCCGCCCGTTCAGCCCCCCGCCGGCGTTGATCTCGTCGATCGCCAGCAGCGTGGCATCGACCAGCGCCGTCTCGCTGATCGCCATCGTGCCGGAGAGGGCGTGCATCACGCCGACGCGGATCGGCTGCGCCCCTTCACCGACGCGGAAAAAGACGGCGAACAGCAGTGCCGCCAGCAGGAACAGGGCGAAGACGATGAACGCGGTACGTCGCAGCATCAGCGGCGTCTGTCACACTCATACTCATCTATGCAATTCAATAATTATCTGCTGAAAGCAGGGGATGTGCAACTGCCCCTGCACGGTGGTCATGCAGGGGCTGAATGGGGTGTACCGCTACTCCGCGAGTTCCTCGCTGCGCGCGCGGATGTCCGCCAGCGCCGCATCGATGTCGGCGCGCGCCAACCGCACCGTGTCGTCCTTCTCCGTCAGCAGGTCTTTGGGCACGGGGATGCGCCGCGCCGCCAGAAAATCGACCAGCGCATCGCTGAAGCGCTTCGGCATGGCGTCGGCATCCGGCGCATCCAGCGACTCCTGCACCTCGCGCAGGTGGTCGATCATCCACAGGTAGAGGTCGGCTTCGGTGCGCCCCGGCATGTGGCGCATCACGTCATACTTGCGGATCAGGGTGATCGCCGGGCGGTAGACATGATCGTACCAGTCCGCCGCCGCCTGCTCGATCGACACCTCCTGCCCGCTCGCCTGCTCCATGACCGAACGATGCACGTGGATGTGCCCGTACAGGTCGGCATAGCGCGACGGCTCCGACAGTTGCAGCGACTGATGGTTGGGGCGCATCACGGCGAGGCGGGTGATGTCGAGGAAGTCGGCGTATGCCGCCAGCTCATCCAGCTCATCCTCCGACATGCCGGCGTGCAGGCTGATCGTGGTCGGCAGCTCGGTCACATGCGCCTGAATCGTCTTGTTGCCCAACTGCCGCGCCACCGAGACGCGATGATTGCCATCGCGCACGAAATAGGCATCGCCCACCTTGTACAGCTCGATCGGCGGCAGCCCGGTCATCCCTGTCGCCTGGGCGTACACCCGGCTCCAGCGATCCTGCATCTTGGCGGTGCGGGGCAGGAAGCCGCGCGTGAAATCGCGGTAGCGCCCGACGCTGCCGACGATCTGTTCCAGCGGGACTTCCTGAAGCCCCATGTAGCTTTCCTCGCGCAGCCGCAGCCGCGCCCGAATGTCCTCAAAGCTGAGCAGTTCAGCGGGCTTGCCGCGAACCAGGCTGGCGACTTCATTCCAGAAGGCGCGCATACGCGCGGTGTGAAAGGCGTTCACCCCCGCGAGATAATTCATATTTTGAATATTATCGTCTGGCATGGTGTTCCTCCAGCGAAACTCTGACGTGCGTTCACCACACGTCATGTACAACACTGTACAGCCATCCGCCGTTGCGTACAATAGCACGACTGCACCATGATTGTAGCCGACTTCTTGTGTAATCGTTCACAAACTCATGTGATCGTCATGAGGCAGCCACGTTAAGGGATGAAAATGAATCAGATCATCGTCACCAATGACGACGGGGTACACGCGCCTGGCATTCTGGCGCTGGCGCAGGCGATGCGCGCGCTGGGCGAGGTGAGCGTCATCGCCCCGTCGATCAATCAGAGTTCGAGCGGGCACAAGAAGACGCTGCACACCGACATCCCCGTCAGCAGCACGACGCTGGCGGATGGCACGCCCGCGCTCTCCGTCGGCGGGTCGCCCGCTGATGGCATCGCGCTGGCGGCGCTCGGCATGGGGAGGTGGAACCCGCCGAAGCTGGTCGTGTCCGGCATCAACCGGGGCGGCAATATGGGGCAGGACATCACCTACAGTGGTACGGTGACGGCGGCGCTGGAGGCGGCGATCAGCGGCGTGCCCGCGCTGGCGGTCTCGCTCGATCAGCGCGATGCCAACGACGTGACGGATTACGCCGAAGCCGCGCGTATCGCCGTCATCGTGGCGCGGCACATGCTGGCGCGTCCGCTGCCGCCGCTGACCATCCTCAACCTGAACGTGCCGAAAGGCGCGGTGCGCGGCATCCGCCTGACCCGTCAGGGCGTGCGAATCTACCGCGATGCGCTGGAGACGGGCGAAGGTGTCTACCGCATGACCGGTCCCGAACCGACCGGCAACCTCGACCAGATCGGCACAGACCTGTGGGCGGTGCATCAGGGCTATGCCAGCCTGACGCCCATCCACCTCGACATGACCGCCCACGCCCTGATCGCCGAAGTCGCCGCGTGGGATATTGCGGTGTAGCGCATCGGGCAGCCTTTCCCATTTTCCCGTAACCCCCTTTCGCACCATCGCAAAGGGGTTTTTTTCATCGCCGTTACGCGGCTCATACCTGACGCTCGATAAAGTGCATTCTGCTTCAGGAAGCGCAGCGCTGTCTTCCTTTTATGCTCGAATATCCGGTTCAGTTTTTCGACAGCAGAACGCGGGTGATCCAGGCTTTCGACCTGACGTCAGCCTGCAATCTGCCCCGTGCTTACCACACCCTCTACGCTGCTCTCGCCTTGAAGCTGTCCTGCGATTTCTGGACTCTCGACAAAGTGCTTGTCAACAGCGTGCAGGATCATCTCCCGTTTGTCCGCTGGCTGGGCGACTTCCATCCCTGACGCACCACAACCATCCCCTAATTGGCGCACGCCGCGTGAATCGGGTACAATCCGTTCGGATGTTCGTTCCCGACAGGGTGTAATCGGTACACAGTGGTTCAATCTGGAGGCAGGTTGTGACGACGCGCGAACAGGAAGTGATCCGTCAATTTCGTTTGCTCGACGAAGCGGGGCGGCGGCGTGTTCTGCGTGCGCTGGCGCGGGAAAAATCGGCGGTGTTCGATGCCGAGGACTGGTTCCGCCGTGCCGATGAGTTGCAGGTACAATTTCGCGCTGCACACGGCGCAGCGTCTGTCGATGTGGCAGGTCTGCTGCGTGAAACGCGCGAGGGACGTGATTGACCTATCTCGTCCTGGACTCAGGCGTTCTGCTCGCCAGTGTACTGCCTGATGAACGATTTTCAGCGCTGGCAAAACTGGCGCTGCGCCATTGGCTTGCTCAGGGCGTCCGGTTTGCCGCACCGCGTCTGTTTCGCTATGAGCTTGCCTCGACATTGAGGAAAGCCGTTTTCCAGAAGCGTATCCTGCTTCAGGAAGCGCAGCGCTATCTTCCTTTCATGCTCGAATATCCGGTTCAGTTTTTCGACAGCAGAACGCTGGTGATCCACGCTTTCGATCTGGCGTCAGCGTACAATCTGCCCCGTGCTTACGACACCCTCTACGCTGCTCTCGCATCAAAGCTGAGCTGCGATTTCTGGACTCTCGACAAAGTGCTTGTCAACAGCGTGCAGGAGCATCTCCCGTTTGTCCGCTGGCTGGGCGACTTCCATCCCTGACGCACCACAACCATCCCCTAATTGGCGCGCGCGGCGTGAATCGGGTACAATCCGCTCGGATGTTCGTTCCTGGAAAGAGAGACCGCCATGCCGCCGCGCCGCCTGTTTTACATCCTTGATGGTCATGCGCTGGCATACCGCCATCATTTCGCCCTGATCAACGCCCCGTTCAAAACGTCCGGCGGCGAAGTGACCAGCGCGGTGTTCGGTTTCGCCCGCACCCTGCTCGATCTGCTCATGCGTGACAAGCCGGATTACCTCGCTGTCGCCTTCGACGACGGGCTGACCGGGCGCGATCTGCTCTACCCGGCTTACAAGGGCACGCGCGAGAAGATGCCCGACGAACTGGCAGCCCAGATCGAGCGCATTCAGCAGATGGTCGAGGCGTTCAACATCCCCATCCTCACCCTGCCTGGGCATGAGGCGGACGACCTGATCGGCACGGCGGCGCTGCAAGCCGAGGCGCAGGGCGTCGATGTCCGCATCTTCACCGGCGATCGCGATCTGCTGCAACTGCTCAGCCCGCACACCACCGTGCGCCTGTTCATCCCCAAAGCCAAAGTGCCCGATGAGATATACGATCTGGCGCGCTTCCGCGACAAATATCAGCTCGACCCGCTGCAGCTGATCGACCTGAAGGCGCTGGAAGGTGACACCTCAGACAACATCCCAGGCGTGGCGGGCATCGGCGAAAAGACGGCGACCACCCTGCTGCAAAGCTACCCGACCATCGAGGCGATCTACGCCAACCTCGACGCCATCGGCGGCGCAGTGCGGAAAAAGCTGGAGGCTGGGCGCGAGTCGGCATTCCTGAGCAAGCAGCTCGCCACCATCCACCGCGATGTGGCATGGACGCTCGATCTGGGCGCGTGCGCCGCGCTCGAATTCGACAAAAACCAGGTGGCGGTGTTCTTCCGCGAGATGGAGTTCAACTCGCTGCTGCGCGAACTGGAACGGCTGTCGCCCATCCCGGCGGGCACGGGGGAGCAGATGGCGTTGTTCGACATGGGTGATGCGTCGTTCGACGCCGAACCGACCGAACCTGTCGTGCCGTATACCATCGTGCGCGATGAGGCAGCGCTGCGCGAGCTGGTCGAACAGCTCAACCGCGCCGAGGCGATCGCCTTCGACACTGAAACGACCGATACCGACCAGATGCGCGCCAGGCTGGTCGGCATCTGTCTGGCGGTGACGGGCGATCACGGCTATTACATCCCGGTCGGGCATGACGAGGGCGAGCAGCTGCCGCTGCATCGGGTGATCGAAGCGCTGCGCTCTCCGCTCACCAACCCGCACATCCCCAAGCTCGCCCACAACGCCCTGTTCGACCTGATCGTGATGCAGCGGCACGGCATCGACGTATCGCCGATCGCCCAGGACACGATGATCCTGTTCTGGGTGCGCGATACCTTCGCCGCCGAACAGGGCTTCAATACCAGACTGGGGCTGAAACGGCTGGTGCGCGAGAAGCTGCATCGCAATATGAGCAGCATCGAAACGCTGATCGGCAAAGGCAGAAAGCAGATCACGATGGCGCAGGTGGCGATCGAAGCGGCTGCGCCGTATGGCGCGGCGGACGCCGCCTGCACCTATGCGCTGCGCCCGGTGCTGGAGGCGGAACTGAACGCCCTCGATCGCCCGGCGGTCGATGCGCTGTGGGGCACGGTCGATCCGCCGACGCCCCGCCACGTGCTGGAGACGCTGGAGATTCCGCTCATCCCGGTGCTGAGCCGGATGCAGCGCGCCGGCGTGCTGCTCGATACCGTCGCGCTCGGCGAGATGAGCGTGCGCCTCGCTGAGATGATGGCGGGGCTGGAAGAGAAGATTTACGGGCTGACGGGCGGCTACGGCGCGTTCAACATCAACAGCCCGAAGCAGTTGAATGATGTGCTGTTCGGCAAGCTGGGGCTGAGCGCGGCGGGCGTCCGCAAGACCAGCACCGGGCAGCTTTCCACCGCCGCCGACGTGCTGGAGACGCTGCGCGGGCAGCACCCGATCATCGAACACATCATGGAATACCGCGAACTGGCGAAGCTGAAAGGCACGTATGTCGATGCGCTGCCCGCGCTCATCCACCCGGAGACGGGGCGCGTGCATACCAGTTATAACCAGACGGGCGCGGGCACGGGTCGGCTGAGCAGCAGCAATCCGAACCTCCAGAACATCCCGATCCGCACCGAGATCGGGCGGGAGGTGCGCCGCGCCTTCATCGCCCCGCCTGGGCACGTGCTGATCTCGGTCGATTACAGCCAGGTCGAGCTGCGGATCATGGCGCACGTGAGCGGTGACGCCGCCCTGCTGGACGCCTTCGCTCAGGGGCAGGACATTCACGCGGCGACGGCGGCGCTGATCAATCACGTGCCGATCGACCAGGTGACGAAGACGATGCGCATTTTCGCCAAACGGGTCAACTTCGGCATCCTGTACGGCATGGGCGCGTTCCGGCTGGCACGCGACAGTGACATGACGCTGGCGCAGGCACAGCAGTTCATCGAGACGTACTTCAGCCAGCTTCCGGGCGTCAAGGCGTACCTCGACCGGGCAAAGGCGCTGGCGCGCGACCCAGGCTACCTGACCACGCTGTTCGGGCGGCGGCGGTCGTTCCCAGGTATGAGCGGCGGCAATCACAACGCCCGCGCCGCCGCCGACCGCGAAGCGATCAACATGCCGATCCAGGGCACGGCGGCGGACATCATGAAGCGCGCGATGATCGACGTGGCGGCGGCGCTGGACAAGGCGGGCATGGAGACGCGGATGCTGCTTCAGGTACATGACGAACTGGTGCTGGAAGCGCCGGAAGCGGAGGCGAGCGACGCCGCCGCGCTGGTGGCGCGCGTGATGGAATCGGCAGCGGAACTGCGCGCGCCGCTGAAGGCGAACGCCGCGCTGGGCGTCAACTGGCGCGATGTGGGGTGAGGGCAGTCACGTCTCAGGGAACCAGGTCTGAAGCGCAGCGCGCAGGCGACTGAACGCCCGCTCATTCGCCTTCAGGCTGACCTGCGCCGCCAGCGCGCCGAAGATACTGGCGGAAAACGGCTTTTTTCCCAGCCTGAGCGCGTACTGCATCGCTTCTTTGGGCTTACCGGGCTTGCTGTCTGTGCTGAAGTCGAATTTCGCGTACACCTCGGCGATCTGTTCAGGGCTGACATTCAGCGCTTCATGAACATGCGGCGAAGGCGACCAGACCCAGATTTCCAGTTCGGGATCAAGCGCGATGGCGCGGCAGTTTTCTGCTGTCCAGCCATTGCTGTGCAGCCGGCTTTCAAGCGTATCCTGAATGTCGTCGGCGCTTTGTTTCTCTTCCGCCCCTGATCCGTGCCTGTCCAGCAGCACCAGCGCATAGGGTACTTTGCCTGTATATTCGCGCAGCAGATGATGGCATTCCTGATACACCCCGTTATCCCGATTGGGTGCGCGAATGATCGTGAAGTGGATGCCCTCACGGATCGCCAGTGCTCTGGCGCGTTGTGTGAGCAGTGTTTTCAGGGTCTCTTCGGCATCGGCATCCGCTACCAGCACGATCAGATCGTCGCTCATTCAAATACCCCGGCGGCGAACAGCGTGCTGAACGATACCCCCGCCCGCCAGTCCTCCAGCGCGCGATGCGCTGACCCGCGTATCACCGCTGCCGCATCCTGAGCAGTGCGCGCAAAGATCAGCATGTCATCCGGTTGAGCCAGATTGAGAAAGAGCGGCGAATGCGTCGAGAGCAAAATCTGGCTGTCATACGCGCTGGAAAGCGACTGGTATACCCCTTCGATGACGCGCGGATGCAGCCCGTTTTCCGGTTCTTCGATCAGGAACACGCCGGCGTTTTCCGGTGGCAGATAGGCAATCAGCGTCAGGGCGAGCATCCGCAGTGTGCCGTCAGAGAGCAGCCAGGCAGGGACGGTCAGCCCACCTGCATACCTGACCGCGATGAACCGCGACCGATCCTCTTCGCGCTCGCGCACCTCGATCGCCTCCAGATTGGGCAGCAGCGTTCGCAGGTGCGCGATCCACCAGGCGAAGCGGTCGGCGTGTGCCGCTTTCAGTTCATCCACCACGATCGGCAGGTTCGACCCGTCCACCTGGAAACGGCGCGCGCTGTCGCGCGGCGAAGGGCGGCGCATCCGCACACTGTTGAGCTGGATGAACTGCACCCCATCCATCAGCAGTCGCTTCAGCCACAGCGCCAGCGGGAACCTGTCCTCATCTTCCGGGACGCCCGACAGGGACAGGCGCAGCACAGGCAGGCGATATGCGGTCGTCCAGTCTGTTATCTCAGAGCGGAAGTTGCTGCTGCCCGTCTCCCCGCGCGAGACGATCTTTTTCCATCTCTCCGGGCTGCGCTGTCTCGGAGAGACCACGATCGGCTTGTCGTCTGGCAAATCGAACGGGAAGAGCATGGCTTGGCTGGGCGCATGTGGGGTTTCACCCGCTGGCAGCAGGAAGAGATTTTCGGCTTGAATGCTCAGGCTGCCGTCGTCATCTAACCCGATCTGCACCTCATAGCGCAGCAGTTTGTCGTTCGGCGCGGCGCACTCGACCGCGATCCCAAAGCCGGTCTCGACATCCTGCTGTCTCCACACCAGATCACGCAGGCTGGGCGCACGTTCGCGCACCGCTTTCTCGACATCATCAGTCAGGGCGGATTGCAGCAGCGCCAGAGCATCGAGGAGCGTGCTTTTGCCGCTGGCGTTCGGTCCGACCAGGATGTTGAACGGATTGAGCCGGGCATCCACCCGCTTCAGGATTTTGTAATGCCGCACCTCAACCCGCCGAAACATCGCCCGCACTCCTGCTCTGGTTCACCTCAGTGTGTGTCAGTATAGCCGTTTCACATCCCTCCCGACAAGCCATCTCTCTTCAACCCAGGTTAAAACGCACTTTGCCGTTCGATCACACCCTCACTCACAGCGCCGAAAACTTTTTCTGCACACGCTGTGCATTCCGAATTCCCCCGCTGCATTTCGTGAAATTAATCACAGGCGTGGACAGGCGCGCGTCACATCGGCGATACTGACGGCATCGCTTTCATGCACGACATTCAAAAGGGAGCAGCAATGAGTTTTTCGTTTTCACGGTGGATGCGCGCTGCACTGGCGCTGGTGGCGGCATGTGCGCTGAGCGTGAGCATGGTCGCCGCGCAGGACTCGTCCGGCGGGGTGGTGAACATCTACAGCGCGCGGCACTACGGCGCGATGGAAGGCGTGTTCAGCAAATTCACGGAAGAGACGGGCATTCAGGTGCGTCTGTCTCAGGGATCGGTGCAGTCGCTCGTCCAGCGCCTGCGCGCTGAAGGGGCACAGACCCCTGCCGACGTCTTCTTCTCGATCGACGCGGGCGGGCTTGACCTGGTGGCGAGTGAGGGCTTGCTTCAGCCGATCGAGTCGGCTATCCTGACGGAGAACATCCCGGCAGAACTGCGCGACCCGGAAAACCGCTGGTTCGCTTTCAGCCAGCGCGTTCGCACCCTGATGTACAGCACGGAGCGCGTTGACCCGGCGGAACTCTCCACCTATGAGCAGCTTGCCGACCCGGTGTGGAACGGTCGGCTGTGTATGCGCCCCGCCACGCACATCTACACCATCTCGCTGGTCGGCTCGCTCGTCTACGCGCTGGGTGAAGAAGCGGCTGAAGAGGTGGTGCGCGGCTGGGTGGCGAACAACCCGCAGTACATCGACAGCGACACCGAAATTCTGAACACGATCGCCGCTGGCGGCTGCGACGTGGGCATCACCAATCATTATTATCTGGCGCGCCTGAAGACGCAGAACCCCGATTTCCCGGTCAACGTCTTCTGGGCGAACCAGGGCGAAGGCGATCGCGGGGCGTTCCGCAACGTGGGTGGCGCGGGCGTGACCGCGAACGCGCTCAACCGTGACAACGCCATCCGCCTGCTGGAATGGATGGCGGTCGAGGGGCAGGCGGCGGACAACAGCGGCGTCGCGGCGGGCAACTACGAGTTCCCGACCAATCCCAACGCCGAACTGCTGCCCATCCTGGAGACGTTCGGGACATTCCGCATCGACCCGATGCCCGTCAGCGAGTACGGCGACGTGCAGGCGACCGCCCTGGCGGTGCTGGAGCGCGCGGGCTACGGGTTCTGATCTCATCGCATATTTCCCGGCGGGTCGCCCGCCCAATCGGTTACATGATGTAGGGGCGACCCGGTAGGTCGCCCTGTTGAGGGACGTAGGGGCGACCCGGTGGGTCGCCCGGTCGCCCTGGCAGGAACATCACACGACAGTACAGGTATTGCGACAGGCTGAGAACCTTTGTGAACATTCCACACACCCCACACGATCTGTTTCGCCCTGCCGAGCGCGCGCTTCGGTGGGGCATGTTCGCTTCTATCGCCCTGATCCTGCTGCTGCTGCTGCTCCCTATCGGTGTGCTGCTGGCGGAAGGGGTGACGTTCTCGCCTGATCTGTGGGCGCACCTGTGGGCGACGGCGCTGCCGCGCATGATCGGCAACACCGCCCTGCTGCTCGTCGGCGTGGGCGCGGGCACGCTCGTCCTCGGTGTCGGGCTTGCCTGGCTGGTCACCGCGTATACCTTCCCCCTGCGCGGGCTGTTCGACCGGGCGCTGCTGCTGCCCCTCGCCGTGCCGTCGTTCGTCATGGGGTTCGTCTTCATGGCAACGTTCGACTTCGCCGGACCCGTGCAGGCAGCCTGGCGCGATCTGTTCGGGCGCGGCGCGTGGTTCCCGCCCATCCGTTCCGGCTTCGGCGCGGTGCTGGTGCTGACGCTGGTGCTGTACCCCTACGTCTACCTGCTGGCGCGCGCCGCCTTTCGCGAACAGGCGGCAGCCACGTTCGACGCCGCCCGCGTCATGGGCTACAGCCGGGCGCGCGCCTTCTTCCGGCTGGTGCTGCCGATGGCGCGCCCGTCGCTGGTGGCGGGCATGACGCTGGCGCTCATGGAGGCGCTGACCGACTTCGCCACCGTGCGCTTCTTCGCCTTCCCCACGCTCAGTGAGGGGGTCGTCCGCATCTGGGAAGGGCGCATGGACAGCGCCGGGGCGACCGAGCTGGCGTCGCTGCTGCTGGTGGTGGCGCTGCTGCTCATCGTCCTCGAACGCGGGCTGCGCGGGCGGGCGCGTTATGACCAGCAGGGCAGCGCCGGGCGTCGGCTGACTCCCGTCCTGCTGACCGGTTGGCGCGGCTGGCTGGCATTCGCCTTCCCCGCCGCCGTGCTGGGCTTGGCGTTCGTGCTGCCCGTCGGTCGGCTGATCGCCTGGACGATCAGCGAGATCAACGGGCACATCCCAGGCACGTGGGAGACGATCTACGGGCAGTACATCGGCACGACCTTCTCGCTGGCGGGCGCGGCGTCCGGTATCACCGTGACGCTGGCGCTGCTCATCGCCTATGCCGAAAAGACGAGCGCGCAGGGCAAAACGGGGCGCATTCGCAAACGCGCCCGGCTGCTGCGCTGGGGCGCGCGCCTGGCGACGCTGGGCTATGCCGTGCCCGGCGCGGTCATCGCGGCGGGCGTGCTGCTGGTGGTGGCGGCGGTCGATCACACGCTCATCAACGCCGGGGTCGTCAGCGGTCTGGTGCTGACGGGTTCCATCGTCGGCTTGCTCTATGCCTACGCCGTGCGCTTCATGGCGGTCGGCTATCAAAGCGTGGGCGCAAGCCTGGAGAAGATCAAGCCGTGTATGGCGGAGGCGGCGCAGACGATGGGCAGCGGCAGACTGCGCATCCTGCGGCGCATCCATCTGCCGCTGGTGCGCGGCGGGGTGGCGGCGGGCGCGCTGCTGGTGTTCGTCGATGTGCTGAAGGAACTGCCCGCCACGCTTATGCTGCGCCCGTTCGGCATGGACACGCTGGCGATCTGGAGTTACATGCTGGCGGCGGAGTCGTTCTGGCAGGCGGCGGCGCTGCCCGCCCTGACCATTCTGGCGGTCAGCCTGATCCCGGTTGTGCTGCTCATGCGGGTGGGGCGATGACGGTTCCGGCACTCGACATCACCGGGCTGACGCGGCGCTTTGGCGATCGCGTCATCCTGCACGACCTGACGCTCAGCGCCCGTCAGGGTGAACTGTGGGTGCTGCTGGGAGACAGCGGTTCGGGCAAAACGACCACCCTGCGGCTGATCGCCGGGCTGGACACGCCTGACGCCGGGACGATCGCCATCGACGGCGAGATCGTCGCCGGAAACGGGCGTTTTGTCCCCCCGGAACGGCGGCGCATCGGCATGGTGTTTCAGGACTACGCCCTCTTTCCACACCTGACCGCCGCGCGCAACATCGCCTTCGCCCTCGAAGGGCTGATGAACAACGCAGAACGCGAACGCCGCGTGCGCGAGATGCTCGATCGCGTCGGCATCGCGCATCTGGCGGATCGCTTCCCGCATCAGCTTTCCGGCGGCGAACAGCAGCGGGTGGCGCTGGCGCGCGCCCTCGCGCCGTCACCCAGACTGGTGCTGCTCGACGAGCCATTCTCCAACCTCGACGCCCGCCTGCGCCGTGCCCTGCGCGATGATCTGGCGGCGATGCTGCGCGCGGCGGGCACGACCGCGTTCTTCGTGACGCACGATCAGGAAGAGGCGCTGCAAATGGCGGATCGGGTGGCGGTGATGCGCGCCGGACGGCTGCTGCAAGCCGGGTCGCCGCGCGACCTGTACCTGCACCCCGTCGATCGGGAGGTGGCGGCGTTTCTGGGCACAGCGCATTTCCTGCCAGGCACAGCGTATGGCGACTACGCGGAGACGGCGATCGGCATCGTGCCGCTGGCGCAGCCGATCAGCGGCGCGGTCGAGGTGCTGATCCGCCCGGAAGGGCTGGCGCTCACCCCGACCGCCGACGGCGAAGGCGTGGTGACGGGCGTGCGCTTCTACGGGCATGACCAGACGGTCGATGTGCGGCTGGCGGACGGGCTGCGCCTGACCGCGCTCACCCGCCCGGATGCGGCGCTGGAGGTGGGCGATCGGGTGACGGTGCGCGCGGCGGGCGCGTCGATGGCGTATCAGGCGTGAGGGTTATTTCTCGTCGTCGGGCAGCAGGCGTTTGAAGAAGCCGCTGATCAGGCTGCCCAGGCGCACAGGCACGCCGGCGTTGTTCGTGCCGACGGCGATCGGCGCGCTGTCCATCTGCAAACCGAGGCGCAGCAGACCGACGCTCGTGCTGTACGCCGGGCTGCGAAGCGCATCCGCCATGCCCGTCAGCTTTTCCGGTTTGGCGACGCGCACCGGGCAGCCGAGGATGTCCGCCGCCAGATCGCGCAGCCCAGGCAGCAGGGCGCACCCGCCCGTCAGCACCACCCCGGCGCGCAGCAGCCCGGCATAGCCGCTGCGCTTCATCTCGGCGTCGATCATCTCGAACAGTTCGGTGGCGCGCGCCTCGATCACCATCGCCAGTTCGCCCAGCTTGTACTCGGTCGGCAGCCCCTCGCCGAACGGCTGCACCATGAACGTCTCATAGCTGCTCACGCTCTTCTCGACGGCGCTGCCGTGCCGCAGCTTGACCTCTTCCGCCACCTCGAACGGGGCGTGCATCCAGTGGGTGATGTCGCTGGTGATCATGTCTCCGCCGATCGCCAGCACCGCCGAATGCCACACCGTCCCCTCGATGAAGATGGCGATGTCGGTCGTGCCGCCGCCGATGTCCACCAGCACCGCGCCCATCTCGCGCTCCTGCGGCGTCAGCACCACGTCACCGCTCGCCAGCGGGTTGAGGATGAAGCGATCGGGGATGACCCCCGCCGTCCGCACCGCCTGTTCCAGGTTCGCCAGGCTGGTCGAGGCGGCAGTGATGATATGCACCTCCACTTCCAGACGGAAGCCGTGCATCCCGATCGGGTTGCGGACGTTGTGATGGTCGTCCAGCGAGTAGGTGCGCGGGATGACGTGCAGCACCTCGCGGTTGTGCGGGATGGCGATCATGCGCGCCTGCTCCAGCGCCTTGTCGAGGTCTTCCTGGCGCACGCCGCGCGTACCCGTCAGCCCGATCGCGCCCCGGCTGTTCATCGAGGCGATGTGCGTCCCGGCGACGCTCACGAACGCCTGCTTGATCTCGTAGCCGCTGGCGCGTTCCGCCTTGTGGACGGAAGCGGCGATCGCCCCGGTCAGCGCGCCGATGTCGCTCACCACGCCCTTCTTCATGCCCCGGCTCGGCTCGATGCCCACGCCGACGACGAACACTTCATCGGGGCGCACCTCGCCCACGATGGTGCAGATTTTTGTCGTGCCGATGTCGATTCCAACGACCAGATCGTTCATGCGATGTCCCTGCTGCGCCTGTGCGCCTCATGTGCCGCGCCGCAGTGTGGTGACGTGCGGCGCATCAGGATTGACCAGGCTGATCTCCACCGCGCGCACCCCGCGCCGTTCCAGATCGGCGGCGATCGCCTCCAGAATACGTAATTTTTCCGGCATCCCCGTGCCTGTGCCCAGCCATGCCGTCCAGCCGCGCGGGTCGTTGTAGCCCAAGCCGTTGTCCGGGTGGAAGCGCAGCACCCGCTCGGCAGGCAGCAGCGTCTGCAATTGCAGCGCGCCCGCCACCGCCGCCAGGTCGATCTGCGCCCCGACTTCGCCGTCGAGCAGCGGTTCCGCCTGCACGCGCAGCAGCCCGGCGCGATCTTCGCGCTGGCGCATCACCCGCCCGTTGACGTCGATCCACACCGCCTGCCCCGCCTGTTCCCACACCAGCGCCGGTTCGCGTTCGCTGATGATCAGCGTGAGCAGGTCGGGCGTCCAGCCGATGATCACCTGAGCATCGGCGATCGTCGGGCTGGTCAGGATGTCGGCGCGGATCGCCGCCGGGTCGAGCCAGAAGGCATGGACGCCGATCACATCGGTGAGCTGATAGATTTCGTCCGGGCGCATCGTGCGTAACCCGCCGACGCGCAGGCTGCGGACGTACAGCGCCCCGTCCAGCAGCATCCAGACCAGCGCGATGACGCACACGACCGCCAGACCCGCACCCCAGGCGCGCGCAGGCACGCGCAGCCCGCGCGGGACGGCTTGCCCCGCGACCGGGCGCGACGGCGAGTCAGCTCCCGGCTGCCAGATGGCAGGCGTGCGTCTGGGGCGCGGCGTGCGCCGTTCTTCGCGTGGAGAGCTGGTCGTCATCTTGCATCCGCGCTGATCGATCGGTTTGTTTTAGTATACACCGATCGCCAGACGCATATCATCCCCTGACGACTCACAGCCGCATCGCCCGTGACAGGCGGGTGAATTCGCGCGCGCCCAGCACGAACGCCACCATCGGCAGCCACACCAGCCCATATGCCGTCAGCAGCACCGCGATCAGCGCCAGCGGATCGGTGTCCCCCTCTGCACCGCGCGGCAGCAGCGCCCCGATGATCACCCCTGCCCCGCCGATCGTGTGCAGCAGCAGCATGGCGCGCGGGCTTACCGGGCGCCTCCGCCCGTCGAGCAGGGTCGCGCCGGTTTTGCGCCGCTGAAACCACACCACCCCGGCGCAGAAGAGCGCGAACAGCGCCACTGTGGTGATCTGCACGCCGTCCAGCCGCCCGGCAGCGATTTGCGCCCCGCCGACCGCCACCAGCGTGACCACCACGAACGCTCCACCCGCGCGCCCCAGCCGCAGCGATGCCAGATCGGGCGGCGGGTCGCTGGCGGGGATGCGCTGGGCAGCGATCCATGTCAGCAGTGCCAGCACGGTGTACACCACACCGATGCTGAGCAGCGGCGTGGCGTCACCGCCGACGAACACCCCAGGCGACCAGCGCGCCCAGAATCCGCCGATCAGCCCGATCGTCAGCGCGATGCCCGCGTGCCCGATCGTGAACGGGCGGGCGCGCGGGTCGGTCAGGCGCAGCCACCACGCCAGCGCGATCAGCCCCATCAGCGCCTGCCCGCCCAGCGCACGGGTGAAGAGGGTGCGCGGAAAATCGGCGAACGCCGCCTCCGGGTTGAGCAGAGCGGCATTGAGCAGCCCATACACCCCCGCCAGCGCCAGCAGACCGAACAGATCGCGCCAGCGCCAGCGCGCCGCCAGGTCGAGCAGCAGCGCCGCCAGCGCCGGATACGCCAGCGCCAGCACCAGCCACTCGAACGGCGGGCGGGTGTGCGCCGCCGTCCACAGCACGGCTTCGGAAGTGAACGCCAGCAGCGCAGCCAGCAGCGCGCGCAGCGCCCATGCCCGGTTCACGCGCTGCGCTCCGGCTTGATGGCGATCAGATGGCTGGTCGCGCCGCTCTCTTCGCTGTGCAGCACGCGCCAGTCGCCAAAATAGCCGAATAGTTCGCCTGGGTGCAGCAGGTACGCCGGGTTGAAATCGGGGTGCGCGTCGAGATGGCGGATGTTGAACGTCTCGTAGATGACCCGCCCCCCAGGTTTGACCGCCGCACGAATGCCAGGCATCAGGCGTGGGTCGTAGAAGCGAAAGACGCACACCAGATCGTAGCGCTCGCGTTCGAGGGGGATGTCGTCGAGGTCGGCTTGCAGCAGGTTGATCTGGCGCAGCCCGCGCCGCGCCGCTTCCGCCTGAGCGCGGCGCAGCGCCGCCCGGCTGATGTCGATCAGATCGACCACGTAGCCCTGCTCCGCCAGCCACAGCCCGTTCTGCCCCATGCCGCACGCCAGATCGAGCGCGACGGGGGGCGGCGCAGCAGGGGCGATCGGCGGGGTGGCGGTCAGCAGCAGCGGGTCGGGTGCAGGGAGGGGCTGCCCGGCGCGCGCCTGATACACGCTGTCCCAGTGCTGGCGATCGCTGACGCTCATGTCCGTTTGCCCCCGAAGAGCGGGAGGTACGCCAGCGCATCCGGCACGGCATCGCGCGCTTCGGCATCCCCCGGATACAGGCGCGCATTCGGGAAGCGCTGCAGGCGGCGCTGCACGGCGAAGGCATCGCGCAGGGTGATGAAATCAGGCGTGTGCCAGCCGTCTGGCAGACCGAGGCGCGCGGCTTCGGCGGCGAGTGCGCGCCCGGCGCGGCTGTTCAGGTCGAGCCGCCCTTGCCCGGCGGCAGCGAGCATCGACCCGGCAGCGGCGGCGGCGTCATCGCTCATGCCCGCCTTGTCGCGCAGCGTCCCCAGCAGGCGATCGGTCATGCGTCCGATCTGAGCGGGATCGACCCCCACCGCGCGATCGCGCACCTCCGGCGGCAGGGCGTCCAGCGCGATGTTCTGGATGGTCGCGGGCGGCGCGTCGGCATTGTGCCATCGGGGGTCGGCAGCGCTGAGCAGCACGGCGTCCAGCGCGCCCGCCAGCTGCGCGATCGCTTCCGTCGGCTGCTCCGGCACGAGGCGCACCCAGCCCGCGCGCACCGGGGCGACGAACAGCTTGATCGTCCCCGAATAAGCGGGGCTGGGGATGCCGCTGAACGGATCGTAGAGCGCGAAGCCGGCTTCCGTCATCCAGAGTCGGGCACGCGCGGCGACGGCGGGGGAGTCGGTTTCCTGGCAGAATAGGCTGCACCAGGTGAGCAGGGTCATAAGGGTTCGGTCTCTCAGCACGCAGGTTCGAGCATCTCATCTACATCCAGCATTATAGCGACAAAGCGGCACGGGCGTGCGGCACGATGTCCGATCTCGCGCAAACACGGACGGGCACGCTACACTATATACAGACGAGTGACAGAGCAGCGCTTATCTGAACCTGAATACAGCGGCAGCGTGAAGGGGCAATCCATGCGTGTGATCATCCTGGGCGGGACGGGCTTGATCGGTCATCGACTGAGCTACTGGCTGGTGCGCGAACAGCACGAGGTGATCGTGCTGAGCCGCAACTCGCAGGCGAAGAAGATGCCCCCCAATGTGCAGGGCGCACGCTGGGACGGCTACTCGACTTTCGGCTGGGGGCATCTGCTCGATGCCAACACCGTGCTGATCAACATGGCGGGGCACAACCCGTTCAACTGGCGCTGGACGAACGCGCACAAGCGCCGCGTGCTGCACAGCCGCCTCGACACCACACAGGCGGTGCTGGAGGCGATCGCCGCGTCGCCCGTCAAGCCGGCGCTGCTCATCCAGGCGTCGGCGGTCGGTTTCTACGGCGATCGCGGCGATGCGGCGGTGACCGAAGCCGACAAAGCAGGGGAGGGCTGGCGCGCCGAGGTGTGCGTCGAATGGGAGGGGCTGCTCAGAAACCCGCCCATCCGCACCTGCATCCTGCGGATCGGCGTGGCGCTCAGCCGCGAGGGTGGCTTCCTGCCGCCGATGCAGACCGCCGCCCGCCTGCTCGTGCGGCACATGGGCGATGGCGAACAGTGGGTCCCCTGGGTGCATATCGACGATGTGGCGCACGTGAGCAGCTTCCTGATCGCCAACCCGAACACCAGCGGCGTCTACAATGTGACCGCGCCGCAGCCCGTGACCAATGCCGGGTTCATGGCGGCGCTCTCGCACGCGATGGGCGCGCCGCGCCTGCTGCCCGTCCCGTCATGGGCGCTCAGGCTGGGCATGGGCGAACAGGCGGGCGTGCTGCTCGACAGCCAGAAGGTGCTGCCGGATCGCCTGCTCAAGGCGGGCTACCGCTTCAAATACCCGTCGATCGACCTGGCGCTCGATTACCTGCTCAAACGCTGAGGTGACCGCCCTCTCACGTGCGGCTTATCGCATCGCGTCGGGCAAATCTGGTACACTTGTGACAACTCGTACAAACAGATCACGGAACAGGGGTCGCATACAATCATGGCGCAGATCGGCATCTTCTACGGCAGCAGCACCGGCAAGACGGAAGCGGTGGCGTATCAGCTCAAGGAAGCGTTCGACAAGGTGAAGCCAGGCTTGGTGGACATCGCCAATATCGGCAGCACCACGCCCGAACAATTCCTGCGCTACAGCCACATCATCTGCGGTATTCCGACGTGGAATACCGGGATGCTTCAGGACGACTGGGCGTTCTTCCTGCCGAAACTGAAGGGCATGGACATGACGGGGAAGAAGGTCGCCATTTTCGGTCTGGGCGATCAGAACGGCTACGGCTTCAACTTCCTCGATGCGGTGGGCATCCTCGCCGATGATCTGATGGATCACGGCGCGCAGTTGTGGGGCATGTGGGGGGTGAGCGACTACCAGTTCAACGAGTCGCGCGCGCAGGTCGAAGACATGTTCCTCGGCTTGGGCATCGACGAAGACGGGCAGGGAGAAAAGACGACTGCGCGCCTGGCGACGTGGGTGCAGCAGGTCGTCAAAGAATTTGAGGTCTGATCACTGCCTCTGAGATGCGAGAAATGGCAAGGGCGATGCGCCGCATCGCCCTTACGCGCCCGCTCGCCTGATCTTATCGGCTGAGGCGGCGCACCGACTGATACTGCGGCTTGCCCTGAATTTCGCGCCAGCGCGCGTCGCCGCCGTCGGTATGCCATTCGACGCAGAACATGCCAGAGGTGTCCTGATACGCCAGAACCGGGCGCATCATGAGAATCTGGCGCATCACGCCGATGAATTCCTTGCTCTCCTGCCCGGTCCGCAGGATGAAATATTTTCCAGGCTGCCATTCAAACGTGACGGGCATTTCGCCCTGCCAGCGCCCTTCCATGCGGATCGGCGGCTCAGCCTGTGTGCAGGTCATGTGAATGTTGGCGAGGCGGTTCTTCCACAGCGTGTGGTTGACGCGTTCCTCGATGAAATACGGACGCGCTTCGGGCGTCGTGTAAAACCATGTGCGCGAGTCGGTCGCCATGATCGTGAAACTCTCCATGCCGGGGCGAACAATCAGACTTTCAGTGTACCATGCCCGGCGCGATCTTCACACCTGTGCGCGCTGTGCCCGCCGCCAGACTCCAGGCAGGCGGCGCAGCTTCGCCCATTTGCTCAGGCTGGCGCGGCGGGTGAACACGTCGTAATCGTGCGCCTCGATGTCGTCGAGGATGGCGCGGTACAGCTCGGCGGCGGCGGCGATGGCGAAGCGCCCTTCCGGGTGCAGCAGCGCAATGCCGGGCATCGCTTCGGTGTAGAGGGCGCGGTTGCGGGCGATCTGTTCGCGCATGAAGGCGCGCCAGCGGTCATCGATGCGCCCGGCGGCGATGTCGTCCTCAGTCAGGCGATGCGCCGCCAGTTCGTCCAGCGGCAGGTAGAGCCGCCCGGCGCGCCAGTCTTCGCCCACATCGCGCAGGATGTTGGTCAGTTGCAGCGCCACGCCCAGCTTGACGGCGTAAGGCAGGGCACGCGCCCCGTCCTGCTGGCTGAAGCCGACGATGTGCATCGCCATCAGCCCGACGGTCGAAGCGACGCCGTAGGAATACGCTGCCAGTTCATCGAACGTCTGGCAGCGCGTCTTGATCAGGTCTGCCGCCACACCGTCGATGAGCTGTTCGGCATAACCGACGGGGATGGCGAAGTGGGCGCGCGCATCCGCCCATGCCAGCGCCACCGCCTGCTCTGCCGGGGGGTGCGCCGCCAGCGACTGGGCACGCCACGCCTCCAGCGCCGCGCGGATCGCCTCCGACGGTGTGCCCACCGGGGCGCGATCCACAATGTCATCGGTCACGCGGCAGAAGGCGTAAAGCGCGCGTACCGCCCGCCGTTTTTCGGCGGGCAGCAGCCCGGAAGCGATGAAGAAGGTCTTGCTGTGCCGGCGGGTGATCGCCTGACATTCGGCATAGGCGGCGGTGAGCGCGTCAGCGTCGATAGTGTGCCGTCGGATCGCCACATGTTCCAGCAGCGGGCGTTCCGCCCAGTCGAGCAGCATGGCTTCCCACGCGGTGGGTTGGGTGATCTTCAGGCTCATCAGGTCTCATCCCGTCAGTTCAGCAAGCGCTTCCGGTGTCAGTGCTGCGGTGGACGAAGGGCGGCGCGGCGTCCCCCCGCCGATCAGGTCTTCCGCGATGATGGCGGAGGACAGGACGCCGGGCAGCCCCGCGCCGGGGTGAGTGCCCGCGCCGACGAAGTACAGGTTCTCGAAATCTTCACTGCGGTTGTGTGGGCGGAACCATGCCGACTGCATCAGGATGGGCTGCACCGAGAACGCCGACCCCATATAGCTGTTGAGCGTATTCTGGAAATGCAGTGGGTCGATGTGATGTTCGGCGACGATGTTGGCGCTCAGGTCTTCCAGGTAATGCTCTTCCAGGAAGCGGATGATGGCATCGCGGTAGGGCTTTGCCTGCTTCGTCCAGTCTGTGCCTGAACCGAGGTGCGGCACGGGCGACAGCACATAGAAATTCTCGTGCCCAGGCGGGGCGATGCTCTCGTCGGTGATGGTGGGCATGTGGAGGTAGAGCGAGAAATCCTCACTGACGATCTTATTACGGAACATGTCGGTGAGCAAGCCCTTGTAGCGCTCGCTCAGGATGATGTTGTGGTGCGCCAGCCCGCTGTCGAGGTAGCGGCGCTTCGTGCCGAAATAGATGACGAACAGCGACATGCTGTACTTCATGCTCTCGATACGGCGGTCGCTGTTGCGACGGCGGTACTGCGCCGGGATCATGTGGCGGTAGGTGAAGGCGACATCGGCGTTGGAGACGACGTGATCCGCCTTGAAGACCGTGCCATCTTTGAGGCGCACGCCTGTCACGCGGTCGCGCCGCGCCTCATCCACCATGATCTGGTCGATCTCGGCGTTGAGATGCACGCGCCCGCCCAGCTCTTCAAACAGCCGACCCATCGCCGTGACGATCGCCCCTGTGCCGCCGCGCGCGTAGTGAATGCCCCACTTGCGCTCCAGATAGTGGATCAGGGCGTACAGCGACGGCGCATCGAACGGGTTGCCGCCGATCAGCAGCGGGTGAAACGAGAAGCAGCGGCGCAGGAAGTCATCCTGGATGAACTTCGAGGCGTACTGGTACACGCTCAGGTACGATTGCAGGCGGATCAGATCAGGCGCGACGCGGATCATGTCGCTGATGTGCAGGAACGGCTTGTCGATCAGCCCGAAACCCGTCTTGAAGATTTCTTTGGTCGAGGCGATGAAGCGCTGATAGCCTTCGGCATCCGCCGGGTTCCATTTGCGAATCTGGTCGAGGATGAAGGCTTCGTCGCCGTTATAGTCGAAGGCGCGCCCTTCGTGGTTGAAGATGCGGTAGAACGGATCGAGCGGGATGAACTCGATGTAGTCCTCGCGGCGGCGATCAGCGGCAGCGAAAAGGTCATCGAACAGGAAGGGCGCGGTGATGACCGTCGGACCGCCATCAAACTGGAAGCCGTTGATGTGATAGGTGTAGGCGCGCCCACCGAGCTGATCGCGCTTCTCGAACAACTCGACTTCATGACCGCGCGCTGCCAGACGGATCGCCGCTGCCAGACCGCCAAATCCACTGCCGATGACGATAATTCGCGCCATGTGCGCTCGCTTTCCTGAATCAGACCGGGTGAGATGCATTGATGTTCAGAGGCGGATCGTGCCGCTGCCTGAATGGGCAGGACGGCTGCACCGCGAATGCCCACGACTATAGGCAGGCAGCATGAGCATCCGCTTAAATATCGTGAATCATTCATTTAGGACTATAGGGGTAAATCGCTCATCTGCCCGTGCGCGGTGGTACAATTGAAGGCATAGATGGCTTTTTTTGCAGATGAGGTTCACCCGATCATGCGCGACGTCCGCCCCGATTTCCCCGTCCTGCACCAGCGTGTGCATGACAAGCCGCTCGTCTACCTCGACAATGCCGCTACCTCGCAGAAACCCCGCGCCGTCATCGAGGCGCAGGCGCACTACTACGAAACGTACAATGCCAATGTGCATCGCGGCATCCACACCCTGAGCGAAGCCGCCACCGAAGCCTACGAAGCGGCACGGCGCAAAGTGGCGATGTTCATCGGCGCGCCGCGCCATGAAGAGGTCATCTTCACCCGCAATACCACCGAGGGGATCAATCTGGTGGCGCACGGCTGGGCGCGCGCCTTCCTCAAGCCAGGCGATACGGTGCTGATCACTGAGATGGAGCATCACAGCAACATTGTCCCCTGGCTGATGCTGCGCGATCAGATCGGCATCACCCTGCGCTACATCCCGGTCAGCGACAACGGCACGCTGCGCCTCGATGATCTCGATGCTCTGCTGGAGGGCGTGCGGCTGGTCAGCCTCGTCCACGCCTCCAACGTGGTCGGCACGATCAACCCGGTGCGGCGCATCGCCGACGCCGCGCACGCTGTCGGCGCGGTGGTGCTGGTCGATGGCGCGCAGGCGCTGCTGCACCTGCCGATCGACGTGAAGGCGCTCGGCTGCGACTTTTACGCTTTCAGCGGGCACAAGATGTGCGCGCCCACCGGGATCGGCGTGCTGTGGGGGCGTCATGAGCTGCTCTCCACCATGCAGCCGTTTCTGGGCGGCGGCGATATGATGGTGCGCGTGACGATGGACTCGGTGACCTATGCCGAGCCGCCTGCCCGATTCGAGGCGGGCACGCCCGCCATCGCCGAGGCGATCACGCTGGGCGCGGCGGTCGATTACCTCAGCAGCGTCGGCATGGAGGCGATCGCCGCTTATGAGCATACCCTGACGGCGTATGCGCTGGAACGGCTGGCGGAAGTGCCTGGTCTGCGCCTGCTGGGAGAGGTGCAGCCGCCGGATCGCGGGGCGGTGTTCGCCTTCACGCTGGGCGACATCCACCCGCATGACCTGTCCACCCTGCTCGACGAGCAGGGGATCGCCATCCGCGCGGGCAACCACTGCGCTCAGCCGCTCGGTCGGCGGCTGGGGGTGAACGCCAGCGCCCGCGCCAGCCTCGCCTTCTACAATCTGCCGTCCGAGGTAGACGCCCTGATCGAGGGGCTGCATCGGGCACAGGAGGTGTTCGGCAATGTCCGCCTATGACCTGTACCGCGAGATCATCCTCGCCCACGCGCGCGACCCGCACAACGCCGGGGCGCTCCCCGATGCCTGCTGCAAGGCGCACCTGGAGAACATCACCTGCGGCGACGAGATCGACCTGCACGCCGACATCCGCGACGGCGTGATCCGCGCCATCCGCTTTCATGCCGAAGGCTGTGCCATCACCACCGCGTCGGCGTCGATGATGACCGACGCCGTGAACGGGCGCACCACCGACGAAGCCGCGCGGCTGCTGGGCAGTTTCCGCGCCTTCATCACCGACGGCACACCCCTCGACCCGGCACTCGACGAACTGGAGGCATTCGAGGGCGTGCGCCAGCTTCCGGCGCGCGTCAAATGCGCGCTGCTGGCATGGAACGCGCTGGAGATGGTACTTAGGTAGGGAGAGCGCCATCAGCACGCGGGGCTGAGCGTAACAAAAGCTCACTTTACATTTTTCAGATTTGTGCGGATACTGTGCATAACGGGATAAATCAGGGACAATACGGGCTGATGAGCGTTGGCACACAGAGCAGGCAGGGGAACCGGATGACGGTTGAGAGACTGTACCAGATGGCGCGGGCGCTGCACCGCGCCAAACTGAACGTCAGCCAGGCGATGCAGACCGCCATCGAAGGGACGGCGGCGCTGTTCGATGCGCCGCATGGCTGCATCATCCTGATCGACTCGCAGGCGCGCGTGACGCAGATGTGCGTGCTGGACAGCGCGCTTGACCCGCGCGTCGAAGAAGAGTTCTGGCGTCAGGTGACCGAGTCGGGCATCATCCGTGAGGTGATCAACCGCTGGCGTCCGGTGATCACGCCCAATATCGCGGCGGACAAGGGGTGGCCCAAACTGGCGCGCCACCCTGATCTGCGCTGGCATGGCACAGGCGCGGCGCTGCCGATCATGCGTGGCGACTCGCTGCTGGGCGTGGTGGCGGTCATCCACCCTGACGTGAACGCCTTTGGCGAGCGGGAAAAGATCGCTCTGCTGGAGGTGAGCGACCTGATCAGCGAGGCGCTGGACAACGCCCTGACGTTCGAAGCCGTCGAGCGCGGTTATGCCCAACTGCTGAGCCGGGAAGATGCCGATGAGACGGCGCAGCTTCGCCATGACCTGACGGCGATGATCTATCACGATCTGCGCGCGCCGCTCACCAATATCCACACCAGCCTGGGCACGCTGGAGATGCTGCTGCACGCCAACAATCCCCTCAAGGCGGAGAAACTGCTGCACATCGCCATGCAAAGCTCGCGCCGCCTGATCCGCATGGTCAAGAGCCTGCTGGACATCGATCGGCTGGAGGCAGGGCGCGCCGTGCTGCACCGCAAGGCGACCACTTTCACCGCGCTGTTCAATGATGTGTCGGCGTCGGCGCTGCCCTTGGCGGAGGACAACGATCAGGCGCTGCACCTCGAACGCACCGATGACCTGCCGGGCGTGACGATCGACTACGACATGATCCTGCGCGTGATCATCAATCTGGTCGAAAATGCCATCAAACACACGCCGTCCGGCGGGCGGATCACCGTGAGCGCCGCCGAACGCGGCGGGCAGGTGATCGTGCGGGTGCGCGATACCGGTCCGGGCATCCCCGCTGCGCATCGGCAGGATGTGTTCGACAAATACTTCCGCATCCGCAATACCGACAGCGCCACACTGGAGGCGATGAAGATGGGCGTACCAGGCGCGGACACGCCGGATGTCAGCACGCGCGGCGGGGTCGGCTTGGGGCTGGCGTTCTGTCGGCTGGCGGTCGAGGCGCACGGCGGGACGATCTGGGTGGAGGATGCACCCGGCGGCGGCGCGGTGTTCGCCTTCTCGCTGCCTCTGGAAGAGGAAGAGCAGACGACCTCCACCGTGCCGTACAATTAGGGCGAGGCGGCGTCTGACCTCACCCTGTTTCGTCGGGAAGGACGGGAGCGGTTACGGATCGGCGAAGTAGAGCAGGTATGCCACCAGCAGATCGAGGTCATCAGGGTGCAGCGTCGTGACGAGCTGGTGTGCGCCTGGCAGCGCGAACAGCTCATAAAGCGTGGCGGCGCGCCCATCGTGCAGGTAGGGCGCGCTCAGGTTGAGCCAGCGCAGCGACGGGGTATCGAACATGCCGCCTGTGCCGACCTCATAGGGCTGCAAATCCGTCCCCGCCGGACCGACATGGCACGAGGCACAGCCCTGAGCGAGGAAAATCTCACGCCCCGCTGCGCGCTGGCGTGCCAGTGCGTCTGCCTGCGGGAAGCGCGGCGGCGGCTGGATGCGCGCCAGATACGCCGTGAGCAGGTCGAGATCGAGCGCGATGCCGCTGTGCGTGTCCGCCGGCGAACCGGTATAGGCGAAGCCATCGCCGGGTTCGATCAGCCCGGTTCCCGCCTGCCAGTCGCGGATTTTGATCTCCACATCCGCCAGTTCATCCCATGTGCCTGACCAGGTGTAGGGCACGGTCTCCGGCAGGTTGTACAGCAGCGGGGTATTGCGCGTCCCGCCTGGCAACCCGCGCCAGGTGCGCCCGTCGGACATGCCGTCGAAATGGCAGGTGGCACAGCTCAGCCAGCCGTCCGCACTCAGACGCGGGTCGGCAGCGGTGTGGAACAACTGCGCGCCGAGCAGCTGGTCGAGCGACAGGCGCAGGTCGATGATCGGCAGCACGCCGACCCGCCGCAGCGCGCGCGTGTCGATGGTCGTCACTGTGCCGTCGAGCGCGTTATGCACGTACAGCAGGGTGTTATCGCGGTTGAGCAGCAGCGCGCGCGGGTTGCTGCCGACCGGGATCGAAGCGCGCGCCCGCCCGGTGTTCAGGTCGATGACCGAGACGGTGTTGCTGCCCGCATTGGCGACATACAGCCGCTGGGCGAAGCGGTCGAGCGCCAGCGCGAACGGCATATTGACGGGCTGATCCGCCGTATCGAGGGTGAGGCGGGCGCGCGGCGTCAGCGTCAGGTCGCGCAGGCTGACCACGTTGACGATCGGCAGCGCCGCCGTGTCGAAGTTGAGGTTGGGCGCGTCGGCATTCAGGCGCGTCTGCGGCAGATAGGCGATGCCGCGCGTGATGTCGATCTCCATCGCCTGCGATGCGGCGGTGTCCTGCCCGGTGCTGACCGGGGGCAGCGCGATCAGGCGGGGCAGGTAAATCTGGGTGATCTGCCCGCTCCAGTAATGCGTGACATACAGAAAATCGCCCCACAGCGCCAGCCCCGCCGGGGCAGCGCTCACCTCGATGGTGGCGCGCACCTGCCCCGCCGTCAGATCGACCACCGCGATCGCCGCGCTGCCCATCAGCGAGACGTATGCCGTGTCGTTGCCAGCGGCGATGACGTGATATGCCCATACCCCGCCCAGCGGGATGGTCGCCGTGACCGCGCGCGCGCGCACATCGATCACCGACAGCGTGCCGTCCAGTCGATTGGTGATCAGCGCGCGCGTCCCGTCCGGGGTGAAAGCGGCGCCGCGCGGGTCACGCCCGACGGCGATCTCGGCGATCACCTGGTCGAACGCCGGGATGAACAGCGTCGCCGAGTCGTTGATCATGTTGGCGGCGACCATCGTCCGCCCGTCTTCCCCCAGCGCCATCGACCCGCTGCTGACGGCGCGGTGGATGCGGGCATCGGGCAGGGCGAACAGGGGCAGCGGCGTGGGCGTGGCGTTGGTCTGTGCGCTGACGGAAGGCGCGTCGCCACCGCGTGACAGGGCGATCAGCAGTGCCAGAAGCAGCAGCAGAACGGGGACGAGCGTGAAACGGCGTGCGGGCATCATCGCAGGGTCACCAGCCGATCGTGCATGAGCGTGAAAGTGCGCGCGCGAACGATCGGGTCACCCGTTTCGTTGTTCGCCGTCACGATGAAGGTGAGCGTTCGCACATCGGAGACGTGGCTGCCAGGCGTGCGGACATCGCGCTCGATGATCGAGAAACGTCGTGCCACATCAGCGGCGATGTACTGGTAGCTGAAGCTGCGCCCGCTGACGCGCAAACTCTCGCTGAAGAGCAGATAGCCGGGCGTGGTCATGATCGCAGTGGCGCGGATGTTCGTCCAGCCGTTGGGCAGGGTGAAATTGAAGTTGTAGGGCAAGCCGATGGCGATGATCGAGTCGGTGAGCGCCGCGCTCCAGGGGAGCGGTTCGGCGTCAGCGGGTACGACGGCAAAGAGGAACGTCCCGTCCGCCGCGCCGATCACCCCACCGCGCAAGCCTGGGGCGGTGATCTGCCCGGCGGAGGTGCGCCCGGCGTAGCTGACCTCGACGCGCGCCGTCCACACACCGGGTTCGTCGGCGGTCTGCAACCCGCCGACGCGGAAGAAGCCGCCGAAGCGGTTCGCCGTCCCTTCGACGGTCACGACCGCACCGGAGGGTTTGGTATAGGTGACGCGCACGGTCGCGGGCAGCGTCGGGGCGATCTGTCCGCTGAAGATGAACGGTTCGCCCAATCTCAGCACATCGCCGGGCTGAAGCGCGGTCGGCACAATCACCATGTCATACGCCACGCCGTTGAAGGTGAGCAGCGCGCCGCCGTCTGCGCCGCCGTCCAGCCCACGACCTGGAGGCATCACCCGTTCGCCTGGGCTGGCATCCGGGGCGATGACCACGCCCGCTGCCGCATAGCCGGCTACGCGCGACTCGCCCTGCGGCGGACGCACCACCGCCCCGCCGAACAGGAAAAGCAGGTCATCAGGCACATTGCCGTTGATCCCCGCCCCGATCTGGCGGTTGAGCGCGTCGTCGTTGTCCCAGGGGATGAGCGCCACCAGCGAGTTGTCGCGGCGCACGCTCTGGCGGACGGTGACGTTGGGGCGCGTCACGCTCACGTAGGCATACCCCGCTTCCTGATCGATGCGCAGTTCGCCCCGTTCGACATTGCCGAAAAAGCCCGTGTCTTCGCCTGGCAGCACCGATCGCGTGCTGTCGCTCAGGCGCAGCGGCATACTGAGATCGCCGTTTTCGCCATCCGCCAGCCACACCACGTCGCCGCTGTGGTAAGGGGCATACAGTGTAGCGCTGGCGGGGCGGAAACCGTTGACCTCGGCATAGCGCGCCAGGTCATACCAGGCGGGGCGGTAGGACGCGGCTGCCGACGTGCCGCGTTCGCCATGCGCCAGCAGCCCCTCTGCGGACGCCGGGGCGACCACGCCCGCGCCGCGCATCGACCCCGCCCACAGCGATCCGTCCGGGGCGGTGTAGCGCGCCTCGTAATCGACCACGTATTCGCCAGGCTGCTGGAAGATGAGCGGCGGCTGCGACGGCATGAAGGTTCCACTGCGATCAGCGATGCCGCTGAGCGTCTGGACGACCGGGGTGCTGCCGTCGATCGGGTAGAAGCGGATGCTCACCGTCACCTCTGCCGGGGCAGCAGGCGAAAGGCGCACGATGGGGTTGAACACATCGCCGACGGTATACGGCGCGCCGGGCAGCGTTCCAGGGGTGAGGTCGAGCAGCTCTGCCGCGACAACGCGGTATTCGCCGCCGCCGCTGTAGCTGTTACCCCACACATCGCGCACGGTCGCCGTCATCGTGATGGTGTATTCGCCGTATTCGCGGAAGGTGTAGGCGGTGAAGCGCGGCTCCAGCGTGGTCAGGCGGAACATATCGACCGGGGAGGAGTCGCCGAACAACGCTGCCTCGTCGTATTCCGGTGTGGACAGGCGGTTCTGCGCCAGCGGTGCGACGCCCAGTTCATCGACCACCCCGGATGGGCGGCGCACCTGCGCGACGAGCTGTCCGCCGGGCAGGTCGAACGGGATGAGCGGCACGGCGTTGACATCGTAGCGATTGGGGAGGATGTTGGGCAGGTAGGGTTCGATGGCGTAGGTGATCGGGCGGCGCGGGATGGTGCTGGTGAAGGGCGGCAGGATGAGCGTCGGCGCGTTATAGCGCACCCGGTTGGAGAGCGCGCCGTCTTCTCCGTCGATGGGCATCGTCCCGCGCGAGCCGTCGCTCAGGTCGTCGGCGAAAAGCGCCATCGGCAGGCGCACTTCGCCAGGATCGCCCAGTGTGATGACCAGCGGCAGCCGGGTGGCATCGCCCTCCGGCTGATCCCAGCGCCCGGATGCGCCCGTCGCGGTGAACGTCCCCTGAAAGAGGGGGACATATATGCCGGGCGGCAGGTCGGCAGGGAGTGCCACCTCCCAGACGATCGGGAAAGCGATCGTCTCATCGATGCGGCGGATGATCGTCTCAGCGGGCACAGTGATCGGCGCGCCCAGCTCCAGCAGGGCGAAACCGCCGTCGATGGGCACGCCGCTCGGCGTCAGGCGCGATGACCAGCCGTTGCCGGTGTTGGCGCTGCTGATCGGCACATTCACACCGTCGATCTGCTGTACGACGGGTTGCAGGTAGAGCTGTGCGCTCAGGTTGGCGTCGGCGGGCAGTTGCAGCGCGCTGTTCAGCGAGACGAGCAGCCCGGCGCGCCATGTCTCACCAGGGGCGAAGCGGAGCGCGCCCGTGCGCCCACTCGCCGTCCAGGGCGCGCGCCCGCCCGCTGTCTCCGCCGCGCCGCCGATGGTAAAGGCGGGCGCGTCGAGGGGGATAAAACCGTCAGGCAGCGCCGGGGCGTCTACCGCATCAGTGCGCGGCAGCAGCGTGGCGATCGGCTGATCGGCGATCTCACCGCCCGCGTCGTCCAGCCAGCGCACGGCGTCCAACTGCACGATGTCCTGCCGATCGGTGAAGCCGAAGGGGATGCGCGCCTCGAACACGCCATTCGCCTGCACCCCCGCCCCGCGCAGTGCGCCGAAATCGCGCTGGTTGGGGTTGATGCGGCGCAGCGACGGCATCCCGCCGTTGAGCGGGAAGAGCGCAGCGTAGTTGCCCCCGTCGATGCTGAGCAGCACCTCCACCTGCGCTGCGCCGGACGGTGCATCATCCAGCGCCAGAGTGAGCGAGTCGGCATTCCGCAGGGCATAGACGGTGCGCCCGCCGACGACGGGCAGCAGCGCGTCAGGATAGGCGTCCCAGTCGGTCAGCGCGCCGTCGAGGGTCAGGCGGGTGACCGTGCCGGGCGGCGTATCGGTCTGGGGAGGCAGTTGCAGGATCGCGCCAGGTCCGCCCGGCATCGAGCCTGGACGGGCGCGCAGTTCGCGCGGGGTTTCGACGGACGCCGGGCTGATCCAGTAAGGCGTATCGCGCGTGCCGGTGATCTGGGCGGTGAACGACCCGGTGATGCCCGCGCGGGCGTAGACCGTCTCGCCTGTCCACAGGTTGCGGATGCCCAGATAGGCGTTGGGGAAGACCGCTCCGCTGCTCCCGGTCAGGGTGACCAAGCCGAAGCGGTTGGGCGGGCTGACCTCGATGCGCGACAGCACGGGCGGGTCTCCCACCTGTGCCGGGCGCGATTGGGCAGCGGCTCCCCCGGTGAGCAGGTACAGCAGGATGACCAGCAGGGCAAGACGGCGCAAAGGTTGGAGTCCTGTTTGAAAACGCACATGAGGAAGTATAACCCGCCCTGTTGGGAACGCAAGCGGGGTCAGGTGCTGGGAATGAAGCTCAGCAGATGGCGCAGGGCATCGCCGGGGAGCAGGGAATTGTCTGCGGTTTGAATGACAGCCTGTATCTCATCGAACGCCGCCCATGCCTGAAGCCAGGGATGCGACGCGATCGGCACAGCAGCCAACGCCGCACCGATGACCGAAACATGGTGAGGTACGAGATGATATGCTGTGATGAGCGCACCAGGCAGCAGCCAGTCGGCATACAGATTGTTCAGATAACCCTGTTCGTCCAGTGTGTTCAGCAGCAGCAGTGCCCGATCGAAACGCCCGATGGTGTTCCAGGCGTTCCAGCAGGTGAGGAACAGAAAAAAACGCAGGTCAGGGTTGATGGTGCTGTAAAGGACGAGCATATCGCGGATGCGAATTTCGAGCATCTCCACTTCCGCCGGGATGATATGCACCTGGCGCTGCAGGGTGCGGCTCAGCAGCGCCAGGGCATCGGCATTGCAGCGGATCAGGCTGAACGGAGTGCTTTCATCCAGCGTGTTGACCTGAGCGATGTAATCGCGTACCCAATCCAGTTCGAGCGTGAACGCGCATACCCATCCGAGTGACCAGGTGCGTCGTATGGCAAAAGCGGGGCTGAAATGAGCCATGAAGACACTGTAGGCGGCATACAGGTCATGATGCGCGCTGGGCAGGTCGCCCTCAACCAGCGCCAGTTCCCCGCGCAGGATGAGCGACTCCTGTTCACCGACCCAATCTCCAATGGCACGACGCAGCAGCAGGCTGCGGCTGGTATAGCCCCGCGCCAGGGCATGATCGTGCATCCCGATAGCTGCATATGCCAGACCGCGCAGCATCAGCGCCTGATAGTAGACCCTGCTTTGAGCAGCATAATGGCTGTAGGCATTCTCAAAATAATGATGGGCGATCTGCATCTGCTGCTGGGTGATGGCTAACCAGCCCAGCTCTGCCTGAACATTGGCGATCTCATCAGCGTCATCATACTCATGGGCAATCGACAGCGCCATCCTGAGCCGCGCTTCAGAACCGGCATCGTGATGGTACATGCGAGCGTGTGCCTGAGCGAATAACAGCCGGGCACGAGGATGACTGGAACGGGCGGCGGTGCGGCGCAGCACATCGAACAGCGCCACACCGCGATCCCAGAAGCCCCGTGTTTGCAGCGCAACCCGGAATGGTTCGATCATCTGTCCGATCAGATCGAACTCTTCATTTTCGCAGCCATACAGCCAGGCAGCCGCCACATTTTCGATGTTGGCATCGAAGGAGTCCCAGGAATGACGAGGGTGCATACCCGTAATCTGCGTGGTGAGGCGGACCAGGCTTTGCAGGTAGAAGGTAAGATGTGCATGTGCCAGATGCCTGCGCGCCTCGCTGGAAAGCTTATCCCAGGCATATTGGCGAAACAGATCGTGCAGGCGAAGCGCGTCATTTTCGAGGGTGACGAACGCTCTGGCGATCAGCCCTCGCAGCATCTCCGGGGTGACGCCCGCAGCGTGCAGTGCGGCTTCAGGGCTAAAGCTGCCCTCAAAAATGGAAAGCGCACACAGCGCGTGCTGAAGTTCAGGAGTAAGGCGGCTCCAGGCAGTCTCGAAAATGGCGCGCATACTGCGCTGACGTTCGGGCAGATCGTGATGGGTGCTTTGCAGAAAATCGGCAGTGGCAGCCATGCGGGCTTCGATCTCGTCTGGGGTGAACATATCACACCAGCTTGCCGCCAGCATGATCGCCAGTGGAAAGCCGCCTGCGCGGGCGCAGATACGCTGGATAGCGGGAAGAGTCTCCGAAGTGAGTTGGAAATTGGTGCTGGTGCGGGCGGCGCAGTGGGCGAACCAGGCAACCGCTGGCGAAGGTGACTCCGCCGTCCCGCCCTCCCAGGACAAGCCGCTGACAAGGACGCGGTATTCAAAACTCACTTCCAGCGGATCATAGCTGGTGGCGATCAGGCACACACCCGGTGCGGCCTGATGCAGACGGCTGAGGAAATCGGCAGCCCCACTCAGCCAGTGGGCGTTGTCCAGCACGACGACCATATGCAGTGTCTGCCCGCGCCCCACCAGGGTATCGAGCGAGGTGCTGTGCAGGGAAGCCCGTTCGATATGCAGGGCATTGAGCAACATCGTCGCCAGATGTTCCGGGCTTGTCTCGCTTTCCAGGCGCAGCAGCACTGCCCCATCCTGAAAATGCGACGCAAGTTGGGCAGCAGCCGCGATCGCCAGATGAGTTTTGCCCAGCCCGCCCGCCCCGATCAGCGTGATCAGGCGCGCACCTGCCTGCTGTGCCAGGTGGATGATGTGCCCCAGCAGCGCCTGCCTTCCGATTAGCGGCGGCAGCGCTGGCAGGGCGAAGTGATGTACCGTTTTTCTGGCAGGCGATGGGCGATGCACAGGCTGTCCGGCTGCGATCGCTGCCGCAAGCTGCTGAGTCTCGACATCAGGGGCAACGTCAAGCTGATCGCGCAGCAGGGTCTCAAACAGCCGAAATTCCTGCATCGCCAGGGCTGGGCGGTTCATCCACGCCGCAGCAGAAAGGATCAGCCGTCGCGCGCCCTCATGCCAGGGATCGATGTGTGCCGCACAGCGGGCAATCCGCAGGACGTCCTCATCGCGCCCGGCAGCCGCCCACAGGTTGACGATAGACAGCATAGCCCGCACTGCGCGTTCCCGAATCGCTTCATCCTGCTGCTGCTGCCACAGATCGAAAGCGGGCGCATCACGCAGTGAAAAACCGCGCATGAACCCAGCCGCACAGAGGTTGCCCAACTGTTCCAGCTGCGCAGGCTGTGCCTCATCAGGGAAGCGCTCCAGATGGTCGAGCTGCTCCAGGGTATCTGTCACATCGCAGACCAGCACATGATCAGGCAGAGCAATACGATCGCGCCCGGCATCAATTCCGGCTTCGCCCAGGGCAGCACGCAAAGTGGACAGGACAGCACGAAGCTGGACCCGGCTGGAAGCATGGTCAGGCCACAACAGGGTCGCCAGATAATCGCGCGTGTACGGACGGCGGGTGATCCCCAGATACGCCAGCAGTGCCAGTGCCTTGTGGCGCTCGAAATGATAAGGTGTGTCATCAATCAGCAGGCGGGGTGTATCCAACAGCATCAGACGGATCGTCATTTAAACAGCCTGTCTCTATTCAAAAAAAGTATAGCAATAATCAGCGTGCGCATCAGGGTGATTTGTTCGATACGTTTTCGATACGATCCTGTATTCATACTGTATGGTGAACTGTTCTTTGTGCAACTGTTGAATCAGGATGAGGATAGACGAAAATGAGACCTGTTTTGCAAAAACTGATCGTGATCAGCGCACTGCTGCTGCTGACAATCGCCCCGGCAGCAGCACAGGGACGCCCCGACCTGCTGATCTGGGCAGATGGCACGCGCGCTCCGGCGCTGGAAATGCTGCTGCGCCAGTTCTCCGAAGACTATGGTGTGCGCGCTGTAGTGCAGCAGATCGGCATGGGGGACATTCGCTCTAACCTGACGATTGCGGGACCGGCGGGTGAAGGACCGGACATCGTGATCGGCGCACATGACTGGCTGGGTGAATATCTGCAAAACGGGGCGATCGTCCCGATCGACCTGGGTGACAAGGCGGCTGATTTTTCGCCCGGCGCGCTGGCGCTGTTTACGGCGGATGGGCAGTTGTATGGGATGCCCTACGCAGTCGAAAACCTGGCATTCTTCCGCAATACCGATCTCGTGCCCGAAGCCCCGGCAACCTGGGATGAGGTGTTCACCATCAGCCAGCAAATCGTCAGCAGCGGCGCAGCACGCTACGGTTGGGTGTTCACCGAAAATGGCAGCTATGATTTCTTCCCGGTGATGAGCGCCTTCGGCGGTTATGTCTTCGGCAGGAATGCCGATGGCAGCTACAACCCGGCGGATGTCGGCATCGGCAGTGCAGGCACGATCGCGGCGGGCGAATATGTCCGGCAGTATCTCGATGCCGGGTTGTATGCACCTGGTATCAACAATGATGTTGCGGTGTCGCTTTTCACCACTGGCGATGCCGCAATGGTGCTGACGGGACCCTGGTTTCTGAACCGCGTCCGCGACTCTGGCATTCCGTTCGACATCAGCAATATCCCGGCGGGTCCTGCGGGCGAAGGCAGACCGTTCATCGGCGGGCAGGGCTTCATGATCAGCGCCTTCAGCCAGAACCAGCTTCTGGCTCAGGTGTTCCTGACCGAATTTATGGCGACCAGCGAAGCGATGCTGGCAATGTACAACGTCGATCCGCGCCCCCCCGCCTACATCCCGGCACTGGAGCAGATCGACGATGAAGCGATGGGCAAATTTCAGCGCGCCGGCGCAAATGGCGTACCTCAGCCTGCCATCCCGGAAATGGCGTCAGTGTGGGGATCGTGGGGCAACGCGCTGCTGTTCGTGGTCAATGGTGAACTGACACCCGCAGAGGCATATACCCAGGCACAAATGCAGATCGTCACACTGATCGGTGCGCTGGACGCTCCTCCCGCCAGCGTTGGGCTGGTTGGCACAGTGCAGATCGCCTTCGGCTGCCCTGGTGACTGGGACCCGGCGTGCCCGAACACACAGATGACCGATCAGGGCGGCGCCATCTACACCCTCAGCACCGATGCGCTGGCGGCGGGTGATTACGAAGTCAAGATCGCTTTCGACGGCACATGGGATCGCAATTACGGTGTGGGTGGGGCGGCAGGCGGCGACAACTACCGCTTTACTGTCGGGGCAGCGGGCAGCACCATCACCTTCACCTTCGACAACAGTACCAAACTGCTGACGATCGAAGGCGCGGGGTAAGGGCGCAGCGTGGCTGCCGTCACAGCGCAGGCTGGCGACTCTGGAGGGTCGCCAGCCCCTTCGCTCAACCTTGCCTCCGCTGTGCAGATTCTGCTCGTTCTGGCGATCGATATTCTGGGCGGCGTACTTGCCTGGAACATCTGGCAGGATGGCAATGCCTTCTTCGCCATCGCCATCTTCCTCACCCTGGCATTGATCAGCACTATCGTTCTCGTGCCCGGCTTGTGGCCCCTGAAGTGGATTTCGCCCGCTCTGGCGCTGATGATCCTGCTGTCGATCTACCCGCTGCTCTACACGGTGTACATCGCCTTCACCAACTACAGTGATGGACACCGCTTCACGAAAACAGAAGTCATCGAGCTGCTGGGGCAGCGCCGCTATCTGCCTGAAGGGGGGGCGAGCTATCGCTGGTCGCTGTATCAGAACGAATCAGGGGCATATGCTCTTTGGCTGACTGATGCTGAGGGAAACAGTTTTTTCGCCACCGACTCCGGCGAGTTCGCTTCTGTCGGCGGGGCTGCCCCGCCAGACCACGCAGGCTATAACCTGCTGGAAGGTGGAGCGCGCTTCCGTGCCCTGAATGCCGTGCAGAACGTCACGTTTGGCGACGAAGCCAACGCCATCGGCATTCAATCGGCGCAGACGGCGGGCGCATTCGCCCAGCAGTGGACGTATGACCCGGCGCGCGATGCCCTGATCGACAATGCCACTGGCACGGTCTACCCTGCCGACATGACGCGCGGCGATTTCGTCGCAGCAGGCGGGCAGACCGCACCCATCGGCTTCTGGGTGAGCGTGGGGTTTGACAATTTCGCCCGCATCATCACCAGCACGCTCAGCGAAGGTCCCCTCATCCGCGTCATCCTGTGGACGATCGGTTTTGCCGTGTTCGGCTCGCTGAGCGGCTTTGCCGTCGGGCTGATGTCCGCCCTGCTGCTGAATGGGGAAAGTCCCTGGCTGCGGGTGCTGCGAACGCTGCTGATCATTCCGTATGCTGTGCCTGGCTTAGTGAGCGTGCTGGTCTGGCGCGGGATGCTGAATGCCAACATCGGGGTCATCCCCAGCATCCTCAACAGCGTGTTCGGCTGGTCGCCTCCATTCGCCAGCGATCCTGGCTGGGCGAAAGTCGCCATCCTCATCGTCAATATCTGGTTCGCTGCACCATATTTCATGCTGATTGCCAGCGGTGCGCTGCAATCGATCTCGTCATCCGTGTACGAAGCTGCTGAAGTGGACGGGGCGAACAAGTGGGTGCAGTTCTGGCAGATCACGCTGCCGCTGGTACTGGTCTCGCTCGGACCACTGCTGGTCGCATCGGTCATTTTCAATTTCAACAACTTCTTTCTGATGGAAGCGATGTTCGGTGGCGGACCGCCGATCGCCGGGACATCCGCTCCCCCCGTCGGGCACACAGACAACCTGATCAGCTATACCTATCGACTGGCATTCAGCGCGGGCGGCACAAAAGATTACGGGCTGGCTTCGGCACTGGGCGTGATCATCTTCCTGATCGTCGGGGCACTCACCCTGCTTCAGTTCCGTCTGACGCGCACATGGGAACAGGTAAGTGAAAATGTCTAGCGCATCCAGCCTGCCACGTACTACCAGTGCCAGCAGCACCCCGTCAGCACCGTTCAGATTGCCTGGATGGGTGTTCACCGGGCTGCGCGTGCTGGCGATCGCCTTGCTGATCATTTTTGCGCTCTTTCCGATCGTATGGGTGATCTCCGCCTCCTTCAATCCCAGCGGCTCGATGGCATCCCAGTCGCTCATCCCGCGTGGGGTAGACAGCCTGGAACGCCTGCTGACCAACTATACCCGTCTGTTCAACGATCCTCAGGTTCCCTTCTGGCGCTGGGCGGGCAATTCGCTGCTCGTCTCCGGCACAGCGTCGATCATCATCGTGCTGGTGTCGGCGCTCAGTGCATATGCGTTCTCCCGATTTCGCTTTCGTTACCGTCGCAACCTGCTGCTGGGCATCTTCCTGGTGCAGGTTTTTCCCAACATCCTGGCGATGGTTTCGATCTATCTGATGCTGCTGCAACTGGGCAAATATATCCCGGCGCTGGGGCTGAATACGTATGGCGGGCTGATCCTGATCTATATCGGCGGGGGCATGGCGACCAACATCTGGCTGATGAAGGGGTTTTTCGACACGGTTCCGCGCGACATCGACGAGTCGGCACAGGTGGATGGGGCAACCGCCTCGCAGATTTACTGGCGGCTGATTTTCCCACTCGTGCGACCCGTGCTGGCGGTGGTCGGGCTGCTGGCGTTCACCGGGACGATCAGCGATTTTCTGCTGGCGCGGGTGCTGATCACCGATCGCCAGAACTGGACGCTCATGGTGGGGTTGTTCAGTTTCGTCGAAGGGCGCTTCAGCGATGACTGGGGGGTATTTGCCGCTGGTGCGCTGCTCACGGCTATCCCGGTCGTGCTGCTGTATCTGTTTCTCCAGCGCTTCATCGTCAGCGGGCTAACGGCAGGCGCGGTCAAAGGATAGGACATTTCTGACTATGGAAGTCATCTTCGGTACACTCGCCAGTGATCCTCTGCGTCTGATTCATCATCGTGCATCGGCGCGGGGAGTTCAGCATCGCCATCATGTGACCCCGCCTGACCCGCTGCCAGGGCAGCCGATCACCCTGGCGGCATGGGCAGGCATCGATGCGGATGTCGATCACATTGTGTGCTATTACACTACCGATGGCGGTGTCCCGGTCGGCAGGCTGGGGCAGAGCGACAGTGCAGCGGTCGTGCCGTTTCATCCCGCTGCTGCCGAATGGGATACGCTGAGCTGGGGTTATCGGATGCGCTGGGAGGCAGTACTGCCTCCCCAGCCAGAAGGCACACTGCTGCATTATCGCATCGGCGCATGGCGCGATGGTGAAGGGGAACAGTTTGCCGATTACCCGGATGTGACAGCGATCGGTGAACGTGCATCAGTTGCCTGGTTCAATGGTGATGATCCCGCTGCACTGCCCGATCCCCCGCTGCGCTTCCCCGATGGGGCAATTTTCACCCTCCACATCGACACTCATCAGCCCCCGGCTTGGGCGCGCGAAGCGATCATCTATCATCTGTATGTCGATCGTTTTTATCCGGGTGATGGCGTCCCCTGGCGGCAGACCGATGACGTGCGCGCTCTGATGGGGGGCACATTAGACGGGGCGCGCCAGAAGCTCGGCTATCTCAGCGATCTGGGGATCACCGCTGTCTGGCTCAGCCCGACGTGGGAAGCATACAGCTATCATGGTTACGATGTCATCGATTACTACCGCACGGCGGATCACCTGGGTGGAGATGCCGCTCTTCACCGCTTCATCGATGCCGCACACGCACGTGGAATGCACGTGCTGCTCGACCTCCCGTGTAACCACCTCAGTGATCGCTCCGCCATTTTCCAGTCGGCACTGCATGACCCCACCAGCCCACATCGAGACTGGTTCACCTTTCTCGACTCGCCACCGGGTTATCGGGCATTCTTCAATGTGCCCTCTATGCCGGAAATCAACCTTGCCCATCCCTCTGCACGTCAGTGGATGATCGACATCGGGCGGTACTGGCTGACCGAGTTCGATGCAGATGGCTATCGCCTCGATTACGCGCTCGGACCCGGACCCGATTTCTGGACGACATTCACGGCAGCGTGCCGGGATGCCAAGCCGGACAGTGTGTTTCTGGGCGAAGTGATCGACTCGCCGCAGGTGCAGCAGAAGTACATCGGGCGGCTGGATGGCTGCCTCGACTTCTATACCAATGAGTGTCTGCGGAAGCATTACGGCTGGCGCACGATGGACTTACCCACCTTCAATCGCGCATTATCGCGTCATCAGGCGCATTTCCCGGCGGAATTTCTGCTGCCTGCCTTCCTCGACAACCACGACATGAACCGCTTTCTGCACATCGCAGGGGGAAACAAAGAGGCGCTGCGTGCTGCCTTCGCCCGGTTGATGACCCTGCCGAACACGCCCATTCTTTATTACGGGACAGAAGTAGGCATGACGCACACGATGAGCGCCGGCGATGCCGGGCTGGATGTCAGCCGGGGTGCAATGCTCTGGGGGGCAGAGCAGGACACCCGCCTTCTGGAGGATTTTGTCGCCCTCATGACCGCACGGCGTGACACCCGGAAAGGATGACTCAAATGGAATGGTTGCCTTATCGTCGCAGAACCGGATCGACCGTGACCGGCGATCTGCGCGTTGTGAAAGGACTATCCCAACCCGCCTATCTGCCACCTGATGCGCCAAAACATGACCTGCTCATCTGGCTGCCACCGGGATATCAGACCACAGCGCGTCGCTATCCGGTCATCTATATGCACGATGGCGATAACCTGTTCGACATCGTGACCAGCTATGCAGGGGAATGGCAGGTGGACGAAACGCTGACCACGCTGGCGATCGAGGGCATCAGCGCCATCGTCGTCGGCATTCCCAATGCCAGCGGATACCGGGCAATTGAATACAGCCCATACCCTTTCCGGGATGTCGAACGGCAAATCGTCACAGGGCATGGGCACGCCTATATTGAATGGCTGGTGACCATCGTCAAGCCGATCATCGACACCTCACTGCTTACCCTCAGTGACCCGGCGCACACGATCATCGCTGGATCATCGATGGGCGGCTTGATCAGCCTGTACGGGATGATGCACTTCCCACATGTTTTCGGCGCGTGCGGGGCGTTCAGCCCCGCTTACTGGTTTGGCGACAATGCGCTTGTGCGGACGATCCGCGCCAGGGCAGGCGGGGCGGGGCGCGTGTACCTGGATGTGGGCACGTGCGAAGGGGACACCCTCACCAAATGGCAGATTCTGCATGATGGTCTCGATGCCGCTTATGTCTCCGGCGTGCGCGATCTGCGGGATGCTCTGATCCGAGGTGGCTATCGCCCTGATGAGACGCTGCTGTATGTCGAAGAAGAAGGGGGGCAGCACCACGAAGAGGCTTGGCGGCGGCGGCTGCCCCGCGCGCTGCGCTTTCTGCTTGGCGTGACATGATGAACACAGCCCCACTCCAGCGGAGCGGGGCTTGCGGGGTTATGTCACGGCATGGCTGCGCCCGCCTGACCGAAATTCGCAGCCTGCAAGGTGAAATCGGTCAGGTCAACCACGCCGTTATCCGAGAAATCTGCGCGGTCATCATAGCCTGCCTGTCCATCAGATTTGCCGAACGTCGCCGCCAGGATGGAAAAGTCGTTGATGTTGATGACGTTATCGCCGTTGGCATCGCCCTCGCGCATCGTGCCGATGCTGAAGACGTTGTTGCCCTGATCGAGCGCCCGCGTCACCGAGCTGGCGAGGGTATGTTCGCCCTTCACCCAGATGATGTAACTGCCAGTGGGGATGCCCGCCACGATGAGCTGCCCGCTGGTCGTGCTGGTCACCGTGCCGTCAAACACGACCGATGAGGTGCTGGTCGAGACGACGCGCACACGGTGCGGCTGGCTCCACAAGGCGTTCGGCGCAGTGCCATGCCCTTGCAGGGTGACGCTGCCGACGATCGAAGCGCGGGCGTTCAGAAAGCCGATGTCGAAGATGGTGGTGCTGGCGCTGACGGTGAAATTGTCTGTGCAGCCTATGCGCACTCCACTGGGGTTGGCATCGTTGTCGCTCAGGTCGTCGAGTGTGAACGGATTGCCATCGCTGGCATCCTTGATCGTGAGCGTTTCGCCGCTCTGCATCACCACGCACAGGTAGTAGGTTCCGGCTTCAGGGGCGGTGACGCTGTAGCGCCCGGTGGCGTCGGTGAAGGTCGAGGCGACGGTGTAATCGATGAAGCTGTCCACGCGCAGCCGGATCAGCCGTCCGGCGATCCCTGGCTCCAGCCGCGCCGGGTCCTGCAACCCATCCCCATCCGTATCGTGCCACACCCGATCGCCGATCGTGACCGGGTCGGCGGTGATGATCCCGGCGTCGATGCTGACGATGCTGATCACGTTGCTGGCGATGCTGATGATGTCGGTGTAGCCGGCAAACGTCCCGGTCGGGTTGATGTTGCTGTCTTTGCTGATGTCTGACCCGGCGTTTTTGGGAGAAAAGTCGTCGGCGCTGGAGGGCTTGATCACCCGCACCCGATATTCACCTGGCACGGGGGCGATGACGGTGTAATTGCCGCTGGCGTTGGTGACCGTCTCATCGATCATGAGCGTGCGATCGGGGTTCCAGAGCTGCACCGTCACCCCTTCGATGCCAGGCTCGCCCGCGTCCTGAATGCCGTCGCCGTCGAGGTCATCCCAGACGAAATTGCCGATGTTGATCGGCGTCGGCGTGCGCGTGGGGGTGGGTGTGCGGAAGCGGATGATCCCGGCGTCGATGCTGATGATGCTGATCACGTTGCTGGCGATGCTGATGATGTCGGTGAAGCCGAGGTTGACCCCGGTCGGGTTGATGTCGCTGTCTTTGGTGACGTCCGATCCGGCTTCTTTGGGCGAAAACTGATCCATCCCGCCTGGCAGCACCACCTGTACACGGTACTCACCGGGCAGCGGCGCGATGACGGTGTAATTGCCGCTGGCATTGGTCACGTCCGTGTCGAGAATCGTATTTTTGGCGCTGTTCCACAGCCGCACCGTGATGCCGGACATGCCAGGCTCGCCCGCATCCTGAATGCCGTCGCCGTCGAGGTCATCCCAGACGAAATTGCCGATGTTGATCGGCGTCGGCGTGCGCGTGGGGGTGGCAGTGGCGAAAATGCCGTCGAACGGGGGCTGGGTCGCGCTGGGTGGCAGAGGCAGCGTGGGCGAAGCCGTCGGCGTGCTGACCTGTGCGCGATCGTCCGGCGCAGCAGGGTTCATCCCCGCCTGCGCGCTGATCAGCCCCAGCCAGGCAGCGAACAGGATGACGGAAACCACGAACAGAATACGCTCTGCGTGTCGCATGAGGTTGCACTTTCATTTCTTCATAAATTCCGTTTACATGCGTTATGATATTCAGATTTTCAGGAAGGGCAAATGACACAGCAGCGCGTGCTGCTGTGCGCCGTGCTATAATGCCTGTGTTGTGATGCACAGACAGGGGAAAAGGAACGCGATGGCTCAGGAAGGCTGCCTTCGTCAGTTGCTCAGGATGTTCGGGCTGGTGCTGCTGGTCGCAGTGCTGATCCCGCTCGCTCACGCCGCGCACGCTCAGGATGACGCGCCCGCGCGGGTCGGCAGCATCCAGGGGGTGGTGCGCGCCGCTGACGGTTCGCCGATCGATACGGCAGCCGTATACGTGTACGACTTCATCACCGGCGAAAACCTCGGTCTGGCGTTCACCGCTCCGGATGGCTGGTACAGCATCGACTACCTGCTCCCTGGCGAGTATCTGGTGCGCGCGGTGGACATGCACAGCGTGCCGCAGTACGCCGGGGGCGCGCACAGCGCTCAGGCGGCGCAGCCCGTGTCGGTGACGGCGGGCGCGGTGACGGGCGCGGTCGATTTCGCCCTGCAACCCGCCGCTTTCTTCGCGGGCGTGGTCACGCGCGCGGACGGGGTGACGCCGCTGGCGCGCGCCGCCGTGTACGCCTATGACGCCGAGACGGGCGCGGAAGCCGCGTGGGTCGAAACGCGCGCCGATGGCTCGTACACGCTGGTCGTGCCGCCTGGCGCGTATCGCCTGACGGCGTATCAGTTCGATTATCAGGCGCGCCACTACCACAGCGATCGGACGCGCGCCGACGCCGAAGCGGTGAGCGTGACGGCGGGCGAGACGCGCAGCAGCATCGATTTTCCCCTGTCGTCGGTCGGCATCGTCAGCGGCGCGGTGTATCAGCCGGACGGCGTGACGCCGGCAGGCGGCGTGACGGTGTTCGTCTACGACAGCCCCACCGCCACCGTCCACACCTACAGCACCACCACCCTGCCCAACGGCACGTACAGCCGCGCCGTCATCGCCGGGACCTACTACATCGGCACGACCAACGCCAGCTTCGGCAGTGTCTACTACAACCAGAAGCTCAACCTGGCGGCGGCGGACGCTGTGAGCATCCCCGCCAACACGCAGGTGGGTGATATCGTCATGCGCTATTTCGGGTTGAGCGGCGGCGCGACCCTGCTGGGCGATGTCGGGCTGGAAGGGCGCGCCAGCGTCACCAAGCCGAACCCGCGCTGGTCGGTCCCGGTCAATGTGACGATCACCCCGCAGAGCGGCGGCAGCCCGATCTACATCGGCACGGTGAACACCAACGACAACGGCATCCTGACGATCGCCGACATCCCGCCAGGCGCGTACACGATCCGCATCAAAGGCACGAACACCCTCGCGGCGGTGACGAATGTCACGCTGATCAGCGGCGGCAACAGCGTGGCGCTCGGCACGCTGCGCGCGGGCAACGCCAACGGCGATGACCGGATCAACGTGTCCGATTTCGTCATCCTCGCGGCGACGTTCGGGCGCGCTCAGGGCGGGGAGGGTTACGACGCCCGCGCCGATTTCAACGGCGACAATGTGGTCAATATCAACGACTTCTCGCTGCTGGCGGCGAACTTCGGGCTGATCGACCCGTAGCCCCTCACCGCCGTCCCGAACCGCGCTCTGCGGACACAGGGATTTTCTGCCCGCCGATCCAGTTGGGTTATAATTCCCTCAACTGAATCGGCGTTTTCTTTATTTGTATGAAGGGCTGTGGGCACAAATGAGCGATCGGGCGTGGTGGCATGGCATCGTCTATCAGATTTACCCGCGCAGTTTTTACGACTCCAACGGCGACGGCGTGGGTGACCTGCCCGGCATTACCGCCAAACTCGACTACCTCGCCTGGCTGGGCATCGACGCCATCTGGATTTCCCCCATCTTCCAGTCGCCGATGGCGGATTTCGGCTACGATGTCTCGGACTACCGCGACATTCATCCCCTCTTCGGCACGCTGGCGGACTTCGATGCGCTGCTGGCAAAAGCGCACAGCCTCGGCATCCGCGTCATCCTCGACCTCGTGCCCAATCACACCTCGGACCAGCATCCCTGGTTCGTCGAGTCGCGCTCTTCGCGTGATAACCCCAAACGGGACTGGTACATCTGGCGCGATCGCCTGCCTGACGGCGCGCCGCCGAACAACTGGCTGGCGTATTTCGGCGGCATCTCGTGGACATTCGACGAAGAGACCGGGCAGGTCTACCTGCACAACTTCCTGCCCCAGCAGCCTGACCTGAACTACCGCAACCCGGAAGTGGTCGCCGCCATGCTCGACAACATCCGCTTCTGGCTCGATCGCGGAGTGGACGGTTTTCGCGTCGATGTCATCGACCGCATGATGAAAGACCCCGACCTGCGCGACAACCCGATCGACCCAGGCTGGAAGCCTGGCGACAACCCCGCCTACCGCCTCAGACGGGTGTACAGCGAAAATGGCGAAGGCATCCATGACCTGATCCGCCAGTTCCGCAACGCCTTCGACGAATATGCCGATCGCGTCATCGTCGGCGAGATCGCCTACAGCACCGACCCGGCGTTCATCACCAGTTTCTACGGCACGGACGCCAAACCGTTCGGCGATGAGATTCACCTGCCGTTCAATTTCGCCCTGTGTATGCTCCCCTGGCGCGCCGATGCGCTGCGCGCCTTCATCGACGCCTACGACGCCGCCATCCCGCCGTATGGCTGGGGCAACTACGTGCTGGGCAACCACGACCAGCCGCGCATCGCCAGCAAGGTCGGCGCGGGGCAGGCGCGCAATGCCACGCTGCTGCTGCTCACTCTGCGCGGCACGCCGACGATGTACTACGGCGATGAACTGGGCATGGAAGACGTGGCGATCGACCCGTCGCAGTATCAGGACCCGCAGGGGATCAACCTCGGCATCAGCCGAGACCCGGAACGCACGCCGATGCAGTGGGACGCCTCGCCCAACGCCGGCTTCACCAGCGCGCCCGCGCCCTGGCTGCCCGTCGCCCCGGATTACGCCGCGCGCAACGTCGCCGTCCAGCGCGATGACCCGCGCTCGTTCCTCACCTTCTGCCGCCGGCTGATCGCGCTGCGCCGCGCTGAAGATGCGCTGCGCGAAGGGGCATACGCCTCGTTCGATGCGCCGGACGGCGTACTCGCCTGGACGCGCGGCGGGACGTTCGCCGTCGTCCTCAACCTGACCCCCAACCCGGTCAGCGTGGCGCTCCCCGCCCCTGGGACGATCGCGCTCAACACCCCCCTCGACCGCGACGGCGAGACGGTCGGCATGGCGGTCGATCTGCGCGGCGACGAAGGCGTGCTGATCCGCCTTGCGGGGGCAGGATGAGCGCCCGGCGGGCGCGGCGCGCGCTGCTGTTCGTCCCCGGCGACAGCGCGCGCAAGATCGCCAAAGCTGCCGGGAGCGGGGCGGACACGGTCATCCTCGACATGGAGGATGGGGTGGCGCTGAACGCCAAAGCCGAAGCGCGCGCGGTCATCGCGCAGGGGCTGCGCGAACACGACTTCGGGCGCAGCGAACGGCTCATCCGCATCAACCCGTTCGCCACGCCGTTCTACGCCGACGACCTGACGGCGGCGCTCGACGCGCAGCCGGACGGCATCGTGCTGCCCAAAGTCGAGTCCGTCGAGGCGCTGCGGGCGGTTGATGCGGCGATCGGCGCGGGCGAACGGGTACGCGGGCTGCCCGAAGGGGCGATCGCCCTGCTGTTCATGATCGAGACGGCGCGGGCAGTGGCGGATGTGCGCGCGCTGTGCGCCGCTGCCGAGTCGCTGGCGCGCGTGCAGGCGGTGTTCTTCGGTGCGGAAGACCTGGCGGGCGACATGGGCGCGGTTCGCACCCCAGGCGGCGCGGAGGTCGCCTATGCGCGCGGCGCGGTCGTGCTGCACGCCAAAGCGTTCGGTCTCGACGCCATCGACATGGTGTACACCGCCTTTACCGACCGCGCCGGGCTGTTCGCCGAAGCGCAGGCGGGCATGATGATGGGCTACACGGGCAAACAGGCGATCCACCCCGACCAGATCGCCCCGATTCACGACGCCTTCACCCCTGACGACGCGGCGATCGCGGCGGCGCAGCGCATCGCTGACGCGCATGAGGCGCATCAGGCGGCGGGCACGGGCGCGTTCGCCCTCGACGGGCGCATGATCGATATGCCGGTGGTGCGCGCGGCGTGGGCAGTGCTGGCGCGGGCGCGCGCGGCGGGTAAGCTGGCGTGACCGCACGGCGCTACGGGTATGTCGTCGAAGCGTGGGAGGCGGCGCAGGCGCAGGTGCGCACCATCCTGATCGAACGGGCGCGCGCCTGTGCCACGATCACCTACGGCGCGCTGTGCAGCCGGGTGACGGTCGCCCGGCTGCATCCGTACAGCTACGCGCTCATGGCGATGCTCGACGCCATCGGCGATGAGGATGCTGCCGCCGGGCGCGCATCGCTGGCGACGCTGGTCGTGCGCGCCAGCGACGGACGCCCCGGACCTGGCTATTTCCGCAAGAGCTTCGCGCGCGGGGCGGACGCCGAAGAGGTGGAGGCGTTCTGGCAGGCGCAGTTCGCCCGCGTGTGTGCCGACTGGTCGGCAAAGGATGACGAGGGATGATGAGAGAAGAGAGATGATCGCCAACGCCTGGAACCGCATTCGCTACACGCTCTACACGCCCGTCTACGACGCGGCGATCGCGGCATTTGACGCCCCGCGCCGCCGGGCGATCGACCAGCTGGGGCTGCGCGCGGGCGAACATGCCCTGATCGTCGGCGCGGGGTCGGGCAGAGATTTGCATTTCATCCCGCCAGGCGTGCAGGTCACCGCCACTGACCTGACCCCGGCGATGGTGGCGCTCACCTGTGCGAAGGCGGCGGCGCTCGGTCGCCAGGTCACGGCGCAGGTGATGGATGGGCAGGCGCTCGACCTGCCCGATGCGGCGTTCGACGCCGTGCTGCTGCATCTCATCCTTGCTGTCATCCCCGATCCGATCGCCTGCATCCGCGAGGCAGCGCGCGTGCTGAAACCGGGCGGGCGCATCAGCGTGTTCGACAAATTTCTGACCGACGACCGTCCGCCATCGCTGGCGCGGCGGCTGGTCAACATCGGGGCGCGCGTCGCTGCGACGGACATCAACCGCCGTCTGGAGCCGATCGCGCGGGCGGGTGGGCTGTGCATCGCGGCACATGACGTGGGCGCGCGGCTGATCGGGCTGGATTTTCACGTTGCGCTGCTGCGCCGGGCACAGTCGGCGGATTGCCCGCCAGACGATGCGCGTGTACAATCGTTCTGATCTGCCCACATGCACGGCACACCCTGCCGGGAAAAGCGACGCTGGTCATGCACGTGTTCATCTCCTATTCGCACGATGATCTCGATTTTGCCCAGAATGTGCGCCACGAGCTGGAGCGGCGCAAAATCCCCACCTGGATCGACGAACTGACCCCGGCGGGCGATGACTGGCGCGAAGAGATCGACACGGCGCTGCGCGGGGCGTTCGCGGTCGTGCTGGTCGTCACGCCGTCGGCGATGCAGTCGCTCTACGTGACGTATGAGTGGGCGTTCGCGCTGGGGGCGGGCATCGCGGTCGTGCCGCTGCTGCGGAGCAGGACGGAGTTTCACCCGCGCATCGACCGGGCGCACTATCTCGACTTCACCACCCGCGCCCGCCCCTGGGACCAGCTCGCTGAGCGGCTGCACGCGGTGCGCGAACAGCGGTCGCCCGTCACCGACGACAACCTGCACGATGCGCTCACCAGCCGTCAGGCGGCGCAGCGGCTGGCAGCGGTGCGCCTGCTGCGCCGCCTGAGCGACCCGGCGAAGCTGCCCATGCTGGAGTCGATCCTCTTCCCGGCGGAGTCGGGCGTCAACTATGCGCCGGAGGTGCGCAAAGCCGCCGTCGAAGCGGCGGGCAACCTCGGCGAAGTGGGCTTGCCGCTGCTCATCCGCGCCCTCGATCACCGCGATCGCGGGGTGCGCTATGAGACGGGATCGCGGCTGGTGGCGCTGGGTGAGGCGGCTGTGCCCGCGCTGATCGAGGTGCTGGCTTCCGGCGGGGTGGATGCGCGCGTGCGCGTGACGTGGGTGCTGGGCGAGATCGGCAGCGCGGCGGCGGTCGAGGCGCTGATCGCCAGGCTGACCGACCGCGATCACCTGCCGACGTACCGCAAGCGCGTGTGCGACGGCGCGGCGGACGCGCTGATCGCCATCGGCACGCCGAAAGCGCTGGAACACGCCGCCGCCTACTGGGAGTCGCAGCTGACGAGCAAGCGCAAACACTGGCAGAAAGACGCCCCGCTGAGCGATTACGCCGCCGAAAAGCTGCTGCTGATCGACACGCCCGCCGCCCGCCGTGCCGTCAGCCGCTGGCGCAAAGAGCAGAACAAGGCGGACGGCGACGCCTGATCGCTACGCCAGCATCTCGATCAGCGCTTCCGCGCCCGGTGCAAGGGCGGCGGCTTCGCGCACCAGCGCCAGCACCACCTCCACCCGGTCATGGGCATCGACCACGCACAGCGCCGCGTCGCAGCGGATCAGCCAGTCGCCTGGGGCGAAGCCGCGCGCCACGCTCATCATCCATTTGCGGTTGGGCATCCAGCGGCGGTGCGCCGCGTAGATCAGGCAGAGCGCCGCGTCGAGGTCGGCATTCAGCCGTTCATTGAGCGCCAGCGTCTCCCCCCGTGCCGCCAGCCGGCGCAGCCCCAGCGCGTGATCCGGGCTGAAATGGCGCAGCGCCGCCGTGATGACCGCCGTCTGCACCGCGTCCGGGTATTCGCTGAGCCTGGCGAGACGGCTGCTGAGCGCCGGCGTATCGCGCAGCGGCACGGCGTGGATGAGCATGTCCGCCAGAAAGGTGAAGCTGCGATCGACCACCTGCCCGCTGTGCAGGCGGCTGATGGCGGCGTCGAGGTCGGCATAGCGCTGCCAGCCGAACTCGACCGGGATGATGCCGCCCTGTTCGGTCTGCACCTCCCCCGCGATCCATTCCGAGCCGTCCCAGTGGGCGATCGGCTGGATGACCAGATCGCGCACGCCGATCGCCTCCATCATCCAGGCGGTGCGGACTTCGGGCGGCGGCAGTTCATCGCCCCAGAAGGTCAGTTCGATGTCGGAATGCGCGTCTGACCAGCCGCGCGCCGTCGAACCACACACGACGATCGAGTCGGCAAGGGTGAGCGGGCAGGCGGCGGCGAAACGCTGTGCCAGCGCGTAACGGACGCGGCTGGCGGAGGTGGGCGTGGCGGACATGGGTGGATCAGTCTCCGGGGTCAAACCTACGGACGAAATGATATCTGAGGTCTGTCTGCAAATGATCCTGCCTCACCCCGTTTCGCTGCGCTCAACCGCCCCTCTCCATCGGAGAGGGGCAGGAAACCGTCAGGTTTCCGGGGTGAGGTTGGGGCAAATATACGCCAGAAACGAGTTTGCAGACACACTCTACAATCATCGCACAGCTTGCCCGTGCGCGAAACTGGCTGGCGGGGCACGATCAGCACGCTCGTGCAACGGTTTATCGACTCTCAACATCCGCTCAACAAAAATGTCCGCATTCTGCCTTGTGACCTTAACACATGCCGGATACAGTCAGCATACTTTCTGTATACACAATCGTTCGCCAATCACACGACAGAGGACGGCATGATGACCACCCACAATCAGATTCTTCAGGCGGTTCAGGACGGACAGGTGCTGGTTTACGGGCATCGCGGGGCGAAGGCGTATGCGCCGATGAACACGCTGCCCGCCTTCACCCTCGCCGCTGACCAGGGCGCGCATGGCATCGAACTGGACGTACACCGCTCGAAGGACGGACACCCGGTCATCGTGCATGATTTCACCGTAGACGCCACCAGCAACGGCAGCGGTCGCGTGACCGAGATGACGCTGGCGGAGCTGAAGGCGCTCGATGCGGGCGCGTGGTTCGGTGAGGCGTTCGCGGGCACGCCGATCGCCACGCTGGACGAGGTGTTCGAGACGGTGGGCGCGCGCCTGCTGATCAATGTCGAGATCAAGTCGGAAAGCGTCGAGACGGACGGGGTGGAAGAGGTGGTGGCGGCGTGCATCGCCAGGCACAACATGGCGCACCGGGTGATCGTCTCGTCGTTCAACCCGCTCACCCTCCAGCGGTTCCGCGCCGTCATGCCTGATGTGCCGATCGCCTACCTCGACTGGCAGGGATCGACGGCGGAGATGCGCGCCGCTGCCGCCGAAGCGCGCTACGAAGCCTATCACCCCGAACACCGCATGATCGACGCGGCGATGGTCGAGGCGGAGCGCGCCGCCGGGCGTTTCATCAATACATGGACGGTCAATGACGGGGCGCGCGCGGCGGAGCTGGCGGCACTGGGCGTGCGCGGCATCATCACCGACAACCCGGATGTGGTCATCGCCGCCCTGTAGGGGCGACCCACCGGGTCGCCCACCCCGCAGCACACACGTTCGATGCAAGGTTTCGAGGGGAAAATGATGAGCGCTTCACCTTCAACGGTGATCGGGAGCCGCTATCTGCTGCTGGACTCGTTCAGCGGCGGCAACATGGGCGTGGTCTATCGCGCGCGCGATCTGCTGACCGGGGAGATGGTGGCGCTCAAGCGCGTCGAATTTCTGCTCAACCCGGCACAACTCGGCAGCAGCCACAGCTCGCTCGACCTGCGCGCGGCGCTGGCGCGCGAATTCCGCGTGCTGGCGTCGCTGCGCCACCCCAACATCATCAGCGTGCTGGACTACGGCTTCGACGCCCAGCGCTACCCCTATTTCACGATGGAATACCTCGAAGGCGCGCGCAGCGTGGTGACGTATGCCGCCGCCCAGCCGGAGATGCGCCCTCGTCTGCTGCGCGAGATGATCGAAGCGCTGGCATACCTGCATCGGCATGGCGTGCTGCACTGCGACCTGAAGCCGGACAACGTGCTGACGGGCGTGGATGGCTCCGCGCGCCTGCTCGACTTCGGCTTGGCGACCGCGCGCGAATTCCTCAGCCAGGGGCAGGGCGACATCTACGGCACGCTGCCCTACGCCGCGCCGGAACTGTTCGACCTCCAGCCGAACAGCATCGCCAGCGACCTGTACGCGCTCGGCGTGATCGCCTACGAAATCCTGACGGCGCACTACCCGTTCAACCTCGGCGACAGCCTCGATGAACTGATCGACAGCATCCGCCACGACCCGGTCGCGTTTGAGCGCATCGAGGACGCCGGGCTGCGCGCCTTCGTCGCCAGGCTGATGGAGCGCGATCCGGCGGCGCGCTTCGCCAGCGCGGATGAGGCGCTGGCGCATCTGCTGACGCTGACGGGCGAAGCCGCGCGCGAGACGCCCACCCTGCGCGAAAGCCTGCTGCAAGGGGCGCGTTTCGTCGGGCGGGAGGCGGAACTGAACGCCCTCAACGCCGCCCTCGATGCGGCGGCGAACGGGCACGGCGCTGCATGGCTGGTCGGCGGCGAGTCTGGCGTGGGCAAATCACGCCTGATCGATGAGCTGCGCATCCGCGCGCTCGTGCGCGGGGTGCGCGTGCTGCGCGGCGGGGCGACCACCGAAGAAGACACCCCCTACAGCATGTGGCGCGACATCCTGCGCGGGCTGGCGCTGACCGCCTCGCTGGACGATTTCGAGGCGGGCGTGCTGAAGGGCATCCTGCCCGATCTGGAGTCGATCATCGGGCGGGCAGTGCCCGACGCCCCGGTCATCGCGCCGGGCGCGGCACAGGAACGGGCGCTGCTGGTCATCGAAGGGCTCCTGCACCGTCAGGAACAGCCGCTGCTGCTGGTGCTGGAAGACCTGCACTGGGCGCGTGAAGGGATGACGCTGCTGCGCCGCCTTTTGCCGCTGGTCGAAGCCCTGCCGATCCTGATCGTCGGCACGTTCCGCGACGACGAGCGCCCGGCGCTGCCCAGCGAACTGTCCCCGATGTCGGTCCTGACGCTGCGCCGCTTCAGTCAGACGGAGATCGCCGCACTCTCGACCGCCATCCTCGGCGAAGGGGCGGGGGCACGCCCGGCGCTGATCGACCTGCTGCTGCGCGAGACCGAAGGCAACGTCTTTTTCATCGTGCAGGTGCTGCGCGCGCTCGCCGAAGAAGCGGGCGAACTGCTGGCGCTGGGCGAGACCGACCTGCCCGAACGGGTGACGGCGGGCGGTGTGCAGGCGGTCATCGAGCGGCGGCTGGGGCGCATCAGCGAGTCCGACCGGGCTCTGCTGGAAGTCGCTGCCGTCGCCGGGCGCGCCGTCGATCTGGCGCTCATGCGCGCCATCGCCCCGCAGATCGACCTCGACCAATGGCTGCTCAACTGCGGCGCAGTGCTGGAGATCAGCGATAACCAGTGGCGTTTCGCCCACGACAAGCTGCGCGAAACCGTCCTGAGCCGCCTTCCCGCTCACCAGCGCCCGGCGCTGCACCGCCTGATCGCCGAAGCGATCGAAGCGGTCTACGCGGGCGCGCCGGACAAGGTGATCGTGCTGGCGTATCACTGGGGTCAGGCGGGCGACCGCGCCAGAGAAGCGCACTACACCGCGCTGGGCGGGGAGCAGTTCCTGCGCCAGGGCAGCTATCTCGAAGCGCGCGACTGGCTGGTGCGCGCTGACGCCCTGTCCGAGGGGCTGGGCTGGGCTGCGACCCGCCGCGCTCACCTGATGCGTCTGCGCGCCGATGCCCTGCTGGGCGCGGGCAACCCGCTCGGCTGCATCGACGCATTGCGCGCCGCGCTCACCCTGCTCGACATCCCCCTGCCCGACCGCGCCGATACACAGGTGAGCGGGGAGACGCCCAAAGCCGTCGATGCGATGCTGGCGCGCGTCGGCGTGCCGCTGGGGGGCAAGCGCAGGCTGGAGCGTGATGCGCTGCGGGTGGTCATCGAGGCAGAACTCGACCTGGGCTATCACTACCCGGAGCAGACGGTTGATCCGCTGGCGGGCCTGGTATACGTCTTTTCGGCGGCGGCGCGCCTGGAGAAAGGCGGCGAGTCGCCCCAGCTCGCCTACAGCTATGCCATGCTCGCCTTCGCGCTCATGACGGGCGGCATCCCCGAACTGGCGGCGGAGTACGCCGAACGCGCATCAGCGCTGCTGAGCAAGCTGAACGACGACGACGACCCGAACACCGCTGCCGCGCTCTCCAGCCTCGGCTACTACTGGACGTTCAGCGCGCGCTGGGCGGAAAGCGCGCGCGACGGGCTGCACGCGGCAGGGCTGTATCAGCGCACGGGCGACCTGCTGCGCTGGCGCGCCACGCTGATGAACCTGGCAGCGAACGAGGAATGGCAGGGCAATCTGCGCGCAGGCATGGCGTATCGGCAGCAGGAATGGGCGATCGCCATCCGCGCGCAGAGCATGGTGGGCGAGGTGCGCGCGCTGGCGGGCATCGGGCAGATGCAGGCGATGCTGGGCGAAAACGAGGCGGCGCTGGCGACGTTCATCCGCCGTCGGGAACTGGTGGAGCGCGTCGGCAACACCGCCAGCACCCGCTGGACGTATCTGGCGATGGGGCATTACCGTCTGGGCGATCTGGAGACCGCACGGGCATACCTGCCGCGCGCGGCGGAAGAGATCAGCCGCATCATCACCACCTCCGCCCACGACATGTTCGCCATCACCAACACGGCGGATGTGGCGCTGGGGCTGTGGGAGCTGGGCGACGAGTCGGCACGCCCGGTCGCTGAGGCGGTCGAGCGGCTGCTGATCGACTACAGCCGCCGTTTCCTGTCCGGTCGCCCGCTCATGCTGGTGCTGATTGGGCGGTGCGACTGGCTGCGTGGCGATCACGCCAGGGCGATGCGCCGCTGGCGCGAAGCGATCGCGCTGGCAGAGCAGATCGGCACGCGCCATGCCTGGGCGCTGGCGCACGAGCAGATCGGGCGGCATCTGGATGACGCGGGCGAAGGGATAGAGCATCTGCAAACCGCGCGGCTGGCGTTTGTGGAGATGGACGCGCTGTACGACGCGCGGCGCATCACGGCGGTGTGATCACTCTTCCATCACGAACGGGAAGACCAGCAGGCACAGGACGAGGTACACCCCGTCCAGCGTGAGCAGGATGTTGATCCAGCCCATCCAGCTTTCGGCGTCCGCCCCGCCCAGGATGCCGTTGGTGGCGCGCACCGCCGCCAGCAGCGCGGGCAGCACGATCGGCAGCATGACGATCGGCAGCAGCGCCTCGCGCGCGCGCGTCTGCACGGTCATCGATGCCAGCAGCGTGCCGATGATCGCCAGCGCGAACGCGCCGCCCAGCACCACCAGCAGGACCGCCGGGGTGATGACCACGATGTTGAACAGCACCGTCATCAGGATGAGCAGCGGCAGCGCCACCAGCAGGATGAAGGCGCAGATGCCGATCAGCTTGCCCACGTAGAGCGCGGCGCGCGGGACCGGGGCGAGCAGCAGCGCGTCGAAGCTGCCGCCTTCACGCTCCAGCGCCATGCTGCGGTTCAAGCCGAGCAGCGCGGCAAAGGTGATCGTCACCCACAGCACGCCGCCGATCGCCTCAGCGCGCGCCTGACGGTTGAGTTCCAGCGCGAAGCTGAAGATGACCACGCTCAGCAGCGCGAACAGCGCCATCGCCGCGATCAGTTCGCGGCTGCGCGCCTCGATCAGAAAATCTTTCCGCATGACGGCGAAAGCCGCGGTGAAGAAACGGCGCACGGCGTTCACCCGATGCCCGCCCCGCCGACGACGGCGCGATACACGGCGGGCAGGTCGGCGGGCATGGCGTCGTCGAAGCCGACCCGTCCTTTGGCGAGGATGACCGCTCGCCCCGCCAGCCGAGCCGCGCGGTCGAGGTCGTGGGTGGTGAGCAGTACGGTCGTGCCCGCCGCGCGCGCCTCAGCGACGATGGCGTCGAGCAGTTCCGCCGCGCTCACGTCCAGCCCGGTGTATGGTTCGTCGAGCAGCAGCACGGCGGGGTCGTGCAGCAGGGCGCGGGCGATGGCGAGTCGCTGCTGCATCCCGCGCGAGTAAGCGCGGGCGGGAAAGTCGGCACGTTTCGCCAGCCCGACGCGCGCCAGCAGCGCGGTGATGCGCGCTTCGGCGTCTGGCACGGCGTACAGGCGGGCGAAGAAGCGCAGATTTTCGCGCGCGGTCAGCGTCTCGTAGATGAGCGTGCGGTGCGCCACCAGACCGATCTGGGCGCGCACGCGCGCCGCTTCGCCTGGCATGTCCCAGCCGCCGACGCGCAGCGTCCCGCTTGTTGGCTTGCTCAGCCCGGCGATCAGGCGGATGAGCGTCGATTTGCCGCCGCCGTTCGCCGCCAGCAGCGCCACGCAGTCGCCCCGCCCGATCGTCAGGTCGATGCCGCGCAGCGCCGGGATGACGCCGTACTGTTTGATCAAGCCCTGCATGACGATCAGGGCGTCGCCGCTCATGCCCTGCCCTCGTCGCGCTGTGCCACCAGCCGCGCCAGCCGTGCCCGCAGGGCGGCGCGCTGCACCTGATAGCTCTCCGCGTCGATGCCCCCGGCGGCGTAGTCGGTGTCGAGCTGGGCGATCGCGCCCGCCAGCGCGTCGATCTGCGCGTCCAGCCCGGCGGGGTCGGCGGCGGGGCGCATCCGCGCCGAGATGATGTACACCGCCGCGCCGATTCCCAGCGCCGCGATCAGCACGATCAGCGCCACCAGCGGCAGCAGGTTGGACGAGACGACCGCGCCCGTCCCGCGATCGACGGCGGCGGCTTCGGCGGCGCGCCCGCTCAGCTCGTAGCGCAGCACCGATCGGGCGGGCAGGGTCAGCTGACCGCCGTATGCCGCGAACTGCGCCGCGCCGATCTGCTCCAGCCCGATCGACGGGAACTGTTCGCCGCGCACAGCGAGATCGACCGGGCGCACCAGCAGCCGCGCCACGCCGTCGAGCGCGTAGTTGATCGGCTGCTCGATGATCGCCCCGGCGTCGCCGTCATACGGGATCAGGTAGATGACGTTGATCAGGTGTCCCTCGCCAGGCAGCACCATCGCGGTGTCGATCAGCGCGCTGTTGTCCGGCGGAATGGCATAGCGGTTCTCCGCGCCGCGCACGCTGGCGATCAGCGCGCCCGGCGGCAGCGGCATGACCAGCCCGATCGGGCGACCGTCGGCGGTGGTGTCGGCGGAGGTGAAGGCGCGGTCGGACGTATTGCGGATGTTGAAGACCTGCGCCACCTCGATGCTGTCGCCGACCACCGAAAGCTGCGTCACCATCCCGGCGATGGCGATGACCGCCGGGTCGTCGGTCAGTTCGTAGATGCTGAACGACAGGTCGAGGACGCCGTCGGCGGCGTCCGCCTCCAGATCAGCGCCGCGCAGCACGACCGAGGCGAAATCGCGGTCACGGTAGCGCGCCGCGACGATGAAGACGCTCTGCGGGTCATACTCAACGGCATCGAAGCTGAACGCCCCGTCCGCCGCTGCCCGCCCGTCGATGGTGCGCTGGCGCGGCGGCGTGCCTGGCTGGATGATGAACAGGGTGAGCGGCAGCGCGTCGGGCAGCGTCCCGGT
>CAZTLS010000014.1:0-72177 GCA_964614405.1 uncultured Pleurocapsa sp.
GGTCGAGAACGTGCTGGGCGCGCCCGGCGACGGCTTCAAAATCGCCATGACCGTGCTGGATGCCGGGCGCATCGGCATCGCGGCACAGGCGCTGGGCATCGCCGAAGCCGCCTATGAAGCCAGCCTCGCCTACGCGCGCGAGCGCCAGGCGTTCGGCAGCGCGATCGGCAGCTTCCAGATGATCCAGCAGAAGATCGCCGATATGAAGACGCGCATCGAAGCCGCCCGCCTGCTGATCTACAACGCCTGCGCCGCCAAGATGCACGCCAAAGCGACCGGCGGGCGCTACACCACCGAGGCGAGCATGGCGAAACTGTTCGCCAGCGAGACGGCGATGTTCGTCACCGATGAGGCAGTGCAGATTCACGGCGGCATGGGCTACAGCAAGGAAATGCCCGTCGAGCGCTACTACCGCGATGCGCGCATCACCCGCATCTACGAAGGCACGAGCGAGATTCAGCGCATGGTGATCGCCCGTAACGAACTGGGGCTGCGCTGATGCGCGGCGCAGGCTTTCACGAACATGGCGGGCGCGAGGTGATGCGCCTGCTGCACGACCTGCCTGAACCTCCGCCGCCAGGCGCGGGCGAGGTGACGATCCGCATCCACGCCGCTGCACTCAACCGACTGGACATCTGGGTGCGTGAAGGCTGGAAAGGACTCGACCTGCCCAAACCACACATCGCCTGTGCCGACGGCGCGGGTGTGGTCGAGGCGGTTGGCGCGGGCGTGACCGGGTTCAAACCAGGTGACCGGGTGGGCATCAACCCGACATTGATCGACCCGGCGTGCCTGCTGGCGGGGAGCAGCGAAGAGGAATGCCTGTACACCGCCCCGATTCTGGGCGAACATGCGCCAGGCGTGGCGGCAGAGCGCGTCAACCTGCCCGCGCGCAACCTGATCGCCCTGCCCGACCATGTGACGTTCGAGGAATCGGCGGCGGCGGGGCTGGTGTACGTGACCGCGTGGCATTCGCTGGTGACGCGCGGCGGCGTGCGCCCAGGCGACAGCGTGCTGATCGTCGGGGCGGGCGGCGGGGCGAACACCGCCTATCTCCAGATCGCCAAAGCCGCCGGGGCGACGGTGTACGTGGTCGGATCGACGGCGGAGAAGTGCGCCCGCGCCCGCGAACTGGGCGCGGATCACGTCATCGACCGTTCAGCGGACGCAGCATGGTCGCGCGCGGTGTACGCCCTGACGGGCAGGCGCGGGGTAGACATCGTGGTGGACAACGTGGGCAAAGCCACGCTCAACGACAGCCTGCGTTCGGCGCGGCGCGGTGGGCGCGTGCTGATCGTCGGCAACACCAGCGGCTATGAGACGCAGATCGACACCAGGCTGATCTTCGGCAAACACCTGTCGATCATCGGCTCGTCGATGGGCACGACGGCGGATTTTCGCCGGGTGATGGGCATGGTCTTCAGTGGGAAGCTGCGCCCGGTGATCGGCAAGGTGCTGCCGCTGGAGGAGATCGCCGAGGGGCATCGACTGATCGAGACAGGTGAGGTGTTCGGGAAAGTGGTGCTGCGCGTATGAGCGCGATGCAGGAGATCGAGGTCAAGCTGCTGGTCGATGATCTGGAGAGGATCGCCAGGCGCATCGAAGCGGCGGGCGGCGTGCTGACCGCGCCGCGCGTGCTGGAGCGCAACGTGCGTTACGACAATGCCGCTGGCGACTTTGCCGTCAGCGGCACGGTGCTGCGGATGCGCCAGGATACGCGCGCCCGCCTGACCTACAAAGACGGCGACAAGGTGATCGGCGCGTTCGGCGCGGCACGCTTTGAAGCCGAAGTCGAGGTGAGCGACTACGACCAGATGGCGGTCATCCTCGAAAAGCTGGGTTATCACCCGGTCTGGCGCTATGAAAAATATCGCACCACCTATACCCTGATGGAGACGGAGATCGTGCTGGACGAACTGCCGATCGGACGTTTCGTCGAAATCGAGGGCGAAAGCGATGCGGCGATCGGCGCGGTGCTGGCGACGCTCGGTCTGCTGGATGCGCCGCGCATCTTCACCAGCTATGCGGTGCTGTTCCGCATCGCGCGCGACAAACTCGGCTTTGCCATGACCGACCTCACCTTCGAGGCGTTCGCGGGCTATACCGTGCCGCCGGATGTATTTCTGTAAACCTGACACCTGCTCTGAAAGGATCACCATGCACATTCGCACCCTGGGTCGTTCCGGCTTGCGCGTGAGCGCGCTCTGCCTGGGCACGAACACGTTCGGCTGGACGGCGGACGAAGCCGAGTCGCACCGCATCCTCGATGCAGCACTCGACGCGGGCATCTTCTTCATCGATACGGCGGACGTCTATTCGCGCTGGGCGTCGGGTCACGTCGGTGGAGAGAGCGAGACGGTCATCGGGCGCTGGCTGGCGGGGCGCGAGCGGACGCGCGTCGTCATCGCCACCAAAGTACGCTCGGCGATGGGCGCTCAACCCGCCGCTAACGACGAGGGTCTGAGCCGCGTCCACATCATTCGCGCGTGCGAGGACAGCCTGCGCCGGCTGGGGACGGATTACATCGACCTGTATCAGGCGCACTGGGATGACGACCTCACCCCACTGGAAGAGACGCTGGAAGCATTCAACACGCTGGTGCAGGCGGGCAAAGTGCGCTACATCGGTGTGAGCAATACCCCGGCTTGGCGGCTGATCAGGGCGCGCTGGATCAGCCAGGTCAATCATCTGGTGGGCTACATCTCGCTCCAGCCGCACTACAGTCTGGTGCATCGCGCCGAATACGAACGCGAACTGATGGGCGCGTGCAGCGATCAGGGCATCGGCGTCATCCCGTACAGTCCGCTGGCGGTCGGCTTCCTGACGGGCAAATACACGCGCGACAATCACAAGCCGGATACCGCGCGCGGCGGCGACAGCAAACTGGTGCAGCGCCTGCTGAACACCCCTCAGGCATTCGACGTGCTGGACGAGGCGCGTGCCATCGCCGAAGCGCGCGGTGTGCCAGTGGCACATGTCGCGCTGGCATGGACGCTCAGCCGCCCGAACATCAGCGCGCCGATCGTCGGTGCGCGCACGGTGGCGCAGCTTCAGGAAGTGACCGGTGCGGTCGAACTCACCCTGACGACAGACGATCTGGACAGGCTGAACCGGGTCAGCGACGGGATGTGATTGTGCGGCGAGGTCAGGCAATCCCCTGCCTCAGCCCTGTCGGTGATGAGGGGAATGCTCCCTCCTGATACATGAATCTCCGGTGATAGCCCCACAACATCGATTGCCATGCACACGTACAGCATGTTAGGATGAAAAACACTTCGACCTGTGCATACGAGAGGAAAATATCCCTTATGCCGACGCCCTCTCCATTTCCCGCTTCTGATTCGTCCGCTGCTGCGCGCAGCGCGATCATCGGTCTGCTGCTGGCGCTCTGCCTGTTCGTCGCCCTGCCCAACCTCAGCGCGCAGACGACGCCCGAACCGCCCCTGCCCGACTCGCCGTTCACGGGCACAAATGACGAATGGACGCCGATCACGCGTGACTTCGACGGTGTGACGATGGTCTACGTCCCGGCAGGCTGTTTCAGGATGGGCGGCGATCGCGTCGCTGCTGAACGCCCGATCCACGAAACGTGCGTCGAAACCCCGTTCTGGCTGGATCAGACCGAGGTGACGCAGACGCAGTTCTCCCGCTTCGGCGGGCGCAAGGCCGATACCAACCGCTACAGCGGCTTTGAACGCCCGGTCGAACGTATCTCGTGGTTCGAGGCAGTCACTTTCTGCGCTCTGCGCGGCGCACGACTTCCCACCGAGCGCGAATGGGAGTTCGCCGCGCGCGGACCGCAAAGCTGGGCATATCCCTGGGGCAATGATTTCGTCCCTGCCAATGCCATCTGGAACCGCAACCCGGCGTCCGGCACAGCCGAGGTCGGCAGCCTGCCCGATGGCGCATCGTGGGTGGGCGCGCTGGACATGAGCGGCAACGTCGCAGAATGGGTCAGCACCATCTTCCGCCCCTATCCGTACAGCCCGGACATGGCGCGCGAAAACCCAAGCAATACCACCAGCCAGCGCCTCGTGCGCGGCGGTGCGTGGAACAGCAGCAGCAGCTTCTCGCTGCTCGCGGCAGACCGCGAACGCTTCAGCCCGACCACGCGCAACATCAACCGCGGCTTCCGCTGCGCGCGCGATGCCTGATTACGGCTCGTCAGTCGGCGGCTGCGCGATCGAGTCGCCCCGTGCGATGCGGATCGCCTGCTGGCGCGGCGCTTTTGCCGCTCCGCTGTAGCCGATCGCGCGCAGCCGTTCGACCTCCAGCGCCTCCAGCCTGTCCGCCAGTGCGGGCAGGTCTTCAGCCGGGATGCGCCTGGCGACCCCGCGCGCATCCTGGGTCACATAGCCGATGCCGCCGCACCAGCGGCATTCAACCGAGTCCGCTTCGCCCTCGCTGAACAGATCATCGAACGGATCGCGCTCCTGCGCGATCCAGCCATAGCCATCGCACACTGCACAGCGCGCAATCGACGCCGGGTCGGTCATCATCAGCCTCCGGTACTGCCCTGCGGGATGTTGAGCGGGACATATTCGTTCTCGAACCACCAGCGGGGGTACGGCGCTTGCGGGGCGCTGAAATAGGCATCCAGCACGCGCCGCACGATCGGCGCTGCCGTCTCCGACCCCTCGCGCCCGTGTTCGATCATAGCGACGACGGCGATCTCCGGGTTGTCGCGCGGGGCATAGGCGACGAACCAGCCGTGCGGTTCGATGCGCCCGGTCTGTGCTGTGCCCGTCTTGCCACACACCGTGTATGGGGCGACGCCTGTCCCCTGCGGTGCAGGCTGATCGAACACGAACCACGCCGTGCCGAGCGGCTGCCCGGTCGAGCGCCCGGTCGCGCGCTGCGTCGTCACCATGCACATCCCATCACGCACGAGCGCCAGCACCTCCTCGCTCAAACCCATCTGTCCGACCATCTGTGGCACGCCCTCCACCAGCGGCGGGCGCGCATCGTTCACCCCGCCGCCGATGCGCTGGATCATGTACGGTTTGAGCAGGTCGCCGCCGTTGGCGATGCCCGCCACCATGTGTGCCATCTGCAGCAGCGTCACCTGAATGTTGTACTGTCCCACCGCCGCCGAAATCGCCGCGTCCGCGCCTGGCAGCGGCGGAAGCTGCCCCGCCGCTTCCGGCGTGATCGGCGCGATGCCCGTCGCCCGCCCGAACCCCATCTGTCCGGCATAGCGCGTCAGCGCTGTCGCGCCGATCTCGCGGAACAGGCGCGCGCCCATCTCGTAAAAGAAGGGATTGCACGACGCGGTGAGCGCCTCAGCCGGTGTGACCATGCCAGTGGCGAACTGCGCTGCCGGGTCTACCTCAGTAGCGCGCCAGTCGAGCCGCCGTTCGGTGGTATCGCCGAACGCCTGCCCGCGCCATTCCAGACCACACTCGTACAGCGTATCTGCCGTGACCAGCCGTTCCTGTGCCGCCGCCGCCAGCGTGACGATCTTGAAGGTCGAACCAGGCGGATACTGCTCCTGAGTGGCGCGGTTGGTGAAGAAGTTGCGCGCGTCCGTCCGCAGGCGGGAGATTTCGTCGCCGACGAAGAAGATGGGCGTATCCGGGTTGAAGATGCCGGGATCGAACGTCGGGTAACTCGCCATCGCCAGGATCGCCCCAGTGTTGACGTCGATCGCCACCACCGCGCCGCCAGGCGAATGTACACGCGCCGCCCAGTTGCCCCCGGCGTAGTTGTAGGCGTCACTCAATGCCTGTGCAGCCGTCCATTGCAGGTTGAGGTCGAGCGTCAGCCAGATGTCGCGCGCCGCCTCACCCGATGTGCCCGCCAGTTCGCGCACCACCAGTCCACCCGGCTCCAGGATACGCAGCACGCGCGACGGCGTGCCCGCCAGTTCATCCTGATAGGCGGCTTCCACACCCATCAGCCCGACCAGATCGCCGGCGGTATAGCCGCGCGCCTGATACGCTGCAAGCTGTTCTGCCGGGATGCTGCCCACATAACCGATGGTGTGGGTGGCGATGCCATGCCCGACGTAACGGCGCGTGGTGCGCGTGTTCGTGCGCGCCCTGCACTGAGCGTTCAGTTCGCCCTGCCAGGCGGCATAAATGTCCTCGTCCATGTCGCCGATCGGGAAGACCGTCTCGGCATTGTAGCCGTTCACCCGTGTGATCAGGTCGGTCCGGTTGAGGCGCAGCAGCGTCGCCAGCAGGTCGATGCAGCGGTCGGTGTTCGCCATGCCCTGGCGCGAGATGTAGATTTCCACCACCTCGGCGTCCTGCTCGACCATCAGCTGCCCGCGCCGATCATAGATATTGCCGCGCGGCGTCAGGCGCGACTCGATGCTCAGGCGTGTGCCAGGCGCATAGCCGGCGAGGATGTCCATCTGCGTCCACGCGATGCGCCACTGATCGCCCTGGCGCACCAGCCGCATCACGCGACCGCTGTCTGTGATCTCGCCAAAGAGCGACGACAGCAGGACGGCATCGTGCGTCACGGCTGAGCTCGTCCCCTGCTCGTCAGTCCGGATGTGGGTGAAGCGCACCCCGTCAAAGCCGATCGCGTTCTCCAGTGTGATATAGGTGGCATCGAACACGGCGAACGGGGTGAGGCGCTGGCTGGCGGCGCTGAGCAGGGCATACATCCCCTGTCGATCGCGCGCGTTCCAGCGTTCGAGAAAACTACCCACCACATCGCGCGGCGACTGCGCGAGGGAGATGAGTGGAGCCGCCGCCCCGCCATCCCCGCCCGACGGCATGACCGCCTCGCACCCCGCCATGAGTGTCAGCAGCGCCAGAAATGCCATCCAGCGTGCGATTGTGTGCATCTTCAAACGTGCATCCCATTCTGACTTTTTGCATGAAGTGACAACGATAGCCGCGCGATTGTGTTAGAGTCAAGGGAATTTCACGGCATCCACCTGTTAAAGGACGAAGGATCATGGGTTTACTGGATGGCAAGATCGCGCTGATCTTCGGCGTGGCGAACAAGAACTCGATCGCCTGGGGCATCACCCAGAAACTGAAAGAGCAGGGCGCGACCATCCTGCTGTGCTACGCCGGGGGCGATGCGCTTCGCAAGCGTGTGCTGCCGCTGGCGCAGGAGATCGGCTGCGACTTTGTGGAAGAAGCCGACGTGCAGAGCGATGAAGCGCTCGACGCCGTGTTCGACAAGGTGCGCGAACGCTATGGACGCATCGACACGCTGGTGCATTCGGTCGCGTTCGCCAACCGTGAAGACCTCGGCGGGCGGTTCGTCGATATTTCGCGCGAGGGGTTCAAACTGGCGCTCGACGTCAGCGCCTACAGCCTGATCGCCATGTGCAAGCGCGCCGCCCCGCTGATGACCGAAGGGGGCAGCGTGATGAGCCTGACTTATTACGCCGCCGAAAAGGTCATGCCCAAATATCACGTCATGGCGATCGCCAAAGCCGCGCTGGAGGCGATCACCCGCTATCTGGCGAATGATCTCGGTCCGAGCGGCATCCGCGTCAACGCGATCAGCGCCGGTCCGATCAAGACGCTGGCAGCGGCAGGCGTGCCTGGGATTCGCATGATGCTGAAATACAACCAGCTCAATGCCCCGCTGCGCGCCAATGTGACGCAGGAAGACTGCGGCGATCTCGCAGTGTTTCTGGCGTCGGACATGAGCCGGATGATCACGGGGGAAGTGATTTACGTGGACGGCGGCTATCACATCATCGGCTTGTCGCTGACCGAAGAAGAACAGGCGGAACTGAACAAAGTCGATTGAACATCGTCAGGGCGATCCGCCGGATCGCCCTGCTGTTGCTCCCCTCAGATGCGCCCCTTCATGATCGCGTACACCGCAATGCCGACGATCACCCCGCACACGATCGTGTTCAGGCTGAACGCCGCCTGCGGCACAATACGCCCGGTGACGATGAAGACATAGGCGATCGGCGCGATGATTGTGCCCAGCGCCACCCCGCCCAGCGCGATCTGCGGGGAATAGCGCCCCAGCCGTCCCCCGGTCAGGCGGCGTGCCAGCGTCGCCACCGCCCCGCCCACCGCCGCCCCGATGAAGAAGGCGAACAGGAAAATGCCGAACAGCAGCGACAGCACCGCTGCCACCGCCCCACCCGCCGCACACACGGCGAACTGGATGGCGTAATCGGTCTGCGTTGCCTTGTAGAATTTGTCTTCGGCGGCGCGCGCCTCTTCCCTGCCGATATATCCGGTCGGGATGCGCGTGGCACAGTACAGGCACAGCAGACGGTCGCTGCGCGCGCTGCGGAGCAGGGTTTCGTGGTCATCTGCGCCCCGGCATGGGGTGATCGGGCAGGTGGCGGCGCGCTGTGCCCCCAGCGACATTTCTGCCCCGGTGGGCGTCAGGTTGTCCGTCATCAATACAGCCTTTCCGATAGTCGCAGCGACACAGGTATGCCGCCGCAGTGTACAGAATTTCCGTTCACAGTATAGCGCAAACCGGAAGCGGGGATGAATATCCCCTCAATGGTTGCATAACGCTGACGCCCCGATGCACAATGGTGCGCATGGCATCGGCATACGAAAGGCAGGCGGGCACGGATCATGGTCACGCTCACACATACACCCTATGGCGGCTGGGAAAACTGCTTTACCCTCGCAAACGGTCAGATCGAGCTGGTCGTCACGGCGGATGTCGGTCCGCGCATCATCCATCTGGCGCGCGTGGGCGGGGAAAACCTCTTCTACCGCGACCTGGACGCATCAGGCAGGACGGGCGGTGACGAGTGGCGCATCTACGGCGGGCATCGGCTGTGGCACGCCCCGGAGAGCAAGCCGCGCACCTACTCGCCCGACAATGCCCCTGTCACTGTCGAGCCGATCGCCGACGGCGTGCGCCTGACCCAGCCCGTCGAGCCGGAAACGGGCATCGAGAAACAGATCGAACTGGTCATGCACCCCGAAGCGGGGCATGTGCGCGTCACCCATCGGCTGAAGAACACCGGGCTGTGGGATGTGTCGTTTGCGCCCTGGGCGCTCTCGGTCATGGCGATGGGCGGCACGGCGTTCTTTCCCATTCCCCCGCGCGGACAGCACAGCACCCACCTGCTGCCCGCCAGCACGCTCACGCTCTGGGCATACACCCACATGAATGACCCACGCTGGACGTGGGGGACGCGCTACGTGCTGCTGCGCTCACAGCCAGGCGCACAGCCGCAGAAGATCGGCGCGCGCGTCCCGGAGGGCTGGGCGGGGTATGCTCACCCGGATGGGCTATTCCTTAAGTTCTTCGATCACGACCCGGCAGCGACCTACGCCGACATGGATTGCAACTGCGAACTGTTCACCAACGAAGTCATCCTGGAGGTCGAGTCGCTGGGCGCGCTGACGACGATCGCCCCAGGCGCGACGGTGACGCACATCGAAGACTGGCACGTGTTTGCGCCCGTGCCCGCCCCGGCGCGCGACCTCGATGTCGAGACGCAGATCATGCCGCGCGTGCATGAAGCGCAGGCGCTCAACGGGCGTTAAGGGGATGAGAGGGCGTCGTCGGCTGGCTCACTATCCTCGCTGACGACGCTCTCCTGCAACCCCTGTCGCTGCGCCGCGCCCCGTTCAGCGGCGGAGGCAATCGCATCCAGCTTTTCAACGATTTCAGGCAGGATCATGGCATCGGGCAGATGATCCACCAGCCGATGATAGCCGGATTTGCGAATCTCGTTGGGCAGGCTCAGTTCAGCATAAAATGCCTCGAACAGCGGCGCGAGCAGCTCATCGCTGATTTTGGTATTCACCCAATAGCGATGTTCCCAGTCGCGCAGTGCGCCCGCCGGGATATTATCCTCGATCAGCCGCTCCATCACCTGTCGGCGGCGCTCACGCTCTGGGTGGCTGAACAGATCACTGGTCAATCCGGAAACTGCGAAAGCGCGCAGTGCATCGGGGTAGGCGATGTAATTCTCCAGTTCGCGGCGCTGCCACATCAGCATCGGAAAGTTCGGCTGATTAGGCAGGCGTTCCAGTCGGTCAAACAGGGCGATCCCCTGCATCGCGGGGAAGGCTTCGCGCATCGCATAGAAGTGCGCTTCCGCTTGTTTCGGCTGATTCGCTACGTAATGCAGGAATGGGCGCTGAAGGGCTGTTTCCGCCGGATGTCGCAATCGCGCAGCCAGCTTTCGCAGCATCTCGTAATCGGTCGCCCCTTCCAGATACAGTACCCACCCAGTCTGTTCAGCCTGTGCGTAATCGTCGTAGCCATATTCCGCCAGTGCTTTACGCACGTGGGTCGCTTTGGACATCACATGCGGTTTGCCGATGAACGCCACCACGCTGCCGCGCTGCGCCGCTTCATCAAGGATGACCTCTGAGTGGGTGGCGATGATGATCTGGCTGCTGAGAGTCATGCTCAGGTCGGCAAACGTATTGTATATCTGGCGCTGGCGCAGAATCTCCAGATGGGCATCAGGTTCATCCAGCAGCAGCACGGTGTTCGGGTTGAGATACAGATAGCTCAGCAGCAGCAAAGTCTGGCGCAATCCCTGCCCGGAAGCGTTCAGGTCGAACTCGATGTCCGGCTGATCCTGTTCGCTGTAGCGCAGTGAAAGCACACCGGTGTCCTGATCGTAATGCGGAGGATGCAGGATGATCCCGAACAGGCGGAGCATATGCGTGGTCAACTGCGCCCATGAATCATCGGATGGAGGATCATCCGACGTGGATCGTTCATACACGCGGTAACACAGGTTACGCAGCACATCGGCTGTGCGCCCTTCACCAATACGTCGATCGATCGACCCAGGCTGGAGCAGGTCTTCCTGAGCGATCAAACCCGACATAGGCGGTAGGAAAGCGATGCGTACCATGAGTGCAGCGGGCGGCACAGTCGTCTGCCCACCTAACGGGCGACAGCGAATATTTTCCTGATCGACGGTCTCAAACTCCATGCCGCACACCCACTGCACGCCATCCTGCATTCCTTTTACTTCCACCTCGATGCGGATCGGCGAGTTGGCGCGGCGCACGCGCAGGTTGCGCCACAGCGCATAGCTGTTCACCAGCGGGATGCTGGTCAGTTCACGCCGGTTGATGCTCACACCTGTGCGCCGCGTCGCCCTTCCTGTTACACGGCGGTCAGCCCACTTGCGTACCCCGTATCCCCACAGCGCCAACGCCTGAAGCGCGCTCGTTTTGCCAGAGTTATTCGGTCCGATGAACACCACCGGGTTAGCAAGCGGGATGTCTGCCTCACCAAAACGTTTGAAGCCACGCACCCGCATCGAGAGCAGACTGATTGTCATGAGGCATTCCTGTTCTTTCGGTTATCTGGCACGCACAGGGGCGGCGGTTCGTCTGCGCCGCCCGCGCAGAAATGTCAGCCACACCGCCGCGCCCACGATCAGCAGCGACAGCAGCGCCCACACGAACGCCCAGCCCGCCGGGGGCAGAATCGGCGCGACCTGTGCGCTGAATGCCGCTGCGTCGTTCTGCCCAATCACCCCGGCGGTGGGTAAATCCGCCAGGCGAACCAGCATCAGCACATCCATGACCGCGTTCAGCCCGGTGACGATCGCCAGGAAGTTCAGCACCAGCATGGCGATCCCGCGATCGGCAAAGCGCCACAGCGCCACCAGCCCCAGCGCCATGCCGATCCCGACAAGAAACGCCAGCGACAGAAATTCCGTATAGAGCAGCGTCAGCAGAGCGAGCATCACTGCCAGCAGCAGCGCCATTGTTTTGGGAAATGGGATGGTGTTCGTCAGGTAGAAGAGCAGTGCCCCGAACAGCGCCGCGCCCAGATACCCGGCTGGCAGGATGATCGCCCGCGCTCCGCCACTGGTCGTGGCAAAGCCGCTGCCATCCGGCGAGATGACCATCCGCCCGAATTCCCCCCCCGTCAGCAGCGCAGCGATGCCGTGCCCGCTCTCGTGGATGAAGGTGACGAACAGCCGAAATGGATACAATACACCGCTCAGCGCTGGGATATTCCACAGGATGAACACGATCGCCGCCGCGATCAGCGCCATGATCAGCGCTCGCTGCCGGAAAAATGCCAGATGCGCCCACATCGCTGCTCACCTCACTTCTGCTTATACAAGAATTGCACGTCTGTGCCAGACGTTCTAGAATAGTGTACACGTCCTCAGGCAGACACACATACACAGGAATTGAAGCCTACCCATGAGCGAAACCCCCGAACGCCTGCGTTTTGGCACAGTCGGCGCGCCGCAGACCACCCCCGTCAGTGGCACGGTCGCCGCGATCGCCCACAGCCGGGCACTGGGGCTGGATCATCTGGAGATCGCCTGGACGCAGAGTGTGCGCGTCAGCGATGAGATGTGTGCCCAGATCAAAGCGGCAGCACAGGCGGCGAACATCAGCCTCAGCGTCCATGCGCCGTACTTCATCAACCTCAACAGCCAGACGGATGACCTGATGGCGAAGAGCGATCTGCGCCTGCTGACCGCCGCCCGAAAAGGCTGGCTGGCTGGCGCGCGCGACATCGTGTTCCACCCAGGCAGCTATCACAGCCAGGACCCGGAGGCGGTTTACCAGCGAGCAAAAAGCAAACTGCTCGAACTGACCACAATCCTGAGTGATGAAGGCACACACGTCACACTGCGCCCCGAAACGATGGGCAAAAGCGCCATGTTCGGCACACTGGAAGAAGTGGTACGGCTGAGCGCTGAAATCCCAGGCGTGCAGCCGTGCATCGACTGGGCGCATCTGCACGCCCGGCGCGGGGATGGGTCGTTCAACAGCTATGCGGAATTCAGCGCAGCGCTGGCGTTCATCCGTGCAGAACTGGGCGACGGCATTCACACCCTGCATTTTCACATGAGCGGGATCGCCTACACAGGCAAAGGCGAAAAAGCGCACATCCCGCTCAACGAGGCGGATTTGCGCTATCGGGAACTGCTTCAGGCGTTCATCGACCACGATGTCGGCGCGACGGTAGGCGTGGAAGCGCCACTGCCCTTTCATGTGGCGGATGCGCTCACCCTGCAAGCGACCTATCGTCATCTGCGCGGAACGACTGCTCCAGATGAAAACGACCCTGCCGACTGAGCCAGGCACACATGACCTCCGACGAGGGAAAACAGACACCATGCCGATCGCCCTGAGCGCGCTCATCTTCGACCTCGATGGCGTCATCACCGACACTGTTGAACTGCATTACCGTGCCTGGGCGCAGCTCGCTGACGAAATCGGGCTGGTCATCCCGTCCGACTTCCGCGACAAGCTGCGAGGCGTCTCGCGGCGGGAAACGCTGCGCCGCCTACTCGATGGACAGCCTGTCGAAGAAGCGCTCGCCCAGGAATGGATGCGCCGCAAGAACATGCACTATCTGGCGTACATCGCCCACCTCACCCCGGCAGACATCCTGCCAGGCGTGCTGCCTCTGCTCGATACAGCGCAGGACGCCGGGATCAGAATCGCGGTCGCATCCAGCAGCATGAATGCCAAATTCGTGCTGCGCCAGATCGGGCTGTTCGATCGGATGGATGCCATCGTCGATGCCACGATGATCCCGCGCACCAAACCTGAACCTGATCTGTTCGTGTGGGCGGCGGGGCGGCTGGGCGTACTGCCCAGCGAAGCGATTGTGTTCGAGGATGCCGAGGATGGCGTGCAGGCGGCGCGGGCGGGCGGGTTTTACGTCGTCGGGCTGGGGACAGCCAATGTCCATGCCGCGCATCTGGTGCTGCCCGGTTTGCAGGGGATCACGCTGGAGGAAATCGTCGTCCGGCTGGAGGGCGCAGCCTGAGCATCTGCCTCACCTCCCGCTGCCCACCGGAACCCAGATCAGCACATATGCCTTGTGCGCCGGGACGGTCTGTGTGGTGTACTGCGGCGGGTGCGCGCCAGGAAATTCAGCGTAGATCGCGCGCAGCGTCTCACTCGCTTCCGGTTCGATGAAGAAGGCGTAGTTCACCCCGCGATCGAGATTCCGCAGATAACGCGGGCTGACCTCATCCGGCAGCAGCGCGATCAGCGGAAAGAGGCGCGTTGGGCTGCCCCACCCGCGCGAGACGAAGCGCAGCCAGTTGCGCGTGATCGTCTGATCCTGTTCCGGCATGTCGATCACGATCACCTGCGTATTTTCGGGCAGCGCCTCGACGCGCATCACGGCGTCGATGCCGTCCCGGTGCGGTTTGGCGTCACGCGCCTGATCGACGAACCTGGGCAGGTGATGCGTGAAGTAGTAGACAGTGTGATACCCGGTCAGCGCGATCAACACCGCTGCCACGCCCGCCCAGCCAACCCGACTCGCCCGCCCATCACGCACGCGCGCCAGCAGGGGCGCGACCATCAGCGCGGCATAGCGCACCCCCGCCCCGATCGCCAGCGCCAGCGCGGGCAGCACCACATAATAGCGCGCCGAAACGTACATATCGCGCAGCAGACTGTTGCCCACCGCCGTCGAAATGATCCATACCGGGATGATCACCGCTGGCGCGGGGAAGCGCAGCAGCAGATAGAATGCCCCGAACAGGAAGAACGGCACGACCGGCACGGTGATCAGCGCATCCGCCCCACCGTAATACACCGCCAGATCGGGCTGTGCGACGTAGAACAGGAAAGGCTGTACCGCCCGCTGGATGCGCGCCGTCAGCGCTTCCGGGGTGATCCCCTCGGCAAAATCGCGCGACAAGCCGTCCGAGTCGCCGGAGTCGCTCCAGCGCCCGAACAGCGGACGCTCATGCCCGATCAGCGTGTAATAGACGGGCGCGCTGATCATGACGAATGCCAGCATCAGGATCGCCACGCCGCGCCAGCGCCCGCGCAGATGCCCGCTCACCGCCAGCAGACACAACCAGACCGCGATCAGCAGCGGAAACAGGATGCGTCCGCCCTCGAAGAAATACTGCGTGAAGCCCAGCGAGACGCCCGCCGCTGCCCACTCTACCCGGTGATTGCGCCGCAGCGCCCGCGCCACGAACATGACCGCCATCGTCCCGAACAGCGGATCAGCGATGAGCGACATCGACACCCGGCTGAAATGCACATGCGGCGGAAAGGCAGCCAGCACCAGCATGGCAACCAGCGCCGTCCACCGATCGAGCAGCGCCCGCCCCACCCCGTAGACCGCCAGCACCGTCAGCACGCCGCATACCACGCTGACGAAACGCAGCCCGGTGAAGCTGTAGCCGAACAACAGCACCGCCCCCGACTGCCAGTACGGGAAGAGCTGGGTATACGGCGATTGATCGCTCATCGGGTAGGTGATCCACATCGCCCACCGATCGATCGAGAACATTGTCGCGTCTGACCAGTGCAGTTCGTCCACCAGCACGCGCATGGCGTATTCCTGATTCCACACCCGCACGATCAGCGCGAACAGCAGGATCGCCCCTGCTGCCACGACTTCCAGCCGATCCGTCCGCGTCAGCCGGGGCAGGCGCAGATGCGGGCGGGGCGCGCCCGCCAGCCCGTACAGCGTCAGGATGACGCCCGTCAGCAGCATGGCGAACTGGATATGGCTGCTCACATCGCCCATCTGTTTGATGCCCAGCATCATGCCGTTCATCTCAGAGAGGACGAGCAGGATGAACCCCGCCGCCAGGGTATACCAGCGCCAGATCGGGCGCGCACCGCTGAGCGGTGCAGCAGCGGGCTGCATGATCGCAGGCACAGGCTGAGCGATGATCCGCGCGGCGATGAGCGCCACCACGCCTGCGCCCATCCAGAGGATCGCCTGTTCAAGCTGTTCTCGCGCGTGACGGGGATCGAAATACAGCGCAGCCACGAAAAAGCACAGCAGCGCCGTCAGCGCCAGAACTGCCCCGACCCGTGCGCGCATCACCACCCCCTTCTGTGAATTCTCTGTGTGCATCGCGCCCAGTCCGTGGTTATCGCCCACCCTACCCAGCGGATTGTAGCGTCACCCGTACAACACAGGCAAGGCGCAACGCAATTCACGAAAAGGACGTATAGTTGTTCATGTACTCATGCGGAAACGCTGAGTTGTGACTATGTTTCAAGGAGACTCAAAAGATGCGTAAGATGTTGGCGTTGTCCCTGGTGCTGCTCACGCTTTTCGGCGCGCTGGCAGCCCCGGCAATGGCAGTCCCGCCCGATGATCTCGTTCAACTGGCAGCCTGGTTCCCGGAAGAGACGCCGCTTTTTGCCGCCGTCCGCACCGATGATGGTTTTATCGAAACGCTCGACGGCGTGGTCGGCACGCTGAGCGCCGCACTGCCGCCCGGCACGCTGCCTGTCTCCTCGCTGAGCGCAGCGCTGGATATGGCATCGTCCTCCTTCGCCCCGGAAGGCACGTTCCAGAGCGTCTTCCGCACCTGGCTGGGCAGCACCGCAGCCGTCGGCATCCTCGATGCGGAAAGCATCTTCAGGGGCAGCGGAACGCCCGCCATCCTGTTCGCCATCGCCATCACCGACCGCGATAACGCCATCGCCTATCTCGACAGCGTGGGCGCACTCTTCCGCTATGCCCCTGAAGAGCGCGACGGCGCGATCATCTACAGCCCGCTGACCCGTATGGCGGGGCAGCCTTTCTACATCTTCCGCGATGATGTCGTGCTGATCGGCATCGAAGCGGACAATGTGGCGACAGCAGGCGTGCAGGCACAGCCGCTCAGCGGCACGCAGAAGTTCCGCGATGCCATCGCCCTGCTGCCTCAGTCGTCGTACAACGCCGTCATCTACAATGATGTTCTTGCGCTGCTGGCTGCCTCACCCGATTTTGAAGAGCTGCTGCAAAACGACACCAGCGGCTTCACCGACCTGTTCGCGGCAACCGGTCCGCAGGTGTACGGTTTCACCATCGTGAACGGGCGTGAACTCACTATCGACATGGCGGTCAGCTACACCGACCTCGAAGCCCTGCAGCGCGTCGGCGGCGTGGCGATCGGTGGCATCCCCCCGGTCGATCCCGCTTTCGCGCGCTATATCCCGGCGGGCACGCCGCTGGCGATCCTCGCCAATAACGCGGCTGGCGCACAACCCATCGCCCAACTGGAGAACATCGTTGACCAGCTTGAGCAGTCCGGCGCGCTGACCGAGCGCGAGGTGCGCGAGGCGCGCAGTGCGATCGTCGCGCTCCGCGCCGGCATTCGCGGGGTGACGGGGCTGGAGGCAGAAGAAGCCTTCAGCTGGATGAACAGCAACGTCGCCGTGACCCTCGGCTTGTCCAGCACGGCACTCAACGCCGCCAACCTCAATGACCTGAACAGCGCGCTGCCCGTCGATTTCGCCGTCATCATCGAGGCGACCGATCCGTCAGCGGCAGCGGCGCTCGTCAGCGGGCTGACCAACGCCCTGCGCGGGCTGGATACCGGCGAGATCATCGTCATCGAGCAGAGTTTCGACAACATCCCTGCCCTCGGCGTGGCGATCAAGACGCCCGATCTCCCCTTCACCGTCGAACTCTTCCTGGCTTCCAACGATGAGGTGTTCGTCTTCGGTACGCGCGATGCCGTCGCCTTCGCGCTCTCCCCGGTTGCCGGCGCGGGGCTGGACAGCGACCCGGCATACATCGAAGCGCTGCAAGGCGTGCTGCCCGATACCATCCTGATCGCGTATGCGGCGGGTGAACAGTTCACGGCGGTGACCGATCTCGTGATGGCGCAGAGTCCCAATTCCATCGACAGCCGCAACGCGCGCGACCTCGCCGCCATCCTGAGGCTGATCAGCAGCTCGTCAATGTCATCCACCATCTTCACCACCGACAGCTACAGCGCTCTGGTGCGTCTGGTGTGGACGCTCCCTGAGTAAATTTGCAGTTCCGGGGCGCACCTGTGTGTGCGCCCCGTTTTATGCCCCGCGACTCACCGCTCCAGCGACTCGATCGTCCCCATGATCAGATCGACTGCTGCGCCCAGCGTGCGCGCATCGAAACGGAACTCCGCCCCGGTCGCTGCATACAGTTCGGGCAGCGTCGCCGTACCCCCAAGCGCCAGCCCGCGCCTGTACGCCGCCAGCGCCCCAGGCGCATCCTCGATCATGCGCGCCCACACCTGCACGGCTCCCAACTGCGCCATGCCGTAATCGACGTAGTAGAACGGATACAGGAAGATGTGCAGTTTGCGCTGCCAGCCATTCGCCTTATCCGCCTCTAACCCGCTGTAATCGACCGACGGTTCAAAGCGTGCTGCCAGTTCCAGCCATGCCGCGTCGCACGCGGCGGGGTCCGCAGCAGCATCGGGATGGGTATACGCCCAGTGCTGGAAACCATCGACGATCGCCATGTAGGGCCAGAAGTGGATGATCTTTTCCAGGTGTTCGATGCGCGCGCGATCGGCATCTGCCCCGGCGTAATAGCCGCCCTGCTCACGCCCCCAGTACGGGAAAGTGAGCAGCTCCATCGCCATCGACGCCACCTCGTTGTATTCCGCCGTCACCGTGCGCTGCATGGCATACGGCAGGCGGAACTTTTCGTAGGCGTGGAAAGCGTGACCCGCCTCGTGGATGAGCGTGCGGATGTCACCATGCACGCCGACCGCGTTCATGAAGATGAACGGACGCCTGCTCATCGGGAAATGGGTGCAGTAGCCGCCAGGCGCTTTGTTCGGGCGGTTGCCCAGGTCGAGCAGACCGTCATCGCGCATCATGGCATAGTAGCCCGCAAGCTGCGGGTCGAGCTGTTCAAAGATGCGGGCAGCGCGCTCTTCCAGTTCCGCCACATCGCTGAACGGGCGCAGCGGCGGACGGTCATGCGGATCGACGTTCAAATCCCAGGGGCGCAGCGTCTCCACACCGAGCGCGGCGCGCCGCTTTTCGTGCAGCGCCGCCGCCGCCGGGACGACCACCTCGGCGATGGCATCCAGAAACGCCAGGTTGTCCTCCGGCGTATAGTCGAAGCGCAGCCGTTCCTGCCAGGCGAACGCCCGGTAATCGGGGAAGCCGGCGTTGTGCGCCATGCGGATGCGCCGCGAGAGCATCTCGCCCCACAGGGCATTGAGCGCTTCACGGTCGGCAAGCTGGCGCGCCGACACTGCCCGCCATGCCGCTTCGCGCCGCGCCCGGTCAGACTCCTGCAACACGGTCTCCATCGCCCGGAGGGTGCGCTGTTCTCCCTCCCACTCCACGCTCTGCGCGCCGATCAGCTTGTTGTAGTCGATCCGCAGCTTGCCCAGTTCCGTCTCGATGGGCAGATTTTCCTCGCGGAACAGGGCGATCGCCGCGCGGATGTTCCGCATAGGCACATCCATCCCAGGCAGGCTGACGTCCACCTCCGCCAGACGGCGGCGCAGCACCTGTGCTGCTGCCTGTGCCTTCGGCGCAATCTCTTCCAGATAGGTTTTGAGCAGCGCTTCGCTTTCGGCGTCGGCTGTGTTCCGGGTGGTGGCGACGTGCAGGCGCGAGGCATACTCCCCCAGCAGGTCGGACAGGCGCGTCCAGTCCGCCAGCCACGCAGGGGCGGTTTCGCCCGTCAGCGGGCGGGTGGCGAGTTCATCGTAAAACGGCTGGATCGCTTCCCAGCCCATGCCGCGCAGGACAGTGTAATCCTGTGGCAAACGGTCAAACATGGCACAGCTCCATCTGGTTGAACCCGGCAGATTTTCAGTGAACAGGCGGGGATGAGGTCATCAATCCACCCGTTGTACACCCTCAGCCGAGGATCGTCCATCCTTTTTCAGTGGCGATGGCGCGCAGTTCGTCATCCGGCGAGACGACATACGCCTTGCCAAGCAGCGACAGGAACGGCACATCGCCCACCGTATCGCCAAACCCGACCGACTGCGCCAGGTCGATGTCCATTTCGGCAGCGACAGCCCGCACGCGTACCGCCTTCTCTTCACCCGTGAGCGGCTTTTCGGCGCGCCCGGTGAACTTCCCATTCTCGATCACCGGGATCGTGCCTTCCCCGCGCCAGCCGAACGTGGCGGCGAACGACTCCGCGCCGGGTTGCAGCGACGCGCTGATCAGGATGACGGGATAGCCCTGCTGATGGTACGACTGGATGAGCGCCAGCGGCTCTGGCTTGAGCGCGGCGTGCAGCAGCGGGTTGACGCGCGCCATCACCGCTTCATTGACGCTGACGGGCACATTGCGAAGCCCCGACATGATGTGCAGGTAGCGCAGTATCCCGCCGATGCGGGATTTGGGCGAAAACGGGCGCGAAAGCAGCGACAGCGCGCCCATGATCCACTGGTTGGCGCGCGGGACAAGCCCCATCGCCCGCGCCTGCTCAAGATAGGTGAAGGGAAAGCTGATGTTGATCAGCGTTCCCTCGATGTCGCTGAAGACGGCTGCTTTCGCCATGTGGATTTTTCCTGTCTGGTGAGATTCGATGTACTCGATGCCTCCCAGTATATCACCCGCACCAGACCAGTTTTTCAGCCTGCTCGCGCCCGCAGCAGCGCCAGCAGCCCGCCCGCGCGCACGATCGCCCGCACCTGTTCGGGCAGCGGCGGCAGCGTGAACACCTGCCCCCCCACCGCAATCGTCCCGGCGTCGGCATCCCATTCGATCGTGTCCCCGGTGCGGACGTGATCGCGCAGCCCAGGTACGACCGCCGGATACACCCCCTGATTGATGCAGTTGCGAAAATACAGCCCGCCGAACGACTCGGCGGCGATCAGCCGCACGCCGAGCGTTCGCAGTGCCGTCACTGCCTGTTCGCGGCTGCTGCCCATGCCCCAGTTGCGCCCGGCGACGATGACATCACCCGCCGCCACCGCCGCTGCAAACCCAGGATCAAGGTCTTCGAGCGCGTGCGCCGCGATCGCCGCCGGGTCGGTCAGCGTGTAGGTATACTTGCCTGGAAAGATCAGGTCGGTGTTGACGTCATCGCCATACACCCACACCCGATGCGTCGTGCTGCTCATGCCTCCACCTCCATGACCGACTCGACCGGGACGATCGCCCCGGCGACTGCCGCCGCCGCCACCACCGCCGGGTTCGCCAGATAGATCGGCGCGTCCGGCGTGCCCATCCGCCCGTGAAAATTACGACTGCCGGAGATGATGCTCGCTTCCCCCACCGCCGGCACGCCCTGATGATTGCCCATGCACGGACCGCACCCCGGCGTGCTGATCGCCGCGCCCGCCGCCAACAGATCAGCCAGCACGCCCGTCTGTGCCGCGCGCAGCAGCACATCGCGGCTGGCGGGGATGACGATCAGTCTGGAGCGCACCTGTTTGCCGCGTACCACCGCCGCCGCTGCCGCCAGATCGTCATAGCGCCCGCCCGTGCATGTGCCGATGAACGCCTGATCGATCGGCGTGCCCGCCGCCTGGCTGAGCGGCACGACGCGATCCGGCGCGCCCGGCAGCGCGATCAGCGGTTCGAGGGCGTCGAGGTCGATGATGTGCGTCTGGTCGTACACGGCGTCAGCATCCGGGTAGAGCGGGGTGTAATCGCGCGTCCGCTTCGCCTCCAGATACGCCAGCACCCGCTCATCAGGCGCGATATAAGCGCTCATCGCCCCGAACTCCGCCATCATGTTCGGCAGCACAGGCAGGTCGTCGAAGGGCAGCGATGCGATGCCTTCTCCGGCGAACTCGATCGCCCGGTACGCCCCGCCGCTCACCGTCAGGTCAGCGCACAGGCGGAGCGCAGCGTCCTTCGCCGTCACACCGGGGCGCAGCCGCCCGTTGAGCAGCACGCGCAGCGTCTCCGGCACCCGAATCCACAGCGAGCCAGTCGCCCAGAGCGCCGCCATCTCGGTGCGCCCCACCCCCATGCCGAACGCTCCGAGCCAGCCAAAATGGGTGGTGTGGCTGTCTGACCCGAAGATCACCTCGCCAGGCAAGATCAGCGCTTCCTCGCTGATCACCTGATGACAGATGCCGCGCCCGATCTCGAAGAAGTGGCGGATGCCGTGATCGCGGACGAAGGCGCGGATTTCGGCATGATTGCGCGCGTGCGCTGTCGTCGGCGCGGGGGCGGCATGGTCGAGGGTGATCACGATCCGGTCGGGGTCGAGCGCCAACGGCAGCCCGATCTCGCTGAAGATGCGGGCGATCGCTGCCGTATTGTCATGGCTCAATACGCAGTCCGGGCGGACAATCAGCACATCCCCTGCCCGCGCCGACGCCGCGCCCGCCGCCCGTGCCAGTGCTTTCTCGACAAACGTCTGCCCGCTCATGCGCTCACCGCCGCGCGCAGCATGGCGTCGATCTCATCCAAGCCCAGCGGATGCACATCCGCCTGTTCCTTGATGGCACGGGTGATGGCGCGCACACGATCATCGTCAAGCGTCACGCCGATGGCGATCGCCCGATCGCGCACCGCGTTCCAGCCCGTCAGCCGATGCCCGATGCTCACCGTGCGCGAAACGCCGAAATCATCCGGGTCGATCACCTCGTAGCTGGTCGGGTCTGCCAGCACCGCTTTGGCGTGGATGCCCGCCTTGTGGATGAAGGCACTCGACCCGGTGATGTAGTTGCTGAACGGGATGTCGATACCGCACAGCCTGGCGATCAGCCCGTCGAGGCGGGGCAGCAGGCGCAGCGCGTACCTGCTCACGTAGCGTCGATCGAGCGTGTACAGGCGGGCGATCAGCCCACCCAGCGGGGTGATGCCGTTGCGCTCCCCGATGCCCAGAATGGTGGTGTCGATGTGCGTCGCCCCGGCTTCGAGCGCGGCACAGGCATTGGCGATGGCGCAGCCGGAGTCGTTGTGCCCGTGAAACTCCACGTCCAGCCCGGTCAGCCGGACGAGCTGACCGACCAGCGCGCCGACCTGCGTCGGAGTCGCCACGCCGACGGTATCCGCCACGCCCAGCCGATCGACCGCACCAGAGTCCGCCACTGCCAGGTACACGCGCAGCAGGTCGCTCTCGCGGCTGCGAAAGCTGTCCTCGGTGCTGAAGCGGAGGATGACATCGGGCGACTGCGCGCGGATGAAGGTCAGCACGTCGAGCGCCATGTCGATAATCGCCGGGATGTCTCTGCCGTGACTGTGGCGGATCAACTGCGGCGATGTGCCGATCAGCACATCGATGCCGTCCACCCCGGTATCAAGGGCGCGCAGGGCATCCTCGCGCGTGCAGCGCACATGGGTGAGGATTTTAGCGCGCAGCCCGGCGGCGGTCACCGCGCGGATGTCCGCCTCGCTCTGCGGCGAGGCACACGGCGAGGTCATCTCGATCATCTCGACGCCGAACGCATCCAGCATCCCGGCGATCTCCAGCTTCTGCGCCTGGGTGAAGGTGGCGGTGCTGAACTGTTCGCCCTCCCTCAGCGTGGACTCGATGATGGCAAAATGGTCAAATGGCATTTTTCTCCCTCGTTTCGGTCACAGGCGCGCCAGCGCATCCGCCAGCACGGAGACGGCGCGGTCATACTCGTTCAGGTCAATCCGTTCTTCGGGCGTGTGGTCGAGCGCGGAATCGCCCGCACCATACGCCGCGATCGGGCACGCCCAGGCGCGCCCGACGATGTTCATGTCACTCGTGCCCGTCTTGTGGACGAACGCCGGAGTACCGCCATGCGCGCGGATCGCCCCGCGCAGCGCCCGTGTGAGCGGCGTATCGCGTTCGGCGGCGATGGCGCGTTCGTGGGCGCTGCACGTCACCGTCTCATCATGCGACGCCAGTGCCATGACCTCAGCAGCGATCGCCTCAGGCTCAGCGCCAGGCGGCAGGCGCAGCCCGATCGTCACCTCCGCCCAGCCGTACACCCCGTCGTGTCCGCTGGCGATCGCCTGCACCGTGTGGTCGATCCGCCCGAACATCCGCTCTTCTCCGGCATTGCGCCCCGCCGCCCACATGCTGACCAGCGCACAGAAGCTCACTGCCCGGTCGCCCGCTGACGCCGCCTGCCCCGCGCTGTGCGCCAAGCCGCCCTGCCAGTGCCAGCGGACGATCAGCCGACCCTTATAGCCCAGCGTGATCCGCTCCCAGCCGGACGGCTCTCCGATCAGGCAGACGGACGGCGCATACTGCCCGGCAGCATGATGCGCCCCTTTGCTGGAGGCGGCTTCTTCCTCGACCGCGCCGATGACGATCACCCGCGCATCAGGCGGGATCGTCCCGCGTTCATGCGCTGCCGCCGCTGCCGCCGCGAACCCGCACAGCGATCCTTTGGCATCGACCGCGCCGCGTCCATGCAGTACCGTCCCCTCAAGGCGCACGGGCAGCGCCCCGCCGAACGTGTCGATGTGACCGAGCAGCACGATCTGCCGTTCACCCACTCCGAACACGCCGACCGCGTTGCCAGCGGCATCGATGTGCGCCGCTGCGCCGTGCCCCGCCATCCAGTCCACCAGGTGGCGGACGGCGCGCCCTTCATCGCCCGATGGCGACTCGATCGCCACCAGATCGCACAGCAGCGTCCGCCCTGCCGCGCGCTGCCCGTCGCTCAAGCCGATCGCCAGGTCACGCGCCAGCATCGTGCAGCGCCCCCTCGACCGCCTCGACCAGCCGATCCGCTTCTTCATCGCTCAGCACCAGCGGGGGCAGCAGGCGCAGCACCGTCGCCCCGGCGGGCAGCGCCAGTACACCCCGTTCCGTCAGCGCCTCCAGCACCGGCTGAACGCGCGCCCGCAGTTCGATGCCGATCAGCAGCCCGCGCCCGCGCACCTCGCGCACGCCAGGCAGCGACCGCGCGCGCAGCGCCGCCATGATACGATCGCCCAGCACCCGCGCCCGCTCCGGCAGGTCACCTTCGACGATGGTGGTGATCGCCGCGCACGCCGCCGCACACGCCAGCGGGTTGCCGCCGAACGTGCTGCCGTGCGACCCCGCTGGCAGCGTCCCCAGGGCACCACGCCAGGCGATCGCCCCGATCGGCACGCCGCCCGCCATGCCCTTCGCCAGCACCAGCATGTCCGGCGTCACCTCCTGGGCGACCTGATGCCCGAACAGATACCCCGTGCGTCCCCACCCGGTCTGAATCTCGTCCATGATCAGCAGCGCGCCATGCTGGTCGCACAGGGCGCGCAGCTCCCTCAGGTAGGCAGCGTCCGCCGGATGCACCCCACCTTCGCCCTGCACCGGTTCGACGATGACAGCGGCGGTTCCGGCGTCGATCGCGGCGGCGGCGGCGTCCGGATCGTTGAAGGTGATGTGGGTGATGCCGCCGGGCGTCCACCCCGCGAACGGCTCACGATAATCCTTGTTCCACGTCAAGCCGAGCGCGCCCAGCGTGCGCCCGTGAAAGCCACGCCGCGCCGCCACCAGCCGATCGCGCCCGGTGAGCAGGCGTGCCGCCTTGATCGCTGCCTCGGTCGCCTCTGCACCGCTGTTGCACAGGAAGAAGCGGTCGAGTCCGGCGGGCAGGACGCGCTCCAGCACGGCATACAGCGCGGCACGGCGGTCGTTGTAAAACGACTCGCTGCATGTGACCAGCGTCTCTGCCTGCGCCTGGATCGCCGCCGTCACCGCCGGGTGACAGTGACCGAGCAGCGCCACGCCCTGCCCGCTGGCAGCGTCGAGATAGGCGCGCCCGGCGTCATCCCACACAGTGCAGCCCTGCCCGCGCACCAGCGCGATCGGGCGTTTGACCACCGCGCCGGACAGGTGACGGTCTTCCGTATCGTGAATCGCCAGATCGATGACCGTCATGGTGTGAATACCGTCCCTTCGCCCGCCAGCGCCCGCGCCACTGCGCCTGGCAGCCGTCCGTCCGCGATCACCGCGCGCCCCACGCCGCCCGCCAGCGCCTCCGACGCGCCCAGCACCTTGCGTTTCATCCGTCCACCCGCCCATTCCAGCGCCCGGTCGATTTCCCCAACGCGCACATGCGGCACGAACGACGCTTCATCCGGGAAGTGGCGGTACAGCCCGCGCACATTGCTCAGGATGACCAGCAGTTCCGCGCCCAGCGCCGCCGCCACTGCCGCTGCTGCCCGGTCGCCATCGATGTTCAGCAGACCCTCAGCGCTGCGCGCCAGCGGCGCGACGACCGGGATGCACCCGGCGTCGAGCGCGGCGCGGATCGGTGCGGCGTCCACCCCGGCGATCGCGCCGGTGTAATCATCACGCACGATACGCACCCGCCCATCGACCACCGCGCGCACCGCATCTTTGCGCGTCGCACGGATCGGCGTCTGATCACCGCGCATCCCGTGCGCCCGTGCGCCATACGCCGCCAGGTGCGCGCACAGTTCGGCGTTGACCTCGCCCGCCGCCTCGACGAACAGATCACGCGTCACCGGGTCGGTATAGCGCGAGCTGTGCCCGGTCGGGCTGGTCAGCACGCGCGCTGGCACGCCGCGCGCCGCGCACAGCTGATCGAGCGCCGCGCTCACCCCATGCACCACCACCAGCCGCCGATCGCGCACTGCCGCGATGCCCTGCGCGCACGCCGCCATATCCACACCCGCCCCGCCGCCGATCTTGACCACCATCACGCCGCTCATGGATACACCCCGGTCACATCCAGACCTGCACACTCGTCAAAGCCGCTCATCAGGTTGAGGCACTGCACGGCGCTGCCTGCCGCACCCTTGCCCAGGTTGTCCAGCGCCGCCACCACCACGACATGAGTCGGGTCGTCGGCGTCCAGCTCGAAGCCCACATCGCAGAAGTTCGTCCCCGCCACCACGCGCGGTTCAGGCAGGCGGTGCATCCCGCTTTTGCCCGCCACCAGACGCACAAACGGCTCATCGCGGTAGGCAGCCCGATACAGCCGCCACAGGTCTTTGTCGCTCACCGGCGCGTTGAGCGTCACGTGAGCCAGCACATGCACCCCGCGCACCATCTCGATCGCCGTCACCGCCATGCGCACCCGCACCGCGTCGCCCAGCACCAGCGCGACTTCGGCAGCGTGCCGATGCCCGGTCGCCTTGTACGTCCGCACCGCGCCGCTGCGGATCGGGTGGTGCGACCCGGCGCTGACCCCCGCTCCACCCTCCGATGAGCCGACACTGACCGCGCACGCCGCCTCGACGATCAGCCCGGCACGCGCCAGCGGCAGCAGCGCCAGATTGACCGCCGTCGCATTGCAGCCCACGCCGCTGGCATGGCGCGCGACGCGCAGCGCCTCCCGGTTGACCTCCGGCAAGCCGTAAGTGAACCGCCCTACCCATTCTGCCTGGCGCGGATCGTGCCCGTCGCCATACCAGCGGGCGTATGCCGTTGAGTCGGTCAGGCGAAAATCGGCGCTCAGGTCGATCAGCATCGGGGCGAGCGCGGCAAAACGGTCGATCTGGCGTGCCGCTTCGCCGTGAGGCAGGCACAGGAAGAGCGCATCGCATTCTGCCAGCGCGTCCGGGTGGATGAACTGGATGTCGGCGCGCCCACGCAGCGCCGGATGCACAGCATGGACATACGCGCCGGCGTTCTCCCGGCTGGTGATCTGCGTCACGCGGACGTGGGGGTGCAGGCGCAGATAGCGCAGCAGTTCGCCGCCCGTGTAGCCCGACCCGCCGACGATGCCGACGCGCAGCCGTTCGCCCGTCATACCCGCACCCCGATCGTGTCCAGCGCGTATTCGACGACGGCAGCGGCGATGTCCACCCCGGTCGGCGCGCTGCTGTTGCGGAATTCCATCGTGTGGTTGATCTCGTTGATCAGCAGTCCGTCCGCCCACTCGAACACGTCGAGCGCCAGCACCCCACCTCCGACCGCGTGCGCCGCCCGCACGCACAGCGCATCCAGTTCCGGCGTCACCGGGCAGTTGGACGCTGTACCGCCGCGTGCGGTGTTGGTGATCCAGTGCGCCGACGTCCGGTAGATGGCGCAGATTGTGCGGTCGCCGACCACGAACGCCCGAATGTCGCGCCCAGGCTTCTCAACATACGCCTGCATGTAGGCGGTGTGGTGCTGGTAATCGCCCAGCGTGTATTTGTGTTCGAGGACGGCTTCGGCGCTTTCGCGGTCGTTCACCCGCGCCAGCAGCCGCCCCCACGACCCGGTGACCGGCTTGATCACCGCCGGGTAGCCGAGCGCATCCAGCGCCGCCAGCGCGCTCTCTTCGGTGAAGGCGACGCGCGCGGCTGGCTGTGGCACGCCCGCCCCTGCCAGCGCCAGCGTGGTCAGCAGTTTGTCGCCGCAGATGCGCGCCGTCTCATAGCTGTTCAGCGTCGGGATGCCCCAGGCGTTGAGGATCGCCAGCAGCGCCGTCCCGCGCGAGGTGCTGACCGCCCGCTCAAGCACCAGGTCATACTCGCCCCAGGCGATGCCCGACGGGGCGATCTGTGCCGCGCCACCCGTCAGGTCGAGATGGATGTCGCGGTCGAGCAGCAGATCGGGCGTGATGCCATGCCGCTCAAACGCGGCGATCAGCAGTTTTTCTTCCGGGCGGACAGTGGTGATCAGGATGCCGATGCGCGCGCTCATTCGCCCCAGTCCTCCTGCACTTCCGGCGCGGTCTCCAGCGTGAGCGGCTCCAGCGAGACGATCTCCAGCTCTGCGCCGCAATCCGGGCAGGCGATCAGCTCATTCTGCATGGCGTCCGGGGCGATCGGCACGTCGGCTTCACAGTCGGGGCAGGGTGCGAAACGGGTCATGGTCATCACGTTCTCCTGTCAGTAAAAAGACGAAAAGACAAAAAAAGACCGCCCCCGTCCGGGAGCGGTCTTGTTCACAGCGTGCGTGCTGTCGTCAGAAACGCAAAAAGCCCGGACTATGGGTTCGGGGGGCGCTTCTTGCTCTTCTTGACGAACAGGTTGAACGACATGGCGTGTGCTGATCCTGTATGGATGAAAAACACCTTCATCAGGATAGGGGCAAATCGCCCGGCGCGCAAGTTGTGAAAACTGCCGAAATCGCTTATCACGACTGCACAATCGCTTTCGGGACGACGCGCAGCGTGATGATCCCGAACGGGCGCGCCGCCAGCCGCACGGTGCGTCCATCCGCCTCGACCATCAGCGGCGTGCCTGCGCGCTCCAGAATGTCGGTCAGCGTCACCGACGCCACATCGAAGCCGAATGTCAGCGCCGCGTCCGCCGCAGCGCCGCGCGCCTCGTACAGCCGGACGATCAGCCCGTCGTCGTCCTCGGCACGCTTGACCGTCTCGACGATCAGCCCCTCCCCGGCGCGCACGATCGGCGGCGGCAGCGGGCGTTCCGGCGCATCACCCCCGTGCAGCACGATCGGCGCATATGCCAGACGGCGGGCTGCCCGCGCGGGCAGTTCATCGTCGAGCGGGGCGATGGCATAGCGCAGCGTCCGCAGCCCGGCATCGCCGTTCGGCGCGGGCGTGCTGGCGCGCTTGATCAGGGTGAGCGCAGCGCGGTTGACCATCGACCCATCGTCTGCCCGTTCCTGCCGGACCGATCCGCCGTAGATGCCGTCATCGAGCAGCAGCACGCCATACGCCCCATCGCGCACGGCGATCCAGCCGTGATGCGGCGTCTCGTACTGCGCGGCGTCCCACGTCGTGTTGCTGTGCGTCGGGCGGGTGACGTGCCCCCACTGGATGCCGTGATCGGCGGTGCGGGCATGGATGCTGAGCGGAAATTCGGCGCGCAGCAGGACATACGACTCCTGCCAGTCGATGGTCGTCTCATAGGTCAGGCGCGCGCTGCCCGCCTCCAGCGTGATGTGAGTGGTGACGGCGCTGTTCAGGATGCGTCGGGTGAAGCGCAGCGTCGCCCGCGCGTCGTCCGCTTCGACCACCTCCGGTGCGGAGTCGCCCTCCAGCACGGCGATCGGCTGGGCGAGCAGCGGCGCGTCGATATTCCAGGCATCGTACAGCGCCGGGCGATCCTCATAGGCGATCAGCGCCCCGCCGCCGCCGGACGGGGCGATCAGCTCGCGCCCGGCGCGCTTGTCGAACAGGCTGCTCAGCGCCCCGGAGATGTCGAACGCCGCGCGGATGTGCCCGTTCTCCAGCGTGAACGGCGTGGCGATCACGCGATCCGCTGTCGGCACAGGAACCGGGCGCGCCATGCCCAAGCCGTCCAGCGCCACGCGGACGCGATCGCCCGTCCCGGTCAGCAGCAGGGCGTCGGTGCGCGGCGCATCGACCGGATTGATGACGATCGTCCCGCCGAAGTGCGCGCTCAGCGCCGCGCGGACAGCCACCGTCGCCTCATCGAGCGTCGTGAACAGCGCGGCAAAGGCGCGTTCAGCATCTTCGTATACCGCATCGATGCTGCTGCCCGGCAGGATGTCGTGGAACTGATGCAGGCAGACCGTCTCCCATGCCGCGTCGATGACCGCGCGCGGATAGACATAACCTGGCACGTGCAGCGCAGCGAACGCCGCCAGATATTCGAGCGTGTGCAGGCGCTTTTCGGCGGCGCGGTTCAGCCGTTTGATGCGCGCCTGGCTGGTCAGCGTGCCCTGATGCGTCTCCAGCAGCATCTCGCCATCCCACGTCGGAGCGTGCGCGCCGTACCGTTCTTCGAGCAGGGCGTAGAACTCACGGGCGCGCGTCTGCGTGTGGCGCGGCAGACCTGGGAAAGACTTCAGGATCGCCATCGAGTCGAGCATCTCGCGGGTCGGACCGCCGCCGCCGTCACCCCAGCCGTATGCCAGCAGCACATCGTGGGCGCGCTTGTCCTTCTGTTTGACCCAGGCGTGCAGGGCGGACGACGGACGGGGATCGGCGTTGTAGGTGGCGATGTCGTTCAGCCGCCCCATCCAGGGCACGGTGGACATGTGCGCCAGCAGGCGTGATCCGTCGATGCCCTGCCACCAGAAAGTATCGTGCGGGAACTCGTTGGTCTCGTTCCAGCGCAGCTTGATCGTGAAGAACCAGCGCATCCCCGCCTGCGCCGCCAACTGCGGGATGCTGCCTGGAAAACCGAACGTGTCCGGCAGCCACAGTACCGGCGTTTCGGCGTCCTCCCCGAAATGGCGGGCGAAGAAGCGCCGCCCCAGCATGAACTGGCGCACCAGGCTTTCCGCCCCGGTCACGTTCAGGTCAGGTTCCACCCACATGCCGCCCATCGGTTCCCAGCGCTTCGCCTTCACCCGCTCAGTCAGACGGGCGAAGCTGTCGGGGTGGGCGGCGTGGAACCAGTCATACAACTGCGGCTGGCTGGCGGCGAAGATGTAGGACGGATACTCGTCCATCAGGTGCAGCGCGGTGTGGAAGGTGCGCTCCACCTTGCCGCGCGTGACCGCCGTCGTCCACAGCCAGGCGGTGTCGATGTGCGCGTGCCCCACCCCGTGCAGTGTGAACGGGTGAGGCGCGTCGATCGCCTTCAGCGCCGACTCCAGATGCCGCTGTGCCGACCCGACCGTGCCGCGCAGCCCCGCCAGCGGCGCGGACGTATCGAGGCTGGTGAACGCCTCTTCCAGCGCCGTCAGCAGCGCGTACTTCTCCGGGCGCAGATCGTCCAGCACGGCGATCGCCTCGCTCACGGTGCGCGCCAGCGCCACGAACTGCTCCAGCGCGCGGTCGATGACGGCGACGGCAGGCTGTCCCATGTAGAGCTTCTGGCGCATGTCCCGATCGAGTGAGCCACCCAAGCCCGTCCAGCCCACCAGACGCAGCCGACGTGTACCGCGCCTGCGCTGTGCCCTGCCCAGCGTGATGCGCCCGTGTTTGTTATCCACCCCGCTGACCGGGATGCCATCGATATAGACCAGCGCTTCAGGATGCTCAAAATCGCCGGAGTCGCCGAGCGGCAGCAGCAGCGCCAGCGCATCGCGCGCGCCGAAACGCGCCGGGATGCTGTATGCGCCGCGCATCTCAAACGGGGTCTGCCATGTGCCCCAGTATGTGCCGGGCGGGACGGGCTGCCATGACTCTGCCTCGCCCAGGCGCAGTTCGAGCGGGGCGATCGGCTCACTGTCAACGATGACCTGCTGCGCGATCAGCTTCAGCCTGGTGTTCAGGCTGTCGATGCGCTGCTTGAATGTGGGAAACATGCCTCTGCCTTTCAGGGGATGTGCGTGCATCAGGATGATAACGCACAACTGGCACTTGACACAAACATCTATTTCGATGAATATCTAATTCGACACACAAAGGATAAGCCTATGTCTCAGCGTGATCCCGTCCATCTTGTCGCCAGCTTCAAAGTGCTGGCAGACCCGGCGCGCCTGCGAATCGTCCGTCTGCTGGCGCGGCAGGAGACGACCGTCAGGGCGCTGGCGGAGGCACTCGGTCTGACCGAGCCGACCGTCTCACATCATCTCTCGCGGCTGCGCGCTGTCGATCTGGTGCTGATGCGTGCCGAAGGGTCGCAGCATTTTTACCGCCTGAATACAGAAACGCTGGCGCGCTTCAAGGCACAGGTGGCAGAGCTGGAAACCGCCGAACCATCCGCGTTGAAAGCAGCGAACGACGACTGGATCGCCGCGCTGGACATCGACGACGAGGCGAAGGCGGTGCTGCGCGCCTACACATTTGCCGGGCGGTTGCGCCAGTATCCGTCCAAAGAGATCAAACTGCTGGTCGTGCTGGACTGGATCGCCTCGCACTTTCAGCCCGGCGTGCTGTACACCGAACGGGAGGTCAACACCATCATCCAGCGCCTGTTCGACGATTTCGTCACCCTGCGCCGCGACCTGATCGATTTCGGCTATCTGCGCCGTGAACGCGCCGGGACGACCTACTGGCTGGCATCGGAAGATGAACCCCGTCCCCAGCCGCCGCTGTGACCCGCCAGACGAGACTCGCGCCTGTGCTACAATAGGGCGCGTGTCTCACCCCGGAGGTCATCTGCCATGAAACTGTCGATCGTCATCCCCGCGCGCAACGAAGCCCCGGTCATCGGGGGGACGATCACCGCGCTGCGCGATCATCTGGTCAGCGCCGGGCTGGACGATTTCGAGATTCTGGTCGTGGACGACGGCAGCCGTGACGAGACCTACGCCATCGTCGCCGCCGAAAGCGCATGCGATGCGCGCATCCGCCCGCTGCGCAATACCGGGCGCAACGGCTTCGGGCGGGCGGTGGCGTTCGGCTTGGATCACTTCACCGGCGATGCCGTCATCATCTACATGGCGGATGCCTCGGATTCGCCGGAAGATGTGGTGCGCTACTATCACATCCTGCGCGACGAAGCCGACTGCGCCTTCGGGTCACGCTTCGTGCGCGGCGGCAAAGTCATCGACTATCCAGGCTTTAAGCTGGTCATCAACCGACTGGCGAACGCCGTCATCCGCGCCATGTTCGCCATGCCCTACAACGACACGACCAACGCCTTCAAGGGCTACCGCGCCTATGTCATCGCCGGATGCCGCCCCTTCGTCTCGCCCCACTTCAACCTGACCATCGAGATTCCCCTCAAGGCGATCGTGCGCGGCTACAGCTACCGCGTCATCCCGATCACATGGCGCAACCGCGATGTCGGCGTCTCCCAGCTCAAACTGCGCGAACAGGGCAGCCGCTACCTGTTCACCCTGCTCACCGTGTGGTTCGAGTGGCTGCTCATCCGCAATGAGTTCCGCCGCCCGGACGGGGATCGCTTCACCCCCTGGGCAGGATGAGATCGGCTTCGACGCCTCTCACCACCAGTAATCCATCTTCTTGCGTTCGGCAAAGGTATACCCGCTCACCCGCTTCCAGTAGGCGCGGCGCAGCAGGTCTGGCGCGCGCAGGCGGCGGGGCAGCGACCGTTTGGGGTAGCCGAGCGGTTCACCGTGCGCGCCGCGCAGCGGAGAGATGTTGACCCGCCCCGCCTGCACGATGGCGCGGATGAACGCCAGCGGATGCGTGACGAAGTAGGCGATCGCCTCCGGCAGATCGCGCAGCACCCGCAGGTAGACCAGCGGCTCAATGCTCGTCTTGAGCAGCCCCGCCGTGTTGTACTCGACCTCGATATCGTGGGAATGTGCCAGGTGGCGCTGAAGCGTCACCACCGCCTCGCGCACCTCGTCCGCAGGCGACTCACGCGCGTTCCACACCGCCCAGCGCCACACTTCCAGCAGGGCAGCGATCTCTTCATCCGTCAGTTCGTAGGCGTCCAGCACCCCATAACGGGCGAAGTCTTTCAGATCGGGTCGGTAGTGTTCATGTAAGTCGTCCATACGCATATCGTAAACGCAAACCGGGTCAGCGAATGCCAGACCCGGTTGTGCGATCTGCATGAAAAAAGCGCTCCTGTACCAGCACCCTGCCCCGCCAGGTTTGGTGTAAGGCTTCATTGCGAGTAAATTGAGCGATGAAGTGGGGAATCACAAGGGCAAGGATATAGGAGAACGACGCCTCCGTTGTCCCTACGGGTATGGGATAGGGACAATGCCTTCATCTGCAAATCCATTCTGGCGTATGCCTGCCCCAACCTCACCCCGGAAACCTGACGGTTTCCTGCCCCTCTCCGATGAAGAGGGGCGGTTGAGCGCAGCGAAACGGGGTGAGGTGAGATCATTTGCAGACACACTCTAGCGGTTTCCTGCCCCTCTCCGATGGTGAGCGCAGCAAAACGGGGTGAGGTTCCATGTGCAGCCCCACCCAAACCTCAGTTTACTGGCAATTAAACGTGTGAGGGTGTGCAGAAATGGCTCAGGCTCAGCGCGTGTGATGCGCCACAATCTGACGCGCGTGATCCAGCACCGCCTGGCGCAGCGAATCCGGTTCGATGATCTCCACGTCCGTCCCCAACCCGATAATCAGCATCACCGCTTCCTCAGATGAGCTGAGCTGCATCTCGACGATCAGCTCGCCTTCTGATGTGGTTTCACGCACACTGTAGCGATCCGAAGCATACAGATTCATGAAACGCTGCCTGCTGGCGGGCAGCCGCAGTGTGCATGTGAAGACAGGCATACTGGCGACAAACGCACTGGCGTGCTGATGCCAGTATGCTGCCAGGTCGAATGACTCATTGCGCTCGAAATGCGACTCCAGCACCTCGACCTCGATAAAGCGCGCGACGCGGTAGGTACGCAGTTCGCCCTCACGCTGCGCGACCAGATACCAGACGCTCGCTTTGGCGACCAGGCTGTACGGTTCCAGCACCCGCTCGCTAATCGCACCGTCTCCGCGTGCATAGCGCACCCTGACACAGCGCGCGTCGAAAACTGCCCGTCTCAGCGCGTCCAGATGCGGCAGCGTATTGCCTTTGTGCCACCACCACGCCGGATCGAGATGGATACGCTGCTGCATCCGTTCCGCTTCCTGACGGTGCAGCGAAGGCAGTGCCGCGAACAGCTTGAGCAGTGTCGCTTCGGCAGCTTGCCCCAGCCCGACATCGCTAAGCGGACCGGGATTGGCTGACACGAAAAGCGCCCGCACTTCCGCCTCTTTCAGCCCAGTGAGCGAGATACGGTAATGCTCGTCGAGAAACACCCCGCCGCCGTGCCCTGACTCGGCATGAACGGGAACGCCCGCCATATTCAGCGCCTCAAGATCGCGCAGAATAGTGCGCCGTGAAACCTCCAGCCTGCGCGCCAGAGCAGCAGTGGTCGTTTTCCCCTGAGCCTGAAGGATGAGCATGATGGACAGCAGCCGATCGGCGCGCATGGCGACTCCCCTGTTCTCACAACTCGGTTTTTCTGGTGACAGCACATGTCACCCGATCGATTCTATGCTGAGTTCATCGTCCAATTCAATTCAGGGAGTGTCACCGATTATGAAGCAGTTGTTCGCATGGGTCGAAATCCCGGTACTGGATATTGAGCGTGCCGCAAGGTTCTACGGGCAGTTGATCGAACAGGAAGTGACGATCGCCGATTCGCCAGCGGGCAGGACAGCGATGCTATATTTTGAGCCTGGCGGCGTGGGCGGCTCGCTGTTGCAGTCCCCCCATCTCAAGCCGAGCAGCGATCACGGCGCGCACGTGTATCTGAAAGCCGGGCGCGGGGCTGAACTGGAGCAGATGGTGGAGCGCGTGCGCGCACTGGGCGCAGAGATCATCATGCCCATCACGGCGATGGGCAATGATGGGCGTTTCGCCACTTTCAAAGACACAGAAGGCAATACCCTCTCCCTTTTTGCCGAAAACTGACCCCATCCCCCCCCGCCCCTTTTCTTCGCCGGAGAAGAGGGGCGGGAATGAGGTTGAAGATCACGACCCGGCGATCGTGAAGGTGCTGCCCGCGCCGCGCCCGGAGACATCCGGGAAGTAGAATTCCTGTGCCGTCGGCGGGATGACCTGATACGTGCCCGCCAGACCAGCCCGGATGTTGTACACGTATTCATACGTGCCCGCCGGCAGGTAGTCGATGGCGATCTCCACCCGGTCATCACGGAAGGTGGCATTGTCGAACAGCCACCAGCCGTATCCCCAGTTGTACAGGTCGCCCCGCTCATCCGTCACCATGCCCGTCTGCATTTCCAGCTGCTGGCTGATCCGCAGCGACGGGTCGATCGCGTCCGTGCCCGCCGGGATCGGGTCCTGGATCAGCACGTAGTGCAGGTCGGTCGGCGCGATGATCGACAGGCGCACCTGCACCGTATCGCCCACGCGCGCGCCGTCCACCGTCTCGCCGTTCAGCACGTAACGGCGCGAGATGATGATGCCGTTATCACGGGCGGGCACGCTGGCGACGGGCAGCGCCGCGCGCAGGAAGGCGCGGTAATACAGGCTGCCGATGCCGTCGCCGCGCGTGAACACCAGCGAATTGGGCGCATCGGTCAGCAGATCGTCGGCGTTGAGGGTCAGCCGCGCGCCGCCCCCGTTCATGTCCGGGGTGACGGTTTCGCCCGCCCGCACAGCCCCGTTGACCGCCAGTCCCCAGGTGTACGCCGGGGTGAGGTCGTCACTCGCCACCATGTAATCAGTCAGCGCCATGACGATCCACGCGGTCTCCTGAGTCGTCTCCCAGGCGTCCGGCGTGCGCTGAACCATCAGGTAGCGCACGATGGCGGGGACCAGGTCGTTGGTCGGCGCGATGCGGAGGAACGCCTGAAGGATGAGCGCGGTGGTGCGGACATCGGTGTTCCAGTTGTAGTAATCGCGCTCCGCCTCCGTCCAGCTCACCCCGGTGGCGCTGATCGTCGCGCTGCGCGTCAGGTCATTGAGGATGCTCTGCGCGCGCGAGTCCGACGGGTTGCTTTCGGCGAAGGACAGCGCCAGCAGCGCCTGAGCGTACAGGCTGAGGCGCGCCCGCTGCTCGAACAGGTTGGCGGCGCGCCCGGCTTCGGGATAGCCCGCCCGCGCCAGCGCGTAGAGCATGAACGCCTGACGGTCGATCTCCCAGCGCTGACGGCTGAGGTCTGGGGTGATCAGCCGCGCCTGCACGAAGCGCGCCGCGCTCGCCAGGACGTTCGACGGCACAGGGTAGCCCTCGCGCGATGCCTCGGTCAAGCCGATCAGGGCATACGCCGTCGTCAGCGTGTCGCTGCTGTAGGCGGCATACCAGCCCCAGCCGCCATCGGGTTTCTGTTCGCGCAGCAGCTTCTGCAGGGCAAAACTGACCGTCTGATCGAGCGCCCGGCGCAGCGGCGCATCGTCGATGCCGGCGTTGGTCAGCGCCCGCACCGTCATGATGTTCGGCAGGAAGCGGCTGATCGTCTGTTCGGTGCATTCCTGCGGGAAGTTGCGCAGCACCGTCAGCGCATCGACGGCGCTGGAAGCCAGCGAGTAGTCGATCTCGATGTTCACCTGCGGGTCGAAGACGGGCAGCGCAGTGGGCAGGACGATCGCCTCCGTCCGGGTCGATGCCGTCTCCAGCACGCCTGCCGTGCCCACCGTCTCCGGCACGACGTAGCGCAGGATACGCAGCCCGGTCTCGCCAGCCAGCGGCGGGATGGTGGCATCGGCGAAGGTTCGGGTGCTGTCGATGGCGGTAAAGGTCAGGTTGACGAACTGCTGATCGTCCGCCAGCATGACGCGCACCGGGAACTCGACGCGCCCGCGCGTCCCCGCCGCGATCGTCACCCGTTCGCTGTCACGCCCGTTCAGGTATTCCAGCGGCGGGTCACTGATCAGCCGCACATCGACCGTCAAATCCTGACCGGTATTGTTGTTGACGATCGCCGCGAGCGCCACCTCGTCTCCCTCGACGAAGAAGCGCGGGGTGATGGCGCGCACCAGCAGCGGTTTGGTGCTGATCAGGTCATAGGTGGCGCTGCCCACGCGCAGCGGCGCATCGGCGGGCAGGCTGACGGCGCGCGCGTCGAGCCGCCAGGTCGTCAGGTTGTCAGGCAGGGTGATGCTCACCTGTGCTGTGCCGTCCGCCCCGGTCACCACCGATCCGTTCCAGTACGGCGTATCGACGAATTCCTCGCGGATGTCGAAGATGCCGCCCTCACCAAAGCCGCCGCCGCCGCCCTTGACGGTATCGAGGATTTCCTGAGTCACCTGATCGACGTTGATCGTCAGCGGGCTGCTCGTCAGCACGCCCAACCCCTGCGGGCGGAAGTAATAGCTGAGGATGTCGATCTGATTCGGGTCGGCGATGCTCAGGCTCGCCAGGTCGGTCAGCGCCACGCCCAGTTCAGCGCGGACGGGCGCGCCCGTGTAATCCGTCACGCTCAGGGTATAGGTGACGGTATCGCCAGGACCAGCGGTCTCACGGTCGGGCGTGATCGCGATGTTCAGGGCGCGCCGGGTCGTCTCGACCGTCATGCCCACCATGCCCATGCGGAATGCCGCCACCGGGTTGGTCTCATCCACCCCCTTGACGATGAACACGCTGAAGAAGATGTTCGGCGCGTGGTCTTCGGTGATCGGCAGGCGGTAGACGGTCGAGTTGCTCTCCAGCGTCACCACCTCGCTCGACAGCACATCGCCGCGCTCCACCGTCACCAACGCCTGTACCGCCCCCTGGAAGGGATGCGCGATCAGGATTTCAGCCGTGTCGCCGATCTGGTAGTCGCTGCGGTCAGCGATCAGGTCGATGCGGTTGCTGTTCTGCATCCGCCAGGCGACGTAATCGCGGCTGCTCACCCAGCTCGTCGCGGCGCTGATCACCTCACGCCCGGCGGCGTCACGTGCGCGCGCCTTGAGCTTGAACACGCCACCATTGGGCGGTGTAAAAGCGGCGCGAGCCCGTCCATCTGTCCCCGTCGTCACCGTCGCCGTGCCAACCTGGATTTCCTCCACCTCATAACGCCACACCGATCGACCGTCCGAACCGCGCTCGCGCGTACTCGACCAGCGCCGCTCGACAAATTCCAGGTCGATGACCTGCCCGGCGACAGGCGCGCCCGACCAATCGACGGCGATCACGTTGAAGGCGCTCTCCGTGCCTGCCGTGCTGACGTAATTCTCAGGCGCGACGCCGATGTACACCGCCCCGCGATGCACCACTACCTGCGTCCGCCCGCTGACCGCCTGTCCGCTCTCGTCCAGCACGGTCGCCTCGATGGTGAGCTGACGGCTGGTGCGCGCTTCGCCGATCTCCGCCGGGAACGCGATCACCACCTGCCCACGCTCGTCCGCTACCGCTTCACCGCGCGTGATCACCTCTCTCGACGGGCTGTAGTAGAACGACGGCGACCCGTCAGCATCGTAGTCGGTGAAGGTGTACGACCCAGGACCGCGATAGCGGTCGAAATTGTAGCCTTCCGCCACGACAGTGTAGTCCACGCGCGCGCCGCTGACCGCGCCGCCGAAGAAGAAGCGCGCATCGACCACCACCTCGACCTGTTCGCCCGCCGCAACTTCCGGCGCATCGGGCGTCAGCGTCACCTGAAATTCGGGCAGGCGATACTCCGCCACGCCGAAATCGATCGTGCCGATCTGCGTCCACGTCTGGTCACGGTCTTCGCCAGGCAGGATGGTATCGAAGCGGTAGTAGCCCAGTGCAGCCTGAGCGCCAATGTCGAACTGTGCGCTGAATGTGCCCGCTTCCGTCAGGGTAACGGTATCCTCCCAGATGATGTTGCCCTCCGGGTCGAAGATGCGGACGGGCAGGGTCTGTTCGACGATCGGCTGATAGTTGATGTCATCGCGCGTGCGGATCACCCCGCGCACGTAGACCGGCTGCCCAGGGCGATAGACCGGGCGGTCGGTGTACAGGTATGCGCTGTAGCGATCCGGGTAGTAGTTGGTGTTCACCCCACTGAACCAGTACCCCTCGATGCCGTCCGCCCAGTTGATGCTGCCCGCGCCGTAGTGCGTCGGCGTTTGCAGCACCGCACCCAGCGAGGCGAACACGTTGCCGGCGCGCGGGAAGCTGAAACGGATCAGACCATCCGCATCGGTATTTCCCTGATCGATCACCTGACCTCGCTCATCGATCAGGCTGACAGGCGCATCCGGGATAGGCTGCCCGCTGCTCAGGTCAGTCGCCCAGATCAGCACGTCATCGGTATCGTTCTTCATCGTCAGGCTGGCATTGCCCACCACCAGCACATGATCGAGCGAATAACGGACTTCCGGGGCGCGCACGCGCAGGAAATAGATGCCAGGCTCCAGCGCCATGCCGCGCAGGTCGGTCAGTTCGACTTCAGACACGCCCGCGCGCGACTCGACCTCGATGTAATACTCGGTCATGTCGCCCTCAGCGACCCAGCCGCGCGTCTCCGCCGTAAGCTGAAGCTGCCACCAGGTGTAGCCGCCGCCGCACGCCGGACCGCCGACGATGGGCGCGGTGAAGCCGTTGTTCAGCTGGCGCAGCACCGCCCCGGTCAGGGGTTCGGCGCGGGCGCGCAGCGTATCCGGGCTGGTGATGACGCGCGCCACATCGCCCACCTGCACGCGCGAAGGCGGCGCGTTCTCGCACAGGTTCTCACCGCGCTGACTGCCCAGATTGAGGTACTCATAGCGCAGCACGTTGAGCGGCGCGACCGACGGGATCGTCCACTGGCGGGCGCGATTCTGCGCCGTCAGCGAAAAATCGGGCAGCCCATAACGTGAACCGCTGATCGCACGGATGAGATCGGACTGCTGAAGCTGGTACAGTTCCAGATCGAGGCGCGAGACATTGCGATGGCGCACGAACAGGCGCGTCGCTTCGTTGCTCGCGTTGTAAAAACCGACGTTCGGCGCATCGATGTACAGTTCGCTGCCATACGCCGCAGTGGTGTAGGTGATCGTCTGCGGGTTTTCCAGTTCTGCGCCGTAGATGTCGCGCATCCCAGGCAGGATGGTCACGGTATAGCGCGTGCTGGGTTCGGTGGAGAATGCCAGCGTGTAGCTGTTGTCCCATTCGCCGTAATACGACTCGAAGACGCGCGCCGGAGCGGGATCGACGACGATGCGGTCGGCGATCGTATCGACATCCATCGGGGTCGAGAAATACAGGGTGATGCCGCCGTAGGGATAGGCGTTGCTCGTGCCATTGCCAGGGCTGGTGAAGAGGAGCTGCGGCGCTGGCACGGTCGAGAAGCTGCTTTCCGTCTCGCCCTGCAACCCCATTCCGCCGCTGCGCGCGACAGGCAGCCCATTGGTGGAGGTGAACTGGATGGCATAGGTGGTGTCGCGCAGCAGGGTCACCGACGGGGTGAAGCGGAAACCCCGGTCGTCATCTGCCCACTCAAATGTGCCTGGCACAGCCTCTCCCCCACCCACCGCGCGCAGACGGAAGCTGCGTTCGGTCGTTTCGCGGTTCATCGGCTGGCTGAAGCGCACCTGCACCTGCTGATCGAGCAGCGCATCGCGGCTGCCGGGGCGCGGCACGAACTCGGTCACGCGCGGCGCGTCGGTCGTGAACGACCACGTGTACGGCGTGGTCTGGCGCGCGCCGTCCAGCGCGGTCAGATCGGGATCAACTGTGATGGTGTATTCAGTGCCGCCCTTCAGCACCTCATCCGGCGTGAAGCGATAAATGGCGGTATTCACCCATTCGCCGCGACCACTCACCTCCGGCGAGAAGCGCAGCGGGTCAGGCAGCGTCCGGCTGGCATCTGACGCCAGCCCCAGCGCCACCACCGGGCGATCGAAGATGACCAGAATCGATGTATCGATCGGCGCGATGCCGCCGGACGGCTGCACGGTCGTCACCCGTAACCCGTCGTCGGTCTGCTGCCCCGCTGCGGGCAGAATGCCCGGCGCGCCGACCAGCAGCACCAGCAGCATCAGCCACGCCACTCGCGCAATTATGCCTCTCATACCCACTCCCTTGAGCCATACAATGACACCCCGTGCGGTGTCACCTCTCCATACCGCTGATTATATGTCAGGCTGCATGGCGCACGAAATGTGCCTTGTAAGCGTAGGGCGTGCGTATGCCCGCCGACGCCTTACACCCAGGGGACGTAGGTGTACGGCAGGTTGAGGATCGTCTTGAAGACCTGCCAGTGCAGGGCGACGAGTTCGCGCGGGATGTTGAACGCCATATCGCGCAGCAGCGCCCGTTCGCTGGTCGGCAGGGCGAGCGCGTCGATGCCCTGCTGCTGGAAAATCCAGCCTGCGCGCAGCAGATGATAGCCATCGCTGACGACCAGCGCCGTCTGCCAGCCGTTGGCGTCGAAAATCTGGCGGCTGTAGGCGGCGTTCTCCTCGGTCGATCGGCTGCGCGTCTCCAGCACGATCGCCGAGTCCGGCACGCCGCGTGCGCGCAGCACATCGGCGCACGCCTCCGCCTCCGGTCTGGGCGCGCGGTAGGGCACGCCGCCCGTGCAGATCACCACCGGGGCATAGCCCGCCGCATACAGACGCGCGCCCTCGGCTGCGCGGCGCGTCAGCGATGGACCGGCGCTGCCATCGCGCCGCACCCCCGCGCCCAGCACGATGATCGCGTCGGCATTTTCTGCGGGGCGGGGCTGAGCGCGCAGGACGATCGCCGCCGCCAGCAGCAGACACACCGCCAGCCACACCCCGATCGTCACCAGCAGCACGCGCCCGATGATCAGCGCCGCACGGCGTATTCTTCCCAGTCGAGTCACCAGTTTGCCCTTCTCCACACAAGACCACACCCCCTGATCCTTCCATCACAACGGATGGCGATCAAGGGGTGTGGCGATGAGGGTTGGCTAAACGGCGGGAACGCGCCGCGTCAGCACTCGCTGAAGCCGCAGCGCAGGCACGTCTTGCAGCCTTCAGCGCGCACCAGCGAGACGTTGTGGCAGCTTGGGCACATCTCTGCGCCCTGAATATTGCCTGCCGCTGCCTGCTGAAGCACATCCGCCTTGCTCAGCCCGTTCGTGCCGTTCCTGCCGCTGGCAGGGGCAGGCAGCGCCGCCTGAATCGATGCCGGGGCGATCACCTGAGGCGCGGCGGGGATGTCGAACTGCGCCTGAAACAGGCTGAGCTGCTGCGCCTTGTCTTCCGGGAAATAATTGTCCATCAGCGCCTGTGCCACCGCATCCGGCAGCGACATGATGCGGTTCGCCCCGAAGCCGACCGAGCGCGACCCGCCGATGCCCTGAAGCTGGTCGATGATCAGCCGCAGCATCGTCAGCCGATTTTCCGGCGCGGTGGTGCGGAGTTGCAGCGAGATCATGCGCCCCAGCCCCTCTGCATCCGCCTGAAGGTCGCTGCCCGCCTTGCCAGGCGCAACGATGAATACCTCAAACGGGTTGCCCTGTTCATCGCTGTTCATCGTGATGTACGCCGTGCCGTAGGGCGTGTTCGTGTTCACCGTCACGCCTTGCAGCTTGTTCGGGCGCGGATACACCCGGTGCGGCGTGGCGACCTGGGCGACGGGCGCGGCTTCCGCTTTCGGCGCTTCCGCCTTCTTTTCATCATCCACCTTCAGCATCAGCACCTGCTCATCGCGGCTGCCGTCGCGGTAGATCGTGCCGCCCTTGCAGCCCAGTTCATACATGTACTCGTACAGTTCGCGCGTCTGCTCAACGGTGTAGTGATTGGGCACGTTGGCGGTTTTGCTGATCGACGAGTCCACCCAGCGCTGGATCGCCGCCTGCACGCGCACATGCTCTTCCGGCGTCAGTTCCATCGCGGTGACGAAGTAGTCCGGCAGTTCCGTCTCGCCTGGGTGCGCGTCGAACCAGTCCTGGACGATCTGGGCATTCTCCTCGTGCAGCCCCAGCCGGCTCTTGCGGTAATACTTCCACGAGAAGAACGGTTCGATACCCGTCGAGGTAGCGACCATTGTTCCGGTACTACCTGTCGGAGCCTGAGTGAGCAGCGTCACATTGCGTATCCCATGCCGACGCACCTTCTCGCGGATGTCGGTCGGCATCGTCTGCATGAAGCCGCTGGCGAGGAACTGTTCCGCATTGAACATCGGGAAAGAACCCCGTTCCTGTGCCAGTTCGATCGAGGTCTCATAGCTGGCGCGGGCGATGAAGCCGTACAGCCGATCAATGAACGCGAGCGACTCGTCGCTGCCATAGCGGATGCCCAGCCTGATCATCAGTTCCGCCAAGCCCATGTTGTTCAGCCCGACGCGCCGTTCGCCCTTCTGCTGGCGCTCGTTCTGCTCGAAGAAGTACGGCGTCACCTCGACCACGTTGTCGAGGAAGCGCGTGGCATAACGCACCGCCCGGTCGAGATCATCCCACAGCACATCGTGCCGTTCCTCATCGTAGAAGCGCGCCAGATTGATCGCGCCGAGGTTGCACACGCCAAAGCCGGGAAGCCCCTGCTCACCACAGTTATGCACAACGATTTGATTGGCGACGAACGAATGCGTAAGCGGTTCAGTCAGGTCAAAAACGTCTTCCACACCCTCATACGTGACAGACTTTACCCGTGCAACGAACTTTTCAGAATACAGTCCACGCGCATGTCTGCCCTGAATATAGCGGGAAAGCTGCTCCTGCTTGCGCGGCAGGATGAAGCCGATCTCATCAGCGAAAACGCGCATATTGGTTTTCGTGATCGCCAGTTCGTGCTGCGCCTCACACCAATACGCCTGCGGCTGGCGATCGGCATCGGGCAGCATACGCCAGCCCGCTTCCCGACGATTGCGATAAATGCGGCTGGCGATACCAAAATTGAGCAGCAGCTGCTGTATCCCCTCAAGCAGCCCGGCATGGTTGGACGCCAGGCGGACACTGCCGCCTTTATCGCCCTGATCCAGCACCGTGCCATCAGCGGTGAAAAGCGCCTGAAGGAAGCCACGCTGCATCTCCTCGCTCCCCTGAAACACGGTTTCCGGGACGTGGAATTTGTTCGACACCAGCCCGTGCTGCTTTGCCACCTGCCGCAGCCGTGTTGACTCAACACGCATTTCATCGCGGGTCGCTATATCCTGCACGCCGACCGGGTACGCACGACCTGTGGCAGTCAACGGCTGAACAAGTGCATCGACATATTCTGCGAACAGCGGAGCAAGCTCCTGTTTTTCTTCAGCGAAGAAAGACAGCACAGCTTTGTCATCCAGCACCGTCCCGTCACCGACCATCCAGCCCAGTACACGTCCCAGTTCAAGCGTGCCTTCAGCGCCAAATCCGCCCTTGCGATTGAAGATGTGAACCCGATCGCCTGGCTGCAGCTGCCCCAGCTCCACCCATCCGGAGGGAGTCATCACACGGTGATCGGCAGTGGCGCGCAAGGAATAGCCCTCGCTCGTTTGCAGACGATACACCGCTTTTCTGCCCGTGCGGAAGACGCGCGACGCGGGCACGAAACTCTGCGTCACGCCAAAACGCCCGTCGATCGCCACCTCGATCGGTTGTTCGCTGTCGAACAGTTCGCGTGCGGTAATCATCCCCCGCCCGGTCGAGATACGTGTATCCCCGGTCACACATGGATTGGTCGAGATGATCGGCGCGTAGTAATGACTGTTGCTCATCTTGTTGTAGCGCTCGCGGAAGAAGACTCCCGGTTCGGCGCTCGCCCAGGCGCTCTCGATGATCGCATTCCACAGTTCGCGCGCTTTGATCGTCCGGTAATGCACGACCGGGCGTCCGGCGGCGATCCACGCATCGATGTCGCCATCCCAGTGTTCGTCGTAGCCGTCGGAGGTGGTATCGGGGAATTTCAGTTCCCAGTCGCCATCGGCTTTGACCGCCTCCATCAGCCGATCGCTGATGCCGACGCTGATGTTGGCATTGGTGATCTTGCCCGCCTCACGCTTGCTGTTGATGAAGTTGAACACATCGGGATGCCAGTCATCGAGGATGAGCATCAGCGCACCCCTCCTGCTTCCGCCCTGCTCGATCAGCCCGGTGACGAAGCTGTACAGTGCCCCCCATGACACCGCCCCGCTCGACCGCCCATTGACGCCCTTCACATAGGCATGATGCGGGCGCAGCGACGAGATATTGATGCCAACGCCCCCACCGCGCGACATGATCTCGGTCATCTGGCGCAGCGTCTCGATGATCCCACCGCGCGAGTCTTTGGGCGAGGGGATGACATAGCAATTATAGAACGTAAGTTCTGCATCCGTCCCTGCCGCAGCGAGGATGCGCCCCGCCGGGACAAATTTGAAATCGTCCAGCAGCCAACGGAACTTCTCCTGCCATTCCCTGCGCGCCTTCGCCGTCTTCTCCACCGACGCCAGCCCACGCGCCACCCGGTCGAGCATCTGCCCAGGTTCCGTCTCCAGCGGCTTGTCCACCTGCTCGATGGTGCGCTCGGTCACCGTGCCGTCCAGCAGCTCGACGGTCACATTGGGCAGCGCCATCGCCGTCACCGTGCCCACTTCGCGCTGCCCCGTCGCCGGGTTGACCAGCACGATCACCCGATCGCCCACTTTGAGGGTCGAACGGGTCATATCCTTGACGGCATAGCGATCCAGAAAAATCTTGTAGCCCAGATCGTTGAGCGTATTCTTCGCGCTGCGGGCGGCGGATGGTTTTGCCTTGCTTTGGGTCATTGGCTTGTCATTCCCTTCAGTACCGCATTACAGAACATGAACTTGTCGGACGGAAGCGGTTTAATGCGAAACCCGGCACGACCGACACAAAAACAGCGCGGCTGAACATTCAGCATTCCCCTCCGCGCAGGTCGAGTAATCCGTGTCGAAGTCAGTCCGGGTATTCCAAGTGAAAGCCGAAAATCGGTTAAATCTTGTGGGCGAAAAACGCGATCACCCTTCCAGAATTTAGCACAAAATACTCACCGAGTCCATTTGGCTGAAGGCGGTTTTTGGTTAGAATGTGCAAACAATAGGGTGTTTTTCCCACACAGCGCGCGCTTTTCACACCTGAATCCCACACCCCGTTTTACCCCCCGAATCCGGGCAGGGGCGCGGCGTGTCTGGCGACGACTGCCTGCCCTGCAGCGCTCTGCACCCAGCCGATGAATGCCCGGTAGTGCATCCCCAGCGGATCATCGGCGCGCGGCTCAGCCGACCCCACGATGTAGGTGATCGTCCGCAGCGGGTACAGCCCGGCGGCAATATGCTCGCGCGTCGGGGTGACGCCTTCCAGCGCCAGCGTATGCAGCCGCCCATCCAGTGCGCTGACCGGGATATAGCCGATCGCACCGGGAGTCCGCCCGACGGCGAAGCGCGCCGCCGCGTCAGACGGGGCGATGCGAACGCTGCTGTTCAGCCGCGCCTGCCCCATCACCTGCCGCGTCACCGCCGCCCGCAGCGCCGCCCCTTCTTCGCGCGTGAACGCGATCACCGGGATGTCCGCGCCGCCTACCGCACTCCAGCGGGTGATCGACCCATCGTACATCCCGCGCATCTGCTCCAGAGTCAGCCCATCCACGCCAACACTGCTGTGCGCGATCAGGGCGATGCCGTCCTGAGCGATCGGCGCAGCCCACGCCTGCACCGTCTCATCGAGCATCTGGGCGAACCAGTAGCCACCTGGGTCTGCCCGTTCCGCCGCCGCGCGCTCGCTTTCGACGATCAGGTCAAAGCGGATGCCCGGATTCTGTCGGCTGTAGGTCGTCGTCAGGCTGGTGACCAGTTCGACGACGGGCGGGGTGACGACCAGGCGCAGCGGCGCAGTCGGTGCGATCGGCGTGGATGCCGGGACGAACCGACTGGAACAACTGACGAGCGTGAAAGCGAGAATGACCAGTGTCCGACCTCTCAAGCAGGTCTCCCCCGAAGATAGCGGCGCAGAAAGGCATCGACATACGCTTCGAGCCGTCCATTCCCCTCAAGGATGGCGGCACGCATGGCTTCCATGTGGCGGATGAGAAAGCGGATGTTGTGAATGCTCAGCAGCGTATGTGCCAGCAGTTCACGCGCCTTCACCAGATGGCGGATGTATGCCCGCGAGAACTGCGCGCACGTCGGGCAGTCACACGTCGCATCGATCGGCTGATCGTCGCGCGCGTGCCCGGCGTTGCCCATGTTGACCGTCCCGTCCGGTGTGAACGCCGCACCGTGACGGGCGATGCGTGTGGGCAGCACACAGTCGAAGATGTCGATCCCGCGCAGCACCGCCTGTGCCAGGTCATCCGGCGCGCCGACGCCCATCAGGTAACGCGGCTTGTCGGCGGGCAGCATCGGGACGCAGAAATCGAGCGTGGCATACATGTCGCTTTTGCTCTCACCGACGGCAAGCCCGCCGACGGCATAGCCAGGGAAGCCGATGTCGATCAGCGCTTCGGACGAGCGGGCGCGCAGCGCTTCAAACACGCCGCCCTGCTGAATGCCGAACAGCGCCTGCCGGGTGTCGTCCGGGTGGGCGACACGGCAGCGCCGCGCCCATGCCGACGTGCGTTCGACGGCGATCGCCGCCGCCTCTGCATCCGTCGGCGCGGGGCACTGATCGAAGCACATGAAGATGTCTGCACCCAGCTCCTGCTGGACGCGCGTCGCTGTTTCGGGGTCAAGACGGCGTGCGCTGCCATCGAGGTGGCTGCGAAAGGTGACGCCATCGTCGTCGATCCGGTTGATCTGCGCCAGGCTGAACACCTGAAACCCGCCGGAGTCGGTCAGGATCGGGCGGTCCCACGCCATGAAGCGGTGCAGCCCCCCCCGCTCCGCGATCAGCTCGCTACCGGGGCGCAGAAACAGATGATAGGTATTGGCAAGCACCAGCGATGCACCTGCCTCACGCAGGTCACGCGGCATGACCGCCTTGACGGTCGCCTGCGTCCCGACGGGTGCGAACACCGGGGTCGGGATCGCCCCGTGCGGTGTGTGGAACACCCCGGCGCGAGCTTTATTTTCTGTTTTGACCGTCTCGAAGTAAAATGTCATGTGTGGCACCTTTGTCCAGCGCAATTATATCCCAAAGTTAAACACACACATGATCAGCTTGTACGACATCCTCGACGCTGCCAACGGTCAGCTTTTTGGCGAGCCGGCTGCCGAGCTGTTCACTCATTTCGCCTTCGACGCCCGCACCGTCACCGAAGCGTCGCTGTATGTCGCGCTGCGAACCGACCAGGGTGATGGGCACAGCGACATTGCCGAAGCGCTGGCGCGCGGCGCGACGGGCGTCCTCTGCACCCGCCCACCAGAAGTGGATACCGAGGGCGTCTCGGTCATCCTCGTCAAAGACGCGCATAACGCCGTCATGCGCTGGTCATATGCCGTGCTGACGCGGCGCGGCGTGCAGGTGATCATGGTCACAGGCGGCAGCGGGCGCGCCGCCGCCGTCGAAGCGATCGCCAGAGTGCTGGAGCTGCGCTTCGGCGTGCTGCGGGGCGACCAGCGCATCGGCGGGCGGCTCTCCCTGCCCGCGACGGTCGCCCGGCTGCGCCCCGAACACCGCGCTGTCGTGCTGGATTTTCAGCCGCGCCACCCCGGTGAGATGAGCGAGATCATCCTCTCCGCCCAGCCGCGCGTCGGTGTGGTGCTGAATGCCCCGGACGGCTTCCCGGAAGCCTTCGAGTCCGCTGAACAGTATGCCGAAGAGAGCGCGCTGCTGGTCGAATTTCTGCCCAACACCGGCTGCGCCGTCCTGAACTACGACAACGACCGCGTGCGTGCCATGAGCAACCGCACCCAGGCGGAAGTCAACACCTTCGGCATCGACACCTTCGGCGCGGACGTGCTGGCGTACAACCTCGTCGAGGGACTGAGCGGCACGGGTTTCGATGTGCGCTATGCCGCGCAGCGCCTCGTCGGACGGTGGACGCCACTGCCTGGGCGTGCCGCGCTCAGCAGTGTGCTGGCGGCAGCGGCGGTCGGCTTGCATTACGACATCCCCCTCGACGAATCGCTGCGCGCCCTGACCACGATGGAAGCCCAGCCTGGGCAGATGCGGATGTTCAACGGGGCAGGCGGTGCGCTGCTCATCGATGCCACCAGCGATGCCGACCCCGCCTCGGTGCGCTGGGCGCTCGAATGGCTCAACCTCGTGCGCGGCGAAACACAGCGCGTCGCCCTCATCCTGGGCGATCTCGACTCGCTGGGCATTCACAGCCAGCGCGAACACCGCGCCCTCGGTCAGGCGGCTGCCCAGGTCGTACAGGCACTCGTCACGGTCGGAGCCGACGCCGCCTACGCCGGGCGCGCCGCACTCGATGCCGGGTTATCACCCGGTCAGGTGCGCGTCACGCACAGCCTGCAGGATGCCATCCTCCAGATCGAGGGTGCGGGCTGGCTCTCTGAAGGGACGCTCGTGCTGGTGACGGGCGGCGCATCGGCACGCCTGGAATGGGTGATGCGTGCGCTGCTGGCGAACCAGGCAGATGCCGTGCATCTGGTACGCCCGGAAGACGCGCCTCAGGCGGCGCTCTCGCTGCGCCCGCTGCGCCCGCACTGGGTGGAGATCGATCTGGAAGCGCTGGCGCACAACGTGCGAAGCGTAAAAGCACATATCGGCGACGGCGTGACGCTGTTCGCCGTCGTCAAGGCGAATGCCTACGGACACGGCGCGCCAGCCTGCGCCCGCACCGCTATGCTCAACGGGGCGAGCGCAGTCGCCGTCGCATCGCTCAACGAAGCGGTTGAGCTGCGCGATGCAGGAATCGAAGCGCCCATCCTGGTCATGAGCTACACCCCAGCGCAGGGCGTGCGTCAGGCAGTGCGCCAGAACATCACGCTGACGCTGTACGACAGTGAGGTCGCCCGCGCCTACGAGCGCGCCGCACGGGAAGCAGGCGGCATTCTGCGCGTCCATGTCAAGGTCGATAGCGGGATGGGGCGGCTGGGCGTGTCCGCACCCGAAGCGGTCGCCTTCTTTCGCGGGCTGCTCAACCTCTCGCATATCGAGATCGAAGGCATCTACACCCACTTTGCCACCGCCGACGAAGACCGCGACTACGTGATGGAACAGATCAGCCGCTTCAGAAGCGTGCTGATGCCCCTGCGCGCCGGCGGATTTTCGTTCCGCTACATCCACGCTGCCAATTCCGCCGCTGCGCTGCACATCCCGGAGTCGCACTTCAACGCGGTGCGCGTCGGCATTGCGCTGTACGGCGCATCGCCAGGCGAAGGCGCTCCCCTGCCTGACCATTTCCGCCCGGTGCTGACGTGGAAAAGCCAGATCGCCCAGGTCAAAACGATCGCCCCAGGCGCATCCGTCGGCTATGGCAGGACGTGGACCGCCGACCGCGAAACGCGCGCTGCCGTCATCCCGGTCGGCTATGCCGATGGGCTGCGCCGCGCCCCAGGCTCATGGGGAGAGGTGCTGGTGCGCGGCGAACGCGCCCCGATCATCGGGCGGGTGAGCATGGAAAAGACGATCCTCGATGTGACCGACATCCCGAATGTGGCGATCGGCGATGAAGTAGTGCTGATCGGCACACAGGGCGATCAGCAGATCACCGCTGACCAGATCGCCGCGCGGCTGGGCACGATCGGCTATGAAGTGCTGACGGGCGTCGCCCCGCGCGCGCCGCGCTAGTCGAAAGCGATCACGCCCGCATCGGGGAAGCGCTCCAGAAAGGCGTCGAGCAGGCGAGGGCGCACCACCACACACGCCAGGTGATACGCGCGCCGATCGAGCAGAGGCAGCGCCGACGCCCATCCCGCGCCGTGCAGCAGTTCCAGCGGACCGAGTTCGTCGATGATCAGCAGATCGACCGCGCCGATCGCCGCCAGGACGCGCTCCCCCCATGCCAGCACCTCATCGTCAAACTCCCAGTTGGGGGTGGGAGAAGTGTTATCCGGCACAGTGCGGCGATTCGCCAGCCGCCGCCGCGCCCCGCTGCCCAGCGCGATCAGGTCGATGCCGATCTTGCCGCTGTCGGCATATACCGCCGGGGAGAGCAGCCCGGCGACCGCCCCACCGCGCGCCCGTACATACGCGCTCAGGCGGCTGCACCAGATCGTCTTGCCCGCGCCGATCTCCCCGGTTACGGTGATCAGGCGCGCTATCGTCGGTTGTTCAGGCATCCATACTGCGTCGAAGGATGGGAGTGTCATGCGGCTGCCCCGGCACGATGGCACGCGGGGTGCGTACCCCGTCGCGCATTTCATAAATCACTTCCGTAAGCATATCATATGCTGCCGAAAGCGGGGCGGGCTGAAGTGCTTCTTCCGGCGCGCCGGAGGTCAGCACCCGCCCGGATTTCATCAGCAGCACATGATGCGCGTAGTGCAAAGCATTGTTGGGCACGTGCGACGCCACGATGAATGAGACGCCCTCACGCGCCAGCGCAGTGACGATCGCCATCACCCGCTGCTGATTGTTCAGGTCGAGATGCGCGTCCGGCTCGTCCATCAGCAGCACGGCGCACTGCTGCGCCAGCCCGCGCGCGATCAGCACGAGCTGACGTTCGCCGCCGCTGAGCTGGGTATACGCCCGATCGCGCATGTGTGCCATGCCCACCTGCTCCAGCGCGGCATCGGCGATGGCGCGATCGTGCGCGGTCGGCACGCCGAACAGGGGCAGATAGGGCGCACGCCCCATCAGCACGATCTCGCGGACGCTGTAGGCGAACGCCGGGGTATGCACCTGCGGGATCAACCCGATGCGCTGCGCGCGCTCACCGGGGGGAAGCGCGGCGAGCGGCGTGCCGTCAAAGGTCACGACTCCGGCAGTAGGGGCGATCGCCCCGCTCAGACAGCCCATGAGCGTCGTCTTGCCACAGCCGTTGCGCCCCAGCAGATACAGGATCGTCCCCCGCCCCAGCGAAAGCGACACCTCATGCAGCACGGCTGCGCCGCCCGGATAGGCGTGGGTGATGGCACGTGCTTCCAGCATCGGCGTCACCACCCTGTCCGTGTGGCGCGCAGCAGCACTACCAGCAGTGGCACACCAATCAGCCCGGTCAGGATACCGAGCGGCACTTCAGCGGGCAGCAGGACGCGCGACACCGTATCGACGAACACCAGGAACGACGCCCCAAGCGCCAGCGACGCAGGGATGAGGCGGGTATGATCGGGTCCCACCAGCATCCGCCCGGCGTGCGGCATGACCAAGCCGATCCAGCCGATCACCCCGCCGACGGCAACCGCCGCCGCCGTCATGAGCGTGGCGCACACGATGAGCGCCGCTTTCAGCCGCACCGGGTGCATCCCCAGCGTGGTCGCTTCCGCATCGCCCAGCGAGAGGATATTCAGCCGCCAGCGTACCAGCCACAGCCATGCCCCGCCCGCCAGCGTGATCAGCGCCAGCAGCGGCACGCTCACCCACGTCACCCCGGTCAGCCCGCCCAGCAGCCAGAAGGTGATCGCCGGAAGGGTATTGAGCGGGTCTGCCAGGTATTTGAGCAGCGCCACCAGCGCGCTGAAGAACGACCCGATCAGGATGCCCATCAGCGTCAGCACGATCATCGGCGCGCTGCTGTACAGGCGGCTGCCTGCGTAAGCGACGCCCACCGCCAGCAGCCCGAACCCGAAGGCGAACCCCTGCACGATCAGTGCCGTCCCGCCCAGCAGCAGCGCCAGCGCCGCCCCAAAACCCGCGCCAGCGGTGACGCCGAGCAAGCCGGAATCGACCAGTGGATTTTTGAAGATGCCCTGAAACGCCGCGCCCGTCCCCGCCAGCGCCGCGCCGATCAGGGCAGCCGACAGCACGCGCGGCAGCCGCACGCGCAGCACCAGCGTCAGCTCAGTCGCCGGGACTCCGTCCGCGATGCCGGGGATGAACGGTGAGAGCAGCGCGCGCAGCACATGTTCCACCGAGATTCCGTACAGCCCCATCATCAGCGACAGCACGATCAGCACGAAGGGCAGCACCAGCAGCAGCCCATACAGCGCATCCCGCGCCGAAATGCCGACGCGGGATGTCTGGGCTGCGGTCACGACGCGCATACTGCCGCGATCTCGTCGCGGTCGATGCTGTAGCCATAGAACGTGTTGTAGAAGTACACCGCTTCGTCAGCGCAGCTCAGCGTCAGTCGGTCAGGGTGCAGCGTCCCCGCCAGCCAGATGATGCCGAGGATGGAGTCCGCCGTCGGCGTGTCCCAGGGTGCGACCCAGCTCGGCATCTTGTACACCTGCCCGTTCTGCACAGCAGCGATGTTCGCCCATTCCGGGCTGCCCGTGATCGTCTCAACCGTCACCGGACCATACGGCACGATGACGATGACATCCGGGTTCCAGAGCGTGATCTGCTCCAGATTGACGTCCGTCCAGAAGCCGGTCAGTTCGGCGCTGACCGAACGCCCGCCCGCTGCCTCGATGATGCTCGTCTGGTACATCTCCCCGCTGATGACGCGCAGTGCATCTTCACCCACCAGCAGCACGCCGGGGCGCGCCGCGTCGTCGAGGTCGGCTGTGCCCGCCCTCACTGCATCGAGGATCGACTGGTAATAGGCGATCCAGCCTTCAGCGTGCGCGGCGGCGTTCGGTCCCAGCACCGCCCCGGCAATCCGCAGCGAGTCGATCAGGCGTTCCGGCGACTCGCCCTGAAACAGCACGACCGGAATGTTCAGCTCCGCCACCGTATCCAGCCATGCCGAGCGCGCGCTGGTGAAGATGACATCCGGCTCCAGCAGCGCCACCTGTTCGATGTTGATCTCACGCTGATTCATCGTGTATCCGCTCAGTTCGGGGAAGCGCGGGTCGATCGCCGTCATGCGCGCCGCGCCGATCGGGGTACGCGCTCCCAGATAGCCGCCCGCCACCAGCCGATCCGCCGAATTGAGCGCGTAGAAGAGATAGGTCGTCAGACTGAACGGGCTGATCGCACGGCGCACAGGCTGGGCGATCTCGACGGCGTTGCCCGCCTGATCGGTCACCGTCACCGACGCGGGCAGGAAGCCCGCCGCGATCAGCGCCGCCTGTCCATCCGGTGACACCGCGAACCGGACGAATTCTTCCGCCAGCAGGTTGTCGGTGGCGAAGACGAAAAAGGCGTCGGGCAGGAAATGCGGCGGCACACCCTGGAAGTCATCGGGCAGCGCAGCGCGATCGCGCGTTGCCAGCAGGTCCGGCGCACCGCTCTCGACAAAATCTGGCGCACCGCCATTCCAGGCAGCGTAGAGCGCCGAGACTGCCGGGCGCAGGTCAGGGTCGGCGGCGAGGGTGAACGGCGCTTCCTGCGCGAAAACAGCTCCGGCGAAAAGCAGGCAGCACAGCAGCGTGACGATGGAGGCTGTGAAACGACTCATGAGAGATGGGTTCCTTTGTCTACAGGGATGACGATGGTTCAGAGAGGGGGTCATGATGGGATGAGCACCGCCTCACAGCGATCGAGCCAGCGCAGCGCCGCATCAAGCTGTTCGACGACGAAGCTCAGCGTCATGCGCTCCATGTCGGTCGGCGCGAGTGCCAGATCGCGCAGCAGCCGTTCGCGTTCGCCCAGACACGAGTTGCGCTGGCGGGCGATGATCCCGCCGACGGGCAGCGCCAGGGCACGGGCAATGTACACCCGGCTGATGAAATCGACGCGCACCCGGCGGATGCTGGCGGATGGATGCGCTTCATGCAGCCACGCCAGCATCCGCGCCCGCCCGACATCGGTCAGCGTGTACTGCACGCGCGGCGGACCGCTCTCAGAAGCGAGCATCCGCCCAGCGATGAGCGCGTCACGTTCCAGCCGTTTCAGTACGGCGTAAATCTGGCTGGGGCTGATATGCCAGGCGCGCGCCAGCGCAGGCGTGGTCTGCAACTGTTCGAGCAGCTGATAGCCGTGCTGGTCGCCCGTCGCCAGCAAACCGAGCAGCAGATGATCCGGTGTGGGCACGCTCATCAGGGACATCCTCCTGAGTCCGGTATTCTATCATGGAATAGTGGTACACAAGGGGAATGTCAGCAAACGCTCATCCCGTTCGGACATGCGGTATAGCACGGTTGTGCCTTGACACACCCGCCCCGTGCCCGTACAATTTCGCTATGTTTTAACACAACGGGCCTGTAGCTCAGCTGGAAGAGCGCTACAATCGCACTGTAGAGGTCAGGGGTTCGAGTCCCCTCTGGTCCACACACAAAAAAAAATCCCCGTCAGGGGATTTTTTGATTCTGCATGATATTTAGTGGTTCGCGTGGAAGCATCCATGCCGGGGCGAGGCATCTGCTCACCCCGGCATGGAGGAATACCTACGACGAAGGAGGCATGAGCGGGGGCGCGCCCGCCGTGCCGAAGTTGCCCGCCAGCAGCGAGAAGTCGTTGATGTTCACCTGTCCGTCGCCGTTGAAGTCGGCGCGTCCGTCCATCGGCGGCGTGGTGCTGGTGCTGCGCCCGAAGGTCGCCGCCAGCACGGTGAAGTCGCTCAGGTTAACGGTATTGTCGTCATTGGCATCGCCCGCGCGCAGCACGCCCGTCTGCACCACCTGCCCGGCGCTGTTGAGCGTGAAGGTGACGGTGTTCGCCAGCGTGTTGCTCCCCTTCACCCGCAGCGTGTACTGACCGGGGCGCAGGTTGGCGATCTCGAAGCGCCCGTCCAGGTCAGTGGTGGCGCTGTCGCTGGTCACCGGACCGGCGTTCAACTGATAGCTGTAGGTGACCGGGATGCTCCAGCGCGGGTCTGGACGCGGCGTGGTGGCGCGCCCCTGAAGATCGATTTCGACGATCACGGTGAAGCGCGGTTCGGGCGTCGGCGTGGAGACGGTGAACGACAGCACCGATGGGCTGAATGCCCCGATCGGGGTGAAGAAGTTGGTGAAGTCGCCGATCTGGAAGATGTACGTTTTGCCCGCCTGAGCGGTGAAGCTGATCGCCGACTGAGGGAAGCCCGTCGCAAAGTCGTCGTTGCACGCCATCTCGCTGTTATCCGACGCATCATACGCCGAAAGCACGCTGTTGAAGTTGCTGCCGAACGTATTGGCGTTGACCGTCATGGTGTAAGGGGCGGTGAAGCGGAAGAAGACGGTATTGCTGATGTCCTGTGCGCTGCCCAGGCAGGTGGGGCGGAAATCGGTCGTGTCGGTGAAGGAACCGAGCATGTTCTGGGTGGTGCTGAAGGGCAGGCTGGTGAACTCCGCCGAAGCAGCCAGACGATCGTTCGGCGTGCCCGTGTTCGTCGGCTGATTGCGAACCACGCGGTTGGCGTTCAGCCGCCCCCAGCCCGACTGAATGTCATAGCCGTCTGTGTGCATCGGGTCGGCAGTGGTCAGCAGCCGATCGCGCACCTGCTGAGCGGTGAAATTCGGCTCGATCGACAGCAGCAGCCCCGCCACGCCAGCCACGATCGGCGCAGACCCGCTCGTGCCGCCGAAATTGCCCAGGTAATCCCCCGCGACTGTACCATCCGCCCCGGTCAGGTCGGTGGTGGGCAGCAGATGCCCAGGCGCGGCGATGCCGATCTCCGATCCCCAGTTCGCGCCCCACGTCGGTTCGCCAGAGCAGTCCGCCGGGTCAGTGGTGGTATCGCTCTTGACCTTGATCGAGTCGCAGAAGGTGCTGGCGCTCACGGCGATGACCCCTGGCAGCGTGGACGACAGCACGCCTGGGAAGGTCACCGGCGACTGATAGCTGTTGCCCGCCGATGCCACCACGAACGCGCCCCTGCCGCCGCGCCCTTCGTTCGTCGCCTGACGGATGGCGGCGGTGATCGCGCTGGAAGGCGTATCCGCCCAGCTCAGGTTGAGGATTGATGCGCCGTTGGTACGGGCGAAGTCGATCCCGGCGACGGTGATGGCGATCGATCCGGTCAGCAGGTTGGTGGTGCTGTCCGTGGCGAAGATGCGGATCGGCATGATCATGCAGAAATGGCACACGCCCACCACGCCGAGGTTGTTGTGCGAGACAGCGGCGGCAAGCCCGGCGACAGCCGTGCCGTGCCAGTCCCGCGCGCGGGTGGTCGGGTTGTCGAACGGGCGCGGGTCGGTGTCGTTGGCGAAGGCATCGAACGGCGAGACCATCTTGGCGGCAAGGTCGGGATGGTCGGTCTGCACACCGTTATCGAGGATGGCGATGACCACATCCGATGAGCCGCGCGTGATGTCCCACGCTGGGCGCGCCTTGATGTCCGATCCGGCGACTTCGCCGGGGAAAGCGGGGAACTGCGCGTAGTTGTAGATGTGCCAGGCGTTGAGGTGGAAGGTGTCGTTGGGCACGAACTGCGGCGACTCGGCAGGCGGCGCTTCACGCAGGTCGGGCGGCGCGCTATCGGGGGTGGGACGATCGAACAGCACCCACCAGTTCGGCTCAGCATACTCGACCGCGCCGCTCTCCTGAAGCCGATTCGCCACCGTCAGCGCATCCGCGCCCGGCAGGGCGCGCAGCAGGTAGGTGTCCTCGCGCAGCGCCTCGACGATGACCGCGCCCTGTGCTGCGGCGAGGGCTTCAGCATCCGCGCCTGGCGGGAAGGCGGCGATGAGCTGATTGGTCAGCACGAGCAAATTGTCGTTGTACTCGAACACCGGGTTGACCCACGCTCCGGCGGCGGCGCTGTCGGCATCCTGAAGCGCGCGCAGCGACTCGACCGTGCTGAGCGCATCGGCATCCCCGGCAGCATCCAGCCGAATGAGCGCCCACGTCTGCCCGGCGAGGGCAGCGGGCTGGAACGCGCCGCGTGCGGCAAGCTGATGTTCGACGGTCAGGTCGGCATCGAGCGCGACATTCTGCACAGCGGCATACTGGCGCGAAACCGTCAGCGGAATGGGCACGCCATTGGCGTAATAGAACCAGTCGGGCAAGCCGGGCGCATCGGGCAGCGTCGCCCCCTGTGCGTGGACGCTCAGCGTCAGCAGCAGACAGGCGAAAACAGCCGCCAGCCAGCGCCGCCCCGTTGTGTGCAATCGTCTCATCAGCTGATCCTCAGAAATGTATAAACAAACGTAAACGCAGTACAGCACGCCGCGTCTGCAATCATTGTACGCGATTTGTGCGCCGATCGTGACAGCACAGCGGGGTGTTTTAACCGCCCTTTTCCCACCGCTTTGATGGAGTGCGATCGCTTTTTTTACCGGAATGGCTACGACCCACAGGACAGAGGAAGACAGATCATCATGCAGCGTGTACAGGGCATTCATCACATCACCGCTGTGGCGGGCGCGCCGCAGCGCAACCTCGATTTCTATCACGGTGTGCTGGGGCAGCGAATCATTAAGCAGACGGTCAATTTTGATGATCCGGGCACATACCACCTGTACTACGCCGACGCCATCGGCACGCCTGGCACGAACATCACTTTTTTCCCCTGGCAGTACATGAAGCGCGGGCAGCGCGGCAATGGTGAAGTGGGCAGCACGAGCTACGCCATCCCTGCTGACGCACTCGATTACTGGCGCGAGCGGCTGGCGGCGCACAATGTGTCCGTCCGCGAGGGCGAACGCTTCGGCAAAACGGTGCTGACCTTCGTTGATCCCGACGGCATGGACCTTGAACTGGAGCCGACCGATGCGCCGGGCACGATCACGCTGTGGAACGGCAGCGGCATCCCGGACGAGTATGCCATTCGCGGCTTCAGCGGCGCAACGCTCTTCGTGGACTCGCTGGCGCGGCTTGAGGGGGTGCTGGTCGGCGTGATGGGCTATCAGCGCGAAGCGGTAGACGGCAATCGTGTCCGCTACCGCGCCGGGTCGAACGATGTCGGATCGCTGCTCGATGCGGTGGAGCGGCGCGGCGCACCGCAGGCGGTGTTCGGCGCGGGGTCGGTGCATCACATCGCCTTCCGCACCGTCGATGATGCTGAACAGGTCGAGTATCTCTCGGCGCTGCGCGCTGCGGGCTACAGCGTCTCGGAAGTGCGCGATCGCCAGTATTTCCACTCTATCTACTTCCGCGAGCCGAATGGGGTGCTGTTCGAGATCGCCACAGATGCGCCGGGCTTCCTGGTGGATGAGACGGTCGAGACGCTCGGCACGTCGCTCAGGCTGCCGCCCTGGTACGAGTCGCAGCGTCCAGCCATCGAAGCGCGCCTGCCGAAGCTGGTCATCCCGACAATGACCTGAACAGTGGGCAGGCGCGTCAGACGCGCATGACCTCACCCCGAACCCCTCTCCGCTGGAGAGGGGTTTTTTCTGTTCAGCGCCAGGCGAGGGGGACGGCGATGCGCGATGCGCCGCCGCCCAGTGCCTCTCCCCGGAAGATCGTCCGTTTGCTCCCATCAGCGATATTGACCAGCACGAGGTCGAGGAACTCGCCAGGGGGGTTGCTCTCACGCCGCCCATCCAGCACGGCGATCTGGTCGCGGTTCGCCACCACCGCCCCGCTGAAGCGCCCGCGCGCGATGCGCCGCGATGCGCCGCTGTTCAGGTCGATGTCCAGCAGGGCGTTGTCTGACCCGCCCGCGATGGCGTACAGGCGGTCGCTGAACGGGCTGAAGGCGAAGCCGGGGATCAGGTTGCCGCGCCCGCCGGCGCTGACCGTGACGGGCGGGCGGGCGGGCGCGTTCAGCTCCAGCGCGGCGATCTGATTGTCGGCATCGGGCGAGGTGATGACGAACCCCAGCCAGCGTCCATCGGGCGAGAAACGCGGCGCGGCGTTGGTCGTGCCGCTGTAGTTGGGGAAGACCGCCTGACGCGCCACCGGGACGCTGATGGTGAAGTCGGCGCGGCTGATCGCCGCCAGCGCGACGGTGAACGCCGCCACGCCGTCCGGCACGCTGAAATACACCGTGCGTCCATCGGGCGATGGGAAGAGGACATTGTTGCGCGCAAAGGTGACGAACGCACCTGGCTGTGCATCTGAACGCACCAGCGACGCCGCGCCATCCCCCAGCCCGACGGTGTACAACTGCCAGCGGGTGGCGGTATCACCGCGCGTGCAGCGCTGCCCCATGATGAGCAGTGCGTCACCGTCAGCGCGCATGATCTGCCCGCTGGTGAAGCGACAGCCGCCCTCGGTGGGCAGCAGCGTGGCGATCTCACGCGGTGCGTCCGCCCCATCCTCCCACAGCAGCACCGCCGCTTCTTCGGCGATGCCGCGCGCGCTGGGATAAAAGCGCAGCAGCAGTGCATCATTCAGCCCAAGTGCAAATGCGCTGACGTCAGGCACAACGACGATGGGCGCAAAGTCGGTGCTGGCGTAGGCGCGCAGTGTCCCGGCGGTGTATTCGGCGCGCGTTGCCCCGGCGGGATAGTCGATGAAGGCGAAGCGTCCGGCATTGGGCGACCAGGCAAACGTCCCCATGCCCAGGCACGCCAGATAATCCGTCTCGGCGATGGCAACCGGCGCGTTCGCCCCGCGCATCATGTAGAGCGTGCCGCGTTCCCCGCCGACGAAGAAGGCGAACAGGTCACCCGCCGCAGGACGTTCGCCACAGGCACGCGCGGGCGTGGCGATATTGGGCGCGTCAATGAGCGTCGAGACTGTCCCGTCTGCCGTGATGAGCGCCACCTGCCCGGTGCGCGGCGTGCCGGAAGCCCCGCCCGTCGTGCCGATCCAGGCGAGGACGCCGCCCATCAGCACATCGCGGGCGGGTACGGGCGGCACAGTGGGCAGCGTGTTCGGCGTGGCAGTGGGCAGTGCTGCGGCGATGAGGGTCGCTTCGGGCGTGGTCTCCGGGGTGGGCGATGCCGGGGCGGGCGTGGCAGAACGCGCTGCGATCAGCGTCGGGCTGGGGGTGGGGTCCCCCGTCTGGGTGAGCTGGCAGCCCGCCAGCAGCAGGACGAACAGCAGGGCGATAAGGCGTGTGGGCACAGGTCAGCGCCTTTCATCAGCAGGATATTGATGGCAGATCATACCCTCAGTGTAACACGATCCGGGTGCTGCCCTGTACGATCGCCGATGGGTATGGGATAATCCGTTCGTCCTACCCGCAATTGAATGCACCCGGAGATGATGCAGCACCGTGACCACGACGACCCCTTCCCCCGCACATTCGCCTGCTACGCCCGAAAGCCGCCTGACCGTGACGGTGGTCATCCCGTGCTACAACGAGGTGAACACCATCCTGCCTGTGCTGGGGCGCGTGCAGGCGGTCGGGCTGGCGGATCAGATCGTCATCGTCGATGACGGCTCGACCGATGGCACGCGCGACCTGCTGCACCAGCTTGAGGCGGAAGCGCGCCCAGGCGTGCAGATCATCTTCCGCGAACGCAACGGCGGCAAGGGCGCGGCGCTGGTGACGGGTTTTCAGCACGCCACTGGAGACATCATCCTGATTCAGGATGCCGATCTGGAATACGACCCGCGCGATTACCCGGTGCTGCTGCGTCCGCTTCAGGAAGGGATCAGCAAGGTGGTGTACGGGTCGCGCTTTCTGGGCGGTCCGCGTAAGGCGATGAACTTCTGGAACATGGTCGCCAACAAGGGGCTGACGCTGGCGACGAACATCCTGTACAACGCCATCCTGAGCGACATGGAGACGTGCTACAAGGTATTCCGCGCGGAAGTGGTGCGCGGTATGACGATCCACGCGCGCGGCTTTGAGTTCGAGCCGGAATTCACCGCCAAAGTCCTCAAGCAGGGCATCCGCATCTACGAAGTGCCGATCTCGTACAACGGGCGCGAGTGGACGGAAGGCAAGAAGATCAAGTGGACGGACGCGCCGATCGCCCTGTGGACGCTGCTCAAATACCGCTTCGTCGATTGAGATGGGGCGGGACTGTTCCCACCGCGCTGCACCCTTAATCGACAAACCGGAAGCGCGCCGCACCGAAGGCGAACAGCGCCGCCCCTGCAACTGCCAGCACCGAGACCGGAATCAGCACTTCTGCCAAGCCGCCGCTGTAGAAGATGACCGACCGATAGCCGTCCATCGCCCAGGCGACGGGCGAGATGTGCCCGATCGTCCGCATCCACGACGGCACGATTTCCAGGGGCCACCATGCCCCGCCCAGCGGAGCCAGCGTCAGCGAGATGAACAGGATGATCCCCTGCGCCTGCATGTCCGTCCGCAGGATGGTGGTCAGCGCCAGCGAAAGCGCCGTCACGCACGCCACATACGCCACCATGACCGGCAGGATCGCCAGCGGCTGATCGCCAAAGCGCACCCCCAGCACCAGCGCCCCGAAGCCGAACAGCACCGCATACTGGATCATGCCCATGATGAAGCGCGCCAGCAGCTTGCCGCCGAGAATCTGCGCCCGGCTGATCGGCAGCGTCGCCATACGTTGCAGCGTCCAGCGCTTGCGTTCGAGGATGATGGCGTTGGCGGCGGGCAGCACCAGAAACAGCACGTACATGCTCGCCATGCCTGGGATAGACTGAGCGAAGCCCTCCCCGCCGCTCGCCTGCACATCGACCTGACCGCGCACCGTCTCGACGCGGATCAGGTCGCGCGCCCACAGCGTTTCCGCCCGATCGCGCAGCGCACTCTCGAAAGCAGCGCGATCGGCATCATCGGCGAAGGTGAGGAACGGGATGGACGACGCCACCTCCATGCCGACTGACGCCGCCCTGCCCACTCCGCTCAGGCGGGTGGCAGCGGCACTGACCGCCTGGAGGATCACGCTGGGCGTCCCGGCAGCCTCCGTTGAACGGTAGATCACCTCAGCGGGCGCACCAGCTTCCAGCGCTGCACCGAAGCCGACGGGGATGATCACCAGTGCGCGGGTAGCGCGTTCGCGCACGCGGGTCATCGCCGCTTCCGCTGTCAGCGCCGCGCCGTCCAATCGACAGGCATCGTCCGGCGTCTGGTCGAACGGGCACAGGCGCAGCGTGCTGTTGGCGGCGCGCAGCGCGGCGATGAACTGCGCCGAAGCGGGGCTGGCATCCTCATCCAGCACATCGATGGTGATGCGGGCGGGGCTGGGCGTGCCCGTCGTCACACCCGCTCCATTGGCGAAGCCGACGGCGACCGAGACGATGATCGGCAGCACGACGAGGTTGAGCCAGATCGATCGATCGGCAAAGACGATACGCAGATCGTTGAGGGCGATGTCCAGAATCGTTCGCATGGGACAGGTCTCCGTATCAGGCGGGTCAGATGCTCAGGCGGCGGTTGAAAACGAACAACGCGATGGCGAAAAACGCTGTACCGAGCGCTGCCAGCACGATCAGGTTGACGCCGATGTCGGTGACGCCCTGCGACAGTCTGGTGAACGCCTCCACGCCCCAGTAGTTGACCGTCAGGCGGCTGATGATGTTCGATCCTGGGATGGCGCTCACATCGAAGAACGCCCCGCTGAACAGACCGAAGACCAGCGCCACCACGCTGCCGATGATGTTCGCCTGTTCACTCGTCCGCGCGATGCTGGCGATCAGCGCGCCCACGCCGCCCGCTGCCAGCGACGCCAGCAGCACCACCAGCGCGATCAGCAGCACGTTGCTGCCCCAGATGAACTGCAACTGCCCGGCGATCAGGCTGCCCACGAGCGTCAGCGCCACCAGCAGCACCGCCACCTGCACCACGCACGTCACCAGCGTGCCCAGCATCTTGCCCAGCAGCAGCGCCACGAGCGGCGTCGGAGTCACCGCCTGCCGCTGGAGCGTGCCATCGCGCCGCTCTTCGAGCAGGCTGACCGATGCGCCCAGCGCGGTGAACATCATGAAGAACAGCGCCTGTGCCGACCCGAACGAGACCAGCGGGTTGAAGCCGGCACGCGCCCCGCTCACCGTCTGCGTCTCGACGGCGATCACCCCTGAACCTGGGGCGAACGCCGCCGAAAAATCGGGCTGGAACGCCCCGGATGACGATGCCGCCGCGAACTGAATGCCGAACAGCGGATTGCTCTGCGCCCGGCTGACCAGCGTGTCGATGGTCGCCGCGACGGTGATCGACCCGGTGGCGATCTGGTCGGCAAAGGCGCGCGTGATGCTCTCCACCACGCCCGCCCCGACCGGGCTGGCGGGGTTGGTGTAGATTTCGATCGTCACGGGCTGAAGGGCGTCGATGCTCTGCGTGTAGGTGATGGCGCGCGAAAAGCCTTCAGGGATGATGATCGCCGCAGCCGCGCTGCCGCGATCGACTTCGGCGCGCGCCGCGTCAGGATCAGTCATCTGCACCGCGTCGGTCAGGCTGTGCAGCGCGTTGTCGGGGTCGGGGTCACCCTGAGGGACGAGCGCATCGATGAAGATCGCGCCCTGATTGAGCCGCTCACCGCCCGCTTCCACTCCGGAGTCGAGATTGACGACGACGACGGGCACATCGCGGATCGGTGTGCCGCCCCCGCCGCCGATGAAGCCGCTGAACGCTGCGCCGATGATCGTCGAGATGGCAAGCGGCGTGAGCAGCATGATCAGCAGCAGCGTGCGATCGGTGTACGTCAGATAGACATCTTTCCAGGCGATGGTCAGGATTTTACGCCACATGGGAATGCCCTTTCCTTTCGGCGCTCAGTCGCGCAGGGCGCGCCCGGTGGTGTGCAGGAAGACGGCTTCCAGGTCTGGTTCGCGCACTTCGACAGAGGCGATCTCCAGCCCGGCTTCATTGGCGATGCGGATGATGTCCGGCAGAGCGCGCCGTCCGCGCGCCGCGTACACGATGAGCGTCCCTTCGGTGGGCGAAGGCGCGTCGCCGTTCTCACCGGACGCCCCAGGCACGATCGGGGTGAACACCGCGCGGGTGACGGTCGGCACGTCCGCCTCGATGCGGCGCAGCAGCGCCTCGTCCAGCGTCGGCGTGCCCACGCGCAGGATGAGGCGGTCTTCCTCGCCCACGCTCTGGATGAGTTCCCCCACCGTGCCCAGCGCGATCATCTGCCCGTGATCGATGATGCCCACGCGGTCGCTGATCTCCTGCACTTCCTCCATCAGATGCGAGGTATACAGCACGGTCATCTTCATCTCATCACGCAGGCGCAACACCGTGTCGAGGATGCGGCGGCGGTTCTGCGGGTCGATGCCGACGGTCGGCTCGTCCATGTAGATCAGCTCCGGCTTGTGCAACAGCCCCGCGCCGATGTTGACGCGGCGCTTCATGCCGCCTGAAAAACGTTCCACCTTGTCCTTCTGGCGGTCTTTCAGGTCGATCAGCTCCAGCACCTCATCGACGGCGCGGTGCAGCTCCGCCCCGCGCATCCCGTACATCCGCCCGAAAAATTCCAGATTCTGGCGGGCGTTGAGCGCCGGGTAGAGGGCGATCTCCTGCGGCACGATCCCGATCAGCCGCTTGGCTTGCAGCGGTTCACGGATGATCGAATGCCCACCGATCAGCGCTTCGCCGGAGTCCGGGGCGAGCAGCCCGCTGATCATCGAGATGGTGGTCGTCTTGCCCGCGCCGTTGGGACCGAGCAGGCTGAAGATTTCGCCCCGGCGGATGTGCAGATCGATGCCTTTCACGGCGTAAAACCGTTCGCCGTCCGCCCGTTTGAACGATTTGGCGAGTCCTGTGACCTGAACGATGTAAGGGTGATCGGCTGTGCCCTGCATAGTGTGCCATCCGTCCTGTCTGGCTTCTGTTCTGATGATCTGTACGTGAATGATCCGCCTGGTGTTGCACATCACCTCTTGACAGATCACCTGCTATATCGTATATTTGCGATATGAACACGACACGCGATCCCAAAACCTATTCGCTGACCGAGGATGATCTGCGTCTGGTGGCGATGATGAAAGCGCTGGGGCATCCGGCACGGATGCAAATCGTGCGCTACCTCAGCACGCATCCCCAGTGCATCACCGGCGATCTAGTCGATGTGCTGCCGCTGGCACAGGCGACCGTCTCGCAGCATCTCAAGGTGCTGCGCGATGCGGGCTGGATATGCGGCGTAGTTGAGGGACCCGCGACCTGCTACTGCATCGACACCGAGGCGCTGGCGTGGTTTCGCCAGCAGGTCGGCGCTCTGTCATAGACGTGTTTTTTTGCCTTGCTTTATCGCATTTTTACGATACAGGAGTATCCTGATGAGCATTCACACCCTTCCCATCGCGGTCATCGGTGCAGGTCCGGTCGGGCTGGCGGCGGCGGCGCACCTGCTGGCGCGCGGCGAGACGCCGATCGTGTTCGAGGCGGGCGAGCGCGTCGGCGCGGCGGTGCGCGCCTGGGGACATGTCCGCATGTTTTCGCCCTGGCGCTATGTGGTCGATGCCGAATGCGTCCGCCTGCTGAGCGGGCATGGCTGGGTCATGCCGCCGGAAGATGACCTGCCCACCGGGGCGGAACTGGTCGGGTCGTATCTCGCCCCACTCGCTGCCCTGCCGGAGATCGCCCCACACCTGCACCTCGGCGCGCGCGTCACGACCATCACCCGCCGTCACGCTGACAAAATGAAGGATGCCGGTCGCGCCGATGCACCGTTCCTGCTGCACATCACCTATGCCGACGGACAGGAAGCGGTCATCGCGGCGCGCGCCGTCATCGACGCCAGCGGCACGTATGGACAGCCCAACCCGCTGGGCGCGGATGGTGCGCCTGCACCTGGTGAACGCGCAGCCGCAGCCCGCATCGCTTACGGCATCCCTGATGTGACCGGGCGCGACCGGGCGCGCTATGCCGGCAGGCACGTGCTGGTGGCGGGCAGCGGACACAGCGCCGTCAACGCCCTGCTGGATCTGGAACGGCTGGCGGCGGACGCCCCTGGCACGCAGATCACGTGGGTGATGCGAAGCGACAATCTGGCGAAGGTGTACGGCGGCGGCGCGGATGACGCGCTGAGCGCGCGCGGCGCACTGGGCACGCGGATGCGCGAAGCGGTGGCACGCGGGCTGATCCGCATCGTCGCGCCGTTCCACGCCTGCGGCGTGCGCCTGACCGACTCCGGCGTCGAGGTGACGGGCGATACGCCGGATGGACAGGTCAGCCTGACCGTCGATGAGGTGATCACCGCGACGGGCGCGCGCCCGGATACAACCATGCTGCGCGAACTGCGCCTCGACCTCGATCCGTCTGTCGAGGCGGCGCGGGGCATCGCGGCGATGATCGACCCCAACCTGCACTCGTGCGGCACTGTGCCCCCACACGGCGAAGCCGAGCTGCGCCAGCCGGAAAAAGACTTCTACATCGTCGGCATGAAGAGCTACGGGCGCGCGCCCACCTTCCTGCTGCTGACCGGGTATGAGCAGGTGCGGTCGGTGGTGGCGGCGCTGGCGGGTGACTGGCAGGCGGCGCGCGATGTGCGCCTGGTGCTGCCTGAGACGGGCGTGTGCAGCAGCGATCTGGCGGCGGGCGGGGCGTGCTGTGCCGTGCCGGGCGCGTCGGCGATACCGACCGTGATCACACTGGACGGCATCCCGACCCTGTGAGCGCCCTGTCAACGGTCATCGATCGCGCCAGACCGTACTACGGCTGGTATCTGACGCTCACGCTGGCGCTCACCGAGACGATCTCGTGGGGCATCCTCTACTACGCCTTCACCGTCTTCCTGACGCCGATGGAGCGCGACCTGGGCTGGACGCGCACTGAGCTGACAGGCGGCTTTTCCCTGATGATGCTGGTGGCGGGCGGGATGGCGATCCCGGTCGGCATCTGGATCGACCGTTTCGGCGCGCGTCTGCTGATGACCGTCGGCGCAGCGGGCGCGTCGCTGCTGGTCATCGCCTGGTCGATGGTCGGCACGCTGCCTGGGTTCTATCTGGTATTTGCCGGGATGGGGGTATGCGCGGCGTGCGTGCTGTATGAACCCGCCTTCGCCGTCATCGCCGGGTGGTTCCGCGCCCGGCGGGGGGCGGCGCTGGCGATCGTCACCTTCGCGGCAGGCTTCGCCAGCACCCTCTTTCTGCCGCTGTGCGATGCGCTGCTTCAGGCATTCGGCTGGCGGCTGGCGGTGCTGCTGTTGGGCGTGTTCCTCGGCTGCATCACGCTGCCCCTGCACGCCCTGATGCTGCGTCGCCGTCCGTCCGACCTCGGTCTGCTGCCGGATGGCGAAGCGATCAGCGACACCACCTTGCCGCCCGCCGCCCCTGCCGGGATGACGGTGGGCGCGGCACTGCGGATGCGCGCCTTCTGGATGACGGCGCTCGGCTTCGGGCTGATCACCCTGTCGGCGTCGGCGATCCGGGTGCATTTCATCCCCTTCCTGATCGGCGTGGGAGTCGATCCCAGCACTGCCGCGTTCGCCACCGGGGTGATCGGGGCGATGCAGGTGGCGGGGCGGGTGGTATTCGCACCCCTGGAGCGGCGCTTCTCGATCTGGACAATCGTGGTGAGCGTGTTTGCGCTGCACGCGGTGGCAGGTGCGCTGCTGCTGACCGGGCACACAGCGCTGGCGATCGGCGGGTTCATCCTGCTGTTCGGGGCGGCACAGGGGGCGTTCACGCTGGTGCGCCCTGCGCTGATCGCCGAGGTGTACGGCGTGGCGCATTACGGGCGCATCTCCAGCGTCCTGGCGCTGCTGCTCACGCTGGCGGGCACATCCGCACCGCTGGCAGCCGGGCTGGTGTACGATCGCTTCGGCGATTATCAATGGGTGCTGTGGGGCGTGGTGGTGCTGGCGATCGCAGCAACGGCGGTCATACGGGAAGTGCGGCGTTCAGCGCCCGGTTAACGTCAGCACGAACGATCCCCGGCTGCGCCCCGCCTCACCCCCGTAGCGGGTAGCGACGATGGCGTAGCTGCCGTCTTCGGGGATGATGTAGTCGGTCAGGATGGCGTCGGTCGTGCCTGGGGCGTCATCCTGTTCCACCAGCACCTCAGAGCGGCTGTTGACCAGCAGCAGCAGCGCATCGAGATCGCCCGATGCCCGCTGCATCCGAATGGTGATCACATCGCCGCGCAGCGCGAAGAAGCTGTAGAAGAAGCGCGGCTCGCTGTCGGTGATCGTGTTGTAGACGGTATCGCCGAAGCGCAGTGCGCTGCCCGCCTGCGAACTGACGCCAACGCGCGTGATCGTCAGGGCATATTCGCCGCTGGTCGTGCCCAGCGCGCCGCCGAAGCGGGCGATGATGAGCTGCCATGTGTCGCTGGCGGGCAGCAGCAGGCTGGCGACCTGCACATCACGCCCTGGCGCGCCGTCGGCATCGAAGGCGGTTGGCAATACCCCGTGCGCCATACCAGCCAGCAGCACGATCGGCTGGAGCGCCCCGCTGAAGGTCAGGCTGATGCTGACGATCTCACCGCGCAGCCCCTCGAAGGTGTGGACGACGCGGGGTGCAGAGTCGGTGATGCGCCCGCGCACCGTGACGCCGTAAGCGATCTCCTGAGCGTCAGCGCGTGCGGCGAAGATGCCCAGCAGCAGCACAGCCAGCGCGATCGCCTTCATGCCCTGCCCGGCTTTATTCGTGTTTGCCGTTGATGGCGCGGTTGAGGTCGTCAAGCTGGTCGAACGGCTTGCGGCGCGCCTTTTCCGCGTAGACCAGTTCGCCCGTGAGCAGCTGACGCAGGCGGTATGGGTCGGTGCGCGAAGTCATATCGAGGCTGATCGGCGTGACCGAAACGACCTTTTCATGCAGCACGACATAGACATCCGAGTCCGGTTCTGCCTTCGCCGGGTCTAAATTGTAGCGGTAGCCCATGCGTCCGACGTCGGACAGCGCGACCCGCTCCGGGCGGGTGGGCCAATAGACGCGGCGGCGCGAAAGACGGGTCATCTTCCAGGGGGTATCAGGCGTCGCGCCGATGGGCACATCGATCTTCAGCACATCGACATCATCCGGGCGGTCATTCTCGATCAGCCATGTGCCGAAGCGCACCGCGAAAGCGGCAGCAGCGCTGAAATCGACCTCATCGGAATAGGTCAGGTGCAGATCGAGGGGCGTCTGCTGTGAGACGGCGATCGCCGGGATGCCGAGGCTGGCGGCTTCCAGCGCCGCGCCGACTGTGCCGGAGATGGTGACGCCGTTGCCGGTGTTTTCGCCATAGTTGATGCCCGACACGCACAGCGCGGGCAGGCGATCCGCCAGCTCGAACACGCCGTGCTGCACCGACTGGGCGGGCGTGCCTTCAACCGAGTAGACCGTGCGCTGCACGCCGCGAATCGCCCGCTCTTCTCTGTGGATGCGTCCCGAACTGGTGATCGGCATACTGCGCCCCGTCCCGCTCTGCTGCTCGCGCGGGGCGATGACCAGCACATCGCCGATCTCCGCAAAGGCGTCCACGACCGTCCATAAGCCAGGAGAGGCGATGCCGTCGTCATTGGTAAACAGGATGAGGGGGCGTTCACTGCTCATGTCAGGGTATCCGTTGTCGATCAGAAAATACGAAAAGGTCTGCTGATGCTATCACCAACAGCCTCGATTGAACACCGCATGATGCGGCGCTTAACGCAATCGATCCCAAGTGTTAACGTCACACGCGCTTGTCGTAGGCAGCCGGGCGGTTGAGCGCCTCGGCGATCGCCAGCGCCGCGCTTTGCAGGCGTGTGCGGGCGTTGAACGTCGTGAGCGGGACGATCTGCTCTTCATCGAGCGGGTCATCGGTGGTGGGGATGGTTTCGTCGGTGCGCGGGATGGTCAGCACGTGGACGAACGACCCATCGGTGAGCAGCAGGTTGATCTCACCAAAGCGCACCGGGCGCGCCGGGCGTGCCGCCCGCCTACCCACCTTGCCGACCACGTGCGAGGCGTACACCGCCTCGACCATGCCGGGCGGCACTTCCCCGACCACCGATCGACCCCGCAGCCACACCACACGATCCGCCGCGCCGTCGAACACGATGCGTTTGGGCTGGCGCGCCGCGCGCACCAGCGTGACCAGCACGGCGAGGATCATCACGATGATCGACCCAACGCCCATCCATGCCAGAAATTCCGGGCGTGGCAGAGCGATGCCGCTGGTGAAGGTGGTCAGCGTCAGTACAGCGAACACCCCGGTCAGGATGATATACCAGCCTGCGCGCAGGAAGCGGGCGCGCACCCATGCGCGTTTGAGGCGCAGTTCGACGCGACGCCCGTCCAGCCGTTCGAGCGTCCAGTCGTCGAGTGTGATGGGCAGCGGCGGCTGCGGGATGGGCTGGCGCACCTCAGAAGTATCGATCGGCGCGGTCATCGGCGGCATCGGGGCGCGCACCGCATCCTGGGCGGGCACACCGTTGAGCGGTTTGGGCGGCACGATGGCGATCGGGCGCGCCAGCTTGTGCGCGAGGGACTGCCCGGCGTGCTGCGCTACCGTGTCGAAGGCGCGCCCATCGGGGTCATTCCACGTCGCCAAGCCGCACCAGCGGCTGCCGCGCGCCGTGCCGAGCGAGTCGCTGAGCATCAGACCGAGATGCCAGGCACTGTCACGCGCTGACCAGCCGACCACGACGCGATCGACCTGATCGGGGGTGATCGCCCCGCCTTCAGGCAGCCCGCGCTGCCGTGCGAACAGCGGGTCATACTGCGCAGGCGCGCCCTGCATGATGGTGAACAGGACGCGATCCGCCTGCCCGCCGTTCGGGAAGACCAGACGCCAGTGCAGATTGTCCTGCTCGATGATCAGCCTGCCCGCCGTGATTCGTTCCATCACCCGTCATCCTGCCTGTTTCTGATCGTGCATCATCCAGAGTGCCTAGTGTACCCCCGTGTCCACCGGGTGTGTAGGGTGATGCGGCGCGTCACAGCAGGCGGTCGGCACGCTGGCGCAGCGCGGCGATGATCTCGCGGTCGGCTTTGCCGAAGGCGTACCTGTCCAGTTCCCCTTCCTCGACCCACGCCCAGTCCTGCACGCCGATCGACTGCGGCTCGCCGGAGGTAATGCGACACCAGAAAGCGTGCAGGGTGATCCTGAAGTGGGTGAAGGCGTGACGCACCGAGACGAAATGCGCACCGACCGCGACGGTGATCCCCAGCTCTTCATCCAGTTCGCGCGCCAGGCACGCTTCAAGCGTTTCGCCGGGTTCCTGCTTGCCACCGGGGAACTCCCACAGCCCGCCGAGCAGCCC
>CAZTLS010000015.1:0-333 GCA_964614405.1 uncultured Pleurocapsa sp.
CGGCTGACTGAGGAAGAAGCGATTGAGCAGATGGAACTGCTCGGTCACAATTTCTTTGTTTTCACCAATGCGACGACCGGGCTGCTCAACATCGTCTATAAGCGTAAGGACGGTGATTATGGCGTGCTCAACCCCACCGAGGCATGACCCCTGCCTGTGACCACGCTTGCGGGGCGCTCCACGCGGAGCGCCCCGTTTGATTCATGCCTTACGCCTGTGCGAGGAATTTACGCAGCACCGTCTGGAGGATGCCGCCGTTGCGGTAGTATTCCAGTTCGACGGGCGTATCGATGCGCGCCGTGACGGTAAATGTCTTGGACGAGCCATCGGCGG